>JBGAGY010000024.1:0-41312 GCA_044226485.1 Anaerolineales bacterium
AGTGGGTGGATGGCGCGCCATTCACCCACTCCCCCGCTCATCCAATCACCCATTTCTTCACATTTCGGTGAACGTGCTCTTCGGCGGCGCGGTGGCGAGGAAGTCGCCGGCGAAGCGGTCGAGGTAGGAATTGAGCAACGTTTCGATCCGGCCGGCATCGGGCGAGGCCACGATCAGGCCGGCATGGTGTTCCTTATGCAGACGCCAGACGATCTCCTGATCGGTGTAGCCGCTCAGGTCCGGCCATTGTTGACGCGCGAGACAGACGAGCACGCCGGCCGAGTCGCCGCGGGGCTGCGGCGGGACGTAGGCATGCCCGGTGAGATAGGCTTCCTCGATCCGGGCCCACTCGGCCCAGAGGTTGACGCCGCTGGCGTATTCGACCATCTCGGCGATGTTGGCGCCGCCGACGCGGGCCGCGCATTCGAGAAAGTACAACTCGCCGTCGGCGTGGCCGCGGATGAACTCGGCGTGGTTGGCGCCGCGGATCATGCCGAGGGCTCGCAACGTCCGGGCGTTGATCTCGAGCAGGTCCTGCGCCAGGGGCGAGGCCAGGTCGAGCGTGCGCGAGCCGAAGACACCGCCCTCGTGGTAGACGTTCATCGGCGGGCGGGCGTACGTGCTCGGCCGCACGAACACCGGCTCTCCGTCGTTGACCAGCGAGTCGACGTGGAAGACGTCGCCGGGCACGAAACGTTCGAGCACGAAGAACGACTGGCTATCGCCGAGTTGATCGAGCGTGCGCCAGAGCTGCTCGGAATCGTGCAGTTTGCGGATGCCCATCGCGCTGGCTTCCGAACGCGGCTTGAGGACCCAGGGCGCCGGCACGCGCGCCATAAAGTCGCGGAGTTCGTCGTAGTTGACCACGCGCGTGTAGTCGGGCACGCGAACCCCCGCAGCCCGGGCCAATTCGCGCATGGTCAGTTTGTCGCGAAAGGCGCGCGCCGCCGTCTCGCCCAGGCCGGGCAGACGCAGGTGCGCGCGCAGCAGGCCGGCCGTCTCGACGTCGAAATCGTCGAGCGCCACAAGCGCGTCGACCTTGCGCCCGCGCATCAGCCACGCGATCGTATACAGCACGTCGGGCATCTTCTGCAGCGACGGGAGCACGAAGAACTCGTCGATGACGTCCCGCGGCCAGGGGTCGTCCTTGTGCTTCTCGGATACCAGCAGGAGCACGGAGTGCCCCATCGACTTCACGGCCCTCAAGAAATCGACGCCCTTGAAATAGCTCGCCATGCATAGGAAAGTCAAAGACATGTCGGGTAGTCCTGTGGTCGAGTAGTCAAATAGTCTTGTAGTCGAGTAGTCTTGTAGTCGACTACAAGACTACTCGACTACAAGACAGTCTCTTCCGTCTCGCGGATCAGCTGATCGACGACGGCCTGGAGCGAGCCGGTTTCGTGGAAGGTGCGCAGCTGGCGCTCGGCGCTGGTGCCGTGATCGAGGATGTGATAGGCGTATTCGACTTCCTTGCGGGTGCCGAGCTCGTCGAGGACGTCGTCGAGAAACCAGCCGATCATCTCGCGAATGAGATCCCTGGCAGGCATCTCCTCGCCCTTGCCGAAGTCGATCAGCTTGCCTTCGATGCCGTAGCGCACGGCCCGCCACTTGTTTTCGTCGATCAGCGACGACGAATAGACGCGGAAGGTCATGTTCTGCTGGCGCAGCTTCCAGAGCTTGTAGATCAGGGCCTGGAAGATCGCTGCGATGCAGACGGCTTCGTCCACGCGGGTGCAGACATCGCAGACGCGGAACTCCAGGGTGGGGTAGTTGAAATTCGGGCGCGCATCCCACCAGATCTTGGTGCCGTCTGGGATCGACCGGGTGTGCACCAGCGTGTCGCGGTAGCGCTCGAACTCGGCCCACGATGACAGCCGCGGCGGGGTGCCGGTGCGCGGGAAGTTCCGAAAGACGATGCTGCGGTAGCTCTTCAGCCCGGTCTCCTGGCCGACCCAAAACGGCGAACTTGTGCTGAGGGCCAGCACGTGCGGCATGAAATACCGGACGACGTTGAGGGCGTCGATCATGAACTCGCGGTTCTCGATGCCGATGTGCACGTGGGTGCCGAAGATCAGCAGCTGCTGGGCCAGCATCTTCATGTCGTTCTTGACGCCGGCGTAGCGCTCGAAGGGCGTGATCTCCTGCGTCTGCCAGTTCGAGAACGGGTGAGTTCCCGCCGCGGCGATCTTGAGCCCCTTCTGGGCCGCGAGATCCATCACGCCGCGGCGCAGCCTGACCAGTTCGGCGCGGGCCTCGGCCGGCGTGTTGCACACGCTCGTCCCGATCTCGACGATCGACTGGTGCAGCTCCGCCTTGATCTGCTCGGCCAGCACCATCTTCCCGGCGGCGAGCATCTCGGTGATATAGCTCTTCAGCTCGCGCGTCTCAGGGTCGATGATCTGATACTCTTCCTCGATGCCGATGTTGAAGGAGGGGACGGTGGTCATTGAGGCTCCTGGGAGGACCGCGGACCGCGCGCAACCTGTTGGTTGCTGACCGCGGACCGCAGCAGGTGGCTGGATTGCCTAGACAACGTCATCAACCAAGGTGACTCTTTCCGCAGAGTCGCTCACACGACGATAGCCCTTGTCGAGCGAGCGTCGAAATGCCTGGAGCTTGATGGCCGGAGTGTGCGCGGTCGCATCGAGCGCTGAGAGGGTTTTTGCATCGATAGAGAAGGCGCGCCGTTCGATGAGCCTCAAACAGGCTACGGTCTCGATCAGTGAGCGCAGCGCCAGGCCAATAAAGCGTGCCTGCTCTGCATCGGATTGGCCACTGGAACTCTCTGCGATGTTCAATCCAATCGAAGTTGCAGCCCTCGTGATCTGCGACCTCAGGGTGTACTCCTCCTGACGGGGCAACTGACCCGCCAGGTCATAAACCTGATCCGTATACTCCAACGCCAATTTCCAGACTTCGAGCTTCTCGAATTTGAACTCCATAGCTTCTCTGGCCCCACCAATCTGCGGTCTGCGGTCCGCCGTCCGCCGTCTTCCTACGCCCGTTTCTCCACCACAAACGTCGGCACCGTGCTTCCGCCGCCGGCGGTGACGTTGAGGAGCGAGACCGTCGAGAGCCGGGTGAGACAGCCGGCCACGTACTGGCCGTACCAGAGATACGGGTTAGTGTCGAGCATGCGGTCGTAAATGTGCACGTCGCCGTCGACCCAACTGGCGTAGGGGAATTTGGGCAGGTTGACCCGTTTCTGCACGATGCTGGGCTCGGCCAGCGCCCCGCGCAGGGCGCGCTCCCAGGTCGTCTGGTCGGTCTCCCAGCCGAGGACGATGCCCTTGCCGCCGTACTCATCGTTGGGCTTCAGGACGTAGTCGCCGCGGTGCTTGACCAGATGGTTCATCAGATCGACAGTCTGGCCGTCGACGACGGTCTTGCGCTCGGCGACCAGGCGCGTCCACGGGATGTGCGCGGCGATGGCCTTGCGCTCGCGGGCGCTGAAGAGGTGGGCGTTGGCCTCGTCGCTGAGCACGGCCAGGCTGGCCTTCTTGTGAAGGATCTTGCAGCGGAAGGGGTTGATCATGCACACGGCGCGGTCGCGCACAGCCCTGAAGACCGGGTGGTTGCGCCCGCCGCGCGCCTCGAGTTCGCTGATCAACACGCGCTTGTAGATGATGTGCACGGGGCGGCCGTCGGCGTAGAGCCGGCCGTTCTCGTAGGTCACGTCGCGCGGGTCAGCGATCACGCACTCGTAGCCGTGCGACGCGAAGTAGTCGCGGAAGAGCACGAACTCGCTGTAGGTCGGCACCTCGTGCCAGTCGAGGATCGCGATGCGCGGCTTCTCCTGGCCGCCCCAGGCCCTGTAGCAGTCGATCAGGGTGTGCAGCATGCTGTGGCGCGCGGGCAGCGGGCGCATGTCGTAGCGCTTCTCGAACTCGCGGATGACCGGCAGCGCCAGGAAGACCTCGGTCAGGACGTCGTTGTAGGCGATCGCAGCGGGCGTCTCGGCGTTGTACTCCGTCATCCAAAGTTCTTCTTCTTCGTCGAAGAACGTGTCCATGCGCGCCGTCGGGCTCGAAGCCGGAAAGCCCGGGTCGAGGTGGATCAGTTCTTCCTCCCACTCGTTGAGGCGGAACTGATAGCGGAAGTCGGCATCGGCCAACGCAGCCTCGTGCACCCTGGCAAAGGCCGGCATGATGGCGCGAATGGAATCCTGGATCTTGCGATACTGGCGGGGATGCAGGAAGCGCGGGCGGAGCACCGTGCACAGCGCCCGGTCGCCGAAGAACAGACCGCGACGCTGCTGTTGAGCCAACAGCTGGTCATGGCTCTCGCCGGCCGTGCGCGGATCGAGCAGCGAATGATAGAACTCGATGGCATCGCGCGTGTCGTTCATGCTGACCTCCGGTCAAGGTCCGAAAGAGGCTGAATGCGGGTGAGCGGGTGCGAGCATACCCGCTCACCCGCATTCAGCTAAAACAGACTGTTCCAGCGCGTCTCGGTGATCGGCGGCTTGCCGCTGTTCGCCAGTTCGATGCACAGATCGGCCATCTTCTCGACGCACCAGCGGTGGTAGTCGTAGCCGGTCGAGTTGACGTCCATGTCGGGCGCCGGGTTCATGAAGTCGATGGCGTAGGGCACGTCGCCGCGGACCGCCCACTCGATCGTGTTCATATCGTAGCCGAGGGCGCGCACCAGCTTGAGACTGTCTGCGACGATCCGATCGATCAATTCCTGGCCAAGCCCGTCAGTCGGCAGATACTGGCGCGTGTTCGGGTCGTAGCGCTTGACGAGGACGTCGCGCTGGCCCAGGCACATGCAGCGGACGTAGTGATCCCAGGTGATGAACTCCTGGAGCACCATGGTCAGCAGGCCAGACTGGTTGTAGGCGTTCCACAGGTCCTCGAGCGAGCGGCAGACATGCACCTGCTTCCAGCCGCCGCCATGCGCGTCCTTGAGGATGACCGGGAAGCCGCCGACGCTCTCGACAAGGCTCTGCCAGTTGAGCGGGTATTCGAGGTTGCGCAGGCTCTCGTCGTGCACGATCCCGGGCACGTATTCCTTGTTCGGCAGAACGACGGTGCGCGGGCTGGCGACGCCGATCCGGTCGGCCAGCGAGGCGCCGAAGAACTTGTCGTCGGCCGTCCACATGAACGGGTTGTTGATGACGTGAGTGCCCTGCAGCATCGCGTTCTTGAGATACGACCGGTAGTAAGGCACTTCGTGCGAGATCCGGTCCACGACCACAGCGTACGGGCACGGTTCGTTCATGCGCGTGCCACCGAGCTTGGCGTACTCGGCCTCCACGCCCGCCCCGCGCTTGTTGACTTCCTCGATGAACGCCGGCGGCCAGCTCCACTCGCGCCCGACGATGACGCCGATCTTTTTCATGGCTCCTCCAGAAAAGGATTGAAGGTACGTCCCGCTCAAGCGGGCATCCATATCACATCAGTCGTGGCCGCCGACGTACAGGCGGATCATCTCCGTCCAGTAGGGCCAGTCATGGGCCCAGCCGTCCCAGAGGCGCAGAGCGTTGCCGATGCCGCGTCCCCAGAGCACGCTCGAGAGCCGTTCGGATTGCTCGCGCAGGCGGTCGTCGCGTCCGACGGCCAGGATGATGTCCATGCGTTGCAGGGCCGAGAGCCGGCCCAGGTTGGCTTCGTTGGCCATGTAGGCGACGGGGTTGTGGAAGTACACGTCGCCGCCTGAGTAATCGCTGGCCCAATAGCTGATGTCGTAGACGCCGCTCAGGCCGATCGCGCGACCGACGAGCTCGGGATGCCGCAAGGCGAAGTTGAGCGCGTGATACGCGCCGAAGCTGGCCCCGAGCGTGATCATGGTCATGTCGGGGTTCTTGGATCGGGTCAACGGCAGCACTTCGTCGCACAGGTAGCGGTCGTATTCGGTCTGGCGCCAGGCGCGCGAGCCCGGGTGCTTCCACCAGGCGTACCAGCTCTCTTCGTCGACGCTGTCGACGCAGAAGACCTGCAGCTGCCCGGCGTTGATCGAGTCAGCCAGCACGTTCATCATCCCGCGGTCTTCCCATTCATAGAAACGCCCCTTCGACGTCGGGAAGATCAGCAGGCGCGCGCCGGCATGACCGAAGACCAGCAGCTCCATGTCGCGTTGCAGGTTGGGGCTGAACCAGCGGTGAAATTCTCGATTCATCAAATCTCCAGCAGTGAAAAGAATCCGTCTGTTCCGTCGGGCAGCCGGTTCGGGTTCTCGGGGTCGGCTGTCCAGCGGGTGCGGTCGATCAGGAACTTGTAGGCGTGTCGGCCCGGCGCGAAGGCCGGCACCGTCAGGCGCCAGGCGCCGGGCGCATACGGGTCGAGCTCGTAGCCGTACGGTAGCCAGTTGTTGAAAGTGCCGACCACGGCCACCTGCTTGGCCTCGCGGTCGTAGTAGTGGAACGTGATCGAGCGCTGCGGCGAACGCGGCGCGCTGTCGTGCAGGGCGGCCAGGCGCAGCGCCGCGGCGACGGCCCGCGCCCCGTTGACGATGCCGGCGCCCTGGCGCTCGAGCGGCACGTCGGCGAGCGGCGTCGCGGTGGCCGTGATCAGGGCCTTGAGTTGGGAAGGCGTCAGCGCCGGGTTGGCCTCGACCATCTGCGCCGCGATGCCCGACACGATCGGGGCCGCCATAGAAGTGCCATCGACGTGCTGGTAGTGCGGATGGATGTATTTGTGCTCGACCATGCGCGAGCGGATCAGGCGGCGCACTTCGTCTGGCGCCAGATCGGCGACCCGTTTGCCGAGGCGCTTGAGCGCGTGCGGCGTTTGCAGTGCCTCGGCAAGTTCAGCCTCGCCGAGGCCGAGCAGCTTGTTAAGGTATAGGGCGTCGTGATGGGTTGTGGTCTTGGGCAGCATCGGCGCCGCGAGCCAGATCGCCGGCGCGATCACCTCGGGTTTGGCCACGCCGTGAGCGCCGTGGCCATAGCTCGACCAGTACAGGCGCCAGTTGGTCGACGCGAGGGAGTTGCGATCGTCGAGCCCGCCGACCGTGAGGGCCGAGGGCGCGCTGGCCGGCGGCATCACGCCGCGTTGACCGCTGTTGCCTCCGGCCGCCACCACCAGGATGCCCGCAGCAGAGGCCTCCTCGACGCGCTCGTCGAGTTCGGTCAACCGGCCGGTGTTGACATGGTCGCCGCCAAGCGAGATGTTGACGATCTTGATGTCGTAGTCGGCCTTGCGGGCGATCACCCACTTCAGCGCGCGGCTGATGTCGCGCTCGGTGATCGAGCGGCTGCGCCGGTTGCCGGTCTTCACCAACACCGCCCGGGCGCGCGGCGCGATCCCGCGGTAGCGCCCTTCAGACATCCAGCCGTTGCCGATGCCGATCGCGCTGACCATCAGGCCGTGCCAGCTGGTCGCCTGGATCTTGCCGAACGTGGCCCGCTCGGTTGGCGTCGGAGTTGTCGCGTCGGCGTAGGCCGCGATGCGATTGGTCGGGCGGATGAGGTCCGGATGCGGGAAGAAGCCCGAGTCGAGGAACGCCACAGTGACGCCGCGGCCCGTGTACTGCGGGTTGATCGGCACGCGCTGCGGGGTTGGGATCAGATTGGCCAGGTCGGGGTCATCGGCCGGGAAGGGCAGGCCAAGGATGGCCTGCACATCGACCCCATTGACCGAGGCGCGCTCGCGGCTGGCGGCCCGGTACACGCAGTCCGGGCAGGCGCCCTGATCGGGTTGCCAGCCGGGATTCTCGGCGCGCAGCCGACGCGCGACGAAGGCGTCGGGCGGGCCTTGCAGTTGTCGAATAGCGGGATCGATGGGACGGCCGCACAACGGGCACACGTCCGGGAGGGCCATGCGCGGATTGTAGCAGACCCGGATCGTAGTTGTGGCTTTTTCAGGAACAACAAGCAGGGCGATTCAGCCGCGGATTTCGCGGATTACACAGATAGTCCTTGAGGCATCCGCGCAAGCTGCGAAATTCGCGGCAGAATCGCCCGCCTACCACTCGCCGGCGTAGGAGGGGCTGAAGGGCTCGCCGTCGCGCGCGATCAAGGCGTAGCGCAGCTCGGTCAACTGGCGCAGGTGGAGGACGTCGTGGGCGGTCCAGGCGACGAGCAGGTCGCCGGCCGTCAACGTGCCGTAACGGTAACGACGACGCCAGGCCGGGCGCGGCGGCAGGGTGCGCAGCCACGCCAATGAGCCCAACCGCTCTGCCTGGAAGGCCGCGATCGACTGGCGAAGATCCCGGCGGTTGTAGCCGCGCTGCCTGACCCAGGCCTGCGGCGCGATGGGTGCCCAGCGTTCGTCCGAGTTGGAAAGCACGATCCGCAGCCGGGCCGGAAAGTCCTCGCGCTCCTCATCGATCAGGTGATTCAGCACCTCGAGCACCGACCACGCCGATGGCTTCGGCTTCCATCGCGTCTGCGCGGGCGTCAGCCCACTAACCATCTGCACGATGGCCGCGCCTTGGGCTTCGAGTTGGGCGATGCAGAAGAGCAGGTTCATGCCCGAATTCTATCGATGATTTTGGCCGCGGATTGCGCGGATGACGCGGATTAGGAATCACGATCCCAAAATCCGCGAAATCCGTGTATCCGCGGCAAAAAAAGAGCCGGCCTCAAGGGCCGGCTCGGCTGGGCGAATTGCTCTACTTGACCTCGATCACGAAGTCGACGACGACGACGTGGTCCGCCGGCTGGAATTCGAGCCAGACCTTGTAGAGCCCCGGCGCTGGGAAGGCCGTGGTGAAGTCGAGGCGCTTCTTCGAGGCGTGCACACGCAGATAGCGATCCGCATTCTGGCTCACCGCCACGAGATGACCGGCGCCGCCGAGGTAAGACTCGAAGCGGGTGAGCACCGCGCCCTGCGCGTCGACGACTTCGAACGAGAGGGTCTCGTAGCGATTCGCCTGCAGGGCGTTCGCGCCGCGCAGGGTGACCGTCCAGCCCTCGACGATCTTCGGCGTGCCGGCGTCGGGCACCAGCTGCGCGGCCGTCGACCCCGCTCCGCCCACTCGCACCGGCACGCTCAGCTGCTGCGTGACGTTGTCGAGCGGCATGTAGTCGCCGTAGACCACGTAGTCGCCGGCGACCGGGAAGGTCAGCGAGAGCAGGAAGGTCCCGTCGGCGCTGCGTTCGGGGAAGACGTGCTGAAACGACGTGAGGTCGCGGTTGACCACGACGAGGTGCAGGGCCTTCTCGTCCATCAGCAGCAGCGGCCGCTCGCGGTTGCCGGTCTGGTCCATCACCGACACCGTGATCGGCACCGGCTGCCCGACGGGCAGAGCGCCGCTCAGGCCTTCGACCTGCGATGAGTAGCGGCTGGCAGGCCCGTGGTTGACAAGGGGTAGCGGGATCCAGCCGGTCGAGATGCCGATGAGCACGACGAGCGCGGCAAGCGGCAGGACAAGTCGAGGCGCCAGATCGAGCATCTGTGCGCCGCGGCCTTGAGCGGGCGCTGCGACGCGTAGAGCGATCCGGCGCAGCCGCAGGCTGTTAGTGACGACGAAGATCGAACTGAACGCCATCGCGCCGGCCGCCACCGCCGGCACGAGCAGGCCGAACGCCGCCACCGGGATCAGGACGAGGTTGTACAGGAAGGCCCAGAGCAAATTCTGGTGGATGGTCTGCAGGGTGGCGCGCGAGAGCGCGATCGCTCGACCGATCCCTTTGAGCTCGCTGCCGATCAGGGTGACACCGGCGGCCGCCATGGCTACGTCGGTGCCCGTGCCGATCGCGATGCCGACGTCTGCCTGCGCCAGCGCCGGCGCATCGTTGACGCCGTCGCCGACCATGGCGACCTCGACCTTACGGCCGTTTGAGCCGGCTTGCAGGTCGCGGATGATCGTGGCCTTGTCGCGCGGCAGGACGTCGGCGATGACTCGCTCGATGCCCACCTGGCGCGCGATCACCTCGGCTGTCCGGGCGTTGTCGCCGGTCAGCATGAGCACGTCGAGACCCTGAGCGCGCAATTGCTCCACGGCTTCACGCGCATCGGGCATGACGGTGTCGGCGACCGCGATCACGCCCACGAGCTCCAGGTCGCCGACGACGAGCATGGCCGTCTTGCCCTCGGCCTGCAGTCGCTCGAGGGTCGACTCGATCCTGTGCAGATCCACGCCGGCCTGGCGCATCATGCGCGCGTTGCCGACCGCGATCTGCAGGCCATCGATGTCGGCGCGCACGCCGGCGCCGGCCACCGACTGGAAGGCCGCGGGCGTCGAGAGCGCCAGGCCGCGTTCGGTGGCCGACATGACGATGGCTTTTCCGAGCGGATGTTCGCTGCCGGCTTCGGCGCTGGCCGCCAGCCGCAGCAGTTCGGCTTCGCCGATCACGGCGCCCGTCGCGACCACCACATCGGTCACCGACGGCGTGCCGCGGGTCAGCGTGCCGGTCTTGTCGAAGACCACGGTGGTCACGCGCTGCAGACGCTCGAGCGCGTCGCTGTTACGGAAGAGGATGCCGTTCTCTGCGCCGCGACCGCTGCCGACCATCACCGCCGTCGGCGTCGCCAGCCCGAGCGCGCAGGGGCAGGCGATCACCAGCACCGCCACGGCGTTGACCAGCGCGTCGGTCCAACTGACGCTGCGGATCAGGATCCAGCCGATGTAAGTCAACGCCGCCAGGAGGATCACGGCCGGCACGAAGATCGTGCTGATCCGATCGGTCAGGCGCTGGATCGAGGCCTTGCTGCCCTGGGCTTCCTGGACCAGCGCGATGATCTGCGCCAGCGTCGTGTGCTTGCCGACGCGCGTCGCCTCGAAGGTCAACAACCCGTCTTTGTTCAACGTGGCGGCGATCACATCGTCGCCCGGCTCTTTGGCCACCGGCAGCGACTCGCCCGTGAGCATCGACTCGTCCACCATCGCGCGGCCGCTCAACACGACGCCGTCGACCGGGATCTTCTCGCCGGGCCGCACCACGACCACATCGCCGACCACGACCGACTCGATCTGCACCTCGGCCTCGACGCCGTCGCGCACCACACGCGCAGTCCGGGCGCGCAGGCCCATCAGCCCGCGGATCGCCTCGGAGGCCCGCCCGCGCGCCCGTGCCTCGAGGGCTTTGCCCAGCAGGATCAGGGTGAGGATGGTGGCGCTGGTTTCGAAGTAGACGTGCGAGACGTCGCGGATCAGGCCGAGCGCGATGGCGAGGCTGTACACGTACGCCACCGTCGAGCCCATCGCGATCAGCACGTCCATGTTCGCGCCGCCGCTGCGCAGGCTCTTGTACGCGCCGACATAGAACTGCCGCCCGACGACGACCTGCACGATCGTGGCCGCCAGCGCCATCGCCCAGACGTCGCCGGCGAAGCGCACGAGGCCGAAGTCGCGGGCCATGCTGTACGCCATCAACGGAACGGTCAGGATCAGGCCGACCGCCAGCATCCGCAGATGCCGGCGCTGCTCGTCGGCGCGGATGCGCGCCTCGACGTCCTCAGGCGCCGCATCGTCGCTCTCGGCCAGCACGCGATGACCCGCGCGTCCGATCAGTTCCACAAGTTCGGCCAGGCTGGTCAGCCCGGGGATGTATTCCAGACGGGCGCGATCCACACCATAGGCCACGCTGGCTTTGAGCACGCCATCTTGCTTGAGCAGCATGCGCTCGAGCGCCAACGCGTCTGACGCGTCAGCCAGGCCCGCGATCGGGAGTTCAGCTTTGCCGATCGCCACGCCGTAGCCGGCCTTCTGCACACGGGCGATGATCGCGTGTTCGTCGAGTTGAGCCGGGTCGAAGGTGACAGCCAGTTTCTCGCTGGCGAGGTTGACGTTGGCCAGCGCGATCCCGGGCAGCTTGCGCACGTTGCGCTCGATGTTGGCGGCGCAATTCGCGCAGGTCATGCCCGTGACGGGCAGCGTCAGGTGCTTGGCGGACATGGTCATGGCAAATCCTGTGGAGCGCGCTGCAGAGTCGGCAGAAAGAGCCGCGATCCGATGAGAAACACCGACGGGAAGAACGATCGCCCGACCGGCGACGGACTGGCGACGCGGACGTCGACCGGACCAGACGTCGCGATCAGGGCAGCTGGCACATCCGCATTCAGCGCTTGACTTGACACAAATGTAGTCGCCAATGGCACGTTGTTCCATAAGACAACGGACCCATCGACGTAACCCGCGCCGCTCACGACTAGCGTGAACGCCGGGCCGCCTGTCGAGGCGGCGTTCGGGGTGAGCGTCGAGATCGACGGCAGTGTTGAAAGAGTCGCGCTGATCGCTGCGCCGACGTCGAGCCGCCCCGCGCCGCAGTCGCCAAACGACGTGGTCAGGCAGGCGCTGCCCGGCGTGTAGGGGCGGGCCGTGGAGGCCACGATCGTCGCGGCCTCGTCGGGCGGCAGCAGCGGTCGGATCGACACGAGCAGCGCGGCCGCGCCCGACACCTGCGGCGCCGCGTCGCTGGTGCCAATGGTCATCTTCCACGTCGGGCTGACGGGGCTGGTGGCGCCAGTGTTCGACAGCGACACGATCGGATCACTGCCCAGGTCGCCACCGGGAGCCGAGAGGGTCATCTCGCCGCCGCGGCTGCTGAAGCTCGACAGGTCGCCACCGCGATCGCTGGCGCCGACCGCGATCACGCCCGCGCAATTGGCCGGCGTGTTGACGGCGCCGCCATCGTTGCCCGCGGCGACGACCACGATGGCCCCGGCTGCAGTGAGTTGATTGATCACGTCGGGATACGCTGTGGCGGAGCAGGGCGCCCCCGGGCCACCCAGGCTGAGGTTGAGGATCCGCGCCGGATGCGGGTTGGCCGGCACCGCCGGATCGGCCACGCTCAACCCCGCTGCCCAGAGCATGCCGTCGATGATGTCCGAGTCGTAGCCGCCGCACTTTCCCACGGCGCGCACCGGAAGGACCCTGACACCCCAGGCCACGCCCGCGATGTCGCGCGCGTTGTCGCCCTGCGCCGCGATCAAGCCGGCCACCGACGTGCCGTGCCATGAACTCGACTCGGTCGGCAGCCCTTCGCACGGCGCTCCGAGGGCCACGTCCGCCGCGCCGATCCAGTCGCCGGGGTCGGAGGCGTTCGCGTCGCGGCCGTCGCCATCGTTGGCCGTGAAGGGATCTGAGATGAAGTCGTAACCCGGCAGCACACGCTCGGCGGGCAGGTCGGGGTGATCGGTCATCACACCCGTGTCGATCACGGCCACCACGACGTCGGTGCTGCCGGTCGTGACATCCCAGGCTGCCTCGGCGTTGATCCCGCCGGTGGCGTCGTTGAGATTCCACTGGCGCGTGGCGTACAGCGTGTCGTTGGGGGTGCGCGACACCGTGCGTCGAACGTCCACGACCGCTGACGCGATGCCGGGTTGTGCGGCCAGGGTCGCAGCGAGGCGTTGGGCCTCGGCCGTCGTCATGGGCTGAGCGGCGCGCAGCACGTCAGCGCCGGTGCCCATGCGACGCACATAGCGCAGATCGGTGGCTGTCGCGCGGCTCAGAAGATCGATCGACGCGACGCCCTCGAGATCCGTTTGGTATCGAACGATGAACTGCGCCGCGCTCCGAGGATCGGCCGGCGCTGCAGCGACGGGGCTGGCGTTCACGACACCTGCCACGAACGCCAGACAGCAGCTGATCCGCCAGATGAGACGGCGACCCGGAGCCTTCATGACCCCCGAACCCGCCCCACCGTTCATTGGACCGGCACGTGGGCCAACCGCAGGTCGCCGACCACGATCGTGACGAACATGCCCGATTCGAGGACACCGCGCGGGTTGGCGAAGAGCACGAACTGCACCGAGTTGGGCTCCGGCAGTTGCTTCATCGACATCACTTCGGAGTTCTTGATCTCAGTGCCGTCGCCTTCGACGATGAGCCAGGGGGCGTCGGGGTTGCTGCTTCCGCCGCTCATCGCCATGTCCATGACCGCCATCGCCTTGTCAGGGTCCAGGACCCGGTAGCGCAGGTCGACCATGCCGCCGTCTGCCGTGATGCCCACCTGGGTGAAGCGCACGCCGAAGCGGCTTTCAATCTCGTTGCTGCTCGGCATCGTGTGGATGTCGGTGCCGGGGGCCGGCGCTGCCGGCTTCGAGGCAAAGACGATCACCAGAGTCATGATCCCGATCAACGCCGCCATCGGCAAGACCATCCGAATCAACCAGGTGCGAGATTGTGAGGGCATCGGCACGACGTTTGTGAGATTCATCTTACCTCAGACTCCGGGCCAGCAGCCGCCCGCATCTCAGACGCGGGCGGCTGCTGGGAAGTGTTGGTCAGCGCCGGACGAGCGGCACGTACAGCTCGTACGGAAGGGCCGTCGACGTGAAGTCCGCGAAGGTCAGGCGGCCGGTCATGCCTGCCTGCAGGCTCGGACCCTGTGCGCCGAGGCGCGCTTCGTAGAGCTCGAAGCCCGACGTGTTCAGGTTCGAGAGCGTCGCCGCGTAGCGGCCGTCGATCGTCAGGATCACCTGGGCGTGCACGCCGGCCTGCCAGATGATGCCCAGCCGGTGCGAACCGGAGGGCAGGTGGCCCCAGTCGGTGCAGGCGACAGTGCCGTCGTTCTGGGTCGCGCAGGCGCGAACCTCAGGACCGCTGCCGTCATCTTCGACCTGGATGTTGAACAGATCCTGGCTGCGGTTGCGGCCGACGAAGACGTCGATGGCCTCGCCGTTCAGGCCCGCCAGGGCGGTCGGCGTGAACTGGAAGCTGGCCCCGTACGACGTCGTGTTGTAAGGCGAGTAGTCGAAGACGTAGGAGGCCGCTGCGCCCTTGATATCGGCGACGAGCTGTCCGCTCGACGGTCCGGCGGCCGGCTGCACCAGCGATTGAGTCAGGCGATCGATGCCGACCACGCCCGACCAGTCCTTGAGATTCGCCGTCGAGAAGTTGCTGGACAGGATGACAGGGTTGTTGCCCTGGAAGCGGACCGTGTGGGTCCTGACGGGGCCCCAGTTGCCGGCCGCGTCCTGCGCGCGCACGCTGATGGTCAGGGTCTGGTTGTTGGGCAGGGTGCCCGTGTTCGCCGTGACCGCCACCGACGCTGCGCCGAAGACGCCCGTCATCGCGAAGCCCCGGCCGACGCCCGGGTCGTTGCCGATGAACCACTCGGCTCGGGCCACGTTGCCGGGCGCGCCACCGGGCACAGCCGGGTCGGTGGCGACCGTGTTGATGCGAACGCGCCGGATACCCACGATCTGCGTGAGCGTGATGACGCCCACGTTCGGGCCGGTCTTGTCGACGACTAGCTGAGTCGTGGTCGACACCGGGCCCCAGTTGCCCGCTGCGTCGCGTCCGCGGATGTGCAGGATGTGCACGCCCTCGGTCATGGCAGCCACAGTGGTGAGCGGGATGTCGGCATAGCCGATCTCTGTCACGGCCGTGAACTGGCCGGCGGCCGGGACGAAGGGCACCGCCGCCCCTGTGCCGTCGATCGTGAGCTCGCCCCATGCGATCGGCGAGCGCACACCCGCCGACAGCGGATCGGCGAAGGAGGCCGTGACGCGGACCGCTGGCGTGTACGGGCTGACCGCCACCGTGCCGTTGTTCGGCGAGGTCGAGACGGTCACATCCGCCACGTGCGGGCCGGTCTTGTCGAGATAGAGTTGCATGACGCCGGCCTGGCCCGTGAGCGCGTTGGTGTCGACGCCGACGACGCTGATGTCGTACACGCCTTCAGGCAGGCCTGCCAGACCGCCGACGCTCGGGATCGTCGCAGACAGACCGCTGAGGGTCGTGCCGGGCAGGTTCAAGGCCAGCGGGCCATTGAGCGCCGTCCCGACGATCTCGTACTGCGCCGAGGCGACGTACACGCTGCCGCTCGGGTCTTCATGACCCGTGCTGGCCGTGCCGTACAGATGGATGTCCTGGGCGCCGTTGGTCGGGTTGATCTCGGTCCCGTCCTGATTCAGGCCGCCATGGTCGAGGTTGAGATTGCTGATGACCGGACCCGCGGAGTACAGATCCAGGATGACGCTGTTGAACGGTCCCCAGGTGCCTGTCGAGTCTTGCCCGCGGACGAAGATCGGGTGGGTTTCGCCAAGCGCTGCGAGCGGCTGGAGGATCGCGGCGGACAGCGTGTCCGATCCGGTGGCGCCGGTGAGCGCCAGCGTGCCGTCGGGCGAGCCATCGACGGTGTCGATGTAGTACTCGGCCGTCTGCACGTCGCCGAGGAACGCAGCATCGAGCGTCACGTCGACGCTTCCGGTGGTCGGGTTCGGCGACAGGCTGAGCCCGGTCGCGATCGGGCCGACGGCCGGCGGGGCGATGGTGCTGGCGACGTCGACGGTCGTGAGCACGCCGCCGGCGCCGGCCTGGTTGCCGTTGCGCAGGAAGACGAGCCCGGTGTCGTACAGCGGGTACTGCGTGCCTATCGTGGCATCCGCCGGGACTTGAACAAGCGCATCAGTGGTGACGCCGGGCGGGACCGACTCGGCCAGCGAGCGTCGCGCGTGAGACAGCGCAGCGGCGTCGGTGGCGAAGACTGTCATGTCGGCCCCGAGCATCCCGATCGTGCGGCTGCGCAGACCGGCGTTGACCACTCGCAGCGCCAGCGCGCTGCCCGTCGAGGTGTTGATCGACGGGATCGACGGATACATCGCGCCGTTGACGAGGAAGTACTCGCCGCGGAACTGGCGCAGGTCGAAGTTGGCCGGATCGGCGTTCAGACGCGGATCGATCTCGCTCAGCACCAGCACGGCTTCGTCGTCGAAGGCGCTGGTTGCGTCATCGGTGAGCTGGCCGGCGCTGGCCGGGCGCACGATCAGGGCGCCGTAGAGGCCGAGAGCCGTCTGCCTGGCGCCGCCGGTCATCACGCCTGCCTGGTACAGGTACGTGCCGGGCTCGGTGGGCGTGAAGGTGTAGGTCGTGCTCCCGCCGTTCGCGACGCCCGTCAGATCGGGGGCGAGGTCCGCCGCCGCGATGCTGAGCGAGGTCGTGTCGGGTAGCGCGTTGACCAGCGTGATCGAGGTCGACGTGCCGGCCGTCGTCAGCAGCACGGGGCCGCCGGGTTGGGTCGGCGCCGAGCCGTCGGCCGTGTAGCCGTAGATGGTCACGGCGCCGGTGGGCAGTGTGTAGGAGCCGTAGCCTGCCGTGAGCGTGCAGCCGGTGCTGCAATCGACGCCGGTCACCGGCCCGGGCGCGGCCTGCGCGGAGCGCGTCAGACCGAAACCCAGCGCGGCAAGCCCAAGCAGGATCCCGGCCCACATCGTATAGCGACTGTTATGCATGGCTCATCCCTTTCTGGGCCGGGGCCTCAGTTGACCGGGCAATGGTTGTTCGGGCCCAAGGGCGGGTCGACACGTGTGAACGTGATCAACCCGACCATCAGCGTGTTCCAGCCGTTGATCTGGGTCAGATCGTGGCTGTGTGCGATGTGGTAGTACTCGCCGCATTGATTGAATGACGTCGTGCCGAGCGGCAGCGCTTCCTGGTTACCCAGGTACGGGCTGCCGAACCACGCGCCGAACTGAACGCTGGCTTCGGCCGGTTGCTCGACAGGGATCGGGTTGGTCGACGGGTCGTAGTTCTCGGTGTCGCGCCAATCGAAGACCACGTCCCACGACTGGCCGGGCGCGACGGGCACCGTGAACTTCTCGTACGACAGGTCGCCGTCGAGCGGGTCGCGCAGCAGGTAGCCGTCGCGGCCGATGACGATGCCGCTGTTGCCGTGCGGATGGAACGGCACGTCTTCGTAGCCGAAGTTGAGGTAGCGCTGCAGCGCCGGGTACGGGTAGTACGCCGAGTTCGCGTTCGAGCCGTTCAGCGGCCGGATGTGCGTCAGAGCGCCGTAGGGCTGAGCCGGCAGCCACGAAGCGCCGTTCGGCGCCAGCGTGTCAGGGAAGGTGCGGCCGTTGAGCATGTTGTAGCGCGCCTTGTAGTCCGCCCAGTTGAACTGCGGGCTGGCCGGGTTGCGCTGCACGGCCTCATGCAGGTGCGGGTCGATCTCGGAGAGCATGAGGATGTACTCGGTGTCGGCGTTGTAGATCGTGGACGGATCGTTGTAGACATATCCGTACGGGATCGACACGCCGGGCGCCGAGGTGTCGACGCCGCCGGGCTGTCCGGCCGGGCGCACGACCAGCGCGCCGAACAGGCCCATGTTGACCTGCAGCATCGCGTTGGTGCCGCTTTGATACCCGAACGTGCCGGGGCGCGATGCCGTGAAGCTGTAGGTCAGCTCGCCCCCGGTCGGGATGGCCGTGGTCAGCGAGTTGCTCGCCAGATCCGGCGCGACCGGCGCGCCGTTGGCCAGCACCGCGCTCTGGCCCGGGAACATCATCGAGATCGGCACCGGCAGCGTGTTCTTCACCACCACCGACACGGCGTCGCCCTCGTTCACGCACAGCACCGGCCCCGGATACTGGAAGGGCTCGTTGCCGTCGCTGAAGCTCCACATGTACGCTGTGTTGCCGTCCGCCAGGCTGATCGTGCCCTCACGCGCGGTCAGCGTGAAGACCGGGTTCGTCCCGGCGCTGGTCGTGCAGACCATGCCTGAGGGCGGAGGCGGGGGCGCGTCGGCGCTGGCTATTGGGCGCCCGACGGTCGGCACGAACACGCAGGCCGCCGCGACCGCCATCCACAACGCACGTTCCATTCGTTGAAGGACCGACACATTCCACATGAGCGTTCTCCTTGCGGCTTCGCGTCAGGACAGCCCGTTGGCCCGCGCCTGAACTGGCAGCACACCGGCCGGGTACACACGCACTTCGGTCATCTGACCGCCGACTGATCCGTCACTGTCGCCGTTGCTCAGCTGGAACAGGTTGCGGTTGTAGAGCAGGTACTTCTTGCAGGAGCGACCCTGTTCGTCGAGGTCGTCGTACGCTGCGGGCGTTGGGGCTGTGAAGATCGCGTCCCAGGTCTCGCCGGCGTTCATGTTCAGGTTGTGCGAGACGAAGCTCAGGTCGGCGCCCGTCCGCGCGCCGTTGACCAGGCCGCGCAGAAGCGAGGCATCGCGGCCCACCGCCCGGAAGCGGATGCCCGGCGCCGTGACCGTCACGGGTTTGAAGCCGAGGTTGACGAGCCGCAGCAGGACGCGCTCGCCGGCCGTGGCCTGGATCAGGGCCGAGTGCGGCTGATGCTGCATGGCGGTGTCGGCCCAGGCCGGGTCGTACGGATCGTGGTGCGGCAGCAGCGTGTCGGGGTAGGCCCGGCCGTTGATCAGATAGAAGTCGGCCTGGTAATCGGTCCAGTCGACAAGCTGGATATGGGCGTCGCACCAGTGCATGTACGCCCACACCTCGGTGAAGATGAGGACATACTCGCGGTCATAGGCCGTCGAGAGCGCGCTGTAGGCTGCGACGCCGTCGTTGTACGCGTAGCCCATCGGCACGCCGGCGCCGGCCCCCGCTCCGGCCAGCCGCGCCCGCACCGCGGGGCCTGAGCCCTGGTTCTGGAGCGCGCGCACGTAGGCCACACCCGTCATGCCCATGTGGATGTGCTCGGTCTCCTCCACGTGGCAGTGGAACATGTAGGTGCCCGGGTCGTGCGGCTTGTAGTAGTACATCAGCTCGCTGCCGATCGACACGCCCATCGACGAGTGCGGCTCGCCGTCGAACATCGGGATGGCGTTCTTGAAGCCGTGCCAGTGCACGGTGTGCGCGTCAGTCAGGTCGGGGCGGATGACGAAGCCGAGGTTGGTCAGCTTCAGCCAGAAGTCCGCTTCCTGATCGACGTCGATCACGGGCGCGGTGTGCCAGGCGCCCATCTTTTGCGCAAAGACCTGCTCGCGGACGCCGTGGAACGGCGTCACGTCGGCGAAGCCGAACATGTACGTCGAGGCGCCGTTGGGCGCGTACGGGTCGGGGTGGATCTGGGCGGCGCCCGCGAACATGTCGCTGCCCGGGATCTTGATCCAGCCGTCTGTCGCCGCCAGGTGCCGGTTGGGCACCGTGTTGATCGGCGCGGCGGAGGCGATCTCGGGCGCAAGGATGGCCTTCGGCAGCCCGAGCCCGGCGGCCGCGCCGACAAGCCCGGCACCGACCTTCAGGAACGTGCGCCGCGAGAGTTTGGGAAAGTGAGTTCGTGACGTCATGCCAATCTCCTTAGGCATCGATCAGCGCAGCAGGTTCGGCAGGTAGACCACGTCGTAAGCCTGGCTGTCAGGCAGCACGAGCACGAAGAAGTTCCGCGCGCCGCGCTCGTCAGCTCCGACGTCCACCGGCAGCACTCGCGCATCGCCGTCGATGTCGGGCGTCGGGCGCGGGACGTTCGGATACGGCTGCCCGAACCCGGGTGCGCCGGGCATCTGCGGCGTGCCGACGTTGATCGCGGGCGACCCGGCCTGCAGGTGATAGTTGCCCATCATCGTCGGCGGCACGTCCTGGGCCACGATGGTCGCGCCGACGAAGCGCGGGTTGATGCGCCACGGCTGCACTTCGATCGTGGTGTCGTACGTCGACACGAACAGCGGGTCGATGCCGATCCGGTTCGTGGTGTTGAGTGGATCGCGGTAGTCGCGCGTGTCGGGGTTGGCCGACAGCAACGAGTACGACAGCGGCAGTTGCACCAGGTGCCCGAACGTGCCGACGTCCCAGCGGTAGATCGGCGCGGCGTCGCCCGGCAGCCCGATCCCAGAGACGCCGCCGTTCATGTTGTAGCTGCCCGCGCGGTTGTCCCAGAAGATGTTGTTGAACATCAGCGGGATGCTGTAGCGCGGCGCGTTGTTCGGGAGCGTGGCCTGGAGCAGGTTGCTGTTCAGCGTGGTCGAGAGCCCCGCCGGCGCCGGCTGGCCGTTGCTGGTCATGGCGGTCGCCGTCGTCAGGTTCTTGGTGACCGTGTTGTTGTAGAAGCGCACATTGGGGGCGTCGTTGAGCGCCACGCCGCCGCCCTCATGGGTCGAGATGTTGTTGGCGATGATGTTGTTGTAGACGTTGAAGGTGAAGTTCCCGGCCATCAGGAAGCGGATGCCGCCGCCGTCGTCGTTCGACAGGTTCGACTGGATGATGTTGTCGTAGATGTCGAGGTTGCCGGCGCCGTTGCTCAGCGCGTTCGGGTCGGTCGGCAGTTCGCCGGCCACCATGATGCCGCCGCCTTCATCCATCGAGCGGTTGAAGTAGATGCGGTTGTGGTGGATCGCGCCGTTCGGGCTGCGGCCGTAGTGGCTGATCGCGCCGCCGTACTCGACCGAGAAGTTGCCGCAGATGTGGTTCCACGACACCTGGTAGCCGTCGGTGCCCTGGAAGATGCCCAACGCGCCGGCGAGATTGGTGCCGCCGTTGGCCAGGATCTGGTTGCGGGCGATCACGACGTTCTCGTTGTGGTTGCTCCACTGCGGGCCAAGGTTCGGCGTGCCGAGCCGCACCGCGCCGCCATACGCGCCGCCGTTGCTGCGCAGGATGTTGTTCGTGATCTGAAGGTAGCGGGCGTAGCCGTTGACGAAGATGCCGCCGCCCTGGGCCTCGACCACCGCCTGCTGGCCGTTGTTGCCGCCGCCGATCTGGTTGATGTTGGTCGGGAAGCCGAGCTGGTCGCCGCCCTCGATCGTGAAGCCGTCGATCGCCGCCCGATACGGGCTCGTCGCCGTGTTGTTGTTGGCGAAGTTGAATTGACCATCCCGCGCCAGCACGGTCACCACAGCGCCTTCGTAGATGGTCTGATCGCCGTCCCACTGCAGCCCGGCCACCAGCGCGCGCCAGGCGTCGGCCGTGGTCGTGTCGCCGCCGAAGCCGTTGCCGTTCAGCACGCTGCCGATCACATTGTGCGGGCCGTTGGCGTCGGTGTACACGCCGCCCGGGCCGACGCCCTGCAGCTGTACCGACGAGTGCATGACAAGGTTGGTGAAGTACGCCTGCGTCGGGTTGAACGCCGTCAGCGCCGGGTTCGGGTAGACCACGATCAGCGTGCGCTGCGGGTTCTGATTCCTTGCCGCCGCGGCGTTGAGCGCGTCCTGAATCGGGTTCGCCGGCGGGGTCAGCCCCGGGTCGAACGGCACCGGCGAGTTGAAGCGGCGCCAGCTCTGGTTCGGCACTGAGGTCGGCGGCGTGTTCGGGTTGCCGGGCGGGTTGACTTCATAGAGATCCGGCCGGTAGTTCGAGTTGTTGGAGTACCACAACGCGTGCACCATCAGGCCGTTGGTCGAGACGTTGCCCTGCGAGTTCTGCACCTGCAGGTGGTAGATGCCTTCGTTCAGGTTCGTCGGCGCATCGACAGTGATGCTGTTCTCGCTCCAGCTGACCACGCTCAGGGTCGTGCTGCCTGCCACCTCGGGCCCATTGCCGACGCCCGTGAACGGCGTCAGCGTCACGCGCCCGATCGCGCCCGCCGTGGCCAGGAAGCCCTTGCCCGTGATCGTCAGACGCCGTTGGGCGGCCGGCGTCGCGTTGCGGTTGTTCGCGAACACCACGTAAGGCCGGTTGATCGCGAACAACTGCGGCGTGTTGTCGGCCACCGTGCATTGCACAGCGGCGTGCTGCTGCGAGCCCGGCGCCTGGATCGAGACGCCTACCTGCGTCGGCGCGAGGTCCGAGATCACGACGTCGCCGGGGAACATCTCGAAGTTCGCCGAGATCGTGCGGAACTGAGGATCGTAGTAGGGGTTGATTCGGCCCGTGACGCCCGGCTGGCCCGGGTCGTTGCCGACGTGCCGGTACATGCCCGTGCACACGCCCGATGGTGACGGGCAGCTGATCGTGTCGGTGCTCGGCATGAGCGGCTCGTAGACGCCGTTCGGGTCCGAGTAGGCCGTGAAGCGCAGCCGCCCGGCGTAGTCGTAGATGCCGACCGGCGAATGGCTCACGCCCGCCTTCTCGCCGTAGAACAACGTGCCGGGGTCGGTCGAGAGGTTCAGGTCGTCGACGATGTAGCCGTACCAGCGCCCGGGCACCGGCACCTGCGTGAACAGCTCGAACACAGGCGCCACGGACTTCTGGTTCTGGACCTTGACCAGCTTCATGTTGCAAAGCGGGCGCGCCTGGCCCTCGAACGGGCTGCCGCCCTCGCCGGCGAAGGTCGGGTTCTCGACCGGGGTCGACGCCGGCACGCTCACGCCCGTGGGCAGGGTGTTGATCGGCGCCGTGTAGCCGTCGGCCCCGACACCCGCCACGTCGACGATGTGCAGCGGCCCGACGCACTCAGACGGCACCTGCGCCGGCGTGATCGGGTTGTAGCTATCCCCGCTGAAGACGTTGATGTCTTCTTCACGGGTCGGGGTGTAGACCGGTCGCGTGATCGTTTGCGTGCCCGCGTTGCTCTGGAATGTGTAGGTCTGCGTCGGGATCTCGACCTCGACGATGTAGTCGCCGGGCGCCAGATCGCCAAAGCCGAAGTTGCCATCGAGCGTCTGCTGCTCGCGCCCGACCTGCACACCCATCAGCGGCCCCTCGAGACAGTCGCTGTTCGGGTCCGAGGGCAGCACGTACTGATGCGGGATCGGGTTGTTCGGGTCCGGCACGCTCGGCAAGGGATTGCCGTTGACATCGCGAGCCACGCAACCCGTCGGCCGCTGCCACTGTTCGTTCATGCCCTCGCCGAGCAGAGCGCCGCGCGCGTACGATCCGTCAGGCGCCAGTTCGTAAAGGCCCTTCTCGTCGCAGGACGTGCCGGGGTTCGTGCCGCAGTCGATGGTCGCCCAGAGCCGCACGTTAAGGTTCGGGATGCCGACCTGCCAGTTCTCGATGGCCAGGTCCTTGGGATTGAGTTCGTTGCGTGTCGTGCCGTACGACACCGTGCCTGCGATGCCGCCGTTCTCGCCGGGCTTGTAGGGCACCACGCCGATGTCGATCCGGCTGTTCTGGCCGATGATCGGCAGGATCGGGATGTCGACGGCGCCGGTCGAGATCACGGTCTCCTCGGGCTGGTTGCCCGCCTGGAAGGTGAAACCGGTGTTGCGGTACGCGTCGTTGTAGAGCTCGAGGATCAGCCAGAAGCCGATCGGGTAAGTGTTCTCGGCGAACCAGTGGCCGCCGCCCGTCGTGGTGACGAACTGAGCGCCGCGGTCGATCACCGAATTCGAGCGTCGCTTGACTCCGAGGACGAGGTTGTCGACGCCGACTTCGCCGGCATCCATGCGCCCGTTCTCGTTCGAGTCGAGGAAGACGTGGCCCGAGAAGCCCGTGAACCAGCCGCCGACCATGAGCGTGCCCATGTCGACCAGCTGGCCGTTCGCGACCGTCACATTGACGAGGTCGAGCAGCGTCGTCTGCGGCTCATCCCAGTAGGTCAGGGTGTAGTCGCCGTCAGGTACGCCGTGGATGTCGAACGCGCCGTTACCGTCGGCCTGCGTCACGATCACGGCCTGGTCGCCGTCCTGCAGGCCGGTCAGGCTGACCCAGGCGTTGGCCACAGGCTTCTCGACCTTGGCGCCCGCCAGCCCGCCCCACAGGTTGCCGAGGTACGGCAGGCCGTTGGCCATCGGCACATAGACCTCGGCTTTCACGACCACGCCCTTCACCTCGCCCGTGGTCCGCAGCTGATTGCTGCCGTTCACGCGGGCCGTCGTCGGGACCCAGACCGTGTTGCCGTTGAGGATGGCGTTCTTGCCGGTGGTGTTGTCGACGTAACCGAAGATGGTCCACGGGAAGGGCTCGGCCTGGTTCACGAACTCCGTGTCGTAACCGGTCGCGCCCTCCATGATCCAGGTGTCGTAGTCGTGGTTGCCCTCGAGCGTCGAGGTTTGGATCCAGCGCCCGACCTGATCGGCCGGCGGCGTCATCGAGAAAGCGTAGCGGTTCGGGCCGAGGTTCGGCACGACCACGTCGCCGACGTTGTCGCTGAAGCAGCCCGCGCCGAGCGAGCTCACGATGGCCTCGCCGTTCCAGTCGAACAGCGTGCGGCCCGTATTGCCGGGCGTGTAAGCCACATAACCGGGATCGCCGGGCTGCGGCTCGCCGGCGGGGATGCTGGCGTCGAGCGCGGCCTGGATGGTCGCGAGGTCGTCGGCGCTGAGCCCGGGCGTGTCTGCGTAGTAGGTCGTGCAGAGCGGGTTGCCGAAGACGTCGGTGGTCACTTCACCGAGCACATCGCCGGCGTGAGCCTGCCAGCCCGAGAGGCCGTTGCCGTCTTCGACCGGCGAGTCGAACATGCCGTTGACGATCGCGTTGTCGTTGAAGACCTTGGCGCGGAGCGTCGCCGTCGGCAGCGGCAGCGGCTGCATCGACACGGTGATCGCGCCGTTGTTGGCGATCAGCTCGGGGTTGGTCGGGCCGCCCCAGACGTCGAGCGCCGTGGGCTGGATGTCGCTCATGTAGATCACGCCACCCGCCACCAGGAAGTGCGAGCCGTCGAGCTTGTAAGCCTCGCCGTTGGGCCCATCCTGCGCGAGCACCGAGATCAGGTAGCGTCCATCCGGAAGACCGACAAGGCCCGAGTCGAGATTGAGCTCGTCGCTCGTGCCCTGTGCCACGATCGGCGCATAGCTTTGCTGCGGCTGCAGCGAGGGCCAGTGGCAGTTCGCCGGGTAGGTCGGGTTCGGCAGCGTGAAGTCGGGATGCCCGGGGTTCGTCGCGCTTTCGAGATACGGCGAACAATCCGGGAAGCGCGGCTGGAACGGGTCGCCGGTGTTGTCGGCGTTGATGATCCACTTGTATGGGATGTTGATCGGCGCGCCTTCGGCGATCTCGAACTTACCGTTCGGGCCCGTCCCCGCCGGCTGCGCCACTTCAGCGGCCGTCACGGTGCGCGCGCTGACGACAGCCAGGTGCAGCACGTTCGACGGCGTGCCGGCCAGTTTGTTGCGCAGGACCGGCGCGTCGACGGGCGCTGCGACGGCCGGCGCTACCGGGAGTATCCCGGGCCCTGACGCCAACGTCAGAGCAAGGACCGCCAGCCAACGCACTGTAATGGCTACGACCGAGTGGGCTTTCTGCATGCTGACCTCCGAATTCGCGTCGCGCTCAGCGCGCCGCGTGAGAGTCACGAGACGCAAGCACAGAAATGAGCGATTTGTAACAGGCGCATTCTGTCTTTCGTCCGCGCCAATTGACATGGCGCTTCGAGACCAAAAAGGGACTAGTGGTTGGACTAGTCCTTCTGTGACCGTTGGGTCGAGTTCATCACGCTGATGGACCTTGCGTGGCCAGCGTCGGTTCGACGCCGGGCATGACGTCTGGATGGAGAGCGGCCACGTACTGCTCGGGATGGCGTTCAAACGCGCGGCGACAACCCGGCGCGCAGAAGTACACGGTCTGCCCCTGATACACCGTCTGAGCCGGAGCTGTAGCCGGATGGACGGTCATGCCGCAGACCGGATCGATGACGGTGGCGCCCGTCTCGAGCTTGCGCTTCAACTTGAAAAGCGCGGCGATGGCGCCGGCATGGACAAGCGCCATCAGCGCTGCCGTGACCCAGATCGCCGTCGGTGAGACGCCGATCATGACGCCCAGCATCGCGCCCATCGTGCCGCCCATGACGCCGCTCAGGCCGCCGTCGATGATCCCCATCCAGCCGCCCAATCGCCCGAAGCCGGCGCCGACCGCAGCCGCAACGGCCAGCGCGACGGTGTTGCTGACGAACAGGTCGGTGGCCAACCCGAGCCACGTGCCGACTGAAAGGCCCGTCACCATGCCGAGGGTCATGCCGAGCATCATCCCGAGCATGTCCGTCATCGGAAGGCCTTTGCGGCTGAACGCCAGACCTGTGCCGAGGCTTGCGCCGATCGCCATCAAGCTGACACCCAGGGCAAGGGAAAAGGGCATAGGGCCTCCGTGGGGGGTGATCGCTGTTTCGCTGACGTCGAACGAGAACGCCGTCGTTGCGCGGGAGTGGCCGGGCCGGTCGATCAGGGCCGTCAGTTTCCAGGGCCCGGCCATCGGGAAGTTGAACTGCAGCCCATAGCGCCCGGCGCCCGTGGGGCTCACCGGCACGACATCCTTGGCCATGCACATCATGGTCATGTCGAAGTCGACGCTGACGCTGGCGTCGCGGACGGGCCGGCCGAACGCGTCGACGATGTCGAGGGCAAGGGGGTGGGTTCCTGTCGTGAGGGGCTCTTCGGTCGTCAGGCTGACAACCGCGCCGTCGTCGAGCGTGGTGACGCCGAGGTGCCCGGGCGTCAGCTGGGCTGTCAACGCGACAACGCTCACGGGCTGGCAACCCGCCGCGGCCAACGCCAGGACGGCGATCAACAGGATGTTCGGCGAGTGACGCCGATTGTGCATGCCGCCTCCGTCAAGACGGGAAGGGAGATTTACGCGGCTTTTATTGTGGAGCGAGGAGGTCCGACTTACTATGAGGATAAAAAATCAATAAAGGACTATTTCGAGAACTAGCCCGGGTCCTATCACGACGATAAGGTTGACGCATCGCGACTGGGACCAAAGCATTGTTGACCGAATCAAACCGATTTGTGAAAATGCACGCCACACACAACGTTGTGTGATCGTGTCGATGCAAGTGAATAGCGGTAGCAGGGGGTTGCCCGAGCAGACTCCGCGGCGTTACGTCTAGTGCGCCCGGATCCATGCGTTGACGGAAAAACCTTCTGAGCAACATCCTCTCCGAGACGAGATGACAGCGACGCGTATATCCACCATCGAACAAGTCACTGCTGGCCTACGACGTCTGCGTTGGTGGGTGCTGGTCGTCGGCGTCACCGCTGTAATCGTTTTCGAATGGATCGAGCCGCTCCTTCCGGATGCCCTTCACCCGCTGGAGATCTTCATCTATGCGCTGGCGATCCCGGGGCTGGCATGGTTGGGCTTGACCCTCATCAGTCAACGCATCGAACGACAGGCCTTCCTCGAGCAGCAACTCGATCAACTCCGCATGTTCGTGAATCAACTGGCCGAACACCAAACCGGCGGCCGCGCGCTGGATCTCCTGACCGAGTATCCCGCGCGGATCGTCCCCGACGCCGCCGTCGTTCTCTTTCGGTACGATCACCGCGATGCTCGCTATGTGCCGTTGGCCTGGCACGGTGCTGCGGACAGCGTTGCCGATACCGGAGCGACCTCGGCGTTGTGCGCGGAGTGTCTGGCGGCTTCTTCGGGCGCCATGACGGTGCATCGCTGTTCCCGATCACAGGCCGTCAATGCTGCTTCTCGCTTCTGCCTCCCACTCGAGCACAGCCACCTCCGCCTCGGCCGTCTGATGTTGACGATGCCCGAGGGTCGAAGCCTGACACCGGATCAGATCGATACGCTCAATCACCTGGCGCCCGAGCTTTCGTTGGCCGTGGTGATGGCGATCGCCCACGACGAACAGGTCCTGGCGGCCGGGAAATCGGCGCGCAAAGACGAGCGCCGCCAGCTCTCGATGACGCTTCACAACTCGCTTGCGCAACAGATCGGCTATCTGCACCTGAGCCTCGATCGTCTGGCCGGTCAGGTCGAGCAGCCGGCCTCGCCGGCTGCGGTCAGCCAGGCTCTGATGGACCTCCGCGATCTCGCCGGCGACGCCTACGAACAGATCCGCGATCTGCTCGCACAACTCCGCACGCCGCAGCCGCGCAGTCTGTTGCTGCTGCTCGAAGAGCGGCTGAGAGCTCTCTCTCAGGCGACCGGCATCCAGACGCGGCTTGACATGGCGGGGCAGACGCTGCCCCTGACTGCCGACCAGAGCCAACAGGTGTTGGGCCTGATCTACGAGAGCCTCAACAACATCCAGAAGCATGCTGGGGCCACCAGCGCGACCCTGAGCCTGGACTGGCGGCCCGATTCATTGATCATCGAGGTGAGCGACGACGGCCGTGGTTTTGATCCCGCGAACATGGTCCCGGCCGGTCACTTCGGCCTGACCATGTTGCGCGAGATGGCCACCGATCTGGGCGGTGGCATGGTCGTCGAGAGCAGCCCGGGCCACGGGACGAGGCTGTGCTTCCACCTGACGTTCAAATCGCTCCCGACAGCGGGCGGCGTCGAACCGGCCGGGATCCGGATTCCGTCATGACCAATTTCCAGACGACTTCGCTGGTGCTTGACCTTGTGCTGATCGTGCTCGGCGTGCTGACGTATGTTCGCAGGCCGCGTTTGGGCGGGCAACTCAACGGTGGAATGCGCATGCTCCTGGTGGGTCTCATCATGCTGGGCTTCGCGCACATGTTCGAGACCAGCCTGTTCATCTTTTTGCATCTCGACGAAGGCGTGAATGAGGTCGTGCATCGCGTCTTCGTCATCATCGCCTTCGTGCTAGTGCTTTGGGGATTTGGCCGGATGCAGCGTGCGTTGCATAGCTGAATAGCCGCTTTTCGTCTATGTCAGGGGCTTATCAAGACGTCTTCACCGCCGTGATCCGGCGATTTATCCGGTTGGTCGGCGAGCCTGCCGCGCTCCGCATCGCGCGCCGCGTTCCCGGCCTTGTCGTGGCTGAAGATGGCCAGGTGCTGTCGTTCGACGAGAACGACCCCACCGGCACGCTTAATCTTCTCATCGACAGCTTCGAGGTCGTCTTCGGCGACATCGCGCTCACGCTTTCGAAACAGGCGGCTGAGCCGATCGCCGCTCGCGTGGAGCCGACGCTCGCCGAGCTCTTCGGCACAACGCCGCCGCCTGTGGCGCGGCTGGTGCTTGTCGATGATCACGCGCTCTTCCGCAGCGGCATCGCCAGTGTGTTCGATGGTCAGCGCGATCTGCAACTCGTCGGGCAGGCCGGGTCGGTCAAGGACGCGATCGACCTGGTGACCACTCTGCGGCCCGACCTGGCGCTCCTCGATTTCAACCTGCCGGACGGCACGGGGCTCGATGCCTTGCGAGGCTTCCGCGCCGCCGGGTCCGATGTCAAGACCCTCTTCCTGACGGTCTACGAAGACGATGAGCACCTCTTCTCGGCACTCAGAGCCGGGGCCGTCGGATATCTCCCCAAGAACGTGCGCGCCTCCGACCTGCTGTCGCGCGTGCGAGCTGTGCTGGCCGGCGAGATCGGCCTGCTCCCCGCCGTCGCCGTGCGCATTCTCAAAGAGTTCACGGGCGCCCCAGCCGCGGCCGGCAGCGACTCGACATTGCCGGCCCTGACCGGCCGCGAAACCGAAGTCGTCTCGGCCCTGGCCCAGGGCGCGACGAATCGCGAGATCGCCCGGCGCTTTGTCATCAGCGAGAACACCGTCAAGAACCACATCCGCAACGTTTTGACCAAGCTCCAACTGCGCAACCGGCGCGAGATCGTCAACTACGCGCGCCGCCGCGGCCTCAGCTGACTTGGTGACGCCGCCTGACCCTGGGACTAGTCCTTGCGTCTGGTCCAAAATTGGGCGCAATGGACCAGTGCTGGACGGGTGCCCTCCCGGCATAATGACTTCATGGCGTTTCGTCTGGAGCAGTGGGGGAGAAGGCTGACGCGTGCGAGCCTGGTCGTCGGGCTCGTGGCGCTGTTGGCGCTCGGCGTCCGGCCGGCCTCCGCCGACCTGTCGCCCGAGGTTCAAGCGGCTCGGGCAGGGCTCGACTCGGGCGCGCGGCTGCCGGTCGTGGTCTATCTGCGCGCGCGGGACAACGCCACGCTCGCGATCGAGCCGCCGATCGATCGCCTCCAACAACTTGCCGAAGACACCCAGCGCCCAGTCCTCGATCGGCTGCGGCGCCTGATCGATCAGGGCCATGCCGGTGACCTTAGGCCGCTCTGGATCGTCAACGCCGTGGCCCTCTCTGCCGACACGACCGCGCTCGACGAGATCGCGCGCTGGCCCGAGGTCGGCAGGCTGACGATCGACCGCGTCTACGAGCTCGCGCCGCCGCCGGATGTGCCGGCGGATGGGATGGACCAGCCGCAGGAGTTCCCGACCATCCAGCCAAACCTTGTGGCCATCGGCGCGCCGCTTTTGTGGACCACAGGGATCACGGGCACGGGCGCCGTCGTGGCCAGCCTCGACACCGGCGTCGACGTGACGCACCCCGATCTTGCGCCCCGCTGGCGCGGCGGGTCCGGTGGTTGGTTCGACCCATACGGGCAATGCGCCCAACCGTGCGATCCGAACGGCCATGGCTCGCGCGGCATGGGCATCATGGTCGGCGGCTTCGAAAGCGGCTCCGTCATCGGAGTGGCGCCGGGAGCGAGTTGGATCGCCGCTCGCGTCTTCGACACACAGGGCCGCGCCTCGACGAGCGCCATCCATCAGGCTTTCCAGTGGGTGCTCGACCCGGATGGCAACCCCGACACTGACGACGCACCGGATGTCGTCAACGCGTCGTGGGATCTGGTGAACCCCGGAGGCTGCGACCTGACGTTCGCCCCGGATCTGAAGGCCCTGATCGACAGCGGAATCGCGCCGGTGTTCGCGGCCGGCAATCAAGGCCCGGCTCCGGGGACGGCCGTCAGCCCGGCCAACAATCCGGATGCGCTGCCGGTCGGAGCCTCGGATAACGCCGGCCAGGTCCAAAGCTTCAGCAGCCGGGGCCCGACGCAGTGCGGTGTCGGGATCGCGCGGGTCTTCCCCGACCTTGTCGCGCCTGGGGTTGCGGTGTTCACGGCCGACCGGATGGTCTTCGGTGATCCGACGCCCCGCTACATCGCCGGTCCCGAGACGACAGGCACGTCGTTCTCGGCCCCACACGTCAGCGGGGCGCTGGCTCTCCTCGTCAGCGCCTTCCCGGGCCGTGTTTTGAGCCCGGCCGAGCTACGCGTGGCGCTGGCCCTGTCGGCCAGGCCGCAGCCCGAAGGCAATCCCGCGCCAAACAACGAAACAGGCGCCGGACTGTTGGACGTATGGGCGGCCTATCAGGCGTTGGCGTCCGGTAACCTTCCGACCGCAACGCCGACCGTGACGGCCAGCCCGGCGCCGACCCTGACACCCACTCTGGCGGCAACAGCCACCCCTCGACCTTCTGCAACGCCCAGTCCGATGCCCTTCGCGACGACAATTGGACGTACGGTCTACCTTGTCTGGGTGGCGCGAAATGCGCCGCCCTGAGCGTTTTCGAAGATGACAGTAACCCAATTGCTTCGAAACCGACGTTCTATCAACAGCATGTGTCCGTCAACAGCGTCCGACCCGCACAAGATCCTGGTTATCGACGACGATTTGTTCGTGCACAAAATCGTGGCGCTGTGCATCGAGCCGTTCCTGTCGGTTCAAATACTGGCGGCTCCGGATGGGCGCACGGGTCTGCAGTATGCGACGACCTATGGGCCTGATCTCATCATCCTGGATTTCGACCTGCCGGACGTCGATGGGCTCGAGGTGTTGGGGTGGCTGCGGAGCCGGCCTGAACTGAGCCACGTGCCCGTCATCGCTGTGACGGGCGCCATCGACCTCGATGCTCGTTGCGTGCAAATGGCGGCTGCCTGCGAGTCCTTCCTGCCCAAGCCCATGGACTTCCGGGCGCTGCGTCGCACCATCCGACAATGGATCGAGCGGCCTGAGGGCGCTGGAGCCGCACTCCTCGATCCCTGAGCCGTTCCAACGAAAAACGCCGGGCCAAAGCCCGGCGTTTTGTTTATCGAATACGACGTGGTGTGTCAGCTGAGGTAATCGCGCAGCTGGCGGGCGCGGCGCGGGTGGCGCAGGCGGCGCAGCGCCTTGCCTTCGATCTGGCGGATGCGCTCGCGGGTGAGCCCGAACTTCTGGCCGACTTCCTCGAGCGTGTAGGCGCGGCCGTTCTGCAGGCCGAAGCGCAGGCGCAGGATGCGAGCCTCACGCGGCGTGAGTGTGCCGAGGACTTCTTCCATCTTCTGTCCGAGCATGGCTTCGTGAGTGGTCTGCGCCGGGGAGGGCGAGGTCTCGTCCTCGACGAAGGAGCCGAACTCAGCGTCTTCATCTTCACCGACGGGGCGCTCGAGCGAGAGCGGTCGCCAGCTGACCTTGAGCATCCACTGCACCTTGCGCGAGTCGGTGCGCAGCTCGTGAGCCAGCTCTTCGGGGCTGGGCTTGCGGCCGAGTTGCTGCTCGAGCTCGCGCGAGGCCTTGTAAAGCCGGCGGATGCGGTCGCTCATGTGGACGGGCACGCGGATCGTGCGGCCCTGGTCGGCGATCGCGCGCGTGATCGTCTGGCGGATCCACCAGGTGGCATAGGTGCTGAAGCGGAAGCCGCGCCGCCACTCGTACTTCTCGACAGCCTTCATCAAGCCGAGGTTGCCTTCCTGGATCAGATCAAGGAAGGGGACGCCGCGGCCCATGTATTTCTTGGCGATCGAGACCACGAGGCGGGTGTTGGCCTTGATGATGTGCTCGCGCGCGGCGCGCCCATCTTCGATCTGGCCCTGGAGCTGGGCGCGCTTCTTGAAGTCGACGTTCGGGCCCATCTTCTCGACCTGGGTTTCGGCCTTCCAGCCGCGTTCGATGCGCTTGGCCAGGTCGACCTCCTGCTCGGTCGAGAGCAGGGGGACGCGCGCCATCTCCTTGAGATACAGGCCGACGGTGTCATCGATCGAGATGCCGCTCAGGTCAAAGCTGCCTTCGTCGTACTGACGGTGCGCGGCGAGCGCCCGGATCTTCGAGGGCACCTGGCGGCGGTCGTCGTAGACGGCGACATCGCAGCCGTGCAGGAAGGCGAACAACTCCTCGAGTTGTTCAGACGCGCTTTCGGCCTGCGGGAAGGCCTCGATGATGTCATCGGTGAGCAGATAACCCTGGCGCGTCGCCCGGTCCATCAGCATCCCGATCAGTTCAGCATCTTTCCCGGTGGTGTTCGTGAACTTCATGAGCGCGATCTCCAGAAGCCGAATAAGGCGCGTCGCCCGGCGGACCGGACGGTCAATTCAGCAGATCCTTGAGCTTGGCGAGCCGCGGATCGATGTCGTCATCCACGCAGTCGCACTGTTCGCGATTGCGATTGATTCCACAGGTCGGGCACAGCCCTTTGCAGTCGGGTCGACATAGGACGTGCATGGGCTGCGAGAGCAGCATGTCATCGCGGACGTCGGGAGCGAGATCGAGGTTGAGGTCTTCCGGGATCGTCAACTCGTCGGCGGGCGCCGTGTCGGCAGGGTAGTAATACATATCGCCCAGCCGGCCGGTCAGGGTCACCAATGTTGAGTCGAGGCAACGGCTGCACTCGCCCGTCACTTCGCCGATCAGCTTGCCCTGAACAAAGAGGCCCTGAGGCGTGCGGGTCAGCGTGATCTCGCCGCGCAGATTCGCGACCGACAAATCCGACGCGATGTCGACCGCGGGCTCGGCGAACGGAATCGTTCGGCTGTAGCCCACGCCCTCTTTGATCAAGAAGCCGACGTTCAGCTTCAACAACTGGGCACTGGTGTTCAGGGTCGGTATCCCCAAAGTATCAGTGCGCATAGCTGACACCCGTACTGGTGGGGGTGCTCGCATGGGTCAGTCCTATGCGCTCGCTGCTGTAATTGGTAAAATTGGCGTGAAGGATCGTAGCATGCGTCTGACTCGCAAGTCAAGCATTCAGATCCTTAAGATGCGTAAATTCCCTATAAAACAAGCCATTTCATATGGCATATATTGGAGGCCGTTGGTGGCGCTGCCAATATATGGGGTTCAACCTCGCTGCGGATAGCCGACATGAAAACAATCCTCCTCGCCTCCAACAACTCAGGCAAGCTGCGCGAGCTTCAGGCTCTGCTGGGCGACCTGGGAATCGAAATCCTGACTCCGGCCATGATCGGCCTGAACCTCGACGTCGCGGAGACCGGGGAGACGTACGCGGCCAACGCCACACTCAAAGCCGTGGCGTTCGGCGAACGCAGCGGTCTGTTGACACTGGCCGACGACTCTGGCCTCGAAGTGGACGCTTTGAAAGGCGCGCCTGGGGTTTACGCGGCCCGCTATGCCGGTCCTGGGGCGAGCGATGCGGATCGGCGCGCCAAGATGTTGGGCGCCTTGCAGGGCGTGCCCGCCCCGCGCACAGCCCGTTTTCGGGCGGTGGTCGTGGTGCGCGAGCCGGGGGGCAGCCTCGAGGCCTTCGAAGGAGTGTGTGAAGGCGAGATCGCCTTCGAGGAGCGCGGGTCCAACGGCTTCGGCTACGATCCGATCTTCTTCATGCCCGATCGCAACGCCACGATGGCCGAACTGCCTGAAGAAGTGAAAAACCGAATCAGCCATCGGGGCCGGGCGGTGGCCGCCGCCCGGCCGTATCTCGAAAGCTTAGTGCGCGGCTGAGCCGCTGACGAGCCGTTCGGCGTAGCGCTTGCGCAGCTTGCTCAGCTTCGGCGCGATGACGACCTGGCAGTACGGCTGCCGGGCGTTGTCGCGGAAGTAGTGCTGGTGGTAGTCTTCGGCCGGGTAGAAGGTCTTGAGCGGCTCGACCTCTGTCACGATCGGGTTCTGCCAGATCTTGTCCTGCCCAAACTCCTGGATCAGGTTTTCGGCGATCTCACGCTGCTCGGGCGTGTGGTAGTAAATCGCCGAGCGATACTGCGTCCCAACATCGTTGCCCTGACGGTTCAACGTCGTCGGATCATGCAACGTGAAGAAGATCTCGAGGACGTCACGAGTCGAGATCACTGACGGGTCGTACGTCACCTGCACGACCTCTGCGTGGCCGGTGTTGCCGTCACAGACCTGGCGATAGGTGGGATGGTCAACGCGTCCGCCTGCGTAGCCCGATACAGCCGAGCGCACACCCTGCAACTCCGAGAACCCGGCTTCGATGCACCAGAAGCATCCGCCGCCGAGGGTGATGGTCTCCGTTTGTGTAGATGATGCCATGTGTATCCTCCAGGCTGATTCTATCGCCGGGGCGGTTACGGAAAGCTTACGCCGGCGTTAAGGCGGTCTTCGAAACCAGGCGGCGCAAGGCCGGATCGGTACGCCCTGCGTTTGACGAAGGAGCTTCAGGGCGTGGAAGGCTCCGGAAACTCGAACTTGGTCGGATCGTCAGCAAAGCTTGTCCAGGCGATGACAGACTGCACGGTGATCTCGTACAGGCCGCCTGCGTTCCACGAGTCGGGCGCTGGCGAATACCCGAGCGGCGCATACTTCCGGCTATACGCCTGCGAGAGAGACAGGCCAAGCCCCTCATCCGGCACGATGGCTCTCGCCCGACCCTCGAGGATCACGGCGCGAGTGCCGTCTTCGAGATGGACATTGACGTTCGGGTTCACCAGGATGTTGCGAGCGTGTCGGGTTTCGGGGCTTCCGTCGAAGTACAGGCGCCCATCCAGCCAGGCCGCCCACTTGGGCACAACATGCGGCCGACCATCCGGACGGACGCTGCCCAGCCAGTAGTTGATGGCCTCACTCAGTCGTCCTTCGACTTCGGACCAGCTCAAAAACCTCTTGGGCGAGTCGACATAGCCTTTCGGAAAGCGGGGCCGCGTCACATGAGGTGCCGTCATGGTCGTGTTTCTCCTGGGCTGATCGCGAGTGGGCCGGAAAGTATAGCGCCTGAGCAGATGATGAACGGGATAGGGTGCTGACCGGCTTGCCGGTCATGATCAAAGGCCCATTGCATTGACACCTGCGTTACAATCGACGCATGTTCGATCACCGTATTGGTATGCTCATGCGTCGCCTGCCGACGCGGGACGGGCGCCGAGGCGCCGGTCTCGCACGGGCTGGGTAGACGCGCCCCGCGCCAAACCCGGTCCACGGCAGGAATTTACCGCCAGCCTCGGCTGGCGTTTTTGTTGCCCTGAACGAGTACAATCGCACAGCGCGGCGCGTCCGATCCGCCGCAGGAGACATCGAGAATGGCTGAGAACATCCTGGTTTGCATCGCCTGGCCGTATGCCAACGCCGAGATCCATGTCGGCAACATTGTGGGCTCGCACCTGCCGGCCGACATCGTCGCCCGCTACTATCGCCTCAAGGGCGCCAACGTCCTGGTGGTATCCGGGTCCGACTCGCACGGCACGCCGGTCACCGTCCGCGCCGACGCCGAGGGCAAGACGCCGCTCGAGGTGTACGAGCGCTTCCACAAACACTTCATCGAGCTGTTCGTGGCCTGCGGCATCACCTACGACCTGTTCACCAGCACGCACACCGAGAACCACTTCAAGGTCTCGCAGGACATCTTCCTGCGTTTGCTCGAGCGCGGTTACCTGTATACCCAGGTCGAGAAGCAGTGGTTCTCACCCGAGCAGAACCGCTTCCTGCCCGACCGCTATGTCGAGGGCACCTGCTACATCTGCGGCTACGAGAACGCGCGCGGCGATCAGTGCGATCGCTGCGGCAACCTGCTGGATGCCACCCAGCTGATCAACCCACGCGCCAAGGGCTCGAGCAGCGCGCTCGAGCTACGCGACACCGAGCACTACTACCTGGACCTCGCCAAGTCTGCGCCTGAGCTGAGCAAGTGGCTGCACACTGGCAAGGAGCACTGGCGCCCGCAGGTGCTGAACCCCTCGATCGCCCAGGTCGACAGCGGCGATCTGCGCGGCCGGCCGATCACGCGCGACCTGGTCTGGGGCATCCCGGTGCCGGTCGAGAGCTGGGCCGAGAAGGGCAAGTGCCTGTACGTCTGGTTCGAGGCCGTCATCGGCTACCTGAGCGCCACGATCGAATGGGGCAAGAACAACGGCACGCCCGAGGTTTGGAAGGATTTCTGGTACGACCCGTCGGCCAAGATCTTCAACTTCATCGGCAAGGACAACATCCCGTTCCACGCCGTCATCTGGCCGGCCGAGCTGCTGGGCATCGAGCGCCTTTACGAAGACGACCCGACCAAGCGCATCAACCTGCCGTACGACGTGCCCGCCAACGAGTTTCTGAATCTTGAAGGGCAGAAGATCAGCGGCAGCCGCAACTGGGCGGTCTGGGGCCTCGACTTCCTCAGCCGCTACGATCCCGATCCGTTGCGCTACTACCTGACGGCGATCATGCCCGAGAGCAAGGACGCGGACTGGGATTGGGGCGAGTTCGTCCAGCACAACAATCACGAGCTCGTCGCGACCTGGGGCAACCTGTGCAACCGCGTCTTGACCTTCGCCAACAAGCACTGGGCCGGGCAGGTGCCTGACCCGGGCGAGTTGACCGATGGGGACAAGGAGCTGTTGGCGAAGATCGAAGGCGGCTTCGAAAAGGTCGGGGGCCTGATCGAGGCGGTCAAGCTCCGGGCCGCGCTCGAGGAAGTTGTGGCGCTGGCGACCGAGGTCAACAAGTACCTCGACGCGAACGGCCCGTGGTTCCAGGTCAAGACCGACAAAGCCGCGGCCGGGCGCAGCATCTACGTCGCCCTGCGCGCGATCGACTCGCTCAAGATCCTGTTCGCGCCCTTCCTGCCGTTCACGTCGCAGAAGCTGCACGGCTTCCTTGGCTACGATGGCAAGCTGGCCGGCGAGCACAAGGTGGTCGACTATGCCGAGAGCACGCGCAACCACCTCGGCCTGACCTACGATCCGGCGGGCGTGACCGCGACCTGGGCGCCCAGCACGCTCGCGGCCGGACAGGCACTGCGCACACCGGCGCCGTTGTTCAAGAAACTCGACGACGTCGTCGTGGCCGAGGAGAGAGAACGATTGGGGCGTGGAGCGTAGAGCGGGGAGCGTGGAGCGGGGAGCGGGGAGCGGGGAGCGTGGAGCGGGGAGCGTGGAGCGGGGAGCGGGGAGCGTGAGAGCGCGGAGCGCGGGAGCGTGAGCGTGGCCCAAGAGTTCCGGCACCCCCTCCTGGGATCCGCGCACGACGACTCAATCCTGCAAACACCGTGTGCGTGGGAGTGTGAGAGCCGTGGCCCAAAGGCTCCGGCACCCCCTCCTGGGATCCGCACACGACGCCTCAATCCTGCAAACACCGTGTGCGCGGGAGCGTGAGAGCCGTGGCCCAAGAGTTCCGGCACCCCCTCCTGGGATCCGCGCACGACGACTCAATCTTGCAAACACCGGGTGCGCGGATCCGTGGAGGGGGTTGGGGGGGTGGCCGAAAGCGAGGCAGTATGACAATGATGAACGGGCAAGTCGCGCTCGTGACGGGTGCGAGCACGCCGCTGGCCGAGACGGTCGCCGTGACGCTGGCCCGACTCGGCGTCAACGTGGTCGTGAGCGGGCCGTGGGCCGAACGCGCAGAAGCGGTCGTCGCTGCGGCGCGCGCGATCGGTGGCGTTGCGCTGGCCGTCGCGGGCCCGCTCGACACGCTCGAACAGGCGGAGGCCGTGGTGGGCGCGGCACTCGACGCCTTTGGCCGGATCGATACCATGATCTGGATCTCGCCTTTTTGGAACGGCGGGTTCATCCATGAGCACAGCGTGCCCGTGTGGGACCGCGTCCTCGCCGGAAACTTGCGCGAGCCGTTCCTGCTGTCGCGCGCCGCGTTGCCGGTGCTGCGCCGCCAGGGCTCAGGCCAGATCGTGGCGATCGGTTCGGACTCGTCGTTGGCGGCGTATCCTCGTGACGGCGCCTACAACGTCGCGCTGCACGGGTTGAACGCCCTGATGGACCTGGTGCGCGTCGAAAACGCCGAGCACGGCATCCGCGTGCACGTGCTTGCGCCGGGTCTGGCGCAGACCCAGGCCGCTGACGCCGATGGCCGACCCAACCTCACGACCCAGCACGTGGCCGATTGGGTGGCGTGGGTGCTCGGCCGCCCCGATCATTTGCGCCCCAATGGGCCGATCCTCATCTAGGCCGCGCCCCGCGCCACGTGCAGAGGCTCTCGATCGGTCACGCCATTCGCGGCGGCTCATAGGCGTCGACAACACGGACGCGGAGACCACGGCACGGTTGACTCGTCGGATAATTCCGACGTATACTCGGGCCATGTCGTCGCCCGATTTCTTCGGCGCGCTCTCAAACCCGGTGCGCCGGCGGATCCTCGAACTTCTGCTGGAGAAGCCCTTGCCGGCCGGCGCGATCGCCGACGCCTTCGACCTGAGACGGCCGGCGGTGTCGGAGCACCTCCAGGTCTTGCGGCTGGCGGGTCTGGTGCGGGAAGAGGCCCAGGGTCGCCAGCGGATCTACCACCTGGAGGCGGAAGGCCTGGCCGATGTCGAGGCGTGGTTGCAGCCGTTCTCGCGTTATTGGCGGGCCCGGCTGCGCGCGCTCAACCGAGTCTTAGCGAAAGAAGAGAAATGACCGAACCTGGCCTGATCCAACTGAGTGAATATATCCCGCATGCGCCGGCGCGGGTCTGGCAGGCGCTGACCGATCCGACGCTTCACGCGCAATGGTGGGCGCCCGGCGATGTCAAGGCCGAGCTGGGGCATCGCTTCACGCTCGACATGGGCGCCTGGGGCCAGCAGCCCTGCGAGGTGATCGCCGTCGAGCCCGAACGGCTTCTGGTTTATACATTCGCGCCGGGCACGCTCGCTACCACGATCACGTGGCGGCTCGAGCCCGAGGGCGCCGGCACCCGGTTGTTGTTCGAACAAAAAGGATTCGACCTCGACTCGCCGCTCGGGAAGACCGCCTTCCAGGGCATGGGCGGCGGCTGGCCCGGCATCCTCAAACGCATCGCGGGCGTGTTGTGAAGCCGAAGGAAGGGCGTCGTCACGACGCCCTTTTTCGTTATCTCAGCGGTGTGGGAGCCCCAACTCGCTCCGCAGCGTGTCGATGTCCGACGTCCAGGCGATTCGATCGAGAAACTGTTGAACCGAGGCGCTGCGCCGGCGCAACAGGATGACGGTCGGACCGACCGGGTCGGCGCCGCCGGCGCCCCCGCCCGAGGAGGGCGCGTACGCGCCGTAGAAGGCGAAGTAAGCCTGGTTGAGTTTGCGGATCCGGTAGCCGTTATCCCAGAAGACGGCGCGCCGTTCCTCCATGTAGCGCTCGGCCTCGCTGATGCGGCCGGTTGCCAGCAGGTCGTCGACGCGCAATCGCGTCACGCGCATTTCGGCCCTGAAGTTAAAGCGCTCGTACTCCGTTGTCGGTGGTTTGGCGTCGTGGCGCAACACCGTCGCAAAGGTCACGGTCGGCGCCAGCTCAGGATAGTAGCGGGCGATGACCTTGCCGCCGATTTCGTCGCCGACCAGCGAGGCCGTGGTCTCATTCATGGTGCGCAACTCGGGCGTCTCGAGGTAGCGCAGACCGAGCGGCCGTAGCGTCAGGTAATTGTGCGCCCATTCGTGGGCGACCACTGTGGCGATCCAGTTCAGGTCGCTGCTTTGTGCGACCATGGTGGGGTAGGTTCCCAACCCGCCGACCGGCGACGACAGCGACGAGACGTCGAGCCGAGCGGCGGTCGCATCCTCGAGTTGCACTTGCGTGTCGAGCGTCAATCCCCCGTCGAGCAATTGCAGCCAGCTCTGCTGGATCCGATCGCGCGGCGAGATGATCAAGGCGAGCGGCAACGGCGTGAACTGAAACGACACAGGCGGGATCGGCTGGCCGAGAAAGGTGAGCCGCTCGTCGGCATACACAGCCGACACCTGCTCGGCGAGGATCACCTCCGCCAGGGGCGCCAGCTCGGCCAGCCGGGCGCGGAGACGCGATTGGTCAGCGCGCACATCACGGGTCGCCGTGAGCGGATCCGACTGGTTGGGGTCGGCGTACGTGGCGGCGATGTCGCTTTCGACCTTGTCGAGCGCCTTGCGCTGATCGAAATACTCACGCACCAGCGCCGACCGATCCGCCTCTTGCATGAAGAGTTGCTCGCCCGAGCTGGCCTGCAGCAGCTTCGCCCACATGGCCTGGGCCGTCCAGCCGAGGATGTCGAAATCGAAGCCGCGCGTGATTGCCTGCACCCGGGCGTTGATGGTTGCCAGGGGTTCGGCGGGTCCACCCAGACCGCTGACCAGGAGGGCTACCGGCAGCGCGACAATCACGCCGAGGAG
>JBGAGY010000025.1:0-40022 GCA_044226485.1 Anaerolineales bacterium
CGCGGTGCGTCAAGGAGTTCGACGCACCGCGACGGAGACGAATACGTGTCGTTTACTTCGCGCGCGGCCAGAGCACAGTGGCGACTGCGCTGAGCACGATCGCGGCACCGAGGCCGATCCAGGTCGTCCAGGTGAAGGCATCGGGCGCGAGCAACGCCTGGCCGCGGAGGGCCTGTGTGGTCAGCGTGAGCACGAGGCCGAGATAACCCAGGCTGCCGATCCACATCAGGGCCGTGCGCCGACGCAGGCCCAGGGCACTGCCTGCGCGCGCGAGCAAGACCCCGAGCAGGGGCAGCACCTGCAAGGCGTGAAGGCCGACGAAGTGCGGGATGCGCAGGTCGCCGCCTTCGGTGCTCCATCCCACGATCGGCAGGCCCGCGCCGCCGTCAGCGACGCCGACGGTGTGGGCGCCGATCTCGACCGGCATGCCGCCGGCCTGCATCGCGGCCAGTTGGTCGGGCGTCGGCTGGGTCATCAGGAACGCGACGCCGGCGCCGATGGCGGTGATGACGAGGCCCATGCGCAGGCTGGCGGCCAGCACGGGGTCGGTGAAGCGTTGGCGGATCATCAAAACGGCTGCGACGACGTTCAGGCCGAGCGCGACAGTGATCGCCGCGCCCATCGTCGAGAACAGCGCGCCGTCGAGCGCCGTTGAAAAGTTGAAGTGGCTGCGCACGCCGCGCACGACCTGCAAGATAATCAGCGCCAGCTCGAGCGCGAAGACGATGGCCGTGCCCCAGCCGATGGCGCTGACCCAGCGGCGGTGGCCGTCGATGTGACGCAGCATCCAGGCCATGGTGAAGGCATACAGCGCCGTCGAGATCGCGAACTTGGCGGGCTTCATCCAGGCGGGCGCGCCCGTGATCGTGCGCGGGTCGAGCCAGAGCCCCAGGGCGGCGATGACCAGCAGGGCCAGGCCGCCCAGGCCGGCCACGATCAGCGGTCGTTGGGTGCTCCACACGTCGGAGGTGCGGGCTGGGCGTGTTTGAAGGGGAAGGGTCGTGGCGCTCATCAGGCTCTCCTGTGCTCGAACGGTGATGAACGCTATTTTGCGATCGAGTCGGTCACATTACCGAGTGCCGGAGGTCACGTGCAAAGGCACGAACTCGTCCGGTCGAAAAAGAGCGGCCTCCGGCCCACGCATTTCGGCGTGAGCTCGCGAAGGCCGCCCTATGCGGCTGGACCTGACAGGCCCGATGCCGGGGTTTACTCAAGGTCGAGGTATGCGATCACACTGCCCGGGGCCAGCTTGGTCGCTCGCTCCAGCTTGAAGTAGGGCGCGTAGATCCTGCAGATCTCGGCCGCCACGGCGTCGATGGGCTCGAGCAGGACATGGGCAGTGGCCTTGCGCGCCTGACCGCGCAACATCAGCTCGACCGGCGCGCCATCTTGCAGATTGCGCCACCAGAGACGTTTCCTCCGAGTGACGAAGGCCAGTTGCTGACCCTCTTGCCTGTATTGCACGGGTGTCGTGTAGACGGCGCCGGTCTTGCGGCCCTTGAATGTAACAAGCACATACCCGTTGCTGACCAGGCCATGAAGCGGCGATCGCAGGATCGCCGCGATGATCGGGTTGTACCACATGCTCCCTCCCCCTTCGTGCCCAAACGCCTATTCGTAACGAAAGCGCGCGACGCCCACTCCGAAGAACACGGCGGCGAAGCCGAGCAGGATGCCCACGTTGGGCAACACGGCCACCAGCCCCTGGCCGCGCAAGACAACATCGAGCAAGCCCTGCATCGCCCAGTAGGTCGGCAGCACCTGGACAGCCGAGCGAACGGCCTCCGGGAACAACTCCACAGGGTACCAGCACCCGCCCATCATGGCCATGACCATGCCCAGCATGATCGAGAGACCGCCCGCCTGACGCTCCGACTTGACGAACGTGCCCAGCATCGTCCCGAGCGCGCCGGCCGCCAGCGCTGACGCGAACAGCACGGCGCCCAGCGCGACAGGGTCGCGCATCCAGTTGATCTTGAGCACCAGCATGCCGAACACGACAAGCAGCGCCATCTGCACAAGCGCCATGACGACCTGACCGCCGATCGTGCCGAGTAGCACCGTGCTCTTGCGGGTCGGCGTGACGAACATGCGCCGCAGCGTACCCTGTTCGCGTTCGAACGCGAACAGGCCCGAGATCCCGATCAGCGGAATGAACACCCATGTGATCAACTGGCCCGCGCTCTGGTTCTCGGCCGGCTCATAGGCGATCGGATCCGCCACCGCTGCCACGACCACGTCGACACGACTCGGCGCCTCATCCAACAACGCCCGCGCCTTGACCTGGGCGTCATCGAAGAACGTCTGGCGCTCTGCCTGATCGGCAAACGGCCGCAGTTCGTTGGCCTGATCGGTCACGGCCAGCGCGGCGGAAAGCGCCTGGCCGGCGCGCGCCGCCGCCGCATTCACGGCCTGCTCGATCGCGAGAATGTTGGCATCGTTGTCAGCCGAGCGCAACTCGAGCGCAAGATCCTGCCCGCCGGCGACGAACGTGGCCGGGATGTCGAGCGCCGCCAGCACGTCTTTGTCTTCCAACGCCTTGTCTGCGCCCGCAGCGTCGTACACCGTCGCGCGCACGGTCGTCGATGCGTCGAGAGCGGCGAGCATCTCGTCGGCCAACGGCGAGCCTGCTTCGTTGACGACCGCGATCGGCAGGCGCCCGTCCTGCTGTCCGGCGCCCATCCCGAGTCCGCCGCCGAGCAACAGCGTGAACACCATCGGCAGCACGATGAAGAACAGCAGCTCCATCCGGCTCGAGAAGCGGATCAGCGCGTCTTTCCAGGCAATGGCCCAGGTCTTGATCATGTCAACAACCTCTCAGAAATCGATGAGCGAAGCGTAAAGGACGACAAGTCGTCCGGCCCGACCTACACCAGCCCGCGGCGACGGAACACCACGATCGCGACGCCGAACAGGGCGACGGCCATGAGGCTCAGGGCCGCCAGATGCGGCGCGATCTCGCCGAGCACGGCGCCAGTGCCGAGCGAGGCGAACCCCTGGATGCCCCAGTAGTTGGGCGTGATCCAGGCGACGGGCTGAAGCCAGCCGGGCAGCGTGAACGACGTGCCCAAGCTGCCGCCGAGGATGCCGAAGATCAGCATCAGGGCCGACCCGACGCCGCCGACCTGAGCCGGGCTCTGCGCCAGCGCGGCCAACACAGCGCCCCAGCCCGCCGCGCCCGCGGCCGACGCCAGGACGAGCAACACCACGCCCAGCGGATCGCCCCAGTTGACCCCGAACATCAACCCCGTGCCCACGATCAGGATGGCGACCTGCGCGACGCCGATCAGGAAGATGCCGAACAGCTTGCCGCCAAGCACCTCTGACTCGCGGACGGGCGCCGTCAACAGACGCGGCAGCGTGCCCGCCAATCGTTCCTGGACGATCGTGCGACCGGCGTTGGTCACCGTGAACATCAGGAACATCAGAGCGAAGCCTGGCGCGATGACGGTCAACACGTCGAATGCCTGCGCCGCGCGGCCGCTGACGTCGACGCGGTTGACTGTCACGGCGTCGCCGGCCACTTCGGCCTGCTGTGAGCCGAAAGCCTCGCCGATCTGCTGGACCTGATCGGGCGTGATGCGCCCCGTCTTCAGCAATTGCTCGACGGCCACCTGCCCGCCGACGCGTCCCACCTCGACGCGGCTGAGCACGTCATCGAGGATGGCCTTGATCACGCCCACGCTGAGCGGACGCTCGGGGTTTGTGACGAGTTGGATCGTCGGGGCGCCGTCCGCGGCGGTGAACACCGCCTCCGAAAACCCGGCCGGCACGATGACGGCCCCGGCCGCCTTGTCGTCGTCGACCAGGCGACGCGCTTCGGCCTCGTCGGTGAGCACCTGCGGCTCCAACAGCGTCGACAACGTGTCTGCCGTGTACACGTCGACGATGGCCTTGCCGAGCGAGCCTTCATCGTTGTTGACGATGACGACGGGGATGTCGGATACGCCTGCGTTCGTGGTGCCTGTGAAGCGCCCGGTCACGAGCCCGATACCGACGGTCAGCGCGAAGGGCGCCGCAAGCATCAGCAGCAGGCCGCCGATGTCGCGGAACGCGAGTGTGACATCTTTGAGAGCGATGAGGAGTGACTTAGGCATGGGATCACTGGGTGATTGGGCGGCTGGCTCAATCCCGGAGGGCACGGCCTGTGAGATGCAGGAAGACCGATTCGAGATCAGGCTCCGTGACCTCAACGCTCTTGATGCGAATGCCCTGGGCGCTCGCCGCGCCGACGACAGGCGCGAGGGCTTCAGCCGCCGAGGCCACGATCACGGAGACCGTGTGGTCGGTGGCCGACGCATGGTCGACACCCGGCAGCGCGCGCACGGCATCGGCCAGCGCCGTGCTGGTCTGCTGATCGCCGACGTGCAGGCTGAGCGTCTCGCGCCCGCCGATCTGCTCGGTCAGTTCGCGTTGCGTGCCCAGCGCGATCATCAGGCCGTGGTCGATGATGCCGACCCTGTTCGAAAGCTCGGCGGCTTCTTCCATGTAGTGAGTGGTGTACAGCACCGCCATGCCCTGAGCGTTGAGCGCTTTGACGGTGTCGAGGATCGCCCGTCGGCTCTGCGGGTCGATGCCGACCGTCGGCTCGTCCATGAAGAGCAGCTTCGGCTCGTGCAGCAACCCGACGCCGATGTTCACGCGCCGCTTCATGCCGCCTGAGTAGGTCTTCACCCGCTCCTTGGCGCGATCAGCCAGACCAATCTGCTCGAGCACGGCATCGATGCGCTTGCCGAGGCGCGAGCCGGTGAGGCCGTACATCTGGCCCCAGAACACCAGGTTCTCGCGCGCTGTCAGGTCGTCGTACAGCGCGATCTCCTGCGGCACCACTCCGATGGCCTGACGCACGAGGAGCGACTCTTTCACCACCGAGTGGCCGGCGATGACGGCGTCGCCGCTCGTCGGCGCGATCAAGCCCGAGAGCATCGAGATCGTCGTGGTCTTGCCCGCGCCGTTCGGGCCGAGCAGGCCGAAGATCTCGCCGGCTTTGATATCGAACGACACGCCTTTGACGGCTTCGTTCTCGCCGTAGCGCTTACGCAGATCGCGGGCTTCGAGGATGAGAGACATGGTGACTCCAAGGTAAGGCGGGTGTGACAAGGCGAGAGCGGGGAGCACGGGAGCGATAGTCCGACTTTCGCTCTCGTGCTCTCCGCCCCCGCGCTCCTGCGCTTACGCTGACTTGCGGCGGAAGCCGAGCAGCGTGCCCAGGCCGATGATGATGAAGATCACGGGCCAGATGCGGCCAGCCAACTCAAGCGCCTGTTGCGCGCCGTTGATGCCGAACGCCGCGGCCGACACCACGAGCATGATGCCGCCAGGGATGAGCGGCCACGTCATCGGCCGGCCAATCAACGTTGAAGCCAGCGTGATCAAGGCCCAACCGCCGGCGAAGGCCAGCATGAAGACGCCACCCTGCTGCATCTCCGTCAGGGCCGTGCCCCACAGATCGATGGCGATCGCGCCGGCGCCGAGGCCGGCGAGGATGCCGCCGGGGATCAGCAGGCCCGACGTGCGAGTGAACAGGCCCCAGGCCAGGAAGATCAGGGCGAGGCCGGGCAGCACCGCCAGGCCGAGCCATTTGATCGCCACGTTCTGGACGATCAGAAGGAACGCGCCCAGGACGATGAAGGCAACACCGGCGCCGATCTGGCGCACCATCGATTGAGGCTGAGGTTGAGGTTGAGCTTGAGTGGTCATGGATAACTCCTGGATCGAGTGTGAGTGCCGTCGAGGCTCATTTGCTCTTTCGCCTCGAACGATGTCACTCTATCCGTCCGTCGGTCATATGCACGAGTGCCGCGGGTCATCCTCAGGTCATATCGACGTTCAGTCCCACTTGTAGCTGGTTCCGGAATCTCTTTTTTGCCACGAAATACGCAAATTGTGTCGAACTCTCACGAAAGGTTCATGGTTGGACAGGCCGTCAGCCCATCATGAGCGATCGAGTTCGTGACGCCTGGCATCTGACGGCTGACGCCTTACAATGTGCCCATGCTTGGCATCTTCGACTCCGGCGTCGGCGGGCTGTCGGTGTTGCGTCACCTGCTGACTGCGCTCCCGGGCGCGCCGATCGTGTACATCGCCGACACGGCCAACGTACCGTATGGCCCACGGCCGATGGCCGAAGTGCGAGCGTTATCGCACGCCATCACGCGCTTCCTGATCGATTGCGGGGCGACCGAGATCGTCGTCGCATGCAACACGGCCTCCGCGGCGGCGCTCAAGTCGCTCCGTGAAGCCCATCCCGAGGTGCCCTTCGTGGGCATGGAGCCCGCCGTCAAGCCGGCGGCTGAACACACCCACAGCGGCGTCGTCGGCGTGCTGGCCACGCCAACCACTTTCCAGGGTGAGCTCTTCGCCTCGGTCGTCGAACGCTTCGCCCGCGATGTGCGCGTCATCCGGCACACCTGCCCCGGCCTCGTCGAGCAGATCGAAGCCGGCCGGCTCGACACGCCCGACACCGAGGCCATGCTCCGCGGTTGGGTCGAACCCATGCTCGAAGCCGGCATCGACGCCCTGGTGCTGGGCTGCACCCACTATCCTTTCGTCATCCCGCTGCTCGAGCGGATCTGCGGCCCAGGCGTGCGCGTGATCGATCCGGCGCCGGCCGTCGCCCGGCAGGCCACGCGCCTCTGGCGGGGCACCACGGCCGAGCCTGGCGTGGTTTACGCCTGCACAGGCGATCTGGCTGCTTTCGACGCCTTCCGCACGCGCGTAGGCCTTCCCCCGGCCCGGCTCTGGCACTTGATTTGGCGCCAGAGCGTCCTTCAGCCCGAGATCCCGTTTACCCAGATATCCCAATTGGGATAACTTGGGATAGTTATGTAAAAACCGCAAAGACATAAAAAGCGCGAGGACCTGGTGCACAGGATCTTCGCGCCTTTTGCGTCTTTGCGGTTACCCAAAATATCCCCTGGGGATATCGTGGGATTACTTCAAAACGTAGTAGGTGCCCTTCTTGGCTCCGATTTTGAGCAGAAGCCCGCGATTGACCAGATCTGCCAGGTCGAGGCGCAGGGTCTCAGGCGAGACATCCGGGCACAGGTCCTGATAGTCCTTGCTGGCGATCCGGCCGTGGTCGCGGATGAACTGCAGCGCCCTTGCCTGGCGCTCGTTCATGACGTTCTCCCACTTTGGCACGGGCCGCCGGTCGCGGGCGTTGAAGAGCGTGACGGTGAAGGAGTACGGCTTGGGCGAGAACTTGGGCGGCGGGTGCCCGGCGCTGACCATGTCGTCGATCATGCGATCGATGCCGAGGCCAAGCTCCTCGATGTAGCCCCATTGGAAGAGGCCGTTGACCAGCCGCGGATTGCGCGAGAAGTGCTCGTCGACGATGTTGTCGACGGTGATGAAGCCGGGCAGGCCGCCGGGCGAGATCACCTCGAGCCGGTCAGCGTACATGCGGATCTCGATCTTGCGCCCGCGCAGACGATAGTCACGATGGCAGACCGCGTTGACGAGCGCTTCGCGCACGGCAAAGGCCGGGTACTCGTGGATGTCGGTGCGCTCGAGGCCCTTGACGACAGCGCCCACGGACATCTCGCTCCACGTCACCTGCCAGGCGCCTTCGATCACGCGCGCCAGCGGTCCGTTGAACTCTTCACGTCGCCCGTAGCCAGCGAGCCCGTCGTCAGCGCCCGGAGCCGTGCCTGGAAACCGCACGAAGACCAGGCCAGCGTGTGGCACGAACTGCTGCGGATTTTTGGCGAAGAGCAGGATGCCGCTGGCCGTCGGCTGGCCCGACTCCGTGATCGCCCCAATCTCGCGCAGGATCTCGTCAGGAGTCTGCTCGAGGGATCGGCGCTGACGCAGTTGACGCTTCTCGATGTATTCGGCGATCACGGCCTCGTCGAGATCGTCGCGCCGCGCCCCAGGGACTGCCTCGGACTCGAAGTCGCCGGAGCTCTTGGTGGCAGCCAGGCTGCGGATCTCTTCGCCGCCGAGCGGTCGGTTGGCGTAGCCATCACCCTCGCGCCCGCGCAGAAGCACGCGGCCGTCGGCCATGGCATGCAACTCGGGCGAGCGGGGCACGTGAATGGCGTACGACGTCCCTCCCGGCACCTCGATCTGTTCCCAGTGTCCGAGAGTCACAGGTGGACGACACAGCCGTTCGGCCGCTCGCACGGCGCCTTCGAGCTCCTCGGGCCCGGCTGGCGCTGCCGGCGAACCCGACGCGTTAACGCCGAGCACGATCGTGCCGCCGTCGGTGTTCGCGAAGGCCACGAGATGCTCGGCGATCTTATCGGGGTCAGGCGACCCCAAATAAGCCAATGTCAGGCTGGCTGGACGAAGGGCCATAAGCCTATTGTATCCGCGCCACGAGAATTGTTAAATCGCGGGAGGCAAACCGCGAAGATGCAAAGGGCGCCAGGTCGGGGAAACTTGGCGCCCTTTCGGTCTTCGCGGATCGTTTCCCGTGGTTCGTCTTCAGCTTTGCGCCGCCGGCTCGACGGGCAAAGCCAGGTCGGCGGCCGCCAGACGCGCGACAGAGGCGACCACATCGCCGTCTTTCTTGAGTTGGATCAGGCGTGTGCCCATCGTCGAGCGGCCGCTCTGCCGCACCTCGGCCACCTTCATGCGCAGCGACTGCCCGGCGGTCGAGATGATCGTGATCTCGTCGCCCTCGTGGACAGCCCGAGCCGACACGATCTTGCCGATGGTGTCGAGCGACTTGGGCGAGATGGTGAGGTTGCCCATCGTCGCGCGGCCCTTGGCCGAATACTCGCTGAACGGCGTGCGCTTGCCGTAACCGCGTTCGGTCACGACGAGCAACTCGCCCTCAGACTCGACGACCTCCATGCTGGTGACGACGTCGTCGTCGGTCAGGCGGATGGCGGTGACGCCGGCCGCGGCGCGGCCCATCGCGCGCACCTCGGTCTCGTGGTAGCGCAGAGCCTGGCCCTGCTCGGTGATGATGATGATCTCGTTCTCGCCGCTCGTGACGCGCACCCAGCCGAGCACGTCACCGTCGTCGAGGTTTGTGGCGATCAGGCCCGACGGCCTCACCGACTCGAACTCCGACAGCGCGACACGCTTGATGCGGCCGAGCCGGGTCACCATCGTGCAATAGGCTGAGACGCCGAAGTCGCGCACCGGCAGCACCGCCGTGATCCGCTCGCCCGGCGGGATATTGATGATGTTGGCGATCGACATGCCGCGGTCGGCCCGATCGCCTTCGGGGATCTGGAAGCAGCGCTCGGAGTACACGCGACCGCGATCGGTGAAGAACAGGATCGTGTCGAGCGTGCGCGCCAGGAAGATGTGCTGGACAACGTCCTCCTCGCGCAATTCCTGGCCCTTGCTGCCCGTGCCGCCGCGGTTCTGAGCCCGGAACTTCTCCTGCGCGGTGCGCTTGACGTAGCCGCGTTCGGTCAGCGAGACGAGCACCGGCTTGTTCTCGACCAGGTCTTCCTCAGACATCTCGTCGCTGGCCTCAGCCTCGATCTTGGTGCGCCGATCGTCGCCGTATTTGTCGGCCAGTGCGGCCAAATCGTCCTTGACCAGCGTCAGCACCTTGCCGGGATTGGCCAGGAGATCCTCGAGGTACGCGATCTGTTCGCGGACGCCCTTGTACTCCTCCTCGATCTTCTGGCGTTCGAGGGCAGCCAGACGGCGCAGCTGCATATCGAGGATGGCCTGAGCCTGAAGATCGCTCAGCGAGAAGCGCTCGATCAGGCGCGTCTTGGCCGTCTCAGCATCCGGCGATTCGCGAATGGTGTTGATCACGGCGTCGAGGTTGTCGAGCGCGATCAGCAAGCCCTCGAGGATGTGGGCGCGGGCGCGGGCCTTGTCGAGCTCGAACTGCGAGCGACGCACGATGACTTCACGCCGGTGCTCGATATAGGCCATCAGCGCCGGCTTGAGCCGCATCAGCTTGGGCTCATCGTTCACAAGGGCCAGCATTTGCACGCCGAACGTGCTTTGCAGGGCCGTGTACTTGTAGAGCTGGTTGATCACCTTGCGCGCCTGGGCGCCGCGCTTGAGCTCGATCACAACACTGATGCCGCGTCTGTCAGATTCGTCCCGAAGGTCCGAAATGGCATCGATCCGGTCTTCGCGCACAAGTTCGGCGATCCGCTCGATGAGCGTCGCCTTGTTGACCATGTACGGCAGCTCGGTGATCACGATCCGCTGGCGTGTCGCGCTCATGTCTTCGACGTGGGCGACGCCGCGCACAACCACGCGGCCCTTGCCCTCGCCATAGGCGGCTTTGATGCCGTCGCGTCCGACGATGATGCCGCCGGTCGGGAAGTCGGGCCCCTGGATGAACTGCATCAGTTCGTCGACGCCGACCTCGTCGACGGTGTCGTAGCGATCGATCAGATAGCCGATGGCAGCCGACAGTTCACGCAGGTTGTGCGGCGGGATGTTGGTGGCCATGCCGACGGCGATGCCCGTCGCGCCGTTGAGGAGCAGGTTAGGCAGGCTGCTCGGCAACACCGACGGCTGCATCTCGGTGCCGTCGAAGTTCTCGACGAAATTGACCGTGTTCTTGTCGATGTCGGCCAGCAGTTCGTCGCCCATGCGGCTGAGGCGCGCTTCGGTGTAACGCATGGCGGCCGGCGCGTCGCCGTCGATCGAGCCGAAGTTGCCCTGGCCGTCGACGAGCATGTAGCGCATCGAGAAGTCCTGGGCCATGCGCGCCATCGCGTCGTACACGGCGCTGTCGCCGTGCGGGTGATACTTGCCGAGCACCTCGCCGACCACGCGGGCCGATTTGCGGTACTGAGAGTTCGGTCGCAGCCCCATGTCGTGCATGGCGTAGAGAATGCGGCGCTGCACGGGTTTGAGGCCGTCGCGGGCATCGGGCAGCGCGCGCGACACGATCACGCTCATGGCGTAATCGAGATACGCCGTGCGCATCTGCTGATCGATGTTGATCCGCTGCACTGCGCCCGCGTTGTGGTCGAGGCTCAAGTGATCGGCGGTTGTGATCGCGACGCCGTCGCTGGCGAGGCTGGCCGATGGGCTCGCGCCGTCCTGATTGACCGCGCTGGCCTCCTCGGAGGGCGTCTCCAGGGGCGCTGATTCGCCGGTCGGTTCAGGGGACTCGGGAAGACCATTCTCAATCGGGTCGTCGGTCATCAATACACCCTCATGTGTGAGACACGGGCACTGATCGCGGCCCGCACATTAACATAAAATGCCTCGCGCCGCGCCAAGGCAATTTCATTAATAATTATACTATCTGCGCGTATGGGCGCTTGAGGGCGTCAGGCATCATTTCGCGCTCACGCACACCGGTTTTCTCCTCGCCGCGCGAGCGTCCTGATGCCCGTCCCCCGACGTTTGGCGCCCCTTTCGGCACAGGTCTTGCATCCCGGGCTCCGGTGAGGCAGGAGGCCTGTTGAGATGCGCATTCCGATCGAACTTGAAGGCTTTGGCAAACAGAAGATCGAATATGAGACGCCGGGCCTGGTGAGCGGCGGCCATCTGCTAGTCAACGGGAAAGCCGCCGTCAAAGGCGAGCGACCTGGCACTCTAGTTCTCAAACGCGCCGATGGTCGCGCCATCGCAGCGGCCTTCAAACCCCGCCTCTTCGGCCTCGACCTGCCCGACCTTGTGGTCGATGGGAAGACGATCGCGTTGACGGAGCCCATGTCCATCATCAGCGTGATCTGGTCGGCGGCGCCGTTAGTGCTCGTGGTGATGGGCGGCGTTCTCGGCGGCATGGTCGGCGCCGTCGCGGTGTGGATCAACCTGTTCATCTTCCGATCACGTTGGAACAAGGTGGTCAAATACCTGGTGACGACCGGCGTGTGTTTGGCCGCGGCGTTGGTGTATGCCATGGTGTACATCATGACGTTGCCGGTGTTGGGCGGGTTGTAACGACGCGCGGGCCGGGCGACGCATGCGTCGCCCCCACGACCAGGGCGTCGACACACGACCAGGGCGTCGCCCCCACGACCAGGGCGTCGACACACACGACCATGGCGTGCCACACGATTAGGGCGTCGACACACACGACCAGGGCGTCGCTGATACGAACATGTGTGATCGGTTGAGGGATGGCGGTCGGGGCTTACGGGTTGGGATGGTTGTGGTGTGATCGGCGTCAAGGGTTGACCCTGTGCGGAATGCCTGGGATGTGGGCGTCGTCCTTCGTGGTCCGCCTTTATTCCTGCGTTATTTGCCTGATTGTTCCCCTTCTCATTGACATTTGGGATTGACCGCGTGCGTCGGGTGTGTTAAAACCGCACAAACCCGATCAGCATGAGGTTAAAGATGAAGAAGTCGCTCGCCGTGTTGCGAGGCGTTGTCCTGGTCGTGATCGTCCTTGCCCTGGCGATCGGCGGCGTTGTGTTCGCGTTGCTGCGCTGGCCGCTGCCGCAGACCTCGGGGCAGATCACGTTGGGCGGGCTGCAGGCGCCCGTGGAAGTACTGCGCGATGCGGCCGGTGTCCCCCACATCTATGCTGACAATATCCACGACCTGTTCATGGCGCAGGGCTTCACTCACGCGCAGGATCGGTTCTATCAGATGGACGTGTGGCGGCACACGACCGCCGGCCGGCTCTCCGAGATGTTCGGTGACGCCACGATCGAGAACGATCGCTTCCTGCGTACCGTGGGCTGGCATCGCGTGGCCGAGCAGGAATACTCGCAGCTGGATGCCGACACGCGCGCCGCGCTCGACGCCTACACCGAAGGCGTCAATGCCTATCTGAATGGCCGTTCGCCCATAGCGGTGCACAACGCCTATGCCGTCCTGGCGCTCACCGGCTACAGCCCGGCGACGTTGGAGCCATGGACGCCGGCCGACTCACTGGCCTGGGCCAAGGCCATGGCGTGGGACCTGGGCAGCAACGCCGACGATGAACTTGAGCGCGTGCGCCTCGCGATGACGATCGGCGCCGACCGCGCCGCCGATCTGCTCCTCGACGCTGCCGCCGATGTCCCCGTCATCCTGCCGGAGCCGATGTTCGACTCGTCAGGCACCGGATTGCCGCGCGCGGTGCAGAGCGGCGGCGACGGCGAAGGCATCGGCTCCAACAACTGGGTGCTCGCCGGCTCGCGCACCACGACAGGCGCTCCGATCCTGGCCAACGACCCCCATCTCGGTATCCAGATGCCCAGCATCTGGTACCTCAACGGCCTGCACTGCCGTCAACTCAGCGACGCCTGCCCCTACGACGTCACGGGCTATTCGTTCGCCGGAGACCCGGGCGTGATCATCGGCCACAATCAGCGCATCGCCTGGGGCGTCACCAACAACTATCCCGACGTGCAGGATCTGTTCATCGAGCGCTTCGATCCTTCGGACCCGTTGCGCGTCGAGGTCAACGGCGCCTTCGAGCCGCTGACCACGCGCGAAGAGGTCATTCAGATCAAGGGCGGCAAGAGTGAGACGATCACCGTGCGCACGTCGCGCAACGGTCCGCTGATCGAAGCCGTCTGGGGCCCCGCGCGCAGAGCATTCGAAGAACAGGCGCAGGTCGGCGACGTGACGCTCGGGCCGGGATACGGCCTGGCCATGCGCTGGACGGCGCTCGAGCCCGGCCGGCTGTTCCAGGCCGTGCTGAAACTCAACCGCGCCGCCAACTGGGATGACTTCCGCAACGCCCTGCGCGATTGGACAGTGCCGTCGCAGAACGTGATCTACGCCGATGTCGACGGCAACATCGGCTATCAGATGCCGGGCATGGTGCCGCAGCGCCGCGGCGGAGACGGCAGCAAGCCTGTGCCGGGCTGGGTCCACGACTATCAGTGGGAGGGCTACCTGCCGTTCGAGGCTCTGCCCTACACGTTCAACCCGGCGCAGGGCTACGTGGCCACCGCCAACCAACCGGTGCTGCCCGCCGCCGAAGCTGATCGCTTCGTCAGCGCCGGCTACGACCAGGGTTATCGCGCCGCGCGCATCAACGCCATGATCCAGGCCAAGCCCACGCTCTCGCTCGACGACGTCGCAGCGATCCAGGGCGACGACTACAACGCCAGCGCCGCCGCGCTCGTGCCGGCATTGACGGCGCTGACGTTCGACGACGCCAAACTCAAGGCCGCTCAAGAGTCGCTGCGCAAGTGGGACTATCAGATGCACATGGACTCGCAGCCGGCGGCGATCTACATCGCGGTCTACAACGCCGTGCTGACCGATGTCTTCCGCCCAGGCGTCATCGAGGAATACTGGCCACGCGGCAGCTCCGCGTCGTTCTCGGCGCTGATCAAGATCCTGGCCGACCCCGAGAACGCCTGGTGGGGTCCGGCCGGGCGAGACGCCGCGCTCGAAAAGGCTTTCCGCGAAGGCTACGCCGACCTCGAGCAACGCCTGGGCACGAACGCCGATGCCTGGCGCTACGGCGGGCTGCACACCTCGACGTTCCGCGAGGCGACGCTTGGCGGCTCCGGCATCGCTCCGATCGAGGCCTTGTTCAATCGCGGGCCGTTCCCGACCTCGGGCTGGGGCGCGATCGTTAACGCCACGGGGGGCAACCTGAGTTGCTACGGCCGCAGCGAAGATCCGTGCGACAACCCCTACGCCGTGACCAACGTGCCGTCGATGCGCATGATCCTCGACGTCACGAACTGGGACGCCGGACGCATGATCCACACGACCGGCCAATCAGGGCACCCGCTCTCACCGCACTACATCGACATGGCCGACGAGTGGCGCCTGATTCAATACAACGCCGCGCCCTTCAGCCGCGCCGCTGTCGAGGCGGCAACTGTGGAGACGCTGCGGCTGCTGCCTTGACCTCGCGCGGGCCGGGGCGGCGTGTGCGCCGCCCCGGCCCGCCCGCTGTCACATCGTCGCCAGCGTGACGCCGCGGGCCACGATCTCGAGCCGGCCAGGCGCGTCCTCGTCGGCGTTGACGAAGACATAGCGTCGATAGCCGGCCGGCGCGTCGAGCTCGGCCACGCCGAGGATGTGCATGCCCGCCGACGGTTCCGAGCAGACATCGCTGACGCCCTCAAAGCCGACAGCGACCTGCGCACCCCGATAGGTCTCGACCAGGACCACGGCGGTGCCGCCGTCGCGCTTGACGCCCAGGATCATGGCGTCGTGCAAGTCCGGTCCACCCACATACCCCAAGAACTTCGGTGTGATCTGATCCATGCTTTCCCCCCTGCTGGTTTGTTGCTACGCCGCCACTGCGGCGCGTCGTGGTCAGTGTAGGGCGCAGGGCTGGCGACGGAATCTCGAAGAGTCCTTGAAGAACGCGAGGCAACAAAAAGCGACGGGCCGGGGATGACCCGACCCGTCGCATGGACGCAAAACGTGGAAGCCTAGAAGCCCGGGATGCGCACGCGCTCGAGCGCGACGAGGGCAAACGCGCCGAGGACGCAGACGTTCAGGAAGACCATCAGCGCCAGGAAGAACCCCTGGAACGAGGTCAGGCCGAGGAATCTCCGCGACGCCTTGCCGCCACCGCGCGGCCCGCGCCGCGGCTTCTTGGGTTCAGGCGTCTCGGGTTCGGCATCGTTCTGGATCAATTGCTGTCGCAGATCATCGAACATGTCGTGACCCTCCTTCGGGTGCATTGTACGGGCCTGACGCGCTCGGGCGCAAGCGGCCCGTTTCGAGCAGGCGCCGGCCCTGGTCGGTGTCGAGGATGAGCGCGCCCGTCTCGGTGACGTCGACGACTCGGCCGATCCATTCCTCGCTGCCCGTCTGAACGGTCACGGACCCCTCCGGCCACCAGACCGCCGAGCGCCACTCGTCGATCAGGCCGGCTTCGAACAGGCGCTGCGGGTAGCGCTCCTCGAGCCCGTGCAGGATGCGACGCAGCAAGGCCTCACGAGCGACCGGCGCAGCCGCATGGGCATCGAGATGAGTGGCCCGAAAGTCAACGTCCTCATCCGGCGGCGACGCGCTCACGTTGAAGCCGACGCCGATGACGGCGTGGCGCAGCCGACCTTCCTCGAACGCGCCCTCGACGAGGATGCCCGCGGCCTTGCGACCCGCGATCAGCAGATCGTTCGGCCACTTCAGACGAACCCGTTCGGGGTCGGAGACAAAGGCCTGGGCTGCCGCACGCAGCGACAGGCCGATCCACATCGTCAGGCGAAACAGGCGCGCCGCCTCGAGCGGCGGGCGCACGATGAGGCTACAGGCGAGCTGGCTGCCCGGCGGCGTCAGCCAGCGGCGACCGCCCGTGCCACGCCCGGAGGTCTGCTGGTCGGCGACGACGAGCGTGCCCTCAGGCGCGCCCTCGTCCGCCAGTTCGCGCGCACGATCCATCGTGGATCCGATCGTGTCGTAGTGTTCGACTCGGGCGGTGAACATCTGAGGATCGAAAGATCAGGCGCCGGGGCCAACGCCACAGGCGCATGCGCCCTATGACGCGTTGTGGAGCGCCCAGACGCGCAGCCACTCGAGCTGGCCGAGGTGATAGGACTCATGGCGCATGAACATGGTCAGCAAGTCGCCGCGCGGCATCGTGAAGTCCGCGGCCGAGACGACCTCGGTCATGGCCGACTCGCTCAGGCCTGGCAGCGCGGCGATCACGGCTGCCTGCGAGCGCTCGTAGGCGGCGACCTGTTCCTCGAAACGGAGCAGATCAGGGCCATCAGCCAGCACGGGGGCTGAGCCGCGGGCGTAGCGAGCAGCCGTGGCCAGCGGGATCACCTCGGCCAGCCCGCAGATCTGATGGATGTAGTTACGATAGCAGAGCACGTGGCCGACGATCCAGTTGATGCAGTTCCCCTGGACGGGCGGCTGAACGAGCGAATGAGCATGCCGCAGCCCGGTCACGTGGTCGCGCAGATAGGCGGCGTTCCGCTCGAGGTTGGTGAGGTATCCGGTGTTCGTCAACATGGGCAGGATTGTAGCGCAGGGCGTGAGTGCGTCCGCGCTACGCTACAATGCCGGCATGAAAAACCTCTGGGCCCCCTGGCGCATGACGTATCTGCAAAGCAACCGCGAGTCGTCTGCCGGTGCGTTCGAGGGCTGTATCTTCTGCGATGCCCTGCGCAACCCCGACGATCGAGCCAGCCTGATCGTGCACAGAGGCAAAGCCTGTTTCGTGATCCTCAACCTGTATCCCTACAACAACGGCCACCTGATGGTCGTGCCGCACGCCCACGTCTCGACGATCGAAGATGTGCCGGCCGAGGCCGCGGCTGAGATGATGACGCTGGCGCAGACGTCGGTCGGCGTCCTGCGCGCGATGTACGGCCCGCACGGTTTCAACCTGGGCATCAACCTCGGCGCATCGGCGGGCGCGGGCATCGCCTCGCACGTCCATCTTCACGTCGTGCCGCGCTGGTCGGGCGACACCAACTTCATGACCGTCACCGGCGAGACGCGCGTCATCCCCGAAGATCTGGGCGAGACCTGGGCCCGCATGAAAGCGACATGGCCGAAGCCCGCCCCCTGATGGACTGCCGCCCGCAGTGCGGCGCCTGCTGCATCGCGCCGTCGATCTCGAGCCCGATCCCAGGCCTGCCTGACGGCACGTCCGGGATGCCCAACGGCAAGCCCGCTGGCGTGCGCTGCGTTCAACTCACCGCCGACAACGCCTGCGCGATCTTCGGCAAGCCCGAGCGGCCAGCGGTGTGCGCGCGCCTGCGCCCGACGCAGGAGATGTGCCGATCATCGGCCGAAGAAGCGCTGGTGTATCTGACGACGCTCGAAGAAACTACTCGCTAGGGCCCCTCCTGCGCCGCCAAAAGTTGTCGAGACGGCCAGTACGCCTGGGCGGCGCGTCCTCCCCCGGAGGGGAGGACAGCATCGCCGAGACTCCTTAGGGCTCATCAACAACCCGTGGCGATGCAGAAGCCGGCCAACCCAGCCGGACATCTCACTCAACGGTAAACGAAGAGGGCCCAGCAGTTTTGCTGGGCCCTCGGAGATTCTGACGCCTGCGGGCGCCCACAAGGGACGCCTCTACTCCTCCAACGTCGACACATCGCCTTCGGGCAGGCCCTGCGCGCGGGCCTTGAGGACGCGGCGCATGATCTTGCCCGAGCGAGTCTTGGGCAGCTTGTCGGTGAACTCGATCTTGTCGGGCTTGGCGATCGGGCTGAGATGCACCGAAATGTGCTGGCGCAGTTCGTCGGCCAGCGCCTCGTTGCCTGTGAAGCCCATCCGCAGCACCACGTAGGTGAAGATCGCGTTGCCCTTGATCTCATGCGGCAGGCCGATCGCAGCGGCTTCGGCCACGGCCGGGTGGCTGACCAGCGCGCTCTCGATCTCGGCCGTGCCGAGGCGATGGCCCGAGACCTTGATGACGTCGTCGGTGCGGCCGATCACCCAGAAGTAACCGTCCTTGTCGCGCCGCGCCGAGTCACCGGCCATGTACTTGCCCGGGTACTTGCTCCAGTACTGGCGCACGTAGCGCTCGTCGTCGCCGTAGATCGTGCGCAGCATCGACGGCCACGGGTTCTTGAGCACCAGGAAACCTTCTTCGCCGTCGGGCACGGGGTTGCCGTGTTCGTCGAGGATCTCGGCATCCTGGCCGAAGAACGGCCGTGTGCCCGAGCCGGGCTTGAGCGGCACGCTCGGCGTCGGCGTGATCATGAACATGCCGGTCTCGGTCTGCCACCACGTGTCCATGATCGGGCAGCGGTTCTTGCCGATGACGCGGTAGAACCACTTCCACGCCTCGGGGTTGATCGGCTCACCGACCGACCCGAGCAGGCGCAGCGACGAAAGGTCGTGCTTGTTGGGCCAGGCCTCGCCGAAGCGCATCAGGCTGCGGATCGCCGTCGGCGCCGTGTAGAAGAGCGTGATGCCATAGCGTTCGATCAGCTGCCACCAGCGGTTCGGGTATGGGTACGCCGGGCCGCCTTCGAACATGAAGGTCGTCGCCCCGTTGAGCATCGGGCCGTAGACCAGGTAGGAGTGGCCCGTCACCCAACCCGGGTCGGCCGTGCACCACCAGCGATCTTCATCTTTGATGTCGAACGTGTAGCGCAGCGTCGTGTACGTGCCGACCATGTAGCCGCCATGCGTGTGCAGGATGGCCTTGGGCTTGCCGGTGCTGCCTGACGTGTACAGGATGTAGAGCGGATCCTCGGCGTCCATCACCTCGGTCGCGCACTTGCCGTTGGCGATCGGCAACGCGGTCAAGTCGTGGTACCAGTGGTCGCGCAGCGGGTCCATCGAGACTTCCTGGCCGGTGCGCCTGACCACGATCACGTTCTCGACGGTCGGGCAGCGCTTGACCGCCTCGTCCACGATCTTCTTGAGCTCGAAGATCTTGCCGTTGATCCAACTGCCATCCGACGTGATGACGAGCTTCGACTGGCTGTCATCGATGCGGCCCTGCAGTGCGTCGGCCGAGAAGCCGGCGAAGACCACCGAGTGCACGGCGCCGATCTTGGCGCAGGCCAGCATCGCGAACACGATCTCGGGGATGCGCGGCAGGTAGATCGTCACGCGGTCGCCCTTCATCACGCCCATGGCCTTGAGGATGTTGGCCATCTTGTGCACTTCGCGGTTGATGCTGAAGTACGAGAAGGTGCGGTTCTCGCGGCCGTCTTCCGACTCCCAGATCAGCGCGAGCTTGTTCTTGCGCCAGCCCTTGAGATGTCGATCGATGCAGTTGTGGACGATGTTGGTCTTGCCGCCGACGAACCATTTGTAGAACGGCTTGTTGCTGTCGTCGAGGACCGTCGTCCACTTCTCGAACCACTCGAGCTCCTCGGCCCGCTGCGCCCAAAACCCTTGCAGGTCGTTTCGGGCGAAGTCCGCCATCGCCTCCCAGTCGGGGACGTGGGCGTTCGTCACGATGTTGATGTCTGGATAGTAGACTTCGCCTTCCAACTGCGGCCGCTCAGTGGACATGTGGAGTTCTCCGGCAGACAATGGTCAGATTGGGTTAGGCCGATTGTATCGAAACTACCCGGACGTGTGAAGGTGAGCGGCCCACATCCATCCGCATGGCCTCAAAAGAATACCTGATCGATCCTGATATTGACGCACACAAGACGGCCAAAACGCCGGACAAATCGGGGTGTGGCGCGCAAACAGCTGAGGACGATCTAGAGGCGAGCCAGCCGGTCCGTCAGGAGGCGGTCGAGCTCATGCGGGTAGGGCAACCCGGCTGCGGCCGTCAACGCGCCGGCCTGATCGCGATAGAACGCCACCAACCGCCAGGCGCCGGCGATCAGGCTCGCGCGATCGCGTGCCGTGAACGTCGCGTCGAGCGGATCGAGCAAGCCCGGCACGACGACCTGATCGACCTTGAAGAAAGGGTCGGACACCGCGTCGAGGTCCTTCGGATTGGATCGAAAGCGCGCGAGGCTCACGCAGATCTGGCGCAGCACAGCCAGCTGACCGGCGGCCCACCAGAGTTGATCGCGGGCCAGTGCTTTGGTCAGATGCCCGAAGTCGTGCCAGAACACGGCCACGGTCTGCTCGATCAACCCGGCCCGATGCGCCGCGTCGGCCTCCTTGCCCGAGAACGATCGCCCGGCCAACACGTCGTCGCGATCCATGACGACGACGCACGGCCCCACATGCACCATGTCCAGATCAGCAAGCGTCGTCACGTTCAACTCGCCTTCGACGTCGCCCGCCAGGATGAAGCAGATCGTGTGTGCGCTGTCGAAGGAATCGCTGAAGAGCGGTTCGCCCAAACGAAGAAGAAGGTCGGCGCGTGCGTCGCGCATGGCGCCGATATGGTCATCCGCTACGATGAGGAAGAGATCCAGGTCCGAGTGTTCATCGGCGCCGCCGCGTGCGTGTGATCCGCCGATGAACGCTGCGCGAATGCGATCGTCTCCGTGGCTGAGCGCCGCGAAGCGTTCCACCACCAAGCGCTGCGCCGACGACAGTTGGAGATCATCCATGGCAGGCATGCAACCTCCTGTGCGATCGCCTCAGGGGCAGGATCCAGACGGCGCTCCCTGCGAGTCGTAGCATTGGCAATACGATGTGTTCTGGTTCGTGCCTTCGGCGTTGCGCCAAAGCATGTACGACATGGAGGTCGTCACACAAACGCCCTCGGGCCGTGCCGCACTCACCCGGGCGGTCTCGAAACCCAGGCCGGAGTAGCCTGGCTCGTTGATCAAGAAGACTTTATCGACTTCGAGGTTGTTCGGCCCGCGCCGCCAGGCGATCTCGTTGTTGGCGACGAGATAGAGCGTCAGGGCCGGCAGGCTCATGACGACCAGCCAGATCAGGCATCCAAGCGCGATGCCACGGCGCGTCATGGGTCGGGATGATGACATGGGGAGATGGGGAGGAGCGAAGCGCGAAGGGCGAAGGGCGAGGAGCACGGTACCGTGATCGCCCTTCGCCCTCTCCTTTACTTGATCGCCAGCAACTCGACTTCGAACACCAACGTGGCGTTCGGCGGGATGACGCCGCCGGCGCCGCGCGCGCCGTAGCCCATCTCGGGCGGGATCGTCAGGCGAGCTTTATCGCCGACCTTGAGCTGCGCGACGCCCTGATCCCAACCTGCGATGACCTGGCCAGCGCCCAATCGAAACTCGAAAGGCCTGCCGCGATCGACCGAGCTGTCGAACTTCGTGCCGTCCGTCAGCCAGCCTGTGTAATGCACCTGCACGACGTTACCGGCCTTCGGCGCGGCTCCCGTGCCTTCGACGAGTTTTTCGACTTTGAAATCTGCAGCGCTCATGATGTCTCCTCAGGGACTGCGGCCCGCCCAAACAATGAGATGGCTCCCGGACGGGCGACGCTTCGATTGTATCCCTCATGCGGTATCGGCCAGGGCCCCGAGGATCGACACGTCGCCCCTACGGAAACCGCGCCACGCCAGGAAGTACCCGATCGGCAGGGTGATCAACGACACGACGAACAACAGCGCCGGGATGGCCCACCAGAACGGATCGCTGATGACGGCTCGCTCGGGCTGATCTTCCATGTAGATCACGCCGACCTGCTGCCCGATCGAATGGCGCGGTGGATTGCTCGAGACGGCTGTGTCGCTGAAGCGCACGGTCTGGCCGGCCCCAGTCGTGAACTCGACGATCGACGAGTACGTGGTGCCGCCGTCATCGCTGCTCTCGTCGTAGCCGACCACGGTGCCCGTCGTCGACAGGCCTTCGCGGATCACTTCGAAGGTCGGCAGGAAAAAGCCCAGGTTGCAGGCCATCATGAAAGCCGGCGTCACGAGCGGCACGAAACCCAACAGGATGCCGTTGTTGACGCTTCGCCGAACGCCGCGGCCTGTCAGCAACAGGATGATCGTCACCAGGCCGGCGAGCATCAATGCCGCAGCCAGGCACCCGACCAGGGACACCACCATGGTGATGAGGATGGACAGTTCCATGCGACCTCTTTCGATTGTGTGTCAGTTGGGCAAACGCGCGCCTCGGAACTTATACCACCCGATCGCGGCGCCGATCGGCCAGGCCAGCACTGCGAGCAACACAAGAACCAGCGGCACAATCAAGACGCTCGGGTCGAAAATGATCGCTCGCTCCGGCGTCTCGGGTGAGTACGCCACCGTCACCGACTGTCCGGGCGTGTACTGCGGCGGGTTGCTGGCCGAGATCGGGTCATCGAACCGAACCAGGCGTCCCTCATTCGTGGTGAATTCGACGCTGGCTACATAGGCCGGCTCGCCGGCAGCGTCCACGATCTGCACGTTGTCGACGACCACACCGCTTGACGTTTCCTGCAGCATCGGCGCCGCGACCGACGCGATGGAGCCGGCGATGACCATGAACGAAGCCGGAGCCAGCAGCGGCACGACGCCCAGCCAGATCGCTCCGTTGAGGCTCTGTCGCCATCCGCGTTTTCTGAACCACAGAACGGCCATCACCCCGGCCGCGATCAGGAGGATGCCGGCCAGGCACAAGGACGACAACACTAACGTGGTCATGGTGAGCGAATCTGGCATGCCTGACCTCTCAGCGCACCAAACAAAAACGGGCGGGCTTCGTCAAGCCCGCCCGTCTTTCATTGACAGGACTATGGAGCCGGGGTGACAAGGCCGGTGGTGCAGGCGCTGTCGTCGTAGACCCAGGTGCCCGTCACCGATTGGCCGTCGGCCGAAGTGACCGTGACAGTCCCGCTCGACTTGGTGCAACGCGGGAAGTCGAGGTCGTATTGCTGACCGGGCGAATAGCTCAACGGGCCGACGCCGCCGGCCGCGTTGACGATGATGCGCACGCGATAGGTCGCGCCCTCGGTGCAGCCGCCGATGCAAAGCGCCGCGATCTCGTTGAGCACAAGCGGCCCCGCGGCCGTGCCGGGTGTCGCCGTCACGCCTGGCGGCAACGTCGGCGCTGGACCGGCTGTCGGATACACCGGCGGGTTGTACGGCAGGCCCGGGTACGGCGACGCAAACTGCGTTGCGCACACGGGGCCCGGCTGAATGCTCACCCAGCGCGCGGCCGGGATCGAGAGCACGGTGCCCGACATCAGGCGCTCAGCGACGGTGACGTTGTTGGCGGCCGCGATGGCCGAGGGCAACACGCCGTACGCGCGGCCGATGCAATACAACGTCTCACCCGGCAGCACGACGTGCGTGCCGATGGACGGATACGCCGTGTTGGTCGGGAGCGGTCGGCTCGTCGGGTTGGTGTTGTTCGAAGGCTGCGTCGCCGTGCGAGCGATGGTCGGGGCCAACGTGGGTGTGGCGGGCGCCTTTGTCACCGTGGGCGCCACCGTCGCCGTGGCCGGCACCGGCGTGGCCGTCGGCGCGGCAAGCGTGGCCGTCGCCACAGCCTCAGTTGGCGGGACATCGGTCGCGGCGACCTCGGTCGCGGCGGCTTCAGTGGGCGGTTCGGTCGCGGCGGCTTCAGTGGGCGGTTCGGTCGCGGCTGCCTCGGTCGGCGGCTCGGTCACTGCAGCCACCTCGGTCGGCGTGTCGCCAGACTCCTGGCCCAGCGGGCCAAGCGCTTCAGCTTCGGGCACGTCACGCACCCACGCGCCGTAGTCGGCGGCTTCCATGGCCGTCGGGCGCGCGTCTTCGAACTGCGTCTGCACGAATTTGAAACCCTGCGGGATGAACGTCTGATTGAAGCTGCACGTCCCCTGCAGGCAGGTGACGGTGACGGTTTGCGTGGTGGGATCGTACGCGACGCCCATGTAAGCTTTGAGCGCCGAGGCGCGGCCGGCCGGTGTTTCGACGTCGATCTGGCCGTCGCTGAGCATGATGTAGGTCTGGCCTTCGTCGAGGGCCATGGCCGTGAGCTTGCTATCCATAAACGGGTTCAGGAAGTTGAAGCTCAAAGTGCTATCGGGGCCGACGCGGATCTTGCTGCCCTCGGTCAGCTGAACGAAGGCCGAGCTGTCAGCACCGACGGTGCGGAGCTGGCTGCCCTGGTCGAGGGCCAGGCCGATCACGGCGCCGCCCCAGGACTGTTCAGCATCCATCCGCGCCTCGACCTGGCCGGTGGCCTGCCGCAGGAGTGCGCGCCGCTCGGGCGTGGGGCTCGCAGCGGGCTCGCCGCCCATGCCGGGCAGGCTGATCCCGGCGCCGCGGCAACCCGCCAGCCCCAGGGACAGGATGGAGATCCAGGAAAGGAAACGTCGAACTGACATGCGCAATATCCCGTGAACCCCGAGGACAGTGAGACCGGCCATCCGGTCGTCTACCAGGCGCCTGGGGCCAAGACCAGCCCTGCAATTTACGCGCCCGGGTCGGCTCCGGGCCGCCGGACGATCGTTATGACACGAATTATCCTCGATCAACGCGTAAATTAGACGTAAAGTTTACAGGAAGCCATAAGAGATCGGGAGTGTCCCGATCTCTTACAGAATCTCGATCCGGCTGCCCGCGACCTCGACGTCCGAGAAGTGGCGTTCGATCCACTCCTCGATGCCTTCGAGCAGGCCGTGCATCTTGCCGCTGTCGCCAGCGGAGACGCTGACCAGCGCGATCTCGGCGACGCCCCAGACATCCTGACGCCCCACCTCAGCGACCGCGACGTTGAACTCCTTCGGTAACCGCGCGAGCAATGGTTTGACACGGCTGCGCTTGTCCTTCAGCGAATGACAGTCCGCCAGGCCGAGCTCGATCACACACAGACCAATCACCATGGGAGCATTATAATGATTCAAAGACGAGCGCCTTCGGAAACAGGCCGATTCGCTCGCTGGAAATGCCATGTCACGCTGGTTTGCCAATTTGCTGGTGGTGGGATTGCTGATCATCGCAGCCCTGACGGGTTGGGCGCTGGTCAGTTCGGTGCGCGAAGGCGTCCAACAGGTCGCCGGCCCGTCAAACGGCGTCGCCACCCAGGTCCAGGCGATCTTCAGCCCGACTGCCACGATCTATCCCGATGGCGTCACCGTCGTACGGGCTGTGCAGTCGCTTGCCCGCCTCGAGAGCGTGCAGTACTCGATCGAGAAGGTCATCCGCGCCGAGACAGGTCAGGGTGTCTTCGCGCCGCTGCTCGGCGACCGGTTGCTGTTCGTGGCGCACGGCGAGGTGATCGCCGGCGTCGATCTGGCCAGGCTTGGCCCCAATGACGTGCTCGTCAACGGCGAAGGCCGCGTCACGATCGTGGTGCCCGCCGCCGAGATATTCGTCACCCGGCTCGACAACGAGAAGTCGTACGTCTACGAGCGCGCCACAGGCCTCTTCACCAAGGGCGATATCAATCTCGAAAGCCAGGCCCGCCAGGTCGCCGAAGACGAGATCCGCAACGGCGCCCTCGAAGACGGCATCCTCAACACCGCCCAGACCAACGCCAACGCCGTGCTCGAGCGTCTCCTGCGCTCGCTGGGCTTCACCGACGTCGTGATCGTGGTGGCGACACCCGTGCCGTAGCGGGGTACGACGAAGGCCGAAAGACGAATGACGAAGGTTGAATGGCTATTCAATCTTCGTCATTCGTCTTTGGTCATCCGTCTCCTTACTCTCACCGTTCCCCGACCACCACGGCGTCGTATCCGATCGCGCCGCTCGAGCTGACGCCGATGAGGCCGTCGGTCTGGCCGACCTCAACGATGCGCAGTTGCTCGCCGCCGCCCGCCACCGAGGTGTAGAGAGCCCATTCATCGGCCAGCCAGTTCAACGACATGACAGGCCCAGTGCCAACCGGCCGCGCCACGGCATCCGGCGCGACGCCGATGATGAACGGCTGGAGCGGATCAATGCCCGTGTACACGTACGACTGACTGTCCGGCGTCCAGGCCACAGCCGACGCCCCTGCAGCATCGAGGGCCTGGCGCGCCTCCCCGGTGGCGATATCCCAGAGCCCAAGCGTCTGATCATTGCGCACGAACAGCAGTTGATTTCCATCCGGTGAGAGCAGCCCGCCGAACGCCGCACCGCCCTGGCGCGCGACCTCCTGAGCGGCTTTCTCGACCCCGATCTCCCAGATAACGGTCTCGGCGTTCACGCCCGTTTCGGTGATCGTGAACACGCGCACCGTCGCGTCGTCGATCCAGACGGGCGTCGGCCTCCAGCGCTGCGTGTCGCTGACCGCGACGGCCGGGTACTCGAGCGGCTCGCCGACCGGCGCGCCTTCGGCGTCCGTCAGCTGCAGGTGATCCGGCGCCGTGATCGCCAGGTGAGTGCCATCCGGCGAGAACGTCACCGCCGAGTCCGCGGCGAACGCGCCAAGCGCGATCACGATCCCATCAGCCGGGTCGACGCGCGATACCGTCGTGCCCGCTGAGCCTGCCGACGTCAGATAGAGCTCGGCCACGCCCGGCCGCCAGACGAACTGATCGACCGCGCCTTCGACGTTCACGGCCTGCTCGTTGGCGCCATCGGCCGCGATGATCGTGGCGGAGCCTTCACGCGAGAACGCGATCCACCCGCCGTCGTCCGAGAGCTGCGGGGACGGAAACGCATCGGCGCGGGTCAACGGCACCGGATCGACCTTCGCGCGCCAGAGCCACAGCGTGCCGTCAGCCACGAAGGCGACGGCCAACCCATCCGGCGTCGCGACAGGCGCCGCCGTCGGCACCGGCACGGTCGGTGCCGGCGGCAGCGCCGTGACCGTCGGCGTCACAAGCGGCGAGGCGGTTGGCGTCGGCGTGTTGCAGGCCGAGACGACGACAGCGCTCGTCATTGCGATCAGCACCGCCACGCGCGCGGATGATGGAGTCCTCGAAAAGAGATTGGCTTCCTTCGACATGACGGCAAGTATAATCACGCGCGATGACTCCACCATTGCGCATCGCGCCTTCACAGATTCACGGTCAGGGTTGTTACGCCATCGAGCCGATCGCCGCGGGCACACGTCTCCGCGAGTACGTCGGCGAGCGCATCTCGGCGGCCGAGGCCATCCGCCGCGAAGCCGACCCGTCGCGGCCCGCGATCTTCACGCTCTGGCTCGATGAAGAGCGCGCCATCGACGGCTGGGTCGGCGGCAACGAAAGCATCTACATCAACCACTGCTGCGAGCCCAACTGCGAGTGGGACTTCACCGACGACGAGGCCTACATCATCACGCTGCGCGACATCGCGGCAGGCGAAGAGCTCACGATCGATTACGCCTACGACGCGACAGGGCCCCTCGAACCCTGCGGCTGTGGTGCCAACGCGTGCCGCGGGATGTTGAACGCAACTGAGTGACGGCGGACGACAGACGGCGGACCGCGGACCTCTGGGCTGAGTCGCTGAACTTGGCCGTCGAGATCTGCGGTCCGCCGTCAGTGGTCTGCGGTCGGAAGGGACTTCCCATGCTCACGCTCTACTCCTGGAACGTCAACGGCATTCGCGCAGCTGAGAAGAAGGGTTTTCTCGATTGGCTGGCCGCGAGCAATGCCGATGTGGTGGCTGTGCAGGAAACAAAGGCGCACCCCGAGCAGTTGTCGGAGAAGCTTCGCCACCCAACGGGCTACTTCAGTTCGTGGGATTGGGCCGAGAAGAAGGGCTACAGCGGAGTCGCGACGTACGTGAAGAAAGAAGCCGTGCTCACCGAGCGCGGCCTGGGCGACGTGCGCTTCGATCATGAGGGCCGCACCCTCATCCAGGATCTCGGCGCCTTCGTGCTCTTCAACATCTACTTTCCGAACGGCGGGCGCGGCCCCGAGTGGGTGCAACACAAACTCGCGTTCTACAAGCACTTTCTGACGCGCGTCGAGAAATACCAGGCGGCCGGCCGCCCCGTCGTCGTCTGCGGCGACGTCAACACCGCCTATGCCGAGATCGATCTCGCCCGACCGAAGGAAAACGTCAAGACCAGCGGCTTCATGCCCGAGGAACGCGCCGCAATGGGCGAGTTCTACACGATGGGGTTGACCGACACCTTCCGGCATCTGCATCCGGAAGTCGTCAAGTACACGTGGTGGGATCAGGTGTCACGGGCGCGCGAGCGCAACGTCGGCTGGCGCCTCGACTACTTCTTCGTCTCGAAGGACCTCGTGCCCCGCGTCGTCGATGCCTCGGTCCACGACGACATCCTCGGCTCGGATCACTGCCCGATCAGTCTGACGCTGGATCTATAAGGACGAGAAGCGAAGGGCGAGAGGCAACGCGTGCTGGCGGGTTGCCTCTCGCCCCTCGCTTCTCGCCGCTCGCCCTTCGCCTCAAACCGCTCCGCTGAACGCCACCTTCACCTCATCGATCACGGCGCCGACGACGTCGATGTCGGCGATGCGATTGGTGCCAAGGCCAGCGGCCGCAGCGAGGTTGAGGTGATTGTCGGCGCGGAAGAAGGGCTTGTCGGGGTAGTCGCCCATCGGGTCGTGGCCCATGAGCGCCGTCGCGACGGCGTCGGTGGCCACCGGGTTCTTGCCGGCCACGAGCAGGCCGGGCTGGATCGCGGCCAGCGTCGAGATCCACGGACCTTCGCCGCCTTGCGTGGAAAGCACGCCGTCGACCAGGCTGAAGTTGATCGGTCGGGCACGGTTGATGTCGACGATGATGCGCGGCAGGCGCGCCCGCGTCTCGTTTTCGGCGCCGTGGAAGCCCGAGCGGTAGCGATCCTCTTCCGCGAGACGATAGAAGCGATACGGCACGAGGCCGTACAGATTCTTCATCGTGTGCGTGACGCCGGCCAAATAGTGGTTCTTCATCTTCGATACCGACATGAAGACGTCGACGTCGGTCAGAAGCTTGTTCATCGTGAACTTCTGATAGATCAGGCCGGGCAGACCGCCGACCGGCGCCTCGATGAAGTCCGCAAACGGTTTCGAATCGTTAAGGTCGATCAGGGTCGCCCCGGTATCGGCCGCCACGTCCTCGTAGCCCCAGGCCGTGAACGACTCCCACTCGTATGCGGCTTCGACGATGAAGACTTCCTTGGCGCCCGCGGCCTGCACCTGGCGGACGAGAGCGCGCGCGACCTCGGGATGCGTGACGTAGGTCTCTTCGGGCTTGAGGCCGTTGAGCGTGCCCGAGGTGACGCCGCCGGTGAGGTTGACCTTGATGGCAACGCTGTCGCCGGATTTGACGACGTCGCCGAGGCCGCCGACCTGATCGATCAGCGATGCGACCTGGTTCTCGATCGTGGTTCGGTCGTAGTCGGTCGCACGACCGATGGCGACTCGGGGACGGGGCCCCGTGGATGCACCCGGCGTCGACGTGGCCGGTGACTGACAGCTGGCCAGCAGCAGGCCGGCCGCGGCCGTGCCTGTCGCGCGCAGAAAATCACGGCGGGTAATCGGTTCGCTGGGAGTCGTCATGGGGCCTCCGGATCGATCGAGTGGATGTTGCCATCCACTATAGGTCGCGTTGGCCCCGGCCCTGAAGTGACAATCGGCACCGGCTTTGACCGATTCGTGCCCTCGGTTTGCGCGGCGCTCTCATGCAACCCGAGCGACGCGTGGTGCAGGCGCCGGGCTCAGCCTGATCGAGCGTCCCGGAAGACCAGCAGCGCGAACCAGATCCACCACACCAGCGTGAGCAGCAGAACGAGAAGGGCCAACGGAGCCAGCAACGGCACCGGCAGGCTGACGATGCCGGCGGCGGCGCCCAGGATGAGCCAGCCGCGCGGGATACCAGGTCGGCTGCGCCAGGCCCAAACCAGCCACAACATCCAGATGCCCGAGGCCAGCACGGCCCAGATGCCGATGCCGTTGGCCAGAGCCGTGAACAGACCGGCCGCGTCTGCGGTCCGCGCCACGACCACGGCATAGAGCCCCACCACGCCGCTGAGCGCGATCAGGGCCGAGCCCAGCAGGCCCGGCCAGCGGGCCATGCGCAGGGGCAGGTCGTCATCGGCCAGATGCCAGACCACGTGGCCCGTGGCGGCGGCAGTGATGAGCTTGAGGATCTCGAGCACCACCAGCGGAATGAGCAGCGTACGCGCCTTCTCAGGGTCGGCGAAGTCGTTCATGCCCGTGAAGCCCATCGCCGGCAGCACGCCCATCGCCATGATCAGGTTGACGACCGACACGCCCGCCTGAGTCGCGATGGCAGCGCGCGTCATTCCGCTGGTTCGGATGCCCATATGTGATTGCCTTTCGTTCGGTGAGATCCCGTGCCTAGAATACGTTGCGTTCCAAAGCGCCGTCAACGGATGTACAACCCAACAACGAAGTGCCTGTTACCGTTCTACCCTGAGAGAAGAAAGGAAGGGGCCGAGGTGCTCGGCCCCTTCCCCAAAAAGCCCGTTGGGTTAAGTGAGCCTGGCAAGACACGCGCATGCGCCTTGAACGGCCGACAATCGCCGATCGCGGCGTTATACTCTTTTATCCCTTTTGGCAGGAGCAGCGTCCGTCATGAACGCCATCGCCTTCGTCACCGCCAACTATGTCGCGCGACAACTGGGCTACAACATGACCGAGGGCTGGGGCCAGGGCGATCAGGCCACCCAGGCCCATTTCCGCCCGGCTGGCACGTTCGAGGCGCGCCTGAGCGAGCTCTTCGCCGAGATCAAGGGCCTGGGCTTCACCGCCGTCGATTTATGGACCGCGCACCTTCACTGGTCGTGGGCGACGCCCGAACATCTGGCCGCCGCGCGGCGCGTGGCCGACGCACACGGCCTGATCATCACGGGCTACGCAGGCGGCTTCGGCGACACGCCCGCGGAGTTCGAACTGGCCTGCCGCACCGCGGCGACCATCGGCGCGCGCGTCCTCGCCGGCGGCACGACGGCCGACAAGACCAACCGGGCGGCCGTCATCGCACTCCTCGAGGAGCACGACCTCAAACTCGGCTTCGAGAACCATCCCGAAAAGTCGCCGGCCGATCTGCTGGCCCGCATCGGCGGCGACAGCCAGGGGCGCATCGGCGCGGCCATCGACACCGGCTGGTGGGGCACGCAGGGCTACGACGCGGCCAGGGCGATCAAAGAGCTTGCGCCACAGCTTGTGGCCCTGCATCTCAAAGACGTGCACGCCGCCGGCTCACACAAGACCTGTCGCTTCGGCGAAGGGGTGGTCCCGATCCGCGCCTGCGTGGATGCCGTGCGGGCCGTCGGCTACACCGGCGCGATCTCGATCGAGCATGAGCCCGACCAGGGCGACCCGATCCCCGACATCGCGGCGAGCCTGGCCCTGCTGCAGGGCTGGCTCGCGGCGTAGCCATATCCGTCAGCTCTGGAGATGCCACCATGGACCCTGTGAGGCTGGCCGTCATCGGCTGCGGCAACATCGCCCCGTCGTACACGCGCGCGATCAAGACTCATCCCGAGCTGGCGGTCGTGGGCTTCTATGACCTTGACACGGCTCGAGCCAGAGCGCTCGCCGACGAGCACAGCGGCAAGGTCTACGTCTCGCTGGATGAGGCCCTGACCGATCCCGAGGTCGAGGTCATCGTCAATCTGACGATCTTCAACGCCCATTACGACGTCTCGCGCCAGGCGCTTGATGCCGGAAAGCACGTCTACAGCGAGAAGCCGCTGGCCATGACCCCGGCCGACGCGCGCGACCTGGTCGAGCGGGCGGCGGTGCGCGGGCTGCGTCTGGCCGGCGCGCCGACCGTGTTCCTCGGCGCCGCCAACCGCGCGGCCGGCCGGCTGATCCGTTCGGGCGCGATCGGCGAGGTGCGCGCGATCTACGCCGAGGTCAATCACGGCCGGATCGAAACCTGGCACCCGAACCCCGCGCCGTTCTACGGTGTCGGGCCGATGATCGATGTCGGCGTGTATCCGCTCGCGGTGACCACGGCCCTGCTCGGCCCCGTCGCCCGCGTCATGGCGGTCGCGCGCACGCTCATGCCGGCCCGCCACACGAAGGAAGGCCTGGACTTCACCATCGAAGCGCCGGACTTCTACCTGGCGGCGATCGAGCTGGTCAGCGGGGCCGTGATGCGCCTGAGCGTCAACTTCTACGTCGACAGCCACAGCCATGGCGCCGAGAGCATGGAGTTCCACGGCGATCTGGGCAAGGTCTGGCTCTCGAACTGGATCTCGCCGAACGCCACAGTGAAACTGGCGCCTTTTGGCGAGGAGTACGCTGTGGTGGACATCCAGGACGCGCCGGAGCCTGGCCCTTTCGATTGGGCCATGGGCCTGGCCGACCTGGCCCGCTCGATGCGCACGGGCTCGCCCCAGCGGATCACGGGCGAGCAGGCCGCGCACATCGTCGAGATCCTGGCGGCCGTCAACCAGTCGGCGGCGGAGGGGCGGCCGATCGAGATCACCTCGCGCTTCACGCCGCCGTCGGCTTGAAGCTGAGTGGCTGTGCAGGTTGCCAAAGAATCTGCTCGCGATCTTTGGTGCGACCTCAGTCGTTTGGGTGTTGCGTCCCTTCTGAAGAGTCGGTAACTTATATGTAGAAGTCACAACCGATCGTTCAATGGGCCAGGATGCCCTCGCCGTCTTCAACCGCGTCGAGGGCATTTTGCGTTAATCGCCATGATCATCGCACTTACCGTCTTTGCCATCGCTTACGTAGGGATCGCCAGCGAGAAGTTCCCGCGGCACCTGATCGCTCTGATCGGCAGCGCGGTGCTGATCGTGTTCGGCGTGCTCAGCCCAGTCGAGGCCTTCTCGTACATCAATTGGGACACGATCGGCTTGCTGGCCGGTATGTTCGCGCTGGTGGCCGTGCTGATCGAGGCCGGCTTCTTCAAGTGGCTGGCGCTGACGGCCGTGCGCAAGGTCAACTACCACCCGACGTATCTCTTCGTCGCTCTGATCCTCATGGCTGCGCTGCTGGCGATGTGGATGGACAGCATCACGGTCATGCTCTTCCTCTCGGCCCTGACGCTGCAGCTCTGCGGCCTGCTCAAGATCGACCCGGTGACCCTGATCATCGCCGAGGTCTGCGCGGCCAACACCGGCGGCTCTGCCACCCTCGTCGGCGATCCGCCGAACGTGATCCTCGGCACGACCCTGGGCTTCAACTTCGGGGACTTCCTCACCCACACCGGCCCGATCTCGGCCGTGGCCGCGCTCATGCTGCTCGGCTTCTTCCTGTTCGTCAACCGCAAACATCTCGGCGATGCGCACGCCGCCCTGACCGACGACACCATCCGCGAGGTCGAGGCCCTGCACAAGGACCCGCTGCATGCGCAGCTGACCCGCATCGGCCTGATCGGCTTCGGCGGCGCCGTCGTGCTGCTGGTCACTCACCACTGGCTGAGCGAGCTCATCCACTTCGAGATCACGGCGGCTATTTCGGCGCTCGTGCCGGCCATTCTGGTGCTGGTCTTCATCCCGGGCATCGAGCGCAAGATCGTGTTCTCGCGCCTCGTCAAGCACGACCTCGAGAACCTTGTGTTCTTCGCCGGGCTTTTCATGCTGATCGGCGGCCTGGAGAAATCGCATGCCTTCGAGCAGTTGGCCCAGCTTCTCACCGCCAATTCGGCGTCGAACCCGGCCGGCCTCGTGTTCGCCCTGCATTGGGGTCCGGGCCTGCTGAGCGGCATCGTCGACAACGTCCCGCTGGCCCTGGCGATGAGCTACGTCCTCAAAGATGTCGCTGCGGTGCCGGGCATGCCGGCCCTGGCCCTGATGGTCTGGTCGCTGGCGCTGGGCGTCAACCTCGGCGGCAACCTGACACCCATCGGCGCCTCGGCCAACGTCGTCGCCTACGCGTACCTTGAGCGCAACCATGGCAAAGTCGGCTGGACGCGCTGGCTCAAGATCGCGGCCCTGCCCACCATCGCCACCATGCTGCTGGCCTCGGCTCTTCTGCTGGTCAAGGGCAATATCGGCTGGTACTGAAAAACGTAGATTCGAGGGGCGAGGGGCGAAGGGCGAGGGGCGAACGCTACCGCGCCATCCCGCGTTTGGGTTCGCCCTTCGCCCTTCGCCCTTCGCCCCTCGCCCTTCGCCCCTCGCCCCTCGCCCCTCGCCTACGCTCCTCGCCCTACGCTCCTCGCTCCCTCGCTCTCACCGCTTCGACCACACACCGGATCTCGCCGTAGCTGATGGCGTTGGGCAGACGCGCCTTGAGCGGAGAGAGGTATTGAGAAGAGCCTTCGTTGCGGATGGCTTCCTCGACCTGCGCCTGGACGGTGTGGCTGACGACTGCGGCGATGTCGACCTTGCCCTCGGCGATCAGTGAGGCCAGGTGAGTGTAGATCGTGCCTTCGGCCAGGCCGCGCTCGGCCGCGATCTGCGTCGGGGTCAGGCCGCGGCGCTGCAGCTCGAGGGTCAGCGTCAACGTGCCGCCTGCCTCTCGCGCCGCCTGAACCGCGCGGGCACGCGCCGTGGGCGCCTCGGGCGCCGTCGCCGAACGGAAACGCATCGTCACGCGGATCGCGGCCTTGTTGCGCAGCGCGGTCTCGCCCAGGTTGGAGAGCGCGAGCACCGGGCGCAGCCCGCCGGTCTGCTGGATGTGGCCCGAGTCGAGCAGTTGCTCGATGAGAGACTCGATATCCTTGAGGCGCAGATCCTGGAACTTGGCGTAGTACGGCCGATCCTTCATCGACGCGATGAAGTCGTTGTCGGAGCCGCGCAGGAACTGGGCGAGCTTGGCCTTGCCCAGCTGCCGGCCGAGCTTCTTGATCGCATCGAGCACGATCAGGGCCGCGCGCTCGGCCTTCGATAGCTCACCCACCCCATTCGCGGATCCTTCGGCCGATTCCTCCACGACGGGCCGCTCCGCTTCTTCGGCGGCGCGGGCGCACACGTCGCAGCACAACTCGGGCGACGTGGTCGGCTCGACATCGTCCGAGAAATGCGCGAGCAGCATCCGACGCCGGCAGCTCTCGGCCTGGGAGTAGTTGGCCATGCGCTCGAGTTGGTCGAGCTTGTGCTTGCGGCGCAGGGCGTTGTCGCGGTCGAGCGTCGTCATCTGCGCCGCGTCGAGGCGGCTGGCCTCGAGGCGCAATCGGCCGCCGGCCTCGTCGACGCGCTTCACGGCGCCGGCGGCCACGAGTTGATCGAGCGCGACGCGCGCCTTGGTCACATCGAGGCCGGTGGCGGCCTCGATCGACACGAAGTCCGTGAGATCGCTCAACGAACGGATGTGGTCGTAGAGCTGTCGCAGCTCCGGGCCCGTCGGCGAGGCGCGGTCGATGAAGTGCTGATGCAGCATCGAGTCGCGTGGGGCGTAGGCCAGCACAGCCTCGGCCGGGAGCCCGTCGCGGCCCGCGCGGCCGGCCTCCTGGTAGTAGGCCTCGAGCGAGCCGGGCATGCTGAAGTGGAAGACCCAGCGCACGTCAGGGCGGTCGATGCCCATGCCGAAGGCGTTCGTGGCGACCACGAGCGGGAGGTCGCCCGAGAGGAACGCGTCCTGCACGCGAGCGCGCGTCACCGGGTCGAGCGCGGCATGGTAGTGCTCGGCCGGGCGCTTGAGGACGTCGCGCAGATAGATCGCGACGCTCTCGGCCTCACGGCGCGTCCCGGCGTAGACGATGCCCGCGCCCTCGGCGTCCTCGAGGAAATCCGTCAAGCGGCGCAGCTTGACCTCGTCGTTGCGCGCCGGGATGACGCGGAAGGTGATGTTCGGCCGATCGAAGCCTGTGACCACGCGAGCGGCGTCGCTCAGGCCAAGCAGGCGCAGCATGTCGGCCTGGACGCGCGGCGTGGCCGTCGCAGTCAGCGCCAGCGTGACGGGCGGCTTGAGCCAGCGGCGCGCTTCGGCGAGATAGAGGTAGTCGGGGCGGAAGTCGTGGCCCCATTGCGAGAGGCAGTGCGCCTCATCGACGGCCAGCAGGCTGAGCGACACGTTCTCCATCGCGCCACGGAAGCCGGGGCTGCGGAAGCGCTCCGGCGCGACGAGCACCAGCTTGTACTGGCCGTTGGCCAGCGCGCGCAGCCGTCGGCCTTGCTCGCCCGCATCGAGCGACGAGTTGATGAACGTCGCTGCGATCCCGCGCCGGGCCAGGCCGTCGACCTGATCCTTCATGAGAGCGACCAGCGGCGAGACGATCAGCGCTGTGCCCGGGAGCACCAGCGCCGCGAGTTGATAGATGAGCGATTTGCCCGAGCCGGTCGGCATCACCACGAGCGTGTCGCGCCCTGAAAGGGCGGCGCGCAGGGCTTCCTCCTGGCCGGGCCGGAAGGCGGGATAGCCGAAGTGTTGACGCAGCGCGTCGTGCAGGTCAGTGGTCATGCCAGGCGAGATTGTGACGCAGGCGGGCGGGCCATGTCAACTCGAGTTGTCCTCGAGTGACGAGATACTTTGAGGCAGGTTCAGTACGCGGATCACGCGGATACGGGTGAATTTCCGCGCGATCCGTCGCATCTGTGAAATCTGTGTGCGGATTAAATCAAAGCCGGGTCAACAAACCCATGGTAGCAGGCTGGTAAACTTGGCCGGGAAGTTTTGACATGTCACGCAAACACTACCTCACAGATATGGACGGCGTCCTGGTCAGCGGGCGCCAGATGATCCCGGGCGCTGATGCGTTCATCGAGCGCCTGAAGGCGAGCGGCGGCGAATGGCTGGTGCTGACCAACAATCCGCTCTACACCCCGCGCGATCTCTCGTACCGGCTCGGCACGATCGGGCTCGACATCCCGGACGAGCGCATCTTCACCTCGGGCCTGGCGACCGCGCGCTTTCTGCAGGCTCAACGACCTGTAGGAACGGCCTACGTCATCGGCGAGAGCGGCCTGACCGGCCCGATCCACGACGTCGGCTACGTGATGACCGATCACGACCCGGATTACGTGGTGCTGGGTGAGACGCACAACTACAGCGTCGAGGCGATCACGAAGGCGGTGCGCCTGGTCGCCACTGGCGCGCGCTTCATCGCCACGAACCCCGACCCGACGGGGCCGAGCGAGTACGGCATCGTCCCGGCCTGCGGAGCGATGGCGGCCCTGATCGAACGCGCCAGCGGGGTGTCGCCGTTCTTCATCGGCAAGCCCAACCCGTTGATGATCAGGCTCGCGCTCAATCATCTGGGCATTCACTCAGAGGAAGCCGTGATGATCGGCGATCGCATGGACACCGACATCGTCGCCGGCGTGCAGGCTGGCCTGGGCACCGTCCTCGTGCTCAGCGGCGTGACCCGCCAGGAAGACGTCACACGGTTCTCGTACCAGCCGACTCAGATCGTGCACTCGGTTGACGAGTTGCTGCGCTGACTTCAGTTCACAGAAACGAAACAGGGCAACCACTCTTGGTCGCCCTGTTTCGTTTCTGTGAGCCGTGAGGGACTCGAACCCCCAACCAAGTGCTTAAAAGGCACCTGCTCTGCCATTGAGCTAACGGCCCGACTCTGTGATTTTAGCACGTCGGTTTGCCTGAACTCAAGCCACTCGCCCACGCCGAACTCAGTGGCGATCGAGTCGGAAGCAGGGGCTGCACGGACGAGACGAGGGATTTGAGATCATCAGCTTCAGCCAGGCTAATCCCTATCATCCGCGCCTGACCGCTTGCATCGGCGCGCGTGATTTACAATCGCACTCGCCTATGAACCACCTTATCCTCAGCCCACACCTCGACGACGCCGCGCTGTCCCTGGGCGCAGCCATTCATCGCTGGACGCGGATGGGCGACGCCGTGTTCGTCGTCACCGTTTGCGCCGGAAACCCGGCTCTGCCGAGCTACTCGCGGTTCGCACACGAGCTGCACAGGCGGTGGGGCGTGACGGCCGAGGCAGCCGTCGGTGCGCGACGCCGCGAGGATCGGCGCGCCCTGTCGTCGCTGGGGGCTCAACCGCTCTACCTTAACGAGTTGGACGCCATCTATCGAATGGGGCCGGGTGGGCGATGGCTCTACCCGAGCGGCGACGCCATCTTCGGGCCGCTGCACAAACATGAGGTCGGCGGCGGGCAGGATCTGACGCGTAAGCTAAGCGCGCTGGCGAAGCGTCGTCAGATCGATCGCGTCTACGCCCCGCTCACCATCGGTGACCACGTCGACCACGTGCGGGTCCGCGCGGCGGCTGAGTCATCGGGGCTCCCACTTCAGTATTACGAAGATTTTCCTTATGCCATTCGCGAGAACCGCACCCCTGACTGGCGCGGCCGCGCTATCGGGCTCGCGCCCCGCCGGGTGCGCTGCACGCTGCAGGATCTGGCGGCGAAGCGGCAGGCCATCCTCACTTACGTCTCTCAGATCTCAAGCCTGTGGCCCTCTCCAGCGGCTTTTGAGGCCGATTTTGAGGTCTTCCACCGCTCAGAAAAAGGGCCAGGCGAGTGGATCTGGGGGTAAAAGCCTCAGGACCTAACCAGAAAATAACGCACTTTCACTCCGGTTTTGGCCCCTCGCTCGACCTAAGAAGCGGCCGAAACGCCGCTTTTCCCGATGTTTCAGGGGTGTTCCAGATATAGATCATTTGTTCTGATCAACCCTTTACAACCCAACGGGGCCGTGCTAGCATTGCGCCTGGAGGAGACGAGGCGAAAAGATCACTCATCACCGATACAGGTAATTGCGCAGCATCGTCCCGCGGGTCTTCTGCGGGCGTTTTCGTTAACCGTCCGTCTCCAAAAACGCCATGGAAGAGCGAACCTTTCTGACCAGAGATGGCCTGAAAAAACTCGGCGAAGAACTCGAGTATCTGCGCACGACTCGACGCGCCGAAGTGGCGGAGCGTCTGCACAACGCTCAGGATGACGGCGAACTCATCGAAAACGCCGAATACGAAGACGCCAAGAACGAGCAGGCGTTCGTCGAAGGGCGCATCCTGCAGCTCGAGACGATGCTCTCCAATGCGGCCATCATCGAGGATGATGGGCCCGACGGCGTGGTCGCACTCGGCTGCACCATCACGGTGAAAGAAGCTGATTCACGCCGCAGCGAGGAATACAGACTCGTCGGAGCCGTCGAAGCCAACCCGCGCGAAGGCCGCATCTCCAACGAATCGCCGCTCGGCAAAGCGCTCCTGGGCCGCAAAGTCGGCGATGAAGTGAAGGTTCAGGCCCCGGCCGGCGCCATCAAATATAAGATCACGAAGATTCGACGCGAGTAACGTCGCCTCATCGAGCGAACCTTAAAGCAAGAGGCCCATCCATGGATGGGCCTCTTGTGTTTCCGAGCGTGTCAGGCGACGGATGTCGTCGCCGAGGCACGGCGATCGCGACCCAACACCACCACGACTGTCGCCAGTAAGATGAGCGCGCCACCGATGAGCGACCAGGTGCCCAGCCGCTCCCCGAACGCCCAGGCCGCCAGCAAGGCCGTCGCGATCGGCTCGAGCGTCGACAACAGCGCGGCGTTAGTGGCGCCGACGCGCGACACGCCAAGCAAGAACAGGCTGACGGGCACCAGCGTCGCCAGCGTCACGATGCCGGCCATCGCGCCCCACCCGGCCGACGTCGCAGGGAAGGCCACGCCGCCGATCAACATGAGCACGCCCGCCATCGCCCCGGCCGAAGCGAAGATCACGGCCGACGACATCCACGGCGACACCGCCGCCAGCACCCGATCCCCGACGATGATGTAGACCGAGTAGATCCCGGCCGCGCCAAGGCCCAGCGCGATGCCGCGCCACTCGCCCGACACAGGCCCGGCCGTCAGGGCCACGCCAGCCAGAGCCAACCCGAGGGCGAGCACGCGCGGCCAGGTCATCCGATCCCGCAGAAAGATGACCGACAGGATCGCGACGAGCACCGGATACAGATACAGCAGCAGCGCCACGAGCCCCGCCGAGGCGTATTGCAGAGCCGTCAGATAGCAGGTCGCCTGACCGACGTACCCGATGGCGCCCATGCCCACCAGCGGCCACAGCGAGCGCGGCGCCGGAAGCTTTTCGCCGCGCGCGAGGCAGATCGCGAACATGACGACGGCGGCCGCCGTGAAACGCAGGAACAGCAGGCTGTTCGTGTTGACGCCGTCGGCAGCTGCCCAACGGCCGAACGTGGCCAGCGTCGAAAAACCGATGGCCGACGCGATGATGACGAGATATCCTTGGAGGCGACTCATAGGGTCCAAGGATAACAGGCGAGGGGCGAAGGGCGAGGGGC
>JBGAGY010000010.1:0-247333 GCA_044226485.1 Anaerolineales bacterium
AAACCCGCGCCGCCCGCGCCCGTTACCCCGGCCTTCTGAACCGCCGTCACGATCTCTTCTGCATGCTGCACAGCATTCTCCTCAAATCCTCGTTTTGCCGCGGATTTCGCGGATGACGCGGATGCAAGGTGCTACCTCTCCATCCGCGTCATCCGCGAAATCCGCGGCAAAACGATGATTTGAGGAGAATGCTGTGCAGCATGCAGAAGAGATCGTGACGGCGGTTCAGAAGGCCGGGGTAACGGGCGCGGGCGGCGCGGGTTTCCCGACGTTCTTCAAGCTCAAGGCCAGAGCCGAGGTCGTCATCGCCAACGGCGCCGAATGCGAGCCGCTGACTCATGTCGACAAGGAACTGCTGCACCACCACCCGGCCGAGGTCATCCGCGGGCTGAAGGCCGTGATGGCCGCGACAGGCGCTCCCAAGGGCGTGATCGGCGTCAAGGGCAAGTACGTGGACCTTGTCGCGAAGCTGCGCGCGGCGATGGCTGACTCGCCCGAGTTAAGCGTGTGCGAGCTCGGCAATTTCTACCCGGCGGGCGACGAACAGGTGCTGGTCTATGACGTGACCGGGCGCGTGGTGCCCGAGGGCGGGCTGCCCCTCAACGTCGGCTGCGTGGTTCAAAACATCGAGACGCTTTACAACGTGGCCGCCGCGCTCGATGGGCGGCCAGTGACCGCCAAGTACGTCACGGTGATCGGCGCGGTGCGTAACCCGGTGACGGTGCGCGTGCCCCTCGGGATCACGCTGCGCCAGGTGATCGACCTGGCCGGCGGCGCCCTGGTGCCGGACCCGGTTGTGCTCAACGGCGGGGCCATGATGGGCGAGGTGGCCGGCAGCCTTGACGCGCCGGTGACCAAGCGCACCAAGATCCTGCTGGTGCTGCCGTACGACCATCAACTCAGCGCTCGACGCCGCACGTCGCGCGAGGTGTTCGACGCTCACGCGATCGCGTCCTGCGATCAGTGTTACATGTGCACCGACTACTGCCCGCGCCACGCGCAGGGCCACGCGATCCAGCCTCACAAGCTCATCCTGCTGCTGGCCTCAGGCGTGCCGATGACCGACGCGCAGATGGCCGGCGCGCTGCTGTGCTGCGAGTGTCGAACCTGCAATTACGCCTGTCCCGTGCATCTCGCGCCGGGAGACATTGCCCTGAACATCAAGCGCGATCTGGTCAAGGCCGGGATCAAGAACCCGTACCATCGCCAGACCGAGGTTTCGTCGACCCGCGATTTTCGGCGAGTGCCCATGTATCGCCTGGTGAACCGTCTCGGGCTCGAGAAGTTCGACGTCGATGCTCCGCTGAAGGCCTTCGAGCGCCGCTTCGATCGTGTGACGCTTCTGCTGCGCCAGCACGCGGGCGTCGCCGCGCAACCCGCCGTGACGGTGGGGCAGGCGGTCTCCGTCGGAGACGTGGTGGCTGTCGTGCCGGAAGGCGCCCTGGGCGCGCCGGTCCATGCCAGCATCGACGGGACAGTGATCGAGATCCGCGCGGATGCCATCGTGATCGAGGAAAAACGCCATGTTGCCTGAAGCTACTCTGCCCCGCGTGACGACCGTCAAGCGCGCGATCGGCCTGATCGAACTACGCAGCATCGCGCGCGGCATGCTGACGACTGATACCCTCCTCAAGGCCGGCGAGGTCGAGCTGCTGCGCGCGCACGTCGTCTGCCCGGGCAAGTACATCATCCTGGTCGCCGGTACCGTCAGCCAGGTCAACGCCGCCATCGCCGCCGGGCAGCAGGTGGCGCCCGAGGTCGTGGTCGATCACTTCGTGCTGCCCAACGTCCACCCGAGCATCTTCCCGGCGCTCACGGCCACGACCGAGATCGACAACGTCAAGTCCGTCGGCGTGATTGAGACCTTCACGCTCGCGGCTTCCATCGTGGCCGCTGACGTGGCCGTCAAAGCCGCGCCCCTGAAGCTGATGGAAATCCGTCTACCGTTTGCGATGGGCGGCAAAGCCTTCACGATCTTCACAGGTGAGATCAGCGCGGTCCGCAGCGGCGTCAACGCGGCCGTCGCCGCGCTCAAGGATGAAGGCGTGCTCGACTCGTTCGCCGTGATCCCGTCGCCTCACAAGGATCTGATCGCCAAGCTGCTCTAAGCTGGTTGTGGAGCTCATCGCGGCGGGCAGGTCTCTTGCCCGCCGCTTCTTTTTTTGGACAGGCAAGGTGTAACGATGTGGTTGCGATTTGCGAACCGAGGTCCTCGGCGGTGGATCCTTCTGGGGCACTGCCTGAAGTTGCTGCACCAGCTCTGGCACCGGATGTTCTATCCTTGAAATGAATGTGGGATCGCCAGGCTCATGGGCTCCCTGGTGATGCGCGACCGGTCTCAAAGCCGGTCGCGCTCGTTTTGTGTGGGCGCGTGGGAATCCCCTACAATCGTCCCCAACCACAGACAGAGGGAAGGTCATGGCTGAGCGCAGCGTACATCCCGTCCAACCGTCATCGAGCGAACCATTGTATCGGCAGGTCTATCGCAACCTGCGCTCCGCGATCCTGACCGGTCGCCTCAAGCGCGGAGCCCGACTGCCTTCGACACGCGAACTGGCCGTCACGCTCAATGTGTCGCGCAACACGGTGCTCAATGCATTCGATCAACTTTTGGCCGAAGGCTATCTGGAGAGCGCGCCGGCGAGCGGCACGTTCGTGTCGCTGCATCTGCCAGACGAGCGGCTCGTGCAGCGGCCGGCGCAGGAGCAGCCGCCGCGCTGGTCGACGCTCGCCGGAGCGTTGACTGGCGCGCCGCCACTTGTCGTCGGTGATCAGGGCGCCGAGCGCCCGGCCGCTTTCCGCGCCGGCCTCCCTGCCTTGGATGTCTTCCCGTTCAAGCTGTGGGGGCGGCTGGTAGCCCGACGCGCGCGCCACCTCGACCGCGCCGGCCTCGACTACCAGTCCACGGCAGGCTATCGGCCGTTGCGTGAGGCGATCGCCGCGCACGTGACGGTGTCACGCCAGGTGCGCTGCACGGCCGATCAGATCCTGATCGTGTCGGGGTCTCAGGGCGCTCTCGACCTCGTCGCGCGGCTCCTGGTCGATCCGGGCGACTCGGTTTGGATCGAGGACCCCGGCTACCTGGGCGCGCGAGGGGCGTTTCTGGGCGCGGGTGCCCGGTTGGTGCCGGTGCCCGTCGACTCCGAAGGGTTGCGCGTCGACATCGGCCGAAAACGCCGCCCTGACGCTCGATTGGCGTACCTGACGCCGTCGCACCAGTTTCCGCTCGGAGTGACCCTCAGCCTGCAGCGTCGTCTTGATCTACTGGCCTGGGCTCAGGCCGCCAACGCCTACGTCATCGAGGACGACTATGACAGCGAGTTCCGCTTCCAGGGCCGACCGCTGGCCGCGTTGCAAGGCCTGGATGACTCAGGGCGCGTGATCTACGTCGGGACCTTTAGCAAGACGTTGTTCCCGGCGCTTCGCCTTGGGTACCTCATACTGCCGCCCGCGTTGACCGACGTCTTTCTGGCGGCACGCGCGTACACAGAAGTGCACGCGCCCCCGCTGGAGCAGGGCGCTCTGGCGGACTTCATTGCCGATGGGCACTTCGGCCGGCACCTGCGCCGGATGCGGGCGTTGTACGCTGAACGTCGCGCCACATTGGTGCGCGCCCTGGCCGGTCTGCCGCTCGAGCCCTATGCCTCGGATACCGGCATGCATTGCATCGGCTGGCTGCCGCAGGGCAGCGATGACGTCGCTGTCGCCTCGGCGGCGGCCCGACACAACCTGGACGTCACACCGCTCTCGCGCTTCAGCCTTGCCCGGTCGTCACGCCCCGGTCTGTTGCTCGGCTATGCCGGAGTCGACCCGACGGCGATCAAAGCCGGCGTGCGGCGCCTGTCTCAGGCGCTGAACGATTGAGATCCCGGGAATGGCCGGATATCGGCCGATATCCGGCCATTCCCGGGATCGACACGGCTTCAAAACTGGTACCCTTAATCGTAACGAATCTGGATCTGGCGGCAACCAGTTGTTGGCCTCATAGTGGTCGTATCGAATGGATAGACATAGACGAACACAGGAGCCCAACATGGAGTCAAGACTGGATTACGGCAAGGTTCTTCCCGAAGGCCTGCGCGCGGTCAACGCGCTCGATCGCTACAGCGCCAACTGCGGCCTCGAGAAGTCGCTGCTGGAATTGATCAAACTGCGCGCTTCGCAGATCAACGGATGCGCCTACTGCGTCGACATGCACAGCAAGGACGCGCGCTCGAAGGGTGAGAGCGAGCAGCGCCTGTACAGCCTGAGCGTCTGGCGCGAGGCACCGTACTACACCGACCGCGAACGCGCGGCGCTGGCGTTGACCGAAGCCGTCACGCTCATCGCCACCCAGCGCGTGACAGACGAGGTCTATGCTGAGGCCAGCCGTTTCTTCAGCGACGAGGAACTGGTCAAGCTTCTCATCGGCATCTCGATCATCAACGTCTGGAATCGTTTCGCCATCACGTTCCGTGACGAGCCCGGCAGCTACGAGCCCGAGCACTTCGCGACGAAGCGTGATGCCGTCGAAGCTTAGGGTGTAGGAGAACTCTGCCGCGGATCTCGCAGGGTGTGGCACGCGCTCGGCCACCATGGCTGAGGTTTCGCAGGCGTCACAGCGAAATCCGCGGCAGAGTTCGATGTATTGATCGAGTATAGTGAGAACGATCGCCTATCCGCGCTCCAGGAGGTCCTATGAACGCCACAGTGGCAGCCCTCGCCGAACGGTTCGCCGCCCTGCATCGTGGACCGGGCGCCTTTCTTGTCGCCAACGCCTGGGACGTGGCATCGGCTCGCATCCTCGAGGGCCTGGGCTTCCCGGCCCTGGCGACCTCGAGCGGCGCTGCGGCCGCGACGCTCGGACGGAGCGATGGGCAGATCACGCGCGATGAAGCGCTAACGCAGGCGCGTGCGATGGCCGCCGCAGTCGCGATCCCGCTGGCTGGCGATCTCGAGAACGGCTTTGGCCACGAGCCGGCCGCTGCGGCCCAGACGATCAGGCAGGCGGCGGAAGCCGGGCTCGTCGGCGGCTCGATCGAAGACGCCTCGAACGATGCCGGCAAGCCCATCTACGACTTCAACCATGCTGTCGAGCGGGTCGCTGCAGCTGTCGAGGCGGCTCGATCGCTGCCCTTCACGTTCACGCTCACGGCACGGTCCGAGAATTTCCTCAATGACCGTCCCGATCTCGACGACACACTCAAGCGTCTTCAAGCTTTTGAGAAGGCCGGCGCCGACGTCCTCTTTGCCCCGGGGCTGCCGAGCCTTGAAGCGGTGCGTGGCGTGTGTGCGGCCGTCTCGAAGCCGGTCAACTTCATGGTCGGGATCCGCGGTCTGTCTTTCACGGTGGCCGAACTCGAAGACGCCGGCGTGAAGCGCATCAGCCTGTCGACGTCGCTCTTCCGCGCCGCGATGAGCGGCCTGATCGCGGCGGCACGCGAGGCGCATGAGCAGGGGACTTTCACATACCTTGACAGGATCTTGGTGACAGGCGAAATTCAACGCTGGTTGCGGCCTCCGATGTGATGTAGCGAGACGAAGACTCGGCCCACCACCTTGCCGGTCGACTCGTCAACCGTGCGAGCCGCGCCCGTCGCCAGATCCAACTCGCGATTTCGATAGGCCCTTCCCGAGATCGACCTTCAGGGCACGTCTGGGGAGGACGACTGCGCCGCTCGCCTGAGAAGGACCTGGCGCTCGCGCTCGTTGCGGGTCAACCCGGCCGCCCGCTCGAACTCGGCTCGCGCTTCGGCGTGGCGACCCAGCGACGCCAGCAGGTCGGCGCGCACAGCGGGCAGCAGGTGATAGCTCCTGAGGGCAGGCTCGTGCATCAGGGCATCAGCCACCTCGAGCCCGGCCTCGGCACCGAAAGCTCGGCCGACGGCCACGGCCCGGTTCAACTCCACAACGGGCGACGGCGCGATCTCACTCAGCGCGTCGTACAGGGCCGCGATCCGCGCCCAGTCGGTGTCCTCGGCCGCACGGGCGCGAGCATGACAGGCGGCGATGGCGGCCTGGAGCGTGTATGGCCCAAGCTGACCCAACCCCTCGGCCCGCTCGAGCGCCGCCAGGCCGCGCTCAATCAGCATCTGGTCCCAACGCCCGCGATCTTGCTCGAGCAGCGGGATCGGTTCGCCCAGCGGGTTCGTGCGCGCCGCGATGCGCGATGCCTGAATCTCCATGAGCGCCGTCAGGCCGTGGACCTCGGACGCCTGTGGCATGAGTTCGGCCAGGATGCGTCCGAGACGCAGCGCATCCTCGCAGAGGGCGGGGCGCATCCAATCGTCGCCCGACGTCGCTGCATAGCCCTCATTGAAGATCAGGTAGATGACCTCGAGCACCGACGCCAGTCGACCGGGCAGATCGGCCGCACGCGGCACTTCGAAGGGGACCTGGGCAGCGTTCAGGGTGCGTTTGGCCCGCACGATTCGTTGGGCCAAGGTCGCCTCGGGGGTCAGGAAGGCACGCGCGATCTCGTCGGTCGTCAAACCGCCCAACAGCCGCAACGTCAGCGCCACGCGAGCTTCACGCGAGAGGACGGGGTGGCAGGTCATGAAGATCAGGCGCAACAGGTCGTCGCCGATCGGATCGTCAACAGCTGCGTCCATCGCTTCGCCGGTGCGAGCCTGTTCGTCTTCGAGCGTGCGCCCCAACTCGACGTGCTTGCGCTCGAGCGTCTTCGATCGCCTGAATTGATCGACGGCCCGGCGCCTGGCGGTCGCCATCAGCCAGGCGCCAGGATTGTCGGGTACTCCCGTGCGCGGCCATTGCTGTAACGCCGCCACGAGCGCGTCACCGGCCAGCTCTTCGGCCAGATCGATGTCGCCCGTCAGGCGCGTCAGACCACCGATGATGCGCGCCGACTCGATCCGCCAGATCGCGTCGATCGCCCTGTGGCTTTCGCTCTCGGTCACGTCGATGCCTTCATGGCTTCGAAGTGTAGCGCGGTTTCGACCGGGGCTTGGCCGCGAATGACACAACCGTCGCAACAGTTCGCGTCATTCGCGGCCAGAGCGGTTCAACCTTTGAAAGGTAGGAAGGCGCGGAGGCGCGAGTCGCGCAGGAGCAGGGCCAGCCAGAGCAGCAGACCCATCATCACGGGAAAGTAGAAGGGATCGCCCACGCGAACCTGGATCGCCGTTGCGCCGCCCAGGTAGGCGGTCAACAACAACGCCCCGATCAATGTCGTCGGTGGGATCACGAAGAGGACCAGGCACACGATCTCGATCAACCCAAGCGTCATCGACAACTCCACAGGGAAGCCAAGGTGGGTCTGCGCGTCGATGACGGGCTGGATCACTAACAACTTGCCGACCAGATCAAAGATCATGAAGGCGACCACCAGGGCCGTGATGATGCGGCCAGCCCAAAGGCTGGTGGACGAAGGGCGAGGGGCAACGAGTGCCGAGTTCATGGCAGATTCTCCGTGTGTGAGATGGGCAGCGGACGCGCCTCAAGCGGAACGGCCTGGCGCACCTCGATCGATTCATCCTGGGCCAGCGGGCAACGCCCGGCCCAGGTCAAAGCCTCATCAAGCGAACGCACCTGGATCAGCCAATAGCCGGTGGCCTCGCGCGCGCCGATCGTCTGTGTGTTGGCGACCCGACGCGTCGCCGGGCGAAGGCGATCCGTCCCGAGCAGGACGCCGGCTTCGCGCAGCGACCGGTTGAACCGGTCGAGGGCGCTCGATGCTGGTTCGTCAAACGCTGCGGTGTTGGATGGCGTGGCAAAGGTGAGCAACAGGAATCGCATGGCGAGGCTCCCTGGCTGAAGCCGCCGAGGGCCAGAAGCTGAGATTGAGTTGACAGGTTGGGGAAGCGGCAGGCCCGTCAGACGTGACGGGCCTGCTCGCGCGACGCGGAGTTCTAGGCGCCGACGTTTTCGAAGATCGGCTGGATGTCGCCTTCGCCATCGCCCGCGATGGCCATGAAGTTCCGGCAATGGCCCAGAGCTTCCTCGAGGTTGGCGGCTTCGATGATAGCGAAGCCGATCACGACCTCTTTGGCTTCGGCGAACGGGCCATCGAGCACCGAGAATTGGCCGCTCTTGGAGCTCACTCGCGCTCCGCCCATCGAAAGCGGCGCCAGGCCACCCGTCAGTTTGACGACGCCGGACGCGATCATTTCCTGTGTGAACTTGCCAAGGGCTTCCAGTTGCTCCGGGCTTGGCGGTGTGGCGTTCGACGGCGTGTTGAAGGTCATCAGGTACTTCATGGTCAGTCTCCTTATGTGATCCGGTCTGTGTGCCGGGCTATTTTCCCTGCGTTCTACAAATACGTCGAACGGGCAGACCCGGAATCGACACGAGTTTTGAACGAGTTTCCGCTGAGCGGGAGCATCCGTCGAAAGTCGGACACGGCACCTCAGTCCGAAGCCGGTTTCTGGTTCGTGCGCCAGCCCGATCTGCGTGGGGCCCGCTGACCTTACAGTGGAGGCCTGTGATCGGGATAGGAGGAGACATGAACGCTTCAGCACGCTTCCTCTTTGCCATGTTTTCCGGCGTGGTCGCCCTGTTTGGCCTGAACATCGCGCTTGCGTTGTTTGGCCCGCAGGTCGTCGGCTGGATCGACCTTGGGGCTCGCTTCATCGGCGCCTGGCTCGGCGCTTCCAACCGACTCTGACTGCGAGGCCGGGCCGTGGCCCTTGGGGGCCTGTTAGGAGACTTCATCATGAACAAGCACGTCCTCAGGCCTGGCCTGGCCCTGCTGGTCAGCCTCTTCCTCGGCTCCTGTAGCCTGCTGCCGCTGAGTTCGGGCTCTCAGACGCCGACGCCGGAAGTCGCGTCACCCGGTCCTTCACGCGCCTCCATCCATGGCAGGGTCTGGCAGGATCGCTGCGGCCTTGCCGACGGCACCCTCGGCCCGAACTGCGCCCCTCTGAGTGATGGCCGCTACCGCGCAGACGGAGTCATCCAATCCAATGAGCCCGGTCTGGGCGGCGTCACCGTGGCGCTCGGGCCAAGCTGCCCGGCCGCTCCGATCATCCGAGCTGTCACGGCCGCTGACGGATCGTTCGCGTTCGAGGGTCTGCCCGCCGGGCTGTACTGTCTGACTGTCGACCCCGGCCTGCAGGGCAACGAGATGATCATCGCCGGCCACTGGACGTCGCCGCAGGTCGATGAGGCCGGTGCGCCGGCCAGCCTGCTCGTGTCGGTCGTCGATGGTGAGATCAAAACGGGTATCGGCTTCGGCCGCGACGCGACCTGGGGCATGATCCAGCCGACTGCCACTCCCACACCCACACTCGCCCTGCCGACGGTCACGCCACCGCCGGCGCGAACGCCGGCTCCGGCCTGCACCGATCGTCTCACCTTCATTGGTGACGTCACGATCCCTGACCGCACGAACGTGCTGCCTGGCACCGCGTTCGTCAAGACCTGGCGGTTGCGCAACGACGGCACCTGCACCTGGAACGCCGACTACGCCCTGATCTTTTACGGCGGGGATGGCATGCAGGGTCGCTCCCCGGCATCGCTCCCCGGGATCGTCGTCCCCGGGCAGACCGTTGACGTCTCGATCACGCTCGTCGCGCCCGCCGGCAACGGCACCTACCGGGGCGAATGGATCCTGCGCAACGGAGCCGGCCGGCTGCTGGGCCTCGGGCCCAGCGGCGTCTCGCCGTTCTGGGTGCAGATCGTGGTCGGGTCGACGGCCACTCCGACGCCCACCGCGACGGCCGCCATCGTCAACTGGCGCGGTGAGTACTTCAGCAGTCGCAACCTCAGCGGCGCGCCGCTGTTCGTGCGCGACGACGTCAGCCTTGACTTCAACTGGGGTGCCGGCGCGCCCGGAGCTGGCCTGCCGGTCGACGACTTCAGCGCACGCTGGACACGGACGTTGCAGTTCAACGCGGGCCGCTATCGCTTCACGGCGTTGGCCGATGACGGCGTGCGGATGTGGATCGACGGCCAGCCCGTCCTCGACGACTGGCACGACGGCGGGGCAGGGCTCGTCAGCGGCGAGATCGCGCTTGCGCAGGGCGCGCACGTCTTGCGAGTCGAGTACTACGAAGCGGCTGGCCTGGCGGCCTTGCAGCTCAAATGGGAGCCAGTCACCGCCACCGCCACGCCGACGTCGACCGTCACGCCGACCGCCACGTCGTCCATCACGCCGACGGCCACCGCAACGACCACGCCGACTCCTACGGCCACCGCGCAAACAGCACCCGTGATCCAGTCATTCACTGTGGCGCCGACGTCGGTGCGCAGCGGCCAACCGGTCACGTTGAGTTGGGCAGTGACAGGCGCTCAACAGGTGACGCTGTGGCGGCTCGACTCGCGCGGTCGTCTGGCTGAGCCGAACGGCATACCGGTGTCTGCCACCGGAACCATGGTGATGGATCCTAACGATCCGCTGAACCTGACGTACAGCTTCTATCTGCACGCCACAGCCGGCAACCAGTTCGCTTCGGCGACGGTCTCCGCGAGCGTGTGCGAAGGCGAGTCCTGCGCGGAGTAAGTGGCTCGGACGAAAGTCGGAAGTGAAATCCATCGACGGCCGGACGGAAACGTCCGGCCGTTCTGTTAGAACAGAACTGTCGACCTGACCTCAAGGGCAGGGCTGCGAAATCACAGCGCTGCGGCCCACCGATCGATCCAGAGGAGATCTCACCTTGAACCATCCAGTCACCCTTCGCGCGCGCCTTGTCCGATTGACGCAGCTGGCCCTGGCATTGCCGCTGCTTGCCACTGCATTGCTCAGTGCCCCCGATGCTTCCGCTCAGGGCGGCCCGAACCAGGTCTTCCTGCCGCTGCTGACGAAGGGCGGTCAGGCCACTCACCCGACGCCCCCGCCGACTCCGGCGCCGGGCGGGTCTCTGCCAGCAGGTGTCGTCGCCACGTGGTTCAGTGGTGTGATCCCACCGACGGACTTCTACAACCCGACGACCGGCGAGTGGCGCGCCACGAACGGCCTCGGCCAGATGTACCGTTTCAATGCCGATGCCACCTTCATCTACGCCGGCTTCCTGCGCTTCCAGAATGGAGCCTGCCGCACAGAGGTGTCCACGTACAAGCAGGGTCAGGCGAGCATCGCGGGCACAACGCTCACACTCAAGCCGACCCTTGCCAAAACGCGAACCGTCGTTGTATGCGGTTCGCAATCCGACACGACCACCGAAGGCCCGTTCGACCCTTACGACCTCGGTTGGCGCGTGGCAGACGATGGCCTCGGGCACCCCAAGCTGTTCATTCAGGAAGGCGCTTCAACCGTCGAGTTTTATCGCCAGGGGATGCTGACGACCCTGGTGGGCGGATGGAGCCTGAATGGGGTCTCATCGGCGGGGTTCTACGACCCACAGACCGGGGCCTGGGCCACTCCCGTGAATGACGGCGCCTGGTTCCGCTTCGCGGCCGATGGCACCTACCAATACGGTGAGTATGGCCACGGTCAGGATCAGCAGGGGTGCGACACGATCTACTGGGTGTATCAGACCGGCACCCTGAAGGTGTCTGGCGGACAACTCTCCTATCAGGCTGGCAGCGGGCGCGCTCGTATCGAGCACCTTTGCGGGGCCAACGCTGTGGAAGATGAACCCTACGTCGACCCGACGTTGTACGAATTCACCTGGGAGCTCCGCGACCAAACCAGCGCGCCAAAACTCGCCATCTCTCCGCTCGGCAGGTTCCAGTACTTCGTGTTCGACCAGGAGTAGGCGCGAGTGCGGGCCGCTCGGGCGAAAGTCTGAAGCGAAATCCATCGACGGCCGGACGGAAACGTCCGGCCGTTTTGTTAGAACAGACGCATCGATCTATCGCTCGTATCAAGAAAGCAGGTCATCATGTTCTCTCTAGCTCAACCTCACCATTCGGCGTGGATGGCCCAGGCCGTCCGTGGTTTCCTCAGCCTGGCCGTCGCGGCCACAGCTCTCCTCGGCGCTCAGTTCGCGCCGGCCCAACAGGCTGCTGCAGCGAGCTGTCAGGTCTCGCATACTGTCCAGCGCGGTCAGACGCTCTTCACCATCGGGCTTCTGTACAACCGGACGTGGGACGGGATCGCCGCGGCGAACAACATCACGAACCCGAACAAGATTTACGCGGGTCAGGTGCTGTGCATTCCGTTCTCAGGCGCCGGCGGGCCGACCCAGCCCGCGCCTGACGTGATCGTCGTGCTCGGCACTGACGTGAAATCCGTGACAGCGCTGACCGACCTCAACCTGCGGGTCGGCCCGGGCATGAGCTTCGCCGTCATGGGCAAGGTCACCGGCGGAACCACAGTGAACGTGACAGGTATTAGCAGCGACGCCAACTGGTGGCGAGTGATCTGCCCCGACGGCTCGACCGGCAACTGCTGGATCACGGCCGGCGCAAGCTACACCAAGCCGACCGGTGGCACAGGCAACAACCCGCGCCCGGCTCCCGTTGTGCCCATGATCGAAGTGTCGGGCGTGGCCCGTGACCAATCGGTCACCATCAAGGGCTCGAACTTCCCCGCCGGCTATCGCTTCACGGTGCTGATGGGGGACTACGGTTCCATGGGCGTCGGCGGCCACGCCGTGACGACCGTCGACAGCGGAGCTGGTGGCTCGTTCACCGCGACGTACACGATCCCGGCGGCGCTGCGCGGCTCGGCCCGCATCGCCATCCGCCTGCAGAGCGAACGCGGCGGCTACTACAGCTACAACTGGTTCTGGAACAACCCCACTAACTGAATCCCTCGCTCGTCCTCCGCAGTCGTTCGTGCGCCCGGCGGGAAAAAGCGGGCGCCCCAAACCCCGTCAGGGTGAGCGACCCCCAAAGGATGTGCAAGATGTCTCTGAAACCCTACTTTCATTTGTTGACGCTGACGCTCGCCCTGGCAGCCTGTGCGCCGGTTGACCTTCCGGCCGATGCGCCGACAGCCGAGCCGACGGGCGTGCTCGGCGAGCCGCAGCCCGCCCACATCGACAACGTTGATGTCGAGATCGGCGTTGGCTCTCCGATCCCGGTGCATGCCGTCATCGGCGGCACGCTGCCGAGCCCGTGCGATCAGATCGCCCAGGTGCTGCAGAGCCGCTCCGGCACCGACCTCCAGATCACTATCCTGACGACCACCTCGACCGACGAGATGTGCCTGCAGGACCCGATCCCGTTCACGATACGCGTGCCGCTCAACATGATCGGATTCGGCCCGGGTGATTACACCGTGGACGTGAACGGAATGCGCGCGCCGCTCGCCTGGACGTACGGCGACCCCGCGCCCGTGGTGATGCCCACAGAGGGTGCGCCCGCCGTGAAGGAAGCGCACATCGACAACGTCGATGTGGTGGTCGGCCTCGGCTCGCCGCTGCCCGTGCACCTCGTGGTCAGCGGCACGCTCCCGAGCAGCTGCGCGCGCCTCGGCGAGGTCGCGCTGCGCCGAATCGGAACCACCGGGCAGGGTTTCGACCTCGACCTGGTGAGCCACACCTACGCGGGCGACAATTGCATGGCCGACACGATGCCCTTCCAGCTCGAGTTCCCGCTCAACGTGGTCAGCCTGCCCCAAGGGCCGGCCCATGTGACTGTCAACGGCGTCACGACCATCGTCGACTGGCAGACCGCTCAGTAGTGAAGCGCAGCGGGGCACACAAAGGGCTCGGCCCGGCCCTGGCCCTGCGCCTGGTCAACTACCCATGCAACGGGATCTCGACGCGCAGATGAGAGCCTTTGCCCGGTGTACTGTGGAGGGCGTAGGAACCGCCAAGCTTCTCGGCGCGCTCGCGCATCGATTGCAGACCCAGGTGGCCTGGAAATGATTGTGTGCTGTCGAACCCGACGCCGTCGTCGACGACTTCGAGGATGACGCATTCGCCGGTGCGCTCGAGGATGAGATCGATGTGGCCGGCTCGCGCGTGCTTGACGACGTTGTGCAGCGCCTCCTGGGCGATCCGGTAAAGCGCCTGCTTGATGTCGAGCGGCACGCGCGGCTCGCTGCTCAACCGCGTGCGCACGACGAACTGATGCCGGGCGCGGAGCGCGTCGGCCTGCTTTTCGAGGGCTGCCGCGAGCCCTTCGGCCTCGAGCGACTCCGGACGCAGTTCGAAGATCAGGGCGCGCATCTCCGACAGCGCCGCGTCGGAGAGCGACAGCACATAGTCGAGCGGCTCGGCCACGCGGTCAGGCGCGCGATCGAGTTGAGCGCGGGCCGTGCGCGCGCCGAGCGCGATGCCGTAGAGCGCCTGCGACACCGAGTCGTGGAGCTCGCGCGCCAGGCGCTGGCGTTCCTCGAGCGCGGCCAACTGCTGCGAACCCTCGTAAAGCCGGGCGTTCTCGATGGCGATGGCGGTTTGATTGGCGAACGATTGCAGCACTGCCACATCCGACGCATCGAAAGCGTTGATCTGGTGGCTCTCCATCTCCAGCACGCCGATCACTTTGCCTTTGACCTTGAGCGGCAGGACAAGCGCTGAGCCGGCCTGTCCTTCCACCAGAGGGATGAAACGCGAGTCGCGCTGGATGTCCGGGATCAGGAGCGGCGTGCCGCTCGCAGCGACGCGCCCCGACATGCCGTACTCGCCGACCGGGATCTCGATGAACTGGCAGCCCTCGCAGCGCTCTTCCTCCTGCCAGAGACCCGCTTCGGGCTTAAAGACCACGCGCTCGCCCTCGATCAAGCCGATGTGGACATGGTAATAGCCGAAGGTGCCGCGGATCAGGCGCACAGTCTGTTGCAGCAGTTCGTCGACCGCCAGGATCGACGTGATGCGGTAGCCCATCTCGCCGATGACCCGGAACTGCTCAGCGCGACGCTGCGTGGCCTCGAACAGGCGCGCGTTCTCCATCGCGACGGCGGCCTGATCCGCGAACGCCATGGCCAGCTCGGCATGGTGCGGCGCATAGAACCCCGCCTCGGGATGGTGCAGCGTCAGCATGCCGATGACGCGCTCCTTGACCGATAGCGGCACGCGCATCCAGGATCGGATGTGCGCGTACTCGCCCGGGAACTCCGAACCCAACAGGGCGCGGAAGTCACGCGCGACAGTTGTGTCGGCGTTGAGGTCGGGCAGGATGAGCGGGCGACCTGTGGCGATGATCTGCCGATCGATCGGGTTGCGCGCCGAGTACTGCAGGCTCAAGAAGCTGCTTTCGGGCAGCGGCCCGCGATACGCGCGGCCGTGAAGCACGTCGCCGTCGAGGCTGAAGATCGACGCGCCTTCGTAGACGATCACGTCACGAATGCGTTCAAGGAATTGTCCAAGCACCGAATCGAGCTGCAGCGTCGAGGTCAGGTGGCGCGATAGGTGGAGCAGGGTGGTCAGCTCGCGCGTGCGTTCTTCGACGCGCTGTTCGAGCATCTCGAGCGCGCGCGCTTGCGCCGTGACGTCGCGAACCACGCCAAGGCTGTGCGGCTGGCCGCGGTAGGTGAAGGCCGTGCCGAGCACCTCGATCGGCATGAGGCCGCCATCCTTGCGCACGTCTGTCGCTCGCCCGCTGAAGACCCGGCCAGCGTTGATCGCCTCCATGTACTCGCCGAACACGTGCAGTGAGTCGGGGTGGATGAAGGCGGCGGGCTGAAGGGCGCGGAATTCCTCGACGGAGTAGCCGTGCATATGCGCGGCCGCGGGGTTGAAGTCAACCAGATGCCCCTGGAGGTCGTTGATGAATAGGCCGTCGCTTGTGGCCTCGAACACGCTCCGATATTGAGCTTCGCGCTCGCGCAACTCAGCCTCGACCCGCTTGCGCTCTGTGACGTCCTGGACGTAGCCGACGAGGTCGCCGTTGGGCAGCACGGTGGCCGTGGCTTCCATGATCCGCAGATCGCCATCTTTGCGCAGCTGGCGGTACTCGATGGTGGCGTGATGCACGTCGCGCTGCACAAGCCTCTCGAAATTGTTGGCCAGCAGTTGCCAGTCATCGGGGTGCACGTGCGGAAGGATCGGCTGCCCGAGCAGTTCTTCTTCCGAATAGCCTGTGTTCTCCAGAAAGCTTGGGCTGACGTAACGGAAGTTGCCTGTCGGCGTCATGATGATGACCCCGACCGGGCTGATCTCGATCAATGTCCTGAAGCGGCCCTCGCTGGCCTGAAGCTCGTCCTCGACGCTCTTGCGCGCCGTGATGTCCTGCACATTGGCGACCCGGTAGAGCAGCTGGCCGTCTTCATCGCGCACCGCCGTCAGGTCGACAAGCACGGGGAACACCGAACCGTCCTTGCGCCGGTGGGCCGACTCCTTCACGCCATGACCTGTGTCGTTGGCCGTGTCGATCAGCTTGCGCAGCTCGACCTCGGCGCCCGGGGCGAAGATCTGGTTGATCGGCAGCCCGATCATCTCCTCCGTTGTGTACCCATGCATGCGCGCGAAGGCCGGGTTGACCAGCTCGAGAGTCCGGCCGTCAGCGGCGCCGACCGCCACGCCCCATTCCGCATGCTCGAAGACATTCGCCCAACGGGCCAGAGCGCGTTCCGCGACCTTGCGCTCGGAGATGTTGCGCACGATGACGACGACTTCATCCTGCCCGCTCGCCACACAGCGCGCTTCGTAATAGCGCTGGTCCTCAGGCAACGGCAGACGGAACTCGAGCGTCTGCGGCACATTCGTGTCGAGCGCCGCGGCAATGGTCGTGAGGATCGTCGTCGCGAGGTCCGGGTCCATGCCGGTGTCGCGCAGGTTCTTGCCGATCAATGACTCGGGCGGAAAGAAGACCGCCGCCGGATTCGGCGCGTGGTAATCGAGATAGTCACCCTTGCGGTTCATGCGCAGGAGCAGGTCGGGTATGGCGTTGACCAGAGCGCGGTTGCGGGCCTCGCTCGCCTGGAGGTTGACCTCTGCCTGACGTCGCTCGCCTTCGCGCCGTTCGAGCGTCTCGGCCATCTGGTCGAACGCCGATGCCAGTAGACCGATCTCGCCGTTACGGGGGCCGCCGGGCAGGCCGGTGCGGGCCTGGAGTTCACCCGCTGCCACGCGTTGGGTGGCGCGCAACAGGCTCTGCACAGGTCGAAGCACGAAGAGATCGCCGCCGACCCAGGTCACCAGGAGCGCGAGCACGCCGAAGAGCCCCAGGGCCGCCATGTTGCGCGCCAGCACCCGGTCGGCCTGGGCGTAGACGCCCTGAGTCGGAAGGCCGACGCTGACGTAGACGGCGGCCGGTCCGCTGGCGCCCGACCCATTGTGGAGCAGCGAATAGGCGTACAACTGCGGTGTGCCGGTCGCGTCGGTGAGCTGGATCGTGCCTTCGTCCTGGCTTTGCAGGGCCGCCTCGACGAGCGCGGTTTCGGGCACCGTCCGACCGACCCAATCCTGCGGCTCGGGATGACGGGCGAGGATGCGGCCGTCTTGATCGAAGACCGTCAGCGTCGACCCATTCGGGAGCTCGGCTTCCGACACGAACTGGTCGAGCCACTCGAGGTCGAGCGCCGCGAACAGCAACAGGCGCGGCTCTCCTCCGAAGTCGAGAAGAGGATAGGCGAAGTTGGCGAAGGCGCGGCTCGTGGCGGGATCGACGGTGGCCTGGCCGATCGTGAAGTCGAGGGTCCGCAGCGCGTCAGCGAAATAAGGTTGGTCAGCGACGTTGACCGGGCCGCTCACCGGAAGGACGCTGCAGACGACGTTGCCCTGGGCATCGATGGCGCCGAGATTGATGTAACGCGGATATGCCTGGAGGTATTGCGCGCGCAGGTCGCTGTAGCCGGTGCCGCAATTGAACGTCCCGACCCGGCGAAAGCTGGGCTGCTGCGAGAGGTCGATCAGAACCTGACGGGCCTGCTCGACGAGCCGGGCCTGGTCACGCGTGGCCTGGCGGGCGAGGCGAAGGGCCTCTGTCTGGGCGGCTTCGGCGGCAGCGGCCCTGTCGTCCGCCGCCGCATACAGCATCAGGCCGAGGGCCGGGATGACGGCCAGGATGACGAGCAACAACAATCTGAAGCGAAGTTGCTTGGCGAGATGGCGGAACAAGGAGGCGCCCCCCTGATTATCGATCCCACCGGCCGGCCATCAGCGATGTCGCGTCTTCAACCGCGCGGGCCATCGCCTCGGCCGCCGTGGCTTCGTTGTTCCAGACCCTGTCGACGGCCGGCTGGATGACGTCGGTCGTGATCTGGCCGAAGTTCTTCACGTAGTAGTGCGGCGTCCGCACGACGCAGCACAGCGTGTATTCGACGATGGCCGACCGCGACTCGGGCGGATGGGCCGGGTTGTCGATCCACGACGAAATCGCATCGGGTTGCAGGTAGTAAGACTGCTGCAGCGGCATCCATAGGCCTCGCCCATACAGGTCGACAGCCTTTGGGTCGTTATGGAATTTGTAGAACTTTATCGCCTCCTCGGTGTGCTGCGTGCCGGCAAAGATGACCGTCGGGCTGCCGAGGATGATCGTCTTGGCCTCGCGCATCTTGGGCAACACCGCCACGCCGAAGTCCAGTCCGTCCATGCTCGAGTAGTCGAGCAACTTCCACTGACCGCGGATGTCCATCGCCAGCTGGCGAGTCTGGATCATGGCGTCGCTCGTCGGCAGCTGGCGCTGTTGCTCGGGGGTCGGCATGACGTGGTGCACCCACATCAGATCGCGCAGGCGCTGGATGGCCTCCACCGACTCGGGCGAGTTGAGCAGCAGCGCCGTGCCTTCGTCGTTGACGACGCTGCCTCCATTGCTGTAGATGAAGGGCAGGTAGCCGTACCAGGCATCTTCTTCGAACGACACGCCGTAGGTGTTGATGCGGTTGGCATCGAACCCGGCGTCGCCGGGGTGCAGGCCGTTCACATCCACGGTGAGGCGGCGCGCCACGTCCACGAACTCGTCCCAGGTCCAGGCGTCCTCGGCGCGGGCGGGCGGGTAGGGCAGGCCGGCGGCATCGAAGACCGCGCGGTTGTAGAACATCACCATGATCTCGGTTGACGTGCTGGTGCCGAGGGTGCGGTCGGGCGCGAAGTAGTAATACGTCTCCGGCAGGCGCGAACTGAGCTCTGGATCGCCCTTGATGATCGGAGTCAGGTCGAGCACCTTGCCGTCCTGGGCCCATTGCGGCGCATGGGTCTCGAAGAGATAGCCGACGTCGGGCGCCTCGCCTGTGGCAAGCATGGCCGAGACCCGCGCGATGTATTCAGAGTTCGGGATGTGGATCGGCTCGACGTCGATGTCGGGGTTGGCGATCTCGAAAGCCTGCACCATCCGTTCGATGGCGGCCTTCTCGATCGGCGAGCCCCAATACGTGAATCGCAGGCTGACCGGGCGGGGGGCCGTCGGTGAAGGAGCAGGCTGGCAGGCGGCCAGCGCCGCCAGGAGCAGGCCGACCCGGACGGCTGACGACCACATCCGATGGATCACGCGTGCTCCTTTCAGCTTGCGCTGCTCGCGTTAGCTGAGCGGATCGCTGGCCGAGACCAGACCGATGCGCACGGCGTAGAGCGCGGCCTGCGTGCGGCTCGGGACGCTGAGCTTGGCCAGGATGTTGCTGACGTGCGTCTTGACTGTCTTCTCGCCGATGACCAGCGCCTGGCCGATCTCCTTGTTCGAGCGGCCTCGAGCCAGCAATCGCAGCACATCAGTCTCACGCTCGGTGAGGGTCTCCGGGCTTTCGGGCGCCTTGACCTCGCGCATCAAGCGCGCCGCTGCCTGCGGGGAGAGCTGCACCTGGCCGGCCGCCGCCGCCTTGATCGCACGGCAGAGCTCTTCGGCCTGCGTGTCTTTGAGCAAATAGCCGATCGCGCCGGCCTTCACGGCGCCGATGACTTTCTCGTCTTCGAGGACGCTTGTGAGCGCGATGACCTCAGTGTCGGGCAGCTCGCGCCGGATCGCGCCGATCGCGCTGATCCCGTCCATCACGGGCATTACGAGATCCATCAACACGACATCCGGCTTGAGCGAGTGCGCCATGCGCAACGCTTCGGCCCCATCGGATGCCTCGCCCACGATGTCGAGCTCGGGGTCGAGGCCGAGAAACATGCGAAGGCCCTGTCGCACGACGGCGTGGTCGTCAACCAGCAGGATGCGAATGGACATGTGGATAGGTCCCCCTGATTAGGCCGGGGTCCGGATTGCTTAGCCCGGCGGTCGAATAAGACGCCACCCTCCAACTGAAGTCGGAGCCGTCGGTCGGCGCGTTGACCGATGCCCCACGGGCTCGCCTGCGTCATGATCGGAGATGACCGGAGTGGCGCGGCCCGAAGAGACGCAGAAAAAGTCTAGCACGCGGGCATCGCTGTGACCTCCGACTTTAGGCGGAGACGGTTCGCCCACGCCCGGATTGGGTGCAGCTTTCGGAGAACCGAGGTAGTGAACGGCTCATGATCAGGGTTTTATTGGTGGACGATCAACTGTGCGTGAGGGTCGGGCTAGAGATGCGACTGTCGCTCGAGCGCGACCTGATGATTGTGGGTCAGACGGCATCGGGTCTCGAAGCGCTCGAACTCGCCCAACGTCTTGAGCCGGATGTGGTGCTCATGGATGTACAGTTGCCGGTTTTCGACGGCATCCAGGCCGCCGAGGCCCTGGCCAGCCGGGTCCCCGAGTGCGTCGTCGTCATCCACAGCCTCGACGATTGCTCAGACATGGTTCGACGTGCCGAGCGCGCCGGTGCATTTGCCTGCGTGTCGAAACAGGCCGGCGATGCCGCCTTGATCGCCACAATCCGCGCGGCCGCCGAAGAAGCTGATCGTCGCAAGGCCCGAAGGGCGTGAACACCATGGACGTATTCCTCGAACTGTTTCGCCTCGTTCATCTCGTCTCGTGCGTGGTAGCCCTGGGCGCCGCGGCGATGTATGGCGCCTATGCCTTCGTCGCGCGCGGACACTCGGGGGCAGTGGCTCCGTTCGTGCGCGCCCGACACGACTTCCCTCAGGCTCTCGCCGCGGCGAGCACGATCGCGCTCGTCGTCGGGTATTGGCTCGATTCGACCGGGTCGAGCGCGGGCCTCAGTTTGGCGATCGGCGCCGTCGCCGCACTCGCTGCGCTGGCATTCGGCGAAGTCGTGCTCGGCCCCACGGCGGCGCAACTCGGCAAACTGGGCGACGAGATCGGCCAAAACGACCCGTCGCCTCAGCAGGCCCATCGGCTGCGCTGGCTTTCGACGCGCATGGATCTTGCGGAGCGCGCTGATCTGGCCCTGCTGTCAATAGCTGTCATCTGCCTCCTCGCTTCGCAGTTGCGGTTGGGGTGACGGCTCCGCCTTAAGGCCGACCTGAAGATTCGGCTGCTGGGCCTATGACGGTTCTCAGAAGTGGGCGCAAGATGTCGACATCGATGCACAGCCCGACGCCTCAAACGACGATTGGCTTGCTGTCGAAGGAGTTGCCATGACTCATCTGAACCCGTCGTTCCTCCCGACCGCGGTCGCCCGCGTGTTTCAGGCCTGGAACGATCACGATCCCGCCGCCCTCGCGGCTGCCCTGCACCCGGACTATGCGAGCGTGCACCCGCTCCATCCCGAGCGCGACAGCCTGGGGCGCGACGCCTCCGTCATGAGCTGGCGGGCTCAGTTCGTGGCGGTGGCTGACCTGCGGGCCGACATCGTCGGCTGGGCCCAGCTGGGCCGCGAAGTCTGGACCGAAGTCGCCTGGTCTGGCACTCATGTGTTGGGCCAGCCGTTTCGCGCGGCCGGCGTCCTCATCTTCGAAGTCTCGCAGGACGGCGCGACGATCACCGGCGCGCGCATCTTTACCGAAATCCTTCGCCCGATTGGACCCGATTGGGACGCGGTGCTGGATGAGATCTTGAGTCACCCCGCCGTCGATTGACGGCCCGTCGCGAGACGCAGGCTCAGATCGAGCGCCAGATCGCGGACCCGTACGACAAGGAGCCGCGGCCATGTTTCACCTGAACGACCTGGCGCTCTGGCTGTCTCTTGCGCTCGTGCTGGCCTGGACCCTCAAGGCGCTTCCGCAAGACCCCACGCGTCGCTCAGACGCTGACGATCAGACACGATGGCCGACCACGTAGCCGGACATCACCGAACAATCCCGCGAGGCGAATGTGTCCGGAGCATTCGCCTCGCGTTTTCGTTTGCTCCGCCCTTGGTCGCAGACCCTATCCGACAACAGCCAGATGCGTCGGTGCCGCTGACGCATTACAACAAGAACGCGCGGTCGACTCGCGCATCGGTTTCAGTCAGCGAAAGGAGGACGATCATGAATCACTTTCTGTATGACATCGGTCAGATGATCGCCGCCTGGTTGCGGCTGGGAAACCGAGTCGTGAATGGGGCGCGGCGGATTTCCGATCCGAGCTCGGGAACCGATGGTCGACGCGAGTCGTCCCACGCTCCTGATCAGATCATCATTCACCTGTCCATTTGAGCGCCGGTCATCGTGCTCAAATAGCACAGCCCATTGGAGTCAGTATGTCTTCGCGTTCTCGTCTTTTCGCAGTAGTCAACCTCCTTGGAGTGAGCGCCCTGGCGTCTTGCCAGGCGCTCACTCCGGCCTCGCCAACGCCGCCGGCCACGACGACCACCGGCCCGATCGCCACGCCGGCACCGACCGAGTGCTCGCCGGGGCCGGCTTGCGATCCCGGTCCCGTTGACTCGTTCAACATCACGATCCAGGGGCTCGACGTTCGGGTGGGATCCGGATCGCCGACGAGCGTGGTCGCTGTTCTCAGCGGCACGTTGCCGGATGCCGGCTGCACGACCATCGCTTCTGTGACACAGGAGCGAGAGAGCACCACCTTCAGGCTCACCGTCATCGCACAGACCGACCCACTCAAACGCTGTGCCTACGCGTTGACTCCATTCACGCAGGAAATCGTTCTGGATGTGGAGGGCTTGCCGGCCGGCACATACACCGTCAAGGCCGATGACGTGTCGGCCACCTTCGACCTGTCTACCTCCGACGCAGATGTGTTCGAGCTTCAGCTACAAAACGCCCTGGGCGCGCGAGATCCCGCCGCGTTGCAGGCGTTGATGGGCCCAAGCTTCCTGATGGGCTTCTGGCGTTCCGAAGGATCGACAGTGCCCGCGGGTGAGGCAGCGGCTCAGATCCTGGCCACTCAACTCAACCCGGCCGCCGCTCCGGTGTTGGGGCCGCTGCCCGACACGTTCGGCTTCGACCCCGCCAGCATGATCGGCAACTCCGACGATCAGCTCGCCCGCGCTTCGTTCAGTTCAGGCTGGGGCGCAGATGGGCGCGGCGAGGCACTGCTCGTCATCGCGCGTCGGCCAGATGGTTCGCTCTACTTCCAGAGCCTGCTGTTTGCCAACGACGGATTCTCCGATGGTTCGAGCTCGACTGCCTGCACAGCGCCTGTAGATGTGTCGGCCGTCAATGAGCGCGTCGCGTACAACGACATTTCGTTTGATCTTCATCCCTCGCTGGCATATGCGGTCTCGGTCGTCGAATGCCCGGCGGTTCCGCCGTCGGCCGACCAGCATCCGGGCGACGCCCATCCGCCGTACACGGCCTTCATCTTCCCAACCCTGGGCCGCGACAACATCGAGGTCACCCCCGAGCTGCGCGTCTACGCGCTCAGCGGTGATCTGTCGTCGTTCGTCTATCCGCTCAACAGCCTGGCTGACCTGCGCCGGGTCCTTGACGAGCGTCAGAGCCCGATCGCGTGGCTCGACCATGCGCCGCTGACCACGCGGCCAGCCTACATCGACTTCGAGAACGGTGAAGGCGTGCGCGCGCTCGTGCAGTACATGCAGGACTTCTACTTCTTCTCGAACAATGGCCTGCTCTACGAGTTCAACGGCTTGACCGAAGATGGCCGTTACTTCGTCCGCCTGCAATACACGGTCAGCGCACCATTCCTGATCGAGTTCGGCGATCGATCGGATCCGAGCTCGAACCTCAACCCCAACGCGATCCTGGTGCCGGCCTGGCCCGCCGACGACTTCGACGCGCAGATGGGTATCATCAAGGCTTACAATGCCGAGGCGCTGACCCGGTTCGAGCAGATGCAGGCGTCGGATCTTGACCCGAGCCTGATCGTGCTCGACGATCTGGTGCAATCGCTGCGAGTCGGGCAGCCCTGAGGATTGACCATGGCGACTTACCACGCATTGGCTTCGGCAGTCATCGACGCACCCGCCGAGCGAATCTATGGCACCATCGCCGATTACATCCACGGGCATCCCCGGATCCTGCCACGGCCGCCGTTTGGATCGCTCGTCGTCGAGCAGGGCGGGGCGGGCGCCGGCACTGTGGTGGCCTTCAGCCTGAAGGTCATGGGCCGCGAGCGCGCGATGCGAGCGCGCATCGACGAGCCTGAGCCCGGCCGGGTGCTCACCGAGACCGATCTGGCGACCGGTGTGGTGACGACGTTCACGGTCGAGGCCCTATCGGGCGGCAGCACACGCGTGACGATCGCGACGATCGGGCCGCTCGGCTCGGGCGTGCTGGCGGGCGTGGAGCGGTTCATGACCGTGTCGTTCTTGGAGCGCACGTACCGACAGGAATTGGCCCTGCTCAAGGATGTGGCGATCGGCCGGGTCTGACCTTTTCGCGCATTTGACGCCCCGGCCTGAGGGCAATCGCGCTCGAGCCGGGGCGTTTCGTTTGGCCTCACTGGTACCGGTGCCAACTGATGACGTTCATCCCTTTATGACGTTTCTGTGCAGAGTAGAATGAGCGTGTCTCGCGCCAGGGCGGCGCGGGTGATCGGACATCCTCCTCTTTGACAGGCCACAATTATGTCGACAGATCTGACCCTGACCACGCCTGCCCTGCTGTTCCCCGCGATTTCGCTGTTGCTGCTGGCCTACACCAATCGGTTCCTGACCCTGGCGAACCTCATCCGTGACCTGCATGCTCGCTATCGGCAGGATCCTCAACCGCATATTCGCGGCCAGCTCGACAACCTGATCTACCGCATCGGCCTGATCCGCAACATGCAGGTCTGCGGCGTGGCCAGTTTCGCCTGTTGCGTGTTGTGCATGGGCGCCTTATTCGCGGGCCAGATCATCCTCGGACAATGGATCTTCGGCGCGGGCCTGCTTCTGCTTTTGACCTCGCTCGGGTTATCGCTGCGCGAACTCTGGGTGTCGATCGACGCCCTCAAGCTCCAGGTGCATGACCTCGAGAAGATCGAGCCGCGCCACTGAGGCCGCACTTCGTTTCGACACTCGACTGTCTGGGAAGGAACAAGACGATATGAACAAGACCTGGTGGAAAGAATGCGTGGTGTATCAGATCTACCCGCGCAGCTTTGCCGACAGCAACGGCGACGGCATCGGCGATCTGCGCGGCATCACTTCAAAGCTCGATTACTTGAAGAAGCTGGGCGTCGACGTGGTCTGGCTTTCGCCGGTCTACAAGTCGCCGAACGATGACAACGGCTATGACATCAGCGACTATCAGGACATCATGACCGAGTTCGGCACCCTGGCCGATTGGGACGAGCTCGTGGCCGGCCTGCACGCGCGCGGCATCAAGCTGGTGATGGATCTCGTCGTCAACCATACCTCTGACGAGCATCCCTGGTTCGTCGAGGCGCGCAAATCGAAGGACAACCCCTTCCGCGACTACTACATCTGGCGACCTGGCAAGAACGGCGAGCCGCCGAACAACTGGAAGTCGTTCTTCACGGGCTCAGCCTGGGAGCTCGACCCCGCGACCGACGAGTACTTCCTGCACCTCTTCTCGAAGCGCCAGCCCGACTTGAACTGGGAGAATCCCCAGGTGCGGCGCGAGGTCTTCGACATGATGCACTGGTGGCTGCAGCGCGGCGTCGACGGCTTCCGCATGGACGTGATCAACATGCTCTCCAAAGCGCCTGGGCTGCCGGATGCGGCGCCGCTCGGCCCGGGCATGCACGTGCAGGGCAGCGAGCACTTCATCTGTGGACCGCGTCTCACCGAGTTCCTGGGCGAGATGAAGCGCGACGTGCTCTCGAAGTACGACATCCTCACCGTGGGTGAGACGCCGATGGTATCGCCCGAGGACGCCGTCGAGATGACGCATGAGGAGCACGGCGCGCTCAACATGGTCTTCCAGTTCGAGCACATGGACATCGATCGCAACTTCGGCAAGCAGGCCGTCACAGCCTGGCAACTGAAGGATCTCAAGGCGGTGATGAACCGCTGGCAGAAGGGGCTCGAGGGCCTGGCCTGGAACAGCAACTATCTGAGCAATCACGACCAGCCGCGCCCGGTCTCGCGCTTTGGCGACGACGGCCTCTATCGCGTCAAGTCGGCCAAGATGCTGGCCACGCTCAATCACCTGCTGCAGGGCACGCCCTATGTCTATCAGGGCGAAGAGATCGGGATGACCAACGTGGCCTTCCCGTCGATCGAGGACTACAACGACATCGCCACGCGCAATCTGTACAAAGTCCAGACCGAGGAGCTCGGTCAAGACCCCGCCGAGGTGCTGGCCGGCATCCACAAACGCAGTCGCGACAATGCCCGCACGCCGATGCAGTGGAGCGCCGCGGCTCAGGCCGGCTTCACCACAGGCACGCCGTGGATCAAGGTCAATCCCAACTACGTCGACATCAACGTCGAGCAGGCCCTCGCCGACCCCGACTCGGTGTTCTTCTACTATCAGAAGCTGATCCAGCTGCGGAAGGCCAACCCCGTATTCGTCTACGGCACGTATGACATCCTGCTCGAGGAGCATCCCGAGATCTACGCCTTCACGCGCACGCTGGGCGACGACCGGCTTCTCGTGGTCCTGAATGTCTCAAAGAGCACGCCCCTCTTCGAGGCGCCCGCATCGCTGGCCTCTGGCGACGCGGAGTTGCTCATCGGCAACTATCCCGTCGAGCCCGGCGACGCGCACCGGTTCACGCTGCAGCCCTTCGAGGCAAGAGTTTATCGGTTGAAGCCCTGACCGCGCGATGCGGCGCCTGGGGCGCTCGCGAATATTGAACAGCGAACGACAAAGGACGGAGGTTGGGTGATTGCCCAACCTCCGTCCTTTGTCGTTCAGGTCATCTAGAGAGCCTGCCCTGCCGTGCGATGAGGTTGCACGCTGAGCGCGCAGGATCTCCTCCGCAAGCTCGCATCTCTATGCGCTTTCCTCAATGGCCAAGGAGTCTTCGCAGGAGATCCTGCGCGCTTCTCTAAGTCGGTTGCGAACCATGAGGGTTGGGCGTTCGGGATGACCTGCACCAAGCCTGCTCGACACAGTGACGGCCTGCCGATCCATAGCGGCCGATCGGAGCGTCCACCAGCCAGCTGAACGACGAAGGTTGAATGGCCGTTCAACCTTCGTCAGCCTCACCTGACACGCCTTCACTTCCTCACAAGCGGCAGATGCAACACGCGGTCGGTCGCCATGGCGGTGACGGTGCCGGTGTAGATGGCCGTGCCGTCGACCAGGGCATTGACCGTGAAGGTGTAGGCCGCGTAGTTGGTCGCGCTCGTAAAGGTCTGGCTGCGCGTCGCGTTGGCCAGCCCAGTGACGGGCGATGCGGGCGACGCCGTCGGGCCGGTGTACGAGACGCGCCAGGTGGCGTTGCCGGGCAGCGAAGCGTTCAGAGACCAGTTCACGGCGATGATGTGATCGCCCGCGACAGCGCCGACCGACAGGGCCGGTGTGAACTCGAAGGCGCCGAGGTCCGGCGCGACGCCGACATAGCCGTCGTTGATCCCCGGGATCGGCACACCCTTGTCGAGCATCTGGCTGTTCGCGGCGAGCCTGTAGTCGCCGCCGGCGGCATTGGCGAAACCCGGCGGTAGGCTGACGCCGTGTGCCTCTAGCCCTGTTCCGCTGCGGAAAGCTGCCAGATTGCCGTAGTGCGTGCCGCCCCACCAGGCCAGCTCGGGACCCGTCGTGTAGAAGTTGTCATAGTCGAAGTCGAGCGGCTGGCTGGTGTTCGCGTTGTCGATGGCGTAGTTGGTGCCCGTCCAGATGTTGTTGCGCGCGATGATCATCTGCCACGTGCCCGGCGACTTGATCGAGAAGCCTGAGTTGTCGGGCCTGACCGAGTCGGCTGTGTTGTGGAACAGGTACATCCGTCCCGATTGGTCGTACCCGCTGTTGAACTTGAACGAGATCCCTGGGTAGCTGTTGTTGCCGGCGTCGATGTTGTAGATGACGTTGCGGATCGCGTAGATCGGGCCCTCGTAGATCGGCGCAAAGGAGATGCCGACCAGGACGTTGTGCATGACATTGCCCCAGATGCGCACGTTGCTGCACGAGCCGTCCGAGGAGAGCGCATCGTCGCCGGTGTTGTAGATCTCGTTCTCGTAGAAATCTGTCTCGTTGGTGGCCGTGCCGTTGTCTTCGGGGCAGGTCGCCACGCCGTCGAAGTAGTCGTGGAACACGTTGCGACGGATGACGTTGCCGCGCCCCGTCGTCGGGCTGTAGAAGCCGATGCCGCCCGTCTCGAGGTTGCTGCCGTCCTTGACCGAATCCCACGGCCACATGAAGTCGGTGTCGGCGAACTCGTTGTCTTGAAAGACGTTGCGCCCTGATTCGCGCTTCAACCCGATCCCCAGATCGTTGTTGAAAAAGGTGCTGCCCTGCACCAGGTTGTCGGAGGCGGTGTCGAAGTACAGGGCCTTGGCGTAGTCGCCCAGGCCGTAGTTGCGAAACGTCAGGTCGACAAATGCGATGTATTGGTCGTTGACCGTGAAGGCTGTGTTGTAGCGCGACACCCGCATGGTCTTGGTGGCCGGGTTCGCGTCGCCGGCCAGGCGCACGTAGACCGTCGTGCCGCTGACGTAGAAGCCTGGGATGCCCCACTTCAGGCTCTGCAGATCCGCCAGCGTGCCATAGGGGTAGAGGCGCTGGTCGTCTGCCGAGACGAGGTGTGTGTCGGCGACGTTGACGGTCGCGCGATAGACGCCTCCGCCTTGCGCCGTCCATGTGAATGTCGCCGGGTCGGCGCCGTCGAAGATCGCACGCTCGCCGGCATAGCTGCGGATCACGATTGGAGCGCCGGCTGAGCCGGAGCGCGGTGTGGTCAGGTCGCCTGTGTAATACGTGCCGGCGCGCAGCTGGATCGAAGCGCCGGCCTGGGCGGCGGTGAGAGCGGTGCCGAGGGCGCACGGCGCCGCGAGCGAGCAGGCCGAACCGCTTCCCGCCGAGCTGACGATGTACGTGCTGGCCGGCGCCGGCAACGTGATCTCTGTTCGCGTCGAGGCCGTGCCGTTGACGACAAGGCCGCTCAGGGCGCCGCCATCTGGGTCGGCGAAGGTCACGCGAACGTCGTAGGTCGTGCCGGGCGTCAGCCAGAACAGGCTGCCCGCGAAGCGGGTGGCGTTGACGCGTGTCAGCGGGAAGCCGGGTTGATAAGCGCCGCTTCCGCTCAGTCGATACGACACACTGGCTGTGGCGTTCTGATTCGGGTCCTCGCCGCCGCTGAGCGTGATGATGGCGCCCATCGCGTGAAACGTCCCGTACAGTTCCAGCGAGGTCGCCGCCTGGGCGCGCGGGGCGGGAAGGGCGATACCGGCGACGAGGCCGAGGATCAAGGCGACGCGCGACACAGTTCGAAAAGTCATGGGGCGCTCCAAATGGGTCCGGCCGAAAAATAACCGGTTTCATTCTAGCGCCCGGATTCGGGCCGCGCATCCGCACAATTGCGGGGGAGCCGTGCTTCGGCTCAAGGGAAAGCGCACGCGGTTGGCACAGATACTGGCAGATAGCGCGGAACCGGAACGGCTCTGCTTCATCCGTCAATATCCGCGTCGTCCGCGTGCGCAAAAAAACGTCGTCGCCGTACGATCCCGTTTCCGGATTGGACCCGCACACGTAGATGGGCTCGATCGATTCAACCCGTGCGAAGTTGCGGATGCGCTCGACCTGCGTGACGGTCAGGAGGTTGTCTCGCGGCATCAGCAGCGCTCCCGACGAGGACATGAGGTCGCGCGCGAGCATCAGCCCTGGCTGGAGCAGGTTGAGCGCGATCTTGACGATGCGGGCGTCCTGTCGCCTCTGGCGCAGGGTGTCGAGATAGTCGAGCGCGACCAACACGATCTGCGGGTCGAAAAGTGCCCGGCCTGTCGGGCAAGCTCGTCGCGGGCGCTGGCCGTTGTTTCAGGGTCGATGGCGTATCGGGAAGCTACGACGGAGGGCTTCGGCTGCCCCTTGCTAGTGGGCGATGTTGTCGCCCCAACGCCGCATCAGGATGAGACTGGCCGCCAGCGCCACCAGGCCCACGGCCTGGGCGCTGCGCCAACCGCCGGCCAACAGCGCGCTGTCACCGCGAAACGCCTCGACGAAAACGATCGTGGCGGCGGTGCCTGCGCAGACAGACAGAAAACCGAGGCCGGCGGACAGGGTACGCGCCCAGCGCCACCAGATCAGGCCGACGACCAGCGCGCCCAAGAAGGCGTAGACCTGAGTGGGGTGCCGATCTGCATCCCATAAATGGATGCTCCACGGAAGGTCGGTCGGCGTGCCGAAACCGTCGCCGCTGGCGAGTTGAGCCAACGCGACGGCGCCGCTGACGGCGATCACCAGCGGCGCAAGCGCGTCGAGGGTGCGTCGCAGGGGCAGCTTGTGGATCCTGCCATAGAGCGCCGCCGCAGTCACCCCGATCACGACGCCCTCAGTGACCGAAAACGTCCCAAGGTTGTTGGAGATCAGGCCGAGCGGATCGGCCGCGTAGGCGTCGAGATGTTCGAGCGCATACGCAACGCGAGCGCCGACCACGCCGACGACCAGTCCGACCAGAGCTAACGTGCTGAGGCGGTCGCGGTCGAGCGTCAGGCGGGCCGCCTCACGCTCGACGCCCCACACGCCCAGCCAGACGCCGAGCAGCACAAGCAGCGGCCCCATCGGCAGAGCGAGCGGGCCAAGTTGCAGAGTAGGGAGCACGTCGTGTCCTCAGGCCTATTTGGCGAGCAGGGCCTCGACCTTCGAGCGGAGCACGGCTTCGCTCAAAGGGCCGCCGATCAGCACTTCGTTAATCACGCCACTGCGATCGACGATGAAAGTCGTGGGCAGCGACCGCAGCCGGTAGACGTCGCCGACAGCGCCGTCGCGATCGAGCAGGATCGGGAAGGTCAGCGCGTGTTCGGCCACAAACGCGCGAGCGTCCGTCTCATTGTCCTGTACGGTGCTGTTGACTCCCAGGACGACGAGCCCGTCGTCGGCCAGCGCTTCGGACACCTTCTGGAGCGCCGGCATCTCGGCCTTACACGGCCCGCACCAGCTCGCCCACAGGTTGACGATGACGACTTTACCTCGATAGTCTTCGAGCCCGGCAACGTCGCCGTCCAACGTCGCGAGCTCGAAGGCGGGAGCCGGGAAGCCGGCGTGCGGGTTGGGCACCTGCGCGGCATCGTCGGCGCCGACCACGCGCGACGCCGCCGTCCACCAAAGCCCGACGGCGACCACGACGACAGTAAGCGCCCACCAACGTTTGGGGTCTCTCCAAAGAGGCATCCGCCAAGGCTATCGCACTCGGGCAGGCCCGGCAAGGCCACGGCGCGCTCACATTTCTTCGCCTGGAGGGTTGGAGGATTCGTGGCACAATCTCGGAATGCCCAGGACGATCGACCACGTGGAGCGCGTCAGGCGTTTGTGCCTGGCGTTGCCCGAAACCAGTGAGAGGCTCTCGCATGGCGAGCCCATCTGGTTCGTGCACAAGCGTTGCTTCGTGATGTTTGCCAACGATCACCATCACGACGGCCACATCGCCATCTGGCTGCCGGTGCCCGACGGCGCCCAGGCCGATCTCATCGCCCAGAACTCCAAACGCTACTTCAGACCGCCGTACGTCGGCGTGCGCGGCTGGGTCGGCATCGACCTGCGGCACATCGGCGTCAGCGATCTGACTTTCCACATCGGCATGGCCTGGCAACTTGTCGCGCCGTCCCGGTTGCTGGCACTGAAACCCACGCAAACCACGCCGTGAGGAACCTCTCCTTCTATGTTCGAGTTCCGCCACACTTTCGTCGTGATGACCTACGACATCGACTTCGCCGGCATCGTCAGCAACATTTCGTATGTGCGCTGGCTTGAGGATCTGCGGAATCTGTTCGCCGCGCAGGCCTTGCCGCTTGCGACAGCCCAGGAGCGCGGCATCGCGCCGGCGCTGTTGCGCACCGAGGTCGACTATCTGGCCGCGGTGCGGCTTCAGGACACGCTTGAGGCGCGCATGTGGCTCGCCGAGAAAGGCCGGGCTCGCTTCGTGCTGGCCGCTGAGTTCGCGCGCCGCGTCGACGGTGTGATCGCGGCGCGCGCCCGTCAAACGGGAACCTTCGTGTCGCTCGAAACCCTGCGGCCCGTGCGGCTTCCGGATGAGTACGCGGCTTTGGGTTAAGCAGCCGCTTTCACGCCCGTCAGCAGTCCGGCGTGGCCGAGCGCGCGCGGATGTCTCAGCGGCAGGGCGATCGGCAGTTCAGACGTCAACCGCCGCAAGACAAGGTCGTTGACGCCTTCGGCTTTCAGCCGATCCGTAAGCGCGTTCGCGGGGCCATATAATCGTGTGTCGTAGAAGAGATCGATCAGGGCGAAAGCCCCCCCTGGTTTGAGGACGCGCAGGGCTTCGACGACCAGATCCGTGCAGGAAGTGGCGTGGCGCACCTCGTGAAACGTCAGATTGCTGACGACGGCATCGAACACACCTGCCTCGAACGGCAGGCGAGCCGCGTCGCCGCGCTGATAGGTCACCCGATCCGACACGCCCGCGATGTTCGCGTTGCGTTCGCAGGTGGCCAAGGCGTACTCCCACTCGGCCGACCAGGTGTCGACGCCGACGACCCGGGCCTGCGGGTGGCGCAAGGCGACATGGACGGCCATCATGCCGTTGCCGGCCCCGATATCCAACGCCCGACCCTCGAAGGACGGGCCGAGTTTGTCGGCGATGCGGCCGTAGAGTCGGCGTTGCAGATCGCCGCCGCCGGGCGAAAATGCCCACCGCGCATACAGGGGCAGGGCCACGCTGGCAGCCAGGACGGCGCTCAGCCCGCCCAGGGCAAGGCGCGGGGCAGGGCCAAGCGGCAAGAGCGCCAGGCCCGCCGCCCCAAGGGCGCCGGCGCCGAGCGCGATCAATTTGTTGCTGCGGATCCAGTTTCCGTAATCGAGCGTTGCTGACATGTTCCCTCCGATGCGGGCTTTTGCCCGCTGCATTTTCGAAACAGCCTACGGCCGATCCAACACGGCCGCCCGACGCGAAGCTATCCGCCAGCCATCGATGGACCCCAACTCTTTGGCGAGACCCAGTAAGGAGCCTTCATGGAAGCTGTTATTGCCGATGTGATGGAGCGCCTCGACTTCCTGCACGGCGAGATCCGCCGGGCGGTCAGCGATCTCCCCGTCGAAGCCCTCGACTGGGCCCCGGCGGAGGGCGCCAACACGATGGGCGCCGTTGTCGTGCACACGCTCGGCGCCGAGCGCTACTGGCTCGCCACCGTCGTCTTCGGGCAGCCGAGCAATCGCGTGCGAGAGTCGGAATTCCTGGCCAGGGGATGGCAGACCGGCGAGCTCTTCGCTCAGCTTGATCAGCTGACGACCCTCGCGCGCGCCATCTTCGAGACTTTGACTCTCGAGGATCTGGAGCAGTTGCGGCGCGTCCCGCGCGATGGGCGCGAAGTGACGGTCAGTTGGGCCCTGGCGCATGTCATCGAGCACACGGCCGTGCATGTCGGCCACCTTCAATTGACCCGCCAGCTCTGGGACGAGCGCGCGCGGGCGCGTGTCGGCGCGCTTTGATCAAGGGAGAAGTTATGACAAGCATCCACACTGGGCCCAGCGCAAAAGACCAGGCGATGTTCGATCGGAGCCTCCGGGGGATAGGCGAGCCCTATCAGCTCGGCCCTGATTCCCTGCAACGCCCGGACGTCCCGCGGGGCACGATCACGGTTCATCACTGGCGCAGCCCGAACGTTTATCCGGCCACAGAGCGCGACTACTGGCTCTACGTCCCGCGGCAATACGAGGCGAGCAGACCCGCCTGTCTCATGGTCTTTCAGGACGGGCCGACGTATATGAGCGCCGAGATCGCGGCGCCGACGGTCTTCGACAACCTGATCCACAGTGGCGAGATGCCTGTGACCCTTGGGCTGTTCGTCAACCCCGGTGACCGCGGTCCCGGCACTCCCTTTTTCGGCGGCTCGGATAATCGGAGCTTTGAGTACGACTCGCTCAGCGATCAATACGCGCGGCTGCTGATTGAGGAGTTGATCCCCGAGGTGTCGAAGCATTACGCGATCACGTCGGATCCTGAAGGGCGCGCGATCTGCGGCCTGAGTTCCGGCGGCATCTGCGCTTTCACCGTCGCCTGGCAACGGCCCGACGCCTTCCGCAAAGTCGTCGCCCACTGCGGAAGCTTCACGAACATGCGCGGCGGCCACGTCTATCCGTCGCTCATCCGCAAGACCGACCCGAAGCCTTTGCGGGTCTTTCTCCAGTCAGGTACCAATGACCTCGACGTCATCTTCGGCAACTGGCCGCTCGCCAACCAGGACATGGCAGCCGCGCTCGCGTATCAGAACTACGACTATCGTTTCGTGATGGGTGAGGGTGGCCACAACCTCAGGCACGGCGGCTCGATCTTCCCCGAGACCCTGCGTTGGCTTTGGCGCTGAAAGAGCCCACGGCATGGGCGCCGGTTGTCCCGACGGCCCTTTCGGCCACGCCTGTCAGGACCGGAAACGATCTCACGAAAGGAGATCGCTTGTGCTGAATCGGTTCGCGGAGTGACGGCCTGATAAAACCATCGCCGCTTATGGGCGCGGCGATTGCCTGATCCATTGACATCTTTTCGCGCAACTCCGAATCTTGCGGTAGAGTTGCGGCCAACTCCCGACGAAAGAGCCATCTTCCTATGAGCCTGCCGCCCTCCAACCAGCCGCGCGCCGATTATGTTGCCGCCGTCGATCACGTCATCCGGGAACGACGCACACTGAAGGTGATGCGGGATCCGAATGACTGCCAGGAGCTGCCCGCGGACGTCGCGGCCGATCTCTACGCCTCGCTGCGCGACAGCATCGAGGTTGCCGGTTGGGCGCCCTTTCACAAGCCGGCGCACAAAGAAGCCCATCTGGCTCAGGGCCACGCATCGGTTGTTCCGTGGCGCTTCTATGTGCTCGAGAAGCCGACGTGCTGCGCGTTGCTGGGGCGGATCAAGTCATTGGCGCAGGCTCAGGCCGACAGCAAGTGGTCGCGCGCCTGGGAGAGCAAGATCCCGCGCATCCTGTCAGGCTCAGGCGCTGTGGTGCTCGCCACCTGGCTGCCTGATCCGTCGGCCACGGGCGGCGCGCCCGAGCTCACCGAGAACAACCAGGAGCACATCGCCGCGGCGTCGGCCGCCGTGCAGAACCTGCTCCTTGCGGCTGAGGCGCGTGGCCTGCGCACGTATTGGGCCTCGGGCGGCATATTGAAGGACAAAGACGTGTTCGGCTGGCTGGGCATCCCTGCCAACCAGATCCTGCTGGGCGCGATTTTCATGGCGCCGACGGAGTTGCCGCACGACGTGCTCGAGACAGGAAGCTGGCGCGAGAAGCGCGGCGAGCCGTCGAACTGGTCGGTCTGGATCGAGCCCAACCAGCTGGCCGGGACCGCCGCCGACTGAAAGCCACCACGTCTCACGCCGGAGCGCTTCTGGGCTTGATGCTCCAGACCCTGTACGCTTCGACAGCGATGAGGCTGCCCGCGATGGCGAGGTAGAGCCAGAACCCCCACAGCGCCTGAGGCGGCATAGTCGCCGCGTAAGGAAGCAGGATCGCCAGGGGCAGCAACCCGCCGACGAGGATGGCGAGCGGCAGCCAGGTTCGTGCGGGTCCGTTGCGCGGCCCACCGTCGAGCGCGAGCATCACGATCGGCGCGAGGATCAGCAGCGCTGCGCTGGCCATCAGCACGCGGCCGATCCCTTCGGGCACGACGCTTCGGATGGGCTTGGCGTTGTTGCCGCCGAACAGCGCTTCCTGAAGGATCCCCACGACGACCGAGGCGCCAGAGTAGGACTGGCCGCAGAAGTCGCCGACGAGGCGAACGAAGGGTTTCTCACAGGTGTATTCGGCCGGCACGTTGATCAGGTCATACGACCACGGCCCCAGTAAGGCCAGGCCGAACAGAGCGAGGGCGACCCAGCGAGAGGCAGGCTGAGGCATTCTGAGGCGGCTCATCTGGTTCCTCCTTGAGGGGATACATCGGGGCTCGCGGCAACACTCCATCGGCCCGTTGCGGCATCGTAGTCGATCCAGCAATCGACTGCATATGCCCGATCCTCTTTGAAGCTGAAGGCCACCCGCGAAACTCCGATACGCAGTCCGTGATCGCTTGCGAGTGTGTGTTGTTCGAGGATGGTGACGGCCGGTCGACCGGCGCGCACGCTGTCGAATAACGCACGAGGCGGCGCGACGACGTCGTTATCTCGGCCACAGCGCTGTGGCCACAGAGCCAGGGCGTAGCCTTGTAGCGTCCGGCCGAACAGATCCGCTGCCCAGGCTGCGTTTGCTGCCACGGCCGTGACGTAGCAGTCGTCGTGGCTCATCAGGAACAGGCGCGAGCCCGGCAGAGTCGCGAGCGCAGGGGGCTCAGATGCCTCCCTGAAGGCCAGAACCGCCGCGATGATGGCGTCCTCCCGCCAACCGGCCCTCACGTCGAAGCAGCTGAGCTCGTAGTGTGAGAAGGTCTCGAGCAGCGCCGCCAGAGAGCGGGATTCGAGGATGATCGTGCGCGAGTCGATCGCAATGTGCGGAAGCCCGACGGCGGCGGCCAGGTCTGTGAGCGCCATCGGCTCATCGGTGACAGGATCGAGACTCGAGGCCTGGCTGACGCCGAACACCACCAGGTTCTCCGACGCTTCGTCCTCGATCAGATCGCAGATGTCGAGGATGCGTTGAGGCCACAGCCTGATGACGGTCCCGTCGCCCGTCGTCGCCATCGACAGACTGAACGGAAAGAACGCGCCGCCAAGGCCAACGCGATTGATCGTGAAAGCATTTGTCGTGGACACTGTGGATCCAGTCTACACGAAGGCGAATGCGAACGAGTCGGTCCACATCGTCGCCCTGGTTGCGGGCCTTGACAACCGACCGGCCGCTCTGCTATAGCTGAGTGCGCAGCCCCTTCCGCCCACAAGAAGCCTGACCAGACAAGGATCAACGAATGGTCACCAATCGACATCCCCTGGCCGTATTTGCCGGAGCGAACACGCGTCCGCTGGGGAAGGAGATCGCCGACCTCCTCGGCGTTGAGCTCGGCCGCTCGATCACGACCCGCCTGGCAGACAGCGAGATCCACGTCGAGATCGACGAAGTCGTGCGCGACAAAGACATCTTTTTTGTCCAGTCGTGTTCGGCGCCCGTCAACGACTCGGTGATCGAGTTGCTGTTTTACCTGGATGCCTTTCGTCGGGCCAGCGTCAACTCCGTCAGCGCCGTGGTGCCGTATTTTCCGTACGCGCGGCAGGAGCGCATGGCTCGCGGCCGCGAGTCGATCAGCGCCCGCGTGGTCGCTGACGCGATCGAACAAAGCGGGGCGCGGCGCGTGATCTACGTCGACATCCACAACAGCGCGATCCAGGGCTTCTTCCGCATCCCGGCCGACCCGCTCAGCGCGATCCCGACGTTGTGCGGACCGCTCTCGGCGCCTGAATACGCCAACGCCGCGATCGTCAGCCCGGATGTGGGGCGGGCGAAGATGGCCGGCCAGTACGCGACGAAACTCGGGCTGCCGCTCGTGATCATGCACAAGCGCCGCCAGAGTTTCACGCGCGCGACAGCGTCGCACGTGGTCGGCGACATCCGCGGCCTGCGCCCGATCGTCATCGACGACCTGATCGCGGGTGGCAGCATCCTCGACGAGCTGGATATGCTCTACGATGCCGGCGCCGAGGGCACCGCCACCTACGCGATCACGCATCCCGTCCTGCTGCCGAGTGCCGTCCGGCGCATTGAGGAAGACGAACGGATCGAGCGCGTCTATGTCTCAAACACGCTGCCGCTGACCGACGAGCAACGCAGCGACAAGATCGTGACGCTCTCGGTGGCCCCACTCATCGCCGACGTCATCCGCAAGATCCATACGGGCGAGTCGATCTCGAATCGGATCGTCCTGTCATGAGCGCATTCGGCGCGAACGGCGTGGGTGGCGCCGGACGCCGGTCTGGCGGCCCGAATCTTCCGAACTGTGAGGCGCTGATCAGCGGCTCAAGCCAGTTTGAACGTCAGTGTCGGTTTCACCGCGAGCCTTGACGTTGCCGGCGCTCGACACAAGGGCCCGCAGCCACCGCAGCGCCAAACCGGTGTCGAAATCGGCCGAACGTTTCTCGAGATAGTCGAGTTCGAGCTCCTGGTTGAGCGCCGGATGGGTCACGCGCAACGGCGTCCACTGACGACCCAGTTTGAGGACCGCATAATTCAGCAGGCCAGGCCTGACGCTGACATAGCGTTGCCAGACAGGGTCGCGAAGATCGACGACGTCGACCTCCATCGCGCGTGGTCCGACGATCGACACATCGCCCTTCAGAAGATTGAACAGCTGTGGAAGATGGTCAAGCGAGACATCGCGCACGGCGCGTCCGACGCGCGTGAGCCGATCAGCCGGCGCGAGTGCTTCGGAAAGGACCGACAGCGTGCGGAACCCGTACAGATAGAAGGGGCGGCCGCCTTTGCCGATGACGTGACGGTTATAAAAGGCCGGCCCGCGTGAGTCGACCCGGATGGCCAGCGCCAAGACGGCCATGATCGGGCCCAGGACGATCAGCCCCAACACAGCGACCATCAAGTCGATCGTGCGACGCACCATGCGGTTGGCTCCAGGGCTCCGCTGGATCTTTCACTTCTTCGCCTTGTCGGCCAGTGAGCGGATCCGGGTGAGGTCGAGCTGGCCCTTGGCGCCCCAGCCTCTCTCGCCTTCCGGCACGCTCGGCCGGAAGTCTTCGTACAGCGCATAAGCCTGTTGCTCGAGGCGTCTGGGTGGATAGGCCCTGGCCAGCGTCTTCATCGCGTCTTCGACCTCGTCATACGACTCGCCGAACTTCTGCGCCAGATAGCGCTGGACGCTGTCGGGGTCGATGGCGCTGCCCTTGATCGTAGCACGGACGCCGCCGGAAACTTTGATGGTCGGCACCGGACGGCCCAGGACATTGACCATGGTGACTTCGCCTTCGGCGGCGTGGGTTCTGCCCTGGCTGTCCTTCTCTTGCTTCTCGACTTCGTGGAAGATCCCGAGCCGGCGACCTTTCGATTGAGCGTTGAGACCGGCCACGGCTTTGCCCAGCGTCAGAGCCTCCGCGCGATCGTACCCGAGCCGCTCCGCCACGATGGTGGCCCAAAGAGTCAGAACCGGCGCGCGATTCACTTTGACGATTGGGTGAGGCATAGCTTTCCTCCCGATACACCGAGCGGTGAACAGGGTGCCTGCGGAAAAGATAGCACGTCGCGGCAGGGTAAGGGGCTCGACTACGGACAGGCGTGATCGGGCCTGAGACAGCCGATGGTCGGCAGCTCGCCGTCGACTTTGAGGTAATGACCTGTGGCATCGACGCCGTGGCCGAAGCCGCAGGCCGCGGCGTCGTCGTACTGCACGACTCGCGCGCCGTCCTCGGGGAAGAAATCGATAGTCAGGTGGCAGCTGCCCTGGGCGCCGTCGCCTTCGCGAGCGAAGAGCGCTGCGCCATCCACCATCGGCACGACGGCAGTGAGGTACCCGATATTGAACGACGGCTCACCGGTGTTGCACGACAACTCGAACTCCACCGCATGGCTGGCTTTCAGGGCGCGGTGGATCACGGCCAGCAGGCAGCGGCGCTGGCTGCCCTCCGACGCAAAGGCGTAGTGCCCGGTCAGGGATCCGACCTCGAAGGGCTGTGAGGCGATGTCCACCGTCGGCGTCACCGGACCTGCCACGCTCGCCAACCGCGTCACCTCGACAGTCACCGGCACGACCTCGGTCGCCATGACCAGCCGCGTCACCTCGACCGGCGCGGGTTGGCGCGAAACGCAAGCGGCCAGCGCCAGCGCGGCGACGGTGATCAGACCCGCTGACCGGCGAAGGAGATATCGCCCGAACGTGGCGACCCTGTGTTGCATGCGATCGCTGTGATGAATCGGCCGGCCCCGTTACCGGCTCGCGGTGTTGGCGATCCCGTTGAGGAAGATCGACGTGACCGCCTCGATCGTCTCGGCCGGAAGCGGCTTGTTGCCCGTGTGAGTCGGATAGAAGTACGGGTACATCATCCCAAGCAGAGCCCAGGCGACGATCTCGGCGTTCTCGGCCTTGAACTCGCCGCTGTCCATCCCGGCCCGCACAAGAGCCTTGACCTTGCCGATGAACTTTTCCTGGTAGACCTTGCCGAAGGCCTTGCGCGAGGCTGTGCTCAGCTGGCCCATCTCCTGGCTGCCCAGGCGGATGATGGCCCGCTCTTCAGCCAGTTGCTCGAGCACGTAACGCACGAACTGGCGGATGCGCTCGGCTGATGACACAGGCAGCGCGGCGATCCGATCGAGCTCGACCTCCAAGGCCTCGAGGTAAGGGAGCAGGATCGCGAGGAAGAGCTCCTCTTTGTCCTTGAAGTGGTAATACAGGGCGGCTTTCGAGACGCCTACCGCCTCGGCGATTTCGCGCATCGCCAGGCCGTGGTAACCGCTGGCGATGAATTTCCGTTGGGCAATGGCCAGGATCTGGCCGCGCAGGGCCGGCTCGGGCTGTGTCATAAATGGATTGTATATCGAGGCGTCGAAATGCGATGAATGCGGAACGGACTTTCCCACAGATTGCGCAGGATTTGCGGCACAGGCCCCCCTCAGCCGCGAAGCCTGATCAATCTGTGGGAAAGTCCCTGTCGGGACTCACCGCATCATCGAACCGATCACGCCGCTGAAGAAGGCGACGAGCCAGAGCAACCAGACGGCGAGGCTGAAGCGGTGGAACGTCACGAGCACGCGCTCCTGCTTGAGGAGCAGCGCCACAGTGGCCCACAACGTATGAGCGAGCATGAACACGATGCCCAGGGCGCCGGTGATGCCATGAAAGTCGAACTGCATCGACCCGGCCATCACGCCCATCAAGGTCGTGCCGGTGGTGTCGAAGATCAGGCCCAGCCAGAACAGCACCAGATGCCAGGTCTTGAGCCGGCCGGCGAAGCGCTCGGCCCAGACGGCGACCGTGTAAAGAGTCAGGGCCGACAACATACACGCGACGGCCGCGATCAGGTTCGCGCTCATGACGCCCTCTGCGCCGCCGTCGCGGCCACTGACGCCCGCTCTTGCTCGCGGTTCTTCAGCCCGAACGTCAGCACGACCATGATCAGCGCGATCACGCCGATCGCGAGATAGGACGAGCCGTACCCGCTGACCCCACCGCCGAGCGAGTCGGCCACGGCACCCACAAGCGCACTGCTGACCAGTTGGCCGACACTCGTGAACAGTGCCAGGGCACCCTGCGCCGTCGTTCGTTCAGAGGCAGCCGCCTCGTTGAGCATGATGTAGCGGACCGGAGCGCCCAGCAACGCCGAAAGGCCCAGGCCGACCACGGCGCCGGCTACGATGAAGGTCCAAAGCGAACCGGTCATGACCGGCCAGCTGAAGAGCAGCATGCCGACGGCCAGCAGTGCCGCGCCGCCGAGCACGACGGTCTTTGAACCGAAGCGGTCGAGCAGCCGGCCCACCGTGGGCGAGCCGACGGCCAGGGCCAGTACGACGGGCATCAACAAATAGCTGGCGCTGCGCTGATCGACGAGGCCGGGCAGGGCCGCGATCGCCAGCGAAGGAATGAAGACCATTCCGACCTCGCCAAGGCCGGCGCCGGCCGAGAGCAACCCGGCCAGCACGGTCTGACGCCGCTTGAAGAGATCGAGGTTGAGCACCGGATCGGCGGCGCGGCGCTCGACGAGCGGGAAGACCAGGGCCAGCACGATCGCCACCACAAGGAAGGGCCACACGTTCAGTGACAGCAAACTCGTCATGAACGTCTGCGTGTCGATCTGGTTCAGGCCATAGGAGAGCGAGGCCAGCATCACGCCCAACACCGCCATGCCCAGCCAGTCGAATGGCTTGCGCACCTCGGGGCGAGTGGCGGGCAGGAGGCGCAGCGCCATCACGGCCACCACTGCCGCGATCGGCAGGTTGACGATGAACAGCCACTGCCAGCCAGCCACGCTCAGCAGGATGCCGCCGAGGATCGGGCCAACCAGGAAGGCCAGGCCGAACACGGCGCCGATCAAGCCGAGTGCGCTGCCGCGCTTCTCGGGCGGGAAGGTGTCGCCAATGACAGCGCTCGCGACCGGGAAGATGCCGCCGGCGCCGAAGCCCTGCAAGGCGCGCCCGGCCAGGACGACGCCGAAGAGGTTCGTCGGCGCCAGCGCCACAACCAGCGAGCCCAACGCGAAGAGGACTACGTCGAGCACGTATACGGTCCGACGGCCAAAGGTGTCGGAGAGTTTGGCCATCAAGGGCGTGCCGATCAGGTTGAACAGCACGTAGATCGAGAAGGTCCAGGCCAGCAAACGATCGTCGACGCCGAAGGCGCTCTGGATCGCGGGCAGGGCGGGGGCCACGATGGCGATGTCGAGGGCGCCCATGAGGACGCCGAGAAAGAGCACGAGCAGGATCTGGTTACGGGTTTTGTCGTTCATATCTTCACGTTGAGAAGGCCGATCTCGAACTGACCGACCGGTAAGTAAGTATAGCACGAGAGTCGAACCCGTCAACCGGCTCTTGTCGGCCTGATACGCGAACCCGGCAAGCCGGGGTCAACCCCATGACGCGGGTCACGTCCTGAATGACCCGGTGAGCCCCGGGGCAGGGTGGAGGCATGCGTCGGAGCCTGTGCCGCCCGGGTGTGCGTCACCGCCATCCACAAACGGCGCCTCTGCGCGGTTCCACGGGATACAATGCGACCACAACGTGCGCCAAAGCGAAAAGGAGACGACATGGACCGTACCGATGCCTATCAGGGGATGCTGGCCGAGACCGTCGTCTGGCCTGGCGGACAGGGAGATACGATTCACGCCTACCTGGCTCGACCGCTTGGCGCCGGGCCTTTCCCGGCGGTGGTGCTGGTGCATCACATGCCTGGGTGGGATAGCTGGTACTTCGATGCGACCCGAAAGTTCGCGGCCCACGGTTATGTGGCGGTGTCGCCGAACCTCTACGAGCGAGCCGGCCACGGCACGCCCGAAGATGTCGCCGCCTCCGTCCGTGCTGAGGGCGGCGTGGCCGATGAAGAAGTGCTGGGCGACCTCGCCACAACGCTGGCGACGCTGCGCGCGCAGCCGTACGTCAACGGCAAGGTCGGGATCTTCGGCACGTGTTCAGGTGGAAGGCACGCTTACCTGGCCGCCTGTCGTTTGAAGGGCTTCGACGCTGTTGTGGATTGTTGGGGTGGCGGTGTGGTGATGGGGCCGGCCGACCTGAATCCCAAACGCCCAGTGGCGCCGATCGACTATACGGCGGACCTGAATTGTCCGTTGCTTGGGTTGTTCGGCGCTGAGGACCGCAGCCCCACGCCCGAGCAGGTCGACCTCCACGAACAGGCGCTCAAGCAACACCACAAGAACTACAGCTTTCACATGTATCCGGACGCCGGCCACGGGTTCTTCTACCATGAACGCCCGAACTACCGTCAGGCGCAGGCCGTCGATGGCTGGTCAAAGGTATTTGCCTTCTTCGCCGAGCACCTTGCGGCATAAGGAGATCGTCATGTGCACCATGATCGCCCAACAGGTCGAGATCACCGGCAGCGCCAAGGGCGGCAACACCCGAGACGGAGCTGATTGGTTCGTCGTCCGTCGCGCCGATGTCTCCTACGACCATCCCTTTCATGCGCCGTACGAGCACTCGCTCAATATTGACTTCGTCGACGTGGCCAGCGGGCCCGGTCGGCGTGTGGCGGTTGAGCTCAGCGCCGAGGCCGCGCGTGCCCTGATGGCCACGATCCAGGCCGTCCTGGAGCGTGCCGACGCTGGCCATTTCATCGAGCCTGCCCCGGCCCGGTGAGGGCTGGAGCGATTCAGCGTCCTTCGTCTCGGCGTCTTCGAATCAGCGGTCGCACGCGGGCATCACGGGCCGCTCGAGCAATGCGCTTCTCAGACGTTGGGCATGGAAGCCTGACCGGCTCGCTCCGCGGCTGGGACCCGCGCCGTCGACCTTACGCGTGACGGGGCTCAGGCCTGAACGCCAGCCAGGATCTGGTCAGCGCGCTCCGCCTGCGTCGGAAACATGTCGGACGGCACGCAGGAGCCGCCGAGCACCTTGAACACGCGGTGGCGTGCGCAGGCGTCGAAGTTGCCCCGGCAGTATCGGTTCTTCATCATCTCGGCCGTGGCGGGCTTATCCTGCATTTTGTCGTTGAAGAAGATGCACCGTGGGACGCACTCACATTCACTCATTCAAACCTCCGCCATGCTGAGGCGCGTACGACGGACGACGCGCCAACCGCAATCGTTGAGGTATATGTCGGTCGGAGAACGGTTTGGATAAGTGAATAGGCGGTGAAGGTGGATCGGGCGCCGTCGAATATTATGGGCCGCGTGGATGGCGGCTCAGTGGGTCATTTTGCTCCATTTTGAGTTACGATGGCATCCGACGAGAGGTTAGCCGCCCACGGTCCCGGTGAAGAAACTCACTCGATCGCCGGGCTGCAGGGTGTCATCGAGCCCGGCTTGCTGGTCATTGATGAACACCAGGCGCGTGAGTTTGGGCGGCAGGCCCAGGGTCGTCGCCACTTCACGCGCCGTCGCCGCCGTCGGTACGGTCACGGTGAGCGGAAGACTGCGGTTCGGTCCTGGATGATGCGGTCGAAGCAGACCAAACAACTTGACGTGGACTTGAATGGGTGATTCGGTCATGGGCCGGTTTAGACTAGGCACAGGAGGACTCGCATGGCATACGGTTACGCGGGACGCATTCTGCACGTCGATCTGACAAACGGGACGTTGACGATCGAAAACCCTGAGCCGGGATTCTATCGCAAGTATATGGGTGGCTCCGCGATGGGGCTGTATTACCTGTTGCGTGATCTGCCGGCGGGTGTCGACCCGCTTGAGGCCGACAACATCCTCACGCTGATGCTCTCGCCGCTGACGGGCGCGGCCATCAGCGGGCAAAGCCGCATGACCATCAACGCGAAGTCGCCGCTCACCCACGGCATCGCCGACTCGCAATCCGGCGGCTTCTTCCCGGCCGAGATGAAGGCTGCGGGTTTCGACGGCCTTGTGATCAAAGGCCGCGCCGATCGGCCCGTGTACCTCTACCTGCATGACGGTGCCTGCGAGTTGCGCGATGCCGCCCACCTGTGGGGCAAGACCACAAGCCAGGTCGACGACCTGATTCGACAGGAACTCGGCGACGACAAAGTCGAGATCGCGCAATGCGGCATCGCCGGCGAGCGGCTGGCGCGATTGGCGGCCATCATCAACATGGCGAATCGCGCGAACGGCCGCACTGGCCTCGGCGCCGTGATGGGTAGCAAGAACCTCAAAGCCGTCGTCGTTCGAGGCACCGGGCCCAAGCTGACGGTCGCGTCTCCTGACCAGCTCCGCGATCTCGCGCGCCAGGGCGCCGGCAGCGTCAAGGACAACCCGGATGTGAACGGCCTGGCCCTTTACGGCACGGCCGGGGTGGTCATGCCCCAGAACGCGATGGGCACCCTTCCGACGCGCAACTACACAGAGGGCGCTTTCGAAGGCGCCGAGCCGCTCTCGGGCGAGGTCATGGCCGAGACCATCCTGACCGAACGCGATACGTGTTACGCCTGCGCCGTGCGCTGCAAACGGGTGGTCGAGACCGAGTTCCTGCAGCAAAAGGTCCTTCCGCGCTTCGGCGGCGCCGAGTACGAGACGCTGGCTTGCTTCGGGTCGTACTGCGGAATCGACGACCTCAACGCCGTCTCGCTCGCCAATCAGATCTGCAACGAGTATGGCCTCGACACCATCGGCACAGGTGCCACGATCGCGTGGGCCATGGAGTGCGTGGCGGAAGGCGTGTTGACCGAACAAGAGATCGGGCTGCCGCTGCGCTTTGGCAACGCCGAGGCCATGGTCCGGATGACCGAATGGATGGGCAAGGCCGAGGGTTTCGGCAAGATCCTGGCGGATGGCTCCGAGCGCGCCTCACGCCGGCTCGAGCGCGGCGAGGACTGCCTGATCACGGTCAAGGGGGCCGAGGCACCGGCCCACATGCCACAGGCCAAACGCTCGCTCGGCCTCATCTATGCTGTCAACGCCTTCGGTGCGGACCACCAATCCTCGGAGCACGATCCCATGGTCGAGTCCGGCGCGACCGACCAGTATATGGAACGGCTGGCGCTTCTGGGAGTGTCCGAGAAACTTGAGGACCGCAGCCTGGGCCGCGGCAAGGTCGAATTCGCCTTCGCGACCCAGAAGATGTACGCGTTCCTCGACAGCGGCAACCTGTGCCAGTTCGTCTTTGGTCCGGCCTGGAACCTGTACGGCCCGGCGGAGACCGTCGCCGCCGTGCGCGCGATCACGGGTTGGGACGACTTCTCGATCGACGAGATGCAGACCATCGGTGAACGGCGCCTGGCGATGCTGCGTGTGTTCAACCAGCGCGAAGGCCTCAGCCGCAAAGACGACAAGCTTCCCAAGAAGTTCTACAAGGCGTTGCGTGGCTCCGGCCCGACGGCTGGCGTCGCGCTCGATGAGGCGGAGATCGACGCGGCCACCGACATGTACTACGAGCTTGCCGGCTTCGATCCGGATGGCCGGGTGACGCCGGAGCGGCTCAATGTTCTGGGGCTCGATTGGCTGGCGTGAGCGCACGGCTGTCAAGCGGGAGGTCGTCGCTCGGGGAGGCATGATGAGATCCGTCAGAGCACGTTCAGGACGGCTCGTGCATGTCGAGGACTGGCCGTTTGCCGCGATCTGGGCAACCTGGACAGCCATCTCGACGTTCAGTCTCGTGGCCGCCGTCTTCATGGCCACGCTCGTCGTCGCGGCGCTTTCGCTCAACGAAGACCGCGCGAGGGCGCCCATCCTGTTGCTCCTGTGGTTTGTCATGATGGCTGCTGGCCAGACCTGGATGTTGTCGGCGCGGCTGCGGCGCGCGGGCTGGTGGCCGGTCGTGAGTGCGGTTGGCTGGCTCAGCCTGGTGCCAGTCGTCTGGCTGATCAGTCTGTGGCCGGGTGACGCGATGAACACCCTGACGACTGGCACGACGCTCATGATCGTCGGCGCGACGACGGGCATCGCGCAATGGCTGGTGTTGCGTGGGCAATGGGATCGAGCCGGGTGGTGGCCGGCCGCCAGCGCGCTGAGCGGCGGCGCCCTGGCGCTGGCGATCGGCCCGACGATCACGAGCATGGCCGAGTTCGTGTGGATTGGCGCGATCCCGGGCGCCACCATGGGGTTGTTGGTGGCGTGGATGTTCGTCGACCTACGCCGACCGGCGTGACTCTATGGCCGCGTCACGACGTCGAGGCGAGCGGTGGTCGGGTATCATGACCTGACGTCGGGCCCGGCCGACCGCGCGGGCCGATGCGATCCAGACCCGCGCAGGGCCGACGCGCTCAGGAATAGACATGACCACACCCAATGCTTTTTTGAGGAAGATGGGGTTCTCGGAGACCGATCGTGTCGTGATCCTGCATGCCGACGATATCGGCATGTGCCAGAGCACGGTGTCGGCCTACTCGGACATGCTGGAGTTCGGTCTGGTCTCTTCGGCGGCCGTCATGGTGCCTTGCGCATGGTTTCCGGCCGCCGCTGCGCGCATCGTTGAGTTGTCGGCGCGCAACCCCGATGTGGGCGTGCACATGACCCTCACGGCAGAGTGGGCTGCGTATCGGTGGGGCGCGCTCTCGACCGCGGACCCCGCGACGGGCCTCTTCGACTCGGAAGGCTATTTCCCGCACGGAACGGATCCGACGCGCGTGCATGCTACTCCCGACGCCGTCGCGCGCGAGCTGCGCGCCCAACTCGAGAAGGCGCTGGCGTTCGGCATCGACGTCACGCACATCGACTCGCACATGCTGTCCGTGTTCACGCCGGCTTACCTGCCGTTGTATCTCGGCCTGGCGCTCGAGCATCTCCTGCCGGCCTTCGCGCTGCGTCGCGACGAACAGTCGCTGCGGGCGAGCGGTTTCGACGACTCCGCTGCCTCGACTCTGGTGCGCGTCACGAACGAGTTCGAAGAACGGGGTCTCCCGATCTTCGATCACGTCTACTGCATGTCGCTGAGCACCGCTGAGGGTCGGTTGGCCGAGGCGACGCAGGCCCTGAAGAACTGTCCGCCGGGGCTCACTCACTTCATCGTTCATCCTGCCAGCGACACGCCCGAGTTGCGGGCCATCGCGCCGGACTGGCGCTCGCGCGTCGCGGACCGCGCCCTTTTTCTGGATGAGGGTTGGCGGGCCTCTGTCGCTGCCAGCGGCACTCACGTGATCGGCTATCGTGTTTTGCGCGACGCGTTGCGAGCCGGTTGAGGCGGCCGGGCGCCCCTAAACGCGTCATAAATTCGTCGCTTGCCGACCGCTGACTGAAGTTTTTAGGCGCCGTAAATTCGCGTGTCTGTTGCCAACCGCTAGAATAGCCTTATGGCGGATTCCGAATGGACCGAGGCCGAGATCCGGGCCGATTTGCTCCGATTGCCGGAGCTTGCCGCGTTGGTCGTCGAAAGCCTTGGTCCGCTCAGTGACGTTGAGTTCGGGCCCAACCGGGCTTCAGTGGCCTGGGTCGAAGGCTACATCGAGCGCGAGCGTGATCGTCGCGGCCCGGACGCCGAAGCTGTGGGCACCCTCAACGCCCTCGGCGCGTTCCTGGGCGAATGCATTCGGGCCGAAGTGGCCGCCGACTGGCTGTGGGACGATTTCCAGCAGGATTGGGGCCTGGCGCTCGCCGCCGGTGGTCGGGTCTTTCCCATCTGGAAGGTCCACAAGCAATATCGTTCAGGGCTGGCGGGCGGCGAGTCGATTTTAAGTTTTTATGACGTGGTGGTGGATTATCTGGCCAAGGGCAAATTGCCGGTTTTGTAAGCGCACCCCTGATCTCCGCAGAAATACGGCCCGCTTATGCGGCCGGGCACCGTTGACGCTCTCCGCTCCGGTTGGTTAGGATGAGTGAATGTTGATCTTCAAGCGTCTTGTGCTGATTGTCGGATTGTTGTTGACCCTCTACCCGCAACCCATGATTGTTGACGCTCAGACGGGGCCAGCCAACCAGATCCGCCTCCCAGCCGTCCTGCGCAACTCAGCGCCGGTGTTGCCGCGCGATGGCTGTGTGATCACTCGTAGCACCGCCACGACGCCGACGTACCCGACAGCCCACCCGCGCGTCCTGCTCAGCCACGCGGCGACCAAGAGTTGCCTGCAGCAATTACTGGCAGCCAACGTGGCCTCAGCGGTGCGTTTCCGTGACTATGTCGACGGTCAGCTGGCCGGCAATGACTACTACGGCTTCGAGGGCTGGCACGCCGCGCTCATGTATCAGCTGACCGGTAACGTCGCGTACGCCAACTACGCAGTCAACTGGGTCGACACCCTGGTCACCAGCGAAGAGGCACTGATCAACGCCGGGCAGAAGGCCACGGTATCCAACGACAGCTACCTGTATGTCGGCGACATGATCGGCGACACCATGCTGGTCTACGACTGGGCGTACGACAGATTGACCCCGTCGCAGCGCACGCGCTGGGTGAACTACGCCAATCAGGCTGTTTGGAACGTCTGGCATCCCAGTCAGGCGCAGTGGGGCGGGGTGGGCTACCCCTGGTCAGGTTGGTCGATCGACAACCCGGCCAACAACTACTACTACTCGTTCCTGCGCGCGACGATGCTCACGGGCCTCGCCAGCCGCGGCGAGAACGCCCAGGCCCAGACCTGGCTCGACACGTTCCGCACGAGCAAGCTGGAGAACCAGCTCTTCCCGACCTTCAACAGCGATCTCACCGGCGGGGGGTCACGCGAGGGCACCGGCTACGGCGTCTCTCTGCGCGGGCTCTTCCGCCTCTACGACTGGTGGGAACGATCGACCGGCGAAAGAGTCGCCGACAAGACCCCGCACACCCTGGCGACGATGGCCTTCATGCTGCATAGCATCGTGCCGACCCTCGACTACCTCGCGCCGACCGGCGACCACGCGCGCGAGTCGACCGCCGCGCTGTTCGATTATCACCGGGAGGAGTTGCTCGAGCTGATGGCGATGTATCCGAACGAGCGTCTCTCGGCTGTGGCCGACACGGCGTTAAGGGACTCCTCGGTTCCTGAGATGGGGTCGAGATTCATGTTCTACGCCGACTTCATCTACAACCCGCCGGCGCTCAATCCTGAAACGCTCGACGCGTTGTCGACCGCGTACTGGGCGCCGGGCACCGGCCAGTTCGCTATGCGCTCCGACTGGACGACCGGTGCGGCCTACTCGAACTTCATCTGCGGGCCGCTTACTGAGAGTCACGCGCATCGCGATCAGGGCAGCTTCGTGATCTATCGCGGCTCGTGGCTGGCCTCCGATGCGAACACGGCTTCCCACTCGGGCATCGAGCAGGATGAGTTCAATCACAACCTGGTGCGCATCACGGCGAACGGCAGCACCATCACTCAGAATGTCGAAGGCCAGCCGTGCCACATGGCCGCACTCGCTAACAACGCCCAATTCACCTACGCCTCGGCCCAGGTCACTCCGCTTTACGCCGGCAAGCCGCAGGTGAGCAAGGTCGAGCGCGAGTATTTGTTTCTCAAGCCCGGCACCTTCGTCATCTTCGATCGGGTCGTGACGTCTGGGGCAGGCATGAGTCGCATCTGGACTCTGAACATGCCGGGCTCGCCGACGATCAACGGCGACCGCTTCTCGTATGTCAGCGGCGGCAATCGGTTGGACGTCTACCGCCTGGCGCCGACTGGCCTGACTTCGCAGGTGGTGTCCGGGTTCAGCCCACGGGTCGAGGTCAGCGATAGCGCCGGCTCGCAGTCGCTGTTCCTTCACGTGATCGACACCAACGGCGGCGTGGCGACGGCCGCGCGCTCCGACGCCGCGGGCCAGACCGGCGTTCAGATCACGTTCGCCGACGGCCGCAGCGCGCTGGTGCGCTTCTCGAACACGGGCCTCGGCGGCACGCTCGACCTGCGCGCGTCGGGCGGGGCGGTGCTCTATAACGCCGCACTCCCCACGACGGTGACGGCGCCGCCCATTTTCGTGAATTGAGGTTGTGGGCAGGGAAGCAGAGCGAGGGGCGAACGTTACCGCGGGGTGGCGTTCGCCCCTCGTGATTCAGGGCGCGAGGGTGACCCCGACGCTCATCCCGGGTCGCAGACCCGCGGGCTGTTCGTCGAGCTCGATTGTGGCCTTGTAGACGACGTCGCCGCCCAGCGTGCCGGCCAGCGGGGCGATAGCCACGAGGCGGCCGGTCACGGTCTGGCCCAGCGCATCGATCGAGACGCTGGCTGATTGCCCGATGACGAGCCTGGGCACATCACGCTCGCTGAGATCGGTGGTTTCGACTTTCAAGGCGCTCAGATCGGTGAGGACGATGGCTGGCTGGCCGGGCGTGACCCATTCGCCTGCGTTCACCGACACCTCGCCGACGGTGGCGGCGAAGGGCGCCTTGATCTCGAGATCCGCCAGTGCCGCCTTGGCCGCAGTCGATTGAGCTTCGGCGTTGGCGACGCGCGCCTGAGCGATGGCCAGGGCATCCGGATCCGGCCCGTCTTTCAACTTTGCATACAGGGCCTGGGCATCGGAGAGCGCGGCCTGCGCCACGGCGACGTCGGCCTGAGCGAGCGCTAGCTTGACAGCGTCGGGCCCACGCCGGGCCGCCGCCAGGTTGGCCTGCGCCGTGTCGTACGCCTTCTGTGCGTCGGTCACGGCGTTGTCGTCGGCGGCAAGCGCCTGCTGCAGCCGGAGCTGCGCCGCCTGGAAATCTTGAAGGGCGCGATCGTAAGCGATCTGGGCGTTGCCCAGGGCGTTGTTGTGTTGATCGCTGTAACCGGGATAACGGGCCTCGAGATCCTTGAGGTTGTTCAACGCGTTTGTCGTGTTGGTCAACGCATCGGCGGCCGCTCGCAGCCCGATCTGGTATTCCGTGATCTGGGCGTTTTGTTGAGCCGTCGTCAGGGCCTGTGAGGCGCGATCGAATTGCTGCTGGTAGTAGGTCACGTCAGGGTTGGCCTGGCCATTCAGGTCACGCTGGGCTCGATCCAGGTTGTCCTGCGCCGTGGCGACGGCCAGCTGGGCCTGAGCCGCGGCCGTTGCCGCCGAATCCTGTAGGTCTTGAAGCGCCTGTCGCGCATTCAAGAGCTCGAGGTCCGCGGCGGTCACGGCGGCGGCGAGGCGTTCACCGCCGGCGAGCCGCACGAGCACCTGGCCGGCCTCGACCGGGTCGCCCGCAGCAACCGTCACGCTCTCCACCCGGCCGGCCATGGCCGAGGCGAGGCGAGCTTCTTGAGCCGGGACGATCACGCCTGAGGCCGCCGCGCTTCCGCCTCCCAGGCTGGGTGCGTTCGCCGTTGTCGCTTCCGTCGCGGCCGGCGCGTTTGCGCCGTTCAAGACGACCGTGGGCACGACCTCGGGCGGCGAGCCCGGAAAGCGATCGCAAGCGGCCAGGCCCAACGCCAGGCCGAGAGCCAGGATGAGACGAGTCTTCATGTACGACTCCAACGGGAACAGACGAAGGACGAAGGTTGTGTGAGACAACCTTCGTCCTTCGTCGCCTAAGCCACGGTTGCCACAGCCTCGTCGGCAGGCACGATCACGCCGTCGCGCAGATTGACGATCCGGCGCGCGTATGAGATCACGCGTGGGTCGTGCGTGGCGAAGACGAAGGTCACGCCCGTCTCCTGGTTGAGCCGGGTCATGATGTCCATGACCTGCTTGCCGTTCGTCGTATCCAGATTGGCGGTCGGCTCGTCGGCCAGGATCAGCGACGGTTGGGTCGCGAGGGCGCGCGCGATGGCGACGCGCTGCTGTTGCCCGCCTGAGAGCTGATCGGGCCTGTGATGCGAGCGCTCGCTCAGGTCGACGGCTTCGAGCAGCCACTTGACGCGCGCGCTGCGCTCAGCGGGCTTCGTGCCGGCGAGCAGCATGGGCAGTTCGATGTTCTCGGCGGCCGACAGCGTCGGGATCAGGGCGAAGAACTGGAAGATGAAGCCGATGGTCCCGCGGCGCATGTCGGCGCGCTGGTTGCGGTTCAGGTGGCTGACATCCTTGCCGTTGATGAAGACCTTGCCGGTCGTCGGCTGATCGAGACAGCCGATGAGCTGCAGCAGCGTGGTCTTGCCCGAACCCGACGGCCCGACCAGGGCCGTGAACTCTCCACCTTCGATGGTCAGGTTGACGCCGCGCAGCGCCTGCGTCTCGAGCTTGCCCGTCTTGAATGAGCGGGTGACGTTTTCAACACGTGTGACTTCCATGATGGCGTTTCCTTAAGGACCGCGGACACCGATTGGACCGCAGACGGCGGACCACAGACCGCAGAGCATACTTTCGATGACAGCGGGCCGCAGACCGCGGACCGCAGGCGTTTGGCGAACGCAAGCGGAGGAGGACAGGAACTGCCGTCCGCCGTCTGCGGTCCGCCGTCGCGTTACTCTCCCCGATGCAGTGCCTCCACCGGCTCCATCCGCGACGCCAGAAAGGCGGGGTAGAGCGCTGCCAGCAGCGTGATGACGAAGGTCATCACGATCAGCAGGATGGCGTCGTTCCAGGTCAGAAAGGCGTGGATCGTCTCGCCGATCAGGATCCCGCTGGCGCCATAGTTGCCGATGTAGAAACCGAAGACGGAGGCGTACCAGACGAGCGCCCCGCCAAGGAGCAGGCCCATGATGATGCCGCCGACGGCCAGCAGGCTCGACTCGGCGAAGAACATGGCCATGATCCGCCCGCTGCGCATGCCGACCGCTGAGAGGATGCCGATCTCGCGCGTGCGCTCGAAGACCGCCATGATCAGGGTGTTGATGATGACCGTGGCCGTGATGCCCAGGACGATCAGGTACAGCACGAACATGTAGGCGCCTGCGAACTGGTCGAACGACGCCAGCAACTCGTTTGCGTTCGACCAGGTGACGAGCGTGACGTTGTTAGCCGACAGGGCGGTCGCCACGGCGTCGGCCTGCTCGCGGTCCTTGAGCAGTACGAAGATGCTGCTGGCACGATCGCCGGCCCCGGTGATCGCCTGAGCCTTGGCCAGCGGCATGATGACGGTCGCCTCGTCGTAGCCGGGCATGCCGGTGTTGTAGATGCCGCGAACGAGGAAGGCCTGTTCGTCGACCTCGCCGCTCGACGTGTTGATCATCAAGTTGATGCGGTCGCCGGGCTTGGCCTCGATTTTGCCCGCCAGCTCTTTGCCGACCAGGACACCCTCGCGGTCGTCGGCGGCCAGGAAAGCGCCGCTGACAAGGCCGTCGGTGTACGGCGCATTGGCGGTGGAGTCGACGTCGACGCCGACGATGCGCACGCCGCGGGTGACGTCACCGAAGGTGAGGATGCCGGCGGCGTACAGTCGCGGTGTGGCGGCCACGACCTGCGGCAGCGCCGCGATCTGGTCCGCCATGCCGGCCGGCGCCTCGAGCAGGTCTTCCCACTTGAGGCTGGTTTTTTCGGGGTTGTAGTCCGCCGCGCGCACCTCGATGTGACCGGTCTGCAGGCGGATGGACGCATTCAAGGCGTCGCGCATCTCACCTGTGACGGTCGCAGCCATCAGCAGGAGCAACGCCATGCCGACGGCCAGGGCGAGCGCCGAGAAGAACGAACGGCGGCGGTTGCGGCCCAGATCGCGCCAGGCCATTGAAAAGAGTCGGATCATTCGTGCCTCTCATACATGGTGCAGGGCCATCGCGGGTTCGCTCTGCGACGCCTCGCGGGCGGGATAAATCGACGCCAGGATGGCGATCACCAGCGTCGTGATCGCGCGCTGACCGATCCTCTCGAGGCCGAGCGTGGAATACACCCTGCCCGTGATCAGGGCCGTATAGCTCGTGAGGCTCGAGAACTGGCCGTAATCGAAGCCGACCTGTCCCATGAAGCCGTTGACCGCCAGGCCCAGGATCACGCCGGCGGTCACGCCGACGATGCCCATCATGGCGCCCTCGAGTAAGAACAACCACGTGATCTGGAGCGGGCGCATCCCGAGCGCGCCAAGCAGACCGATCTCGCGCGTGCGTTCGTACACGGCCATCATCAGCAGGTTGAGGATGCCGATGCCGGCGATGCCCAGGATCACGACAGCGAAGACGTCCATCACAGCGCCCTTGCGCGAGATGGCGTTCTTCAGGTCAGGGAAGTTGGTCTCCCACGACGTGATCTCGGCGCCGCTCAGGCCCGGCTGCAGGGCCTGCATCACGGGCGGTTCCTGACCTAGCTGCTCGAGCGTGATCACGATCTCGGTCGACTGACCGGCCAGGTCGTACAGCCCTTGCGCCTCGGCGAGCGAAACGTAGACCGTGGTCTTCTCGATATCGGGCATGCCGAGGTCGAAGATGCCGACGACCTCCAGGGTCCGTTGTCGCATCTGGGCGTGAGTGGCGCGACCGACCACCGTGATCCGGTCGCCGACGGCCAGGTTCATTTCTTCAGCCAGGCCTTTCCCGATGAGGACGAGGTCGGCGTCGTCGGACGTCAGGAAGCGGCCCTCCTTGACGTTCTGGGCGATCAGGTTGACCGACGCTTCCTTCTCGGGCTCCATGCCGACGATCGACACCGCAAACGCGCCTTCGCGATTGGTCACAAGGCCGCCGGTGGTGATGCGGCGCGACGCGCTCAACACATGCGGCTGAGCCGCGGCAGCTTCCGCGATCGCGACGTCGTTGGGCAGCGGCATGATCGGGTTTTGCTCGACCTGCTCGCCATAGCCCGCGGCGTGGATCTGAAGATTGCCGCCGAGCACACGGATGGCGTTGCCATAGATCGCGTTCTCGAAGCCGGCGACGAGACCGTCGTACATCATCATCATCGCCAGACAACTGCCGATGGCGGCCACGACGATCAACGTTCGGCGTTTGTGCCTCCATAGATTGCGCCAGGCCTGTTGGAAGTAAAGTCCCATACCTACTACTCCTCTCGAAGCATTCAGTGCGCGCCTTCAGCGCGCCACAAGGCGACCGCGCTGGCGGTCATCCACGCAAAGCCCACGATCAGGGTGAGCCGTTGCAACAGCCCGGCGACGGCCTGAAGGCCGCCGATCTGACCAAATCCCAGGCTGGTGATCACGAACAGGGCGATGAACGCGACGCCCGTTATCGTCGAATACGTCGACCAGCCGCTCCGTCCGGTGCGCCCGAAGTGGCGCGCCAGCACGAAACAGGCAGCGGGTAAGCCGATGAACACCAGGGCGGAGAGCGTGCGATGCATGCGCCCTGGGAAGGTGTAATCCATCGAGAGCAGCGCCGTCCCTGGCGGGTAGCCGTTCATCGGATCGGTGACGAAGGCGCCGGCACCGATCAGACCGAGGCCGATGATGGCGACCAGGATCGGCGCCCACGTCGATCCGCCGGGCCGACGCAGCAACCGCCAGAGGCCGACGGCGAAGGCCAGAGTCAGCGCGCCGGTGACGAAGAAGTTTGCGGCCTGGGTCCAGCCGTCGGGGCCGATCGCGAGTGAACTGACCGGATGGCGCAGCGGGTCATAGTCGACTCGTGTGGCGCCGAGGATCAGATAGATCAGAGTGAACAACGGCCCGGCTGCGGCTCCGCAAAGCAAGAGGATGCGCGTCAGGGTGTCCTGCCTGGCGAAAGCAGGTGCTGATGATTGGATCACTTCGTCTCTTCCATTTCTCCGACCTCGTCGACGAGCGCTTCCTCTCCGAACCAGACCTTGAGAACCTCCGGCCGCATGATGATGAGCGCGCCCGGGGGGGTGCCAAGCAGCCGACAGATCGCGTCGTTGTAGGCCCGCAAAGCCGCGACGACCTTACGGCTCTCCGCGACATCTTGATTGGGCGCCAGCGCCCATCCGGCCAGGACGTCACCCAGGCTCTGGACCAGCCCGAATGTCACGGACCCGATCTGATCGGGGTAGGGCGTATCGAAGTCGCCCTCGGCAATGCCCTGCCGCACAAGAGCCGTCATCCACGGCGTGCCGGCGTGCATCAGGCGGGCCATGATCTTCTGCCGAACCAGGGCGTTCTTGTCCGAGTACCAGGCGCGGGTCAGGCCCAGCAGAAAATCCTTGCGGGCGGCCTTCCACTGCGATACCGAGTCGAAGAAGCGCTGCATTTTGGTGAGCGCGCGCTCGTGTGGATCCTGGACGATGGGCGTCACAAGGCGCGCCACCTGGTCAATGATCCGGTCGAGGACGGCTTCGAGCAGCGACGGCTTCGAGTCGTAATAGTGGTAAAAGGCGCCTTTTGAGATGCTGAGCTCGTTCAAGATGTCCTGGATGGACATCTCTTCGTAGCCCTTGGCGAAGATCAGGCCCTGGGCGGCATCCAGGATTTCGGCGCGTTTTTGGGCGTTTTCCTCTTCCTTGACAGTTCGGGGCATATGGGCCTCGATGAAAAACCGACCGTCGGTTTGTTATTGGAGGCTACACCCGGCTGGCCTGCGAGGTCAAGTGACATTTGCCGATGTCAGGTGGATGTCTGACAGGCTTCGACCGGGCACGGTGGATAGAAAATGGACCCGGATCCGCGACACTCGATTTCTGGATCGCCCATCGTGTGGATGAATCTCGCCTGCATCTGACAGGTCTGGACTAAGGGAAAGGCTTCGTTGTGATCACCCATCGGCGCTATGCCAGCATCGACGATTACTATGCCATCAGCGACTTCCTGATCTCGCTCTATCGGCCATTCAACCAGGACGGCAACTGGATTCAGCCGATCTGGGCCTACATGCACAGCCATCCGAACCTGGACTTCGGCTTGCTCGGCCGCTTTCGCCTCTGGTACGACGACGACCGGCTGGTGGCTGTTGCTCACTATGAGTACACAGTGGGTGAGGCCTTCTTCGCCGTCAGGCCGGAATACGGTTCCCTCAAGCCTGAGATGCTCGACTACGCCATGGCCGAGCTGGCCCAGATTGACGCCGATGGCACGCGAACGCTGCGAGCCTATATCGCCGACGTCGACCCCGACTTCGAGGCGATCGCCCAATCACGCGGCTTCGTGCTCGACCCGGATGCCGCGCGCCCCATAGCGTGCCTCGAGACGCCAGAGGGATTCGCGCCCGACCTGCGGCTGCCCGAGGGCTATCGCATCACGACCCTGGCCGAAGAGAACGACCTGGTGCGCATGCATCGAGTGCTGTGGCGCGGGTTCGATCATCCCGGTGAGCCGCCGGCCGAGGGCATCCGCTGGCGCAGACAGATGCAGTCGAGCCCGTTCTTTCGCCACGATCTCACCCTGGCCGTCGTCGCGCCCAACGGCGATTGGGCCTCGTTCTGTGGGATGTGGTTCGAGCCGCACAACAGCATCGCCCTGGTCGAGCCTGTGGCCACCGACCCGAGCTACCGTCGGCTGGGTCTCGGGCGCGCCGTCGTCCTCGACGGAATTCGCCGCTGTGCCGACCTTGGTGCTCGCATCGCTTATGTGGGCTCCGACCAGCCCTTCTACAAGTCGTTCGGCTTTAAGGTGACGATGACTCAACGGGCGTGGGTTCTGAAGAGGAAGTCCGCCAAGGGTGGACCGTAGACCGCAGAACTGGCGCAGATCATGCTCGCGGGCTGACGAGAGACGAGTGATGATGGCTGAACGGACAGGCAACCATCGTCACTCGTCTCTCGTCGATCTGCGGCCCGCCGTCGGCTGTCTGCGGTTTATTCGGCGATCGGCAGATACAGGTCGAACTCGACCTTCTCCCACTGACCGAGAAGATCAGGCGTGAGGAGCTCCTCGAGCCACTGGTGATGAGCAGCGCGGTACGGGCTCGCCTCGCGCCAGCGTACGAGCGATTGCCAGATCTCGGGGTTCGGGGTGCCAGCGCAACGCATCACGGCATACAGGCCGCCAGCGAAGGGCTTGACCTGCACGGCAGCCGAAGGCGCTGCCTCGCCCTTCAAAACCAGCCACTGTTCATACCCGTAGTTCGGGCTGCCGGGCGTGGGTGATGGATTGTTGAAGCCGAACAGACGATGGTCGGTCAGCGCCAGGCCGGCGGCCTCGGCCCAGCGCGTCAGCGCCTCCCAGGCCTGTCCCTCGGGCTCAGGGCCGAACCCCAGCGCCGCAGCCACACGCATCGGTTCAAGGCGAACGATTCGAACGTCTTCAGTCATAGGTGTCTCCCCTTGTCATGATTCTCGTCGCGCCAGGTGGCGCCTCGCCTGAGCGCGACGTTCTTGTCACATCTTACGCACCCGTCTGACAACTCCTGTCAGGATTTCGTGCTAGCATCAAAAGCGTTCAGGGAGGGGGGATGCGTGCGGATCGTCTGATCGCGCTGCTGATGATTCTGCAGGCCCGTGGCCGCGTGACGGCCCAGGCGCTGGCACAGGAACTCGAGGTCTCCGAGCGGACGATCTACCGCGATCTCGAGGCGCTCGGCATCGCCGGCGTCCCGGTCGTTGCGGAGCGCGGCCCCGGTGGCGGGTGCTCGCTCCTCGAGAACTACCGCACCTCGCTGACGGGCTTGACCGAGCCGGAGGCGCGCGCGTTGTTCATGTTGCATGTGCCGCAGCCGCTCACTACCCTGGGCGTCAGCCGTGATCTGCAGAGCGCGCTGCGCAAACTGTCGGCCTCGTTGCCGGAAGCGCGGCGCGGCGCGGCAGCCGCCTCGCACCAGCGGATCTACCTCGACTCGACCGGATGGAACCAACCTGAAAGGCCCGTGCCGCATCTTCAGGAGCTGTATCGGGCGGTGTGGGAAGAGCATGCCCTGCGGTTGACGGTACGCGTCGGGCCGCCGATCGACGGGCCGGTCACCTTCGATGTGGCGCCATACGGCCTCGTCGCCAAGGCCAGCGCCTGGTATCTGGTCGGCGCGCGCGAGGACCGGGTGCGCGCGTACGCCGTGTCGGATGTGATCGCTGCGGAAGTGACCGGCACGCCCATGGTTCGCCCACCCGAGTTCGACCTCGAGCGATTCTGGCAACGCTGGTGCGGCGAGATCGAACGCGATCGTCCGACATTGATCGTTCGGGTGCGCATCAAGTCGACGCTGTTGCCGCGGCTCGCCTGGTATCTCGGCTACGAGTCCGCCGCGAGCGTCAAGCAGCTCGACGACGGCGATGAATGGTCGACTGTGGAGATGACGTTCGGGTTCTTCGAGGAGGCGCGAACGCGGCTGCTCGGGCTCGGCGGAGCCGTCGAGGTGATCGAGCCGCTTGCCCTGCGCCTCAGCCTTCGCGATTTGGCCGAACAGGCCGCTGCCGTCTATGCGTGCTCGACGGCGCGCTCGTCAGGTCTACTCGTCTGAGTCGGGTTGCGCCCCCGAGAAGCCATCGGCCCCGGCCAGCCGGTCGGCGAGCCTGGCCGGTTGATGGATCAAGATCGGCAGGTGTTCCGGGCAGATCCACACCGTCGCCGACCGATACTGAAACGCCATCAACGGGATCTGATAGCTGTCGCGTTCACACACCAGGCATTTCGCGCTATTGTCTGCCAGCATCGTTTCCACCTCTTGTTGAGTGTCGCCTCGAACTCGACGTTCAGCATTCTAGACGGTTTTGCGCCGACTATTCTCGTCTTTTGGCTCTTCCATGAACCGTCCAGCCTCTCGGCGACGTGGCCTCGAGTAGCCCCATCCTGTCACCCACGGACCGGGCTGCATCAATTCATGGCAAAATGCCCGCAATCTCACAGGAGCGTTGACGATGAAAATCACGGACCTCAAGTGCACGGTGATCGGTGGCACGCCCATTCTGCGGATCACGACCGATGAAGGACTCCATGGCCTTGGGCCGATCGAGTCGTACAAACCGTATCTGAAGCCACACGTTCTCTTTTATCGCGATATTCTCCTTGGGGAAGATCCCGTGAACGTCGAGCGCGTCATGCTCAAGATCCGGCGTCTGGGCAGCTTCAAGCCCTGGGGCGCGGCCGTCAGCGCGATCGAAATCGCCTTGTGGGACATCGCCGGCAAGGCGGCCGGGCTGCCGATCTACAGGTTGCTCGGCGGAAAAGTGCGCGACAGGGTGCGCGTCTACAACGGCGCCGTGCGCTTCCAGCTGGCCGACCAATCGCCTGAGTCCTATGCCGAGAACATGCGGCAGATGATGGCGTCGCCCGAAGGCTTCTCGATCGTCAAACAAGGCATCGCCTTCCATAGCCACATGGCCGATCGTGTGCCCGGCTTCTTCTACGGCGACGCCAGGCCGATCCGCTGGCACGCCAATCGCGGCCTGCTGACGGAGCGAGGCCTCAAGCACGTGGTCGACTGCGTGGCGGCAATGAAGGCCGTGATGGGCGATACCGTCGGCCTGGCGCTTGACTGCGGCCCGGGCTGGACCCTGCCCGATGCGATTCGCCTGGCCGAGGCCGTGGCGCCCTACAACGTCATGTGGCTCGAGGATCTGCTTACAGGCGATTACACACCCTACGTCAACCCGCAGCTCTATCGCGACCTGACGACCCGCTCGACCACGCCTATTCACACCGGCGAACAGATCTACCTTCGCCACAACTTTAAGGACCTGATCGAGATGCAAGCTGTCAACATCATCGGCCCTGATCCGTGCGACGTCGGTGGCCTTGCCGAACTCAAGTGGGTGGCTGAGTACGCGGACCTGCATGGCATCCTCATCGCGCCTCACGGCACCGGCAACGGCCTGATCGGCCTGGCCGCGCTGGTGCAGGTGTGCGCGACCCTCCCAGAGAACTACATCGCGTTCGAGTACCCGACCGGCTTCACCGACTGGTGGTCGAACATCGTCGTGGGGCTTCCGAACCCCATCGTCAAGGACAGCTACATCGAGGTCTGGGATCGACCGGGGTTGGGCGTCGACATCGACCCCGAGGCCGCGCGGCCGTACCTGCCGGTCGGCGATGAAGACTTCTTCACCGGGGGAGGGGGCTAGTATGCATGATTACACCCTCATCTCCACAGTGGCCGTCGGGTTGGGTCTCGCGTTCATCTTCGGCTTCGTCGCAACGCGATTGAGGCTTCCCCCGCTTGTCGGGTATCTGTTGGCCGGCGTGGCGGTCGGGCCTTTCACGCCCGGCTTCGTCGCCGACACACACCTCGCTCCACAACTGGCCGAGATCGGCGTCATCCTGCTGATGTTCGGCGTCGGCATGCACTTTTCGGTGCGTGATCTGCTTGCGGTTCGCGGCGTCGCGGTGCCCGGCGCTCTCATTCAGATCACGGCGGCCACTGTGCTGGGTATTCTGCTGACGAGTTTCTGGGGCTGGTCGTTCGGGGCCGGCCTGGTCTTCGGCCTGGCGCTGTCGGTGGCCAGCACGGTCGTGCTCCTGCGCGCGCTCGAGGCGCGCAACTCCGTCGATTCGACTGAGGGACGCATCACAGTCGGATGGCTGATCGTCGAGGACCTTGTGATGGTGGTGGCGCTTGTGCTGCTGCCCGCGCTGGCGCCGGCCCTCGGCTCGGGCGGCGCGACCCTTTCGACGATCGAGATCCTGACCGCGTTGGGCCTGACGCTCGGCAAGGTCGCGCTGTTCGTGGCCTTGATGCTGGTCGTGGGCGCCCGGGTTTTTCCGTGGCTGTTAAAGCGCGTTGAGGCCACAGGGTCGCGCGAGCTCTTCACCCTGGCGGTCGTCGCGTTGGCGTTGGGCGTGGCGTTCGGTTCGGCCGAGCTGTTCGGCGTGTCGTTCGCGTTGGGCGCGTTCTTCGCCGGGGTCGTGATCAACGAGTCGGACCTGAGCCATCGCGCGGCCACTGAGGCGCAGCCGCTTCAAGATGCGTTCGCTGCGTTGTTCTTCGTGGCCGTCGGCATGCTCTTCGATCCCGAGATCCTCATCCGCGAACCGCTGGCCGTGCTCGGCGTCCTGGCCATCATTCTGATCGGCAAATCGGTGGCGGCATTCGGCCTGGTTCGACTGCTTGGCCGGCCGACCGGCACGGCGTTGATGATCTCGGCCGCGCTGGCTCAGATCGGCGAGTTCTCGTTCATCCTGGCGGAGTTGGGAGTGGGCCTTGGGTTGCTGCCCGCAGAGGGCCAAAACCTGATCCTGGCGGGCGCCCTGATCTCGATCACGCTGAATCCGCTGGTGTTTTGGTTGATCGATCGTGTCGGAGGGCGTGAGCCGGCCGGAGCGCCGGCTTCTTCACGGCAGTCGTCAGTGGCTGGATACCAGGATGACGCCCCCCACGGCCAGCCCGAGGCCGACCATCTGGCGGAGTGAAAGCGTTTCGCGGAACAGCAGCAGGCCGGCGCCCACCACGATGCAGGCGTAAAGCGCGATCTGCAGAGCACCGATCAGGCTGAGTTTCCAGCCGGCCAGGAACGCGAACGTGAACACAGCGATCTGGAAGAGGTAGAGCAGGATGGCGGCGATCATCCAGGGGCTGCGCAGCGCTGCGTGAAGGTCGCCGCCGGCCGCCGCTCGTTTGAGGAACACATCGGCCACCGCCACAGCGGCCATAGCCAGGCCAAGCAGCGTCAGGTGTGCGATCTGTAGCATCGACGCTCTCCAACGGGCGGATTTCCAGACCGATTCGATCGTCATATTGGAAGAACGCACCGTAGGATCGGTTTCGGGCACAGCCTGAGGCGGGTCCGGCCGATACGCGTACAACTCTCCTGGCCCGCAGCGCGTGTGGCGTGGTCCCGGTGTGGCGATCCTTCTACACGCCGCAGAGATACCTCCTCGCACCCAGAACCTGCGTAAACTCGCGGGATGAACTCGCGCTACCGGCTGAACGCCCGAACGTTCAAAGACGAGACCTCGCTCTATCCGCTCCTGACGTTTGTCAGTGTCGGCTTCTTCGTGGCCGGCTATGTCAGCTGGATGACCCTGGCGGGGTCGCCCAATCCCACTGCGCCACACCTGCTCATCACCTACGCGATCCTGGGTGGCATGGTCCTGTACGGAGTGCTCGTCGGCGGGTACATCGCCGTTTCGGTCATCCAACTGCGGCGCTATGTGTTTGTCAGCCCGCAGGGCATCCAGCACTTTCGTTGGCCGTTCAACACCTTGGCCTGCGGCTGGCGCGACCTTGTCAGCCTCGAGCGCGACGTGGTGAACGGCAAATCGGTCGATCGCCTGATCTTGCCGGATCGCGTGAGCAAGCTTGCCGCTGACGGATCGCACGGGCCGTTCATTCGGCTATCGGATTTCGAGGGCTGGCCTGGCGGAGCGCTCGAGCGCGAGATCCGCCTGTACGCGCCGCATTTGTTCGATGCGAGCCCGGACGAAGCCGCGTCGACGAAGCCGTGAGCGGATACCTTGCCCTCAATGGGGGCGATACGGTTGCTCGATCACAGTTTGACCGTCGATCAGACGGCCGACACCCGGCGACGCGATCATGTCGTGCGGAAAACCGTAGGCGATTTGGCTGACGGCATCGAGCCGAGCGCGGTGTTCGGCTTCCAGGGTGAACGAGAGGCTGTCGAGTGTGTCGATCAGCTGCTCGAGCTTGCGCGCGCCGAGCAGCACGCTGGTGACGGCCGGTCGCTGGGCAAGCCAGTTGATCGCCACCTGAGACGGAGTCCGCCCGATGTCGCGCGCGATCTCCTGAACGGCCACCGAGATGGCGCGCTTGCGGTCGTCGAGATCTTCGCCGCGACCGCGTTTGGCCTCCGAGGCGTTCGTCTCCGTGATCGGGTTGTACTTGCCCGTGAGCACGCCGCCGTTGAGCGCGCCCCAGGGGATCAGGCCGAGGCCCAGGTCACGCGCCATCGGGGCCAGATCCCGCTCGACGTCGCGTTCAATCAGGCTGTACTCGGCCTGCAGGGCGATGAACGGCGACCAGCCGCGCAGGTCGGCCAGCGTGTTGGCCTGCGCGACCTTCCAGGCCGGCGTGTCCGATATCCCGACGTAGACGACCTTGCCGGCCTTCACCAGATCGTCGAGCGCGCGCATCACCTCCTGAACCGGCGTTCGGAACTCCCAGATGTGCACGTAGAGCAGGTCGATGCGGTCGGTGCGCAGGCGCTTGAGGCTTGCCTCGACCGAGCGAACGAGGTTGAGGCGATGATTTCCGCCGGCGTTGGGGTTGTCGGACTGCGTGTTGAGCGTGTACTTGGTCGCCAGCACGAAGGCTTCGCGGCGCCCCTCGAGCACCTCGCCGACGATGGCTTCGCTCTGACCGTTCGTGTAATTGATGGCCGTGTCGATGAAGTTGCCGCCGCGCTCGGCATAGGCGTCGACCTGTTGCCGACACACGTCGGCTGCTGCGCCCCAGCCCCAGTTCTCCCCAAACGTCATCGTGCCGAGGGTCAGCGGCGAGACTCGCAGACCGCTGTGTCCGAGCAATCGATAGTGGTCGAGTTGAGCGAGGGCATGATCAGCCATGTGAGGTTCCTGTTGAACGTGTGTGTCCCTTCAGGATACCTGCGGCCATGTCGCAGCGGCAACCCTGCCCGAACGGCGAGGGCAAGAATCGAGGGGCGAGGGGCGAGGGGCGAGAATCGAGAGGCGAGGGGCGAATGCTGCCGCGCGGTAGCGTTCGCCCTTCGCCCTTCGCCCTTCGCCCTTCGCCCTTCGCCCTTCGCCCTTCGCCCCTCGCCCCTCGCCTCTCGCCCCTCGATCCTCTTTCGGCGCAGTTCAACTGAGCTTGAACTGCCCGACGATGCGCTGCATGCGATCGGCGAGATCGGCGAGTTGGGTCGCAGAGGCCGCGACCGACTCGACCTGGCCGGCGATGTCGCTGGCTGCCTGGGCCACGTCCGACACGGCCTGCCCGTTCTCCTGGCCGACGGAGGCCACGGTCTGCAGGGCCGAGGCCACTTCGATCGAGCCCGCCGCCATCTCTTCAGTGGCCGCCGTGTTCTCTTCGACCACGGCGCTGACGCTGTCGATCGACTCGGTCAGCCGGCGGGAGGCGACGCTCATCTCGTTGGTCGTTTGCAGGGTCGAAGCGACCTGTTCCTTGACGGCCTTGGCGGCCGCCACGATCTCGTGAAGCGCCTGACCCGCAGCCTGGGCTCGCGATGTCCCGGTCTCGACTTCGCGGGTGCCGTCGTCCATCGCGGTGACGGCTTCTTTCACCGAGACCTGGATCGTGCGCACCAGGCCGCCGATCTCCTTCGTCGCGTCGACTGAACGTTCGGCGAGTTTGCGCACCTCGTCGGCGACCACAGCGAAGCCGCGGCCATGTTCGCCGGCGCGCGCCGCTTCGATCGCGGCGTTGAGCGCCAGCAGGTTCGTCTGCGAGGCGATGTCGTCGATCAGTTCGACGATCGCGCCGATCTCCTGGGAACGCTGGCCCATCTCGCGGACCTTGGCGGCCGAGGCGGTGACCTTGACCTTGATGGTGTTCATGCCGTTGAGGGTGTCGTCGACGACGTCCATGCCGGCTTGAGCGGCGCTGGCGGCCGTTGACGAGTCGCGGTTGACGTTTTGGGTGCTGGTCGTCACCTGTTCGATGGCCGAGTTGATCGACTGCGCGATGGAGGAGGCCCGAGTCATGGCCGAAGCCTGTTCCTGAGCGCCCTGGGCGACGCCCTCGATGGCACCCTTCATTTGCGCCATCGAGTTAGCGGTGCGAGTGACGCTGTCGGCCTGCTGCCGCGCGCCGGCCGACACCTGCTCGACGGTGGCCGCGATCTGGCGCGACGCATCGCCGACATTGTGGGTGTGCTCGACGAGCCGAGCTGAGGCGGCCTGCACCTCGCTGACGGCCCTTGCGACCTGGGTCAGAGTGGAGCGCAGATCGGAGATCATCTTCGCGAAAGCCTGGCCGAGTGCATCGACGTTCGAGCGCGGCTTGACAGCCGTGGTCAGGTCGCCGGCCGCCACTGCCGTCGCGGTCTGGGCGGCTGCGTCGAGGTAGCTGGCAGTGCTCGCGAAGGCGCGGGTGAGCTTGCCGATCTCGTCTTTGCGGTCGGTGTGCGCCACTGCGACGCGTGTGTCGCCTTCGGCGAGCTTCAGCGCCACGTCAGTGAGATGCGTGAGCGGTCGGATGACCGAGCGCGTCAGGAGCAGCCACATCGCCAGCACCGCCACCACGAGGAAGCCGGCTCCGATGGCCAGCGACAGCATCTGCGTCCACTGGATCCGGTCGAGGGCCGCGACGCGTGAGACGTCGATCTCAAAGACGCCGACGACGTGGCCTGAGAAGTCCGTCAACGGGTGGGTGATCACCCGGTGAAGGGCGCCGTCGAGCGACACCTCCGACACGTGAGACGCGCCGGTGTCGATGACCGACTGACGATCCGCTGCCGAGACCTCGGCCGGCGTCTCGAGGGTCGAGGCCAGCAGTGTGAAGGGCTCATCGGCTTTTGGATCGTAGAGATAGACGCTGACGTCGCTGCCCTGCGCCGTCTTGAAACTCGTCAGCAGGTCTTCACCGAAATCGAAGCCGATCTCGAACGTGCCGATGAACTCGCCTTGATACGTGACGGGCACCACCCCACGCAGGCCGTATCCGCCTTTGCCTTGTTCGAGGCCGGTGACGACGGCCTTTTCGTTGAGCGCCTTGACCACCATCAGACGGGTTGTGCTGATGTCGTCTCCGAACGTTCCAGGCTTGTGGACCCGCAAGAACGACACGCCGGGTGAGATGTGGAAGTGCGCCTGCGAGACCGAGTATTGCTCGTGAAGAGTCTTGTAGATCGGCTCCATCAGCGCCAGCAGCCTCTCGCGGTCACGAGTGGCGAAGGCCGCCTGTATATCCGGATCCGATGAGATCGATGCGGCCAACGCGACAGCCGAGGTTGCCTGGTTCTGAATGCGATCGGCGAACACGTTGGCCAGATCCGTGAGCCGGTCTTGCTCCTGTGTGTCGATCAGCTGATATTGCGACCAGACGCCATAGCCGGTGAGGCCGCCGACTGTGATGACAAGCGCCGCGATCACGGGAAGAAGAATTCGGGTCGAGAGGTTCATGGACGCGCTCCTGCAACCGCAGCCGACCAATCTACAATCAGGTCGGTTGGCGGTTAGGAAATGGTAGATTTGCGCGGCCCGCCGGTCCATAAATCCGACGTGTAGAACGAGTGAAACCCATGGAAATCCGGAAGATTCTGATAAATCCACTCGCCAAGGGCGCATATGTGGCTACACTTGCGCCAGGTCGTGGGGCAGAGCCTTGACCCCCTCGCCGGCCTGTGGAGGGCTGATGCAGCGTCACTTGTTGTGTATCGCGGCCCTGGCGTTGGCAGCCTGTGCTCCGCCAGCGCCTGTGATCGAAACCACTGCCACCTCGAACGCAGGCGAATCGGGCACCGCGATCTCGCCCTCTATGGGGCATTGTTCGACTGACCGCGGGCTGCAAAGCTCGGTCGCGGATGTGATTAACGGGGTGCGCTACGGCGCAACGCTCAGCTGGACCGCGGGCGAGCGTGAAGCCTGCCTGGCGCTTACTCGCGTCGACGGCGATGTGAAGACTCTGGTGCTCGGCAGCCCAATCCCGGCGGGTTGGTCCGAACGGTACGACGAATCCTCGGCGCCGACGTTGGACGGAGATCTGCTGCAGGTCTCGGACGGGCTGCCGTGGGTCATCACAGACAGGCTCGCGCAGGGCGAAGGGGGCGGCGGCGGCGATGTGGCCACCCTGTGGCGCGCAAGCGACGACGCGTGGACGGAGGTGCTGACGTTCTCGCTGGAAACGTATAGCGACATCAACACGCTGACAGAGACACCGTGTTCGACCGGTGAAGCGTTCTTTCGCTTCCAAGACGGCGAACTCGAGGTGCACCCTTGTTTCGACGGCGAGCCCCAACCTGTGCAACGCTGGCGCATTGTCGCTGGTCGGGCCGAGCCGCTTCCATGAACGCGTTCGTTTGGTCCATGATGGCGTGACATCCTATGACAGCCCACGAATCGCAGGACGGTCGATCCGTCTTCACCACGCGCTTGAAAGTCGCCGTGCTGTTGGGCACTGTCGTCGCCGCCGCGCTCTGCGCCGTGATCGGCCTGTGGTCTGTGGCACAGCCGGGGCTCGGGCGGCTCGATGTCACGATCGGCGAACCTGAGACGACTTACGATCTTCGTTCAGGTTCCCACTCGGTGCATGTTCGACTGCTTCCGACGGGCGACGACAACGGCGTCGTCGACATGGTGGTTGAGGTGGACGGGCGGCGCGCGACCTCGCTGGAGTCGATGTACGACTATGACCTGTTTTCGAACCAGCCCGCCGGCGAGTGGTCCTATCGCTGGATCGATGGCGACCTGTTGCCGGACCTGGTGCTGATCACATCCACGGCGCCGGCCCAGTCCATCTACGTCGGCACCGTCGATGGCCAGGTTCACGCCATCCCGTGAACGGCGGCGTCAACCCGGGACAGGCGATTGCCTGCCTCGCCTCCAGCGAACGTGGATGGCCAGCGACACGACCACCATGATGACGCTGACCGTCAGCAGGAAGGGCGGTTGAAGAATGACTCCTGTGGCCAACCCGACCACGAGAAAGAACAGATGAAAGGTGAAGGGGACTGCGCTCGCCAGAAGTGGAGCCGGACGAGCGTGAAGTCGGGGCCGCAAGGCGGCCACCGCCCCGACTGCTGCGCCGATCACGAACGCCACGGTCAGTAGATATCCATCGCCGTGTACGAACGAGACGATGAAACGATTCGTGATCAGGACCCCGACCACGCCCACGCCGATGGCACCAAACGGCGCCACCCAGGGCGACCAGGGGTGCCGCCATCGCTCGAGCAACCGCCAGCCGGCCGAGAACGAGAACACCACCCAGAACCACGCCCAGAAGTTGGCGTAGGGCACGCCGAAATACCCGACCTCGAGCCCGCCGCCCCAATCCCAATAGCCAAGCCGGATGGCCAGGGCGTCCATCGCAAGATCCAGATTGAGGCCTAGCAGCGCGTCGAAGAGCGGGTGCGCCCAACCCGGTAGGTCCGTCGCATCACTCGTCAGCCGGGCCGTGTAGATGATCGTGCCCCAGGCCAGGCCGATCGCGATCGGCACGTCGCCCAACATCAGCATGAAGCGCCCATACCGGTAGGCATGAAGCTGCTGGATCGTGGCCCACTCGAGCAGGATGCCGAACAGTGCCCCGGCTACCAGCGCCCAGGCCCGGCTCGGTCCCGTCCGCCAGGCGTGCACCAGACAGGCGCCAAACAAGACAAGCACGATCACTTCAAAGGAGATGAATGTCGGGGGCGGAAGGGACATGGCTTTGAGGTTGATAGACCCAGGTTGGAAAGCGAAGGTCGAATGGCCACACAACCTTCGTGCTTCGTCAGTCGCCTCTCGTCGTGAGTTCAGCGAACGAGATCAGCTGAACGCCGCGTCGATCCAGAGCGATTCGGATGGCGGGGTCTGTCAGAAGCCATCGTTCCCGATCTCGGGGCCGGGCATAGCTGGAAATGGATTCGAGTTCGGCGTCGCAGTAACCCGGATGAGTCATGAGTTCATGCGTGCCGTCTGGCAGGATGTCGATCCAGTTGAACAGAGTATCGGCTGTGGCGCCCTCACCATAGAAGCCCGTGTAAAGCTGGTCGGTGTGGGGCGGGGCGGAGGCGTCGAGCAGCGCGCGGACTTCCGGGCCGCCAGGTGCGCCATCCGGCAGGCGGATGCCGCAGCCCAGTTCGCGCGCCAGCCTCAGGACGACCTCGAACAAAGGCGGTGAAAAGTACGAGCTGTGATGGTGCGAATCAAGGTGGGTCGGGCGGCGGCCCGCCGCGGCCACGAATGCCGCGATCTGGGCACGCCACTCGCGTTCCACATGTCCGGGATCGACGTCAGCCACCCGGCTCTGCAACGCTGCAAGTTTGAAGAAGCTGCCGTCGACGGCGCAGAGGCTCGGGATGGTGGAAGGCTCGCTGATGGGGCGGCCGGCGGTTAACACCAGGTGGACCCCAAGGCCAAGTGACGGAGTCTCGGTCCTGGCTCTGGCGATCTCGCCCCCGGTGGCGGGGAGGTTCATCATGCAGGTCGTCGAGGTGACGATGCCGTGAAGATGGGCCTCGCGAATCCCGCGCGAAACCTCGCTGGTCAGTCCGTAGTCATCAGCGTTGACGATGAGTCGTCTGGGCATGGCGGCGTCTCCATGAGTCAGGCCAGGGCCGCGTAGGTCTGTGTCAGCCTGGCGCGCACGGCCTCGCCGGTCTTGAGGCCGGCCTGCTCCATGCCGATCAGGGCAGCGCCGAGCACCGGCGGCGCCGACAGGTGCACGAGCCTGGCGCCGGGTGCGAAGCCGACGACGGTGCGCCGCAGGCTCTGGATCAATCGATCTCCACCGGCGAACATGCCACCCGCCATGACGACGTCGAACTCGAGGGCCTGGAAGTCGAGTTGGCGGATCACGGCCTTCGCCATTTCGCCAAGCTCCTGGCCGGCCCAGTCGATCAACTCGACGGCCACAGCATCGCCGGTCGCGGCGACATCGAAGACGAGTGACGCGGCCTTTGGACCGATGTGATAACGGTCCGCCGTGTAGCCGGCGATCAGATCGTCCACGTCCCTCGCTCCGACAAAGGCGATGAAGGCATCGGTCAAGGCGGTAGGCTCGATCCGCCGGATCCAGGCGTAGCTCACCATCTGCATGGCGCGGATGACGAGCTCGCTGGCGCCGGCGAATTCGCCCATCAACCAGCCGTGGCCGGTGACGCGTCCCTCGCGCCGATGCTCTCGGTCCCAGCCGCAGCAGTTGCAGCCTGTGCCGGCGATGACGCTCACACCCCAGCCGTCGCGGGCGCCGATGACCAGGCCGGGCACTGCATCGTTGACGATGCGATGGGGGCAGGTCAGGCCGAGCTTCGCCACGGTCTCGACCATCAGCGGCAGATCCTCGGGCCAGTCGTAGCCCGCGATGCCGAGCCCCGCGCCGGCCAGGTCGCCCGGTGCAAGGCTGAGCGGCTCGAGCGCCTGGGTGGTGGCCTCCGACAGCGCCGCCAACAGGCCTTCGGGCCCCACGCCCTCCGGGTTGCCCGGGCCTGAACGCCCGAAACCCACCACGCGGCCGTCGTGATCGGCCACGAGCACGTGCGTCTTCGTCCCGCCAACGTCAGCCCCAAGGAAGTAGGCCATGGTTGGCTACGCCCAGAACCGCGGCAGGTGGGCGCGATGGGTCTCGAGCAGATCGTCGAGGACTGCCCCGACGCGATCGGCGCTCGGCCCAAGCGGATGGGTCAGCAAAGCCTGATAGGCGGCGTCACGATCGCCGTGAACGGCGGCCTGCACGGTCAGCAACTCGTAGGCCTTGATCTGAGCAATCAGGCCGAAGCATGCGGGCGGCAGGGCGGGCATGGCCTGCGGCGTGATGCCGCTATGCCTCACTGTGGCTGGAAGCTCGAGCACCCACTCGGCCGGCCATTCCTTGACGGCGCCTTGATTGGCCACGTTGACGACGTGGGTCTCGCCGAGATCGTTGTAATGCGCGTTCAAGAGCTGCGTGGCGACCGTCGAGTAGTAGGCTCCGCCGCGCTTCATGAGATCCGCCGGCGGCTCCGACAGGGCCGGATCCGCGTACTGCTTGAGCAGTGACTCCTCGACCTCGGCCACGACCTCAGCGCGCGACGGCGGCCAGGTCTCTTGCTCTTTGAGCTTGGCGCCCGTGTAGTAGAAGTACTGCAGGTAATAGTTGGGGACCATCCTCAGCGCTTCGATCGTCCTCACGTCCCAGGCCGGGTGTTCTGATGTGCGCAGGTCAGCGAGCACCGACTCGATGATCGTCGGCCAGACGTCTTCGCCGTCGAGCGTGAAACCGTGGTGCCAGGTCAGGTGATTCAGGCCGAGGGTCTTGAGTTCGGTGCGGGCGGGGTCGATCGTCTGCCCGAGTTTGTCGCTCAGGCGTTTGGCAAAGTCGCGCTGGGCGTTGATCGGCGCATTGCACACGCCGACCGATGGGACGGCCGCGTACTGGCTGAGCGCCTGGGTGACCAGGCCGGCCGGGTTGGTGAAGTTGACCAGCAGCGCACCCGGCTTGGCCAGGTCCTGCACATCCCGGGCGATGTCGAGGATGACCGGGATCGTGCGCAGCGCCTTGGCCATGCCGCCCACACCGGTCGTCTCCTGGCCGATCAGGCCATGGCGTCGGCCGAGGTACTCGTCGGCGCGGCGCGCGGCCATCTGGCCGACGCGCAGTTGCGTGGTGACGTAGTCGGCGTCGCGGATCGCTTCGCGCCGATCCGTCGTCAGATGCACCGAGAAGCGCGAGCCCTTCGCCTCGGCCATCCGTTGCGCGAAAGCACCGACGACAGCGAGCCTTTGCGGATCGATGTCAAGCAACCACAACTCATCGAGCGGAAAGCGATCGACGCGTTCGAGAAATCCGTTGACCAGTTCGGGGGTATAGGTGGATCCGCCACCCATCACGGCGACTTTGAGCATGAGGCCTCGGGGCGCTGATATGGGGTTAAAGCGCGACCGTCATTGTACAAGCAACCGCGGGCAAGAGAATCGGCCGCGGATTGCGCGGAGATCGCAGAAGGAGGCCTGATTCTTCAGGCATCCTTCTCTTCCGCGAAATCCGTGTAATCCGCGGCCAAGTCTTCACACCTGCCTGAGGTGATCGCGGATCAGGATCGCGACGGCAGCGCCCTCGCCGGCGGCCGAGGCGACCTGCTTGGTGCTGCCGGCACGCACGTCGCCGGCAGCGAAGATACCGTGCATGCTGGTCTCGAGCGCAGCGGCTTCGTGAGCCGCGATGGCGCCATGAGAGTCGTGGGTCAGGTCATGGCCGGTGAGGACGAAGCCCCATCGGTCGAGCGCCACGGTCGAACCGGCCAGAAAGCTGGTGTTGGGCGTCAGGCCGATGAAGATGAAAACGCCGGCCGGATGGAGGATTTCGGTCGCGCCGGTCTTGCGATCGCGAACCTCGAGCGCCTTGAGTTTGCCGCCTTCGCCTTCGAAGCGTACCGGCTCGGTGTTGAAGCGCACGTCGATCTGGGGATGCAAGAGCACCTTGTCCTGGATGATCTTGCTGGCGGTCAGAGCCTCGCCGCGCACCAGCAGGGTGACGTGTTCCACGAACTTCACAAGGAACAGGCTCTCCTCGGCCGCGCTGTTTCCGCCGCCGATGACGGCCACCGACTTGCCTTTGTAGAAGGGCCCATCGCAGGTGGCGCAGAAGTGCACGCCGGCACCGATGTAGTCCTCTTCGCCGGGCACCCCCAGGCGTTTGTAGCGGCTGCCGGTGGCCAGGAGCAGGGCGCGGGCCGAGTACTCACTGCCGTCGTCGGTTTCGACGCAATGGTAGTTGTCGTGGCTGTGCACGTTCGTCACATCCTGTGCCTGGAGCATCTCGACGCCGAAGCGCTCGGCCTGCAGACGCAGTTGCCTGGCGAAGTGTCCGCCCTCGACGCCGTCGGCGAAGCCAGGCACGTTGTCGAGCCGTTCGGTCGCTGCGGCCTGCCCACCCAGCGCGGCGCGCTCGATCACGAGCGTGTCGACGCCCTCGCGCGCCATGTAGAGCGCGGCCGTCAGCCCGGCCGGCCCGCCGCCAATGACGATCAGGTCGTAGTGGTGGCGCGTCGCCGTCGTCTTCAGGCCCAGCTTCGTCGCCAGTTGCGCGTTCGATGGCTCGACCAGCACTGTGCCGTCGCCGAACTCGATCGTCGGGATGATGCGCTTGCCCTGGTTGACCTCGATCACATGTTGTTCGCCGGTCGGATCCTGTTCGATGTCGACCCAGTGATACGGGATCTGATGCTCGCCCAGGAACTGCTTGCTGCGGCGGCAATCCGGGCACCAGTAGGCGCCAAAGATCGTGATGTCGGGGCGGGCGGTCTCAGCCATGGCTTCTCCTTGAGTCGTCGAAGGCTCGAGTATGGCACAACGCCATTAAGAAAGTCTTTCAAACTCCCGCTGGCCGGCTGGTTCATGGGTGGGTAGGTTCTGTCGGCGGATGCCGTGGATCGGGACCGAGGGTACGGAGTCGAACCCCTGGCCTCACGATCCGTGTGTTCCGTGCTTATCCGCGGCATCCGCGTACCCATCAAGGCCCCGGCCGATTCCCACTTTTCCACAGAGATCGAAGCGGTAAAATCCAGCGATCGAAACACGGAGGACGCATGGCGAATCGCTCGGTCTTGTACGAATTGATCGTCCATCTCGACACGGGCCAATGGGGCGTGTCGGTGCCGCTGGATCAGTCGCTGATCGGGCCAATGGCCTACGGCTGGGATCGCTATCAGAAGGATCGCGACGGCTTCGTCTTCGGCGGTGGTCTGCTTGCCGGAAGCCCGCTCCCTGGCACGCGGCGCATGATCTTCAGCGCCTACTCTCCCCAATGGGAGGATTTCTACGTCTCGGCCCTGGGCGGGGCCATGCACGTCTTCCATCGCTTTGGCACGAACTTCGTCTGGCTGCGCGATCGCGCGCCGGTCGATTCGGTGCTGATCCTCAACCTGGTCAACCTCAACTATCAGGTGCGGCTCGAGCCGATCGACCCCGACACGATCTGGAAGGGCTACACCGACGCCAGCGGCCGCACCTGGGAGGGGTTCTACGCCCTCCAGCATTACGTCTTCGACAAGTACAAGGGCGAATTCGAGGAAGATTGGGTGCGTGTGCTCGCGGTCGGACCGGCGGCGCGCCACACCAAGGAAGGCGCGATCGGATCGAACCCGGTGCGTAAGGGAGAGCTGACCCACATCGACGATTGGGCCGGGCGGGGCGGGCTCGGCTCGCGGTTGCTGCAACAGCATCGCATCGCGGCTGTCGTCTTCGGCGGCGATTTCGAGGATCCGGCGCTCAAGGAAGGCAAAGAGCTCGACACGTACTTCGAGACGCGCTTCGGCATGAAGGCCATGCAGGCCGACCTGATGCTCAGCGAGAAGTACAGGTACGTCCAGAAGTTTCAGACCGGCGGCACCTTCGGCGTGAACATGCACACCGCCGACGACCGGCTGTTGAGCTTCAACTACAACTCGATCTATGCCAGCGAGAAGGATCGGCTCGACCAGCACGATCACTTCATCCTCGATCATTACCTCAAGCAGTTCAACGACGAAACCATCAAGCCACGCAACTTCGCCCACTGTGGCGAGCCCTGCGCCGTGGCCTGCAAGAAGTTCGTCGGCGAGCACAAGAAGGACTACGAGCCTTACGCAGCCCTGGGGCCGCAATGCGGCATCTTCGACCAACGCGCGGCAGAGCGCCTCAACAAACGCGTCGACACCTACGGCTTCGATTCGATCCAAACCGGCGGAACCATCGCGTGGATCATGGACCTGGTCGCCAGCGGCCAGATCCCGGCTGCCGATTTCGGCCTGCCCGCCGCCGGGCCGCGCTTCGACTTCGCCAGTCGTCCCGAGCAGTTCGACAGGGTCGTTGATTCGGCCTACAACGCCGATTACGCCCTGGCTGTGCTCGACATGATCCTGTTCAGCCCGGAGGGCGCCGTCTTTCGACGCGGCATCCGCGCCGCCGCCAAAGAGCTCGACGCGCGGTATGGCATTCAGTCGCTTGATCGCGCGGTCTTCACCGCTCACGGCGCCGAGGGCTGCATGGTCCCCAACCAATACTGGACGCCGGGCATGTTCGCGCCGATGCCGTTGATGGGCAAGTATTTCTCGTACTACGAAAACGCCTTCATGGCGCCGTTCGCGCTTGGGCGCAAGAACGTCGAGCGATTCGTCTATGAGTTGTACTCCGAGAACACTGGAACCTGCCGCTTCCATCGAAAGTGGACCGAGGACTTGATCGACGAGATCGTCGTCAGCCATTTCGATCTGCCCGACCTCGACTATTGGGACATGAACTTCAAGCTTGCGAAAGGCATTCATGATCATCAGTCAGCGCGCAGCGTGCCCTGGGAAGGCTCCCGTGTGGCCGACATCATCTTCGGCTTCCTCGAGAACTGGGAGCGCGACGGCCTCAAAGATCCAGAGCTGATCCACTGGCTCGGTCGCTTCCGGGAGGACAAGGCCAGGGCCGCGCGCGACTTCTGGCAGGAAATGTACGACGGCATGTGTGCGGCGTTCGAGGAAGGCATCGCCGAGCCTGTGTCGGCGAAGAAGTGATCGCGTGAGTTCATGAAGGCCGGGATGCCTGGCAATGGATGGCGTGCTGGACTCTGCCGCGGATTCCGCTGATTTCGCGGAAGGCGCAAGTCCAAAGGATCCCCGGCGTTTCCCTTTTTATCAGGAGCGATATGAGCAAGGTCTTCGTCAACGTCGGCTTGAGCCTCGATGGCTACATGGCGCCTGAGGGCATGACCCTTGAGCACTGGGATCAACCCGAGTACAAGAATTGGGCGGCCAAATGGGGAGCCCTGATGGGCTGGATCTTCACCCTCAAGAGTTTCCGCGAGACCCACCAGTTTGGCGAAGGCGGTGAGACAGGTCCGTTGAACGATTTCCTCATCCGCACGACCGGGCGCATCGGAGCGAACATCATGGGCAAGCGCATGTTCGAGGGCGGCGAGCGTGGCTGGCCCGAAGAGGCGCCGTTCCACACCGACGTCTTTGTGCTCACCCACGAGAAGCGCGAGCCCTGGGTGAGGCCGGGCGGCACGACGTTCTACTTTGTGAATGACGGCATCGAGAGCGCGCTGGCTCAAGCGCGGGCCTCGGCCCGCGACCGTGACATCCGCATCTCGGGCGGTGCCGACGTGATCCAGCAATACCTGAACGCCGGAGTCGTTGATGAACTCGAGATCGGGCTCGTCCCCGTGATCTTTGGCGGAGGTCGTCGGCTGTTCGAGGGCCTGGGCGATGGCGTGCCTGGCTATAAGATCGACAGCGTGCTCGACGCGTCGCTTGTGACGTTCCTGCGCTACGTTCGCGCGTGATGAGGAGGGTGGCATTTGCCATCTGGCTGGATCGCGTATGACGCTGATGGACGGGCATTGGGCGTGTCTTGCGATGCCAGGTTGTGGTGTTCGTGCGCTGTGATTCTTGCCTCGCCGCGGCTCCGCGACCAGATCATCCAGTCCGCCATGCCCCTGCGCATCACGTGTTAACCAGAGCACCAGCCCTCGCACATCGGCGTGTCAGCCAGAGCAGAAGCCCTGGCCATCACGTGTCAACCGGAGCTCCAGCCCACGCGCCGCGCATGATCCAGAGCGCCGGCCCCACGCGTAGCGTGTCATCTAGAGCGCTGATCCCTGCGCATTTGCGTGTCAACGAGAACGCCGGTCCCGCACGCCGCGTGTCAGCCAGAGCGCCGGCCCGGCCCCGCGCGTAGCGTGTCATCCAGAGCGCCCCTGATCTGCGCCGTCAGACGCGCTGAATGAGCGCGAAGGATCTCCTGTCGGACTCGACGGCCGTAAGAGGCGACGGTCGTGCTATTTGAGTCTCCGGCGGAGATCCTTCGCACGCACGATGCGTGTCTGCGTGTAAAGGTGGCCCGCCGCTCTGGGTGACACGCGACGCGCGAGCCCACACTCTTGACTGGGACGCTGGGTATGGCCTGGCCCTATTCGCCATCCCATCGGCCCGATGCGAAGAACAGAATCAATTGTCTCGACGTTGTGGCGGTCGCTGGCCGCGACCGCTACTCGTATCGCAATGCTTCAGCCGGCGTGACCTGCGAGGCTTGTACTGATGGCAGCCAGGTCGTGAGCAGCGTCATGCCGAACGCCAGGCCTGAGGCCAGCCCGAGTTCCATCCAGGGCACCTGGAACGTGATCCCGGGGATGTCCACGGCCATTTCGGTCACCATCTGGTAGGCGGGCAGGAGCGCCAGGCCGGCGCCCAAGCCGATGCCCAACACGGCGACGAAGGCCGACTCGATGATGAAGCTCCAGCTGATCATCTCGCGCTGGAAGCCGAGCGCGCGCAACATGCCGATCTGCTGCCGCCTTTCGACCACCGCCCGGGTGCTGATCACGCCCAGCGCCGCCACGCCGACGACGAGCCCCAACGTCAGGAACGCCAGCAGCAACTGCTGGAACACGATCTGTGTCGCCATCGCGTCGCGCAATTCCTTCGCCTGATCGACGGCTTCGAGGCCGTTCTTGAGGAAGGCGCTCTGCAGGGCGTTGCCCGCATCGGCCGGGCGAACCCCATCGGCGATTTTGATGTAGTAGGTCGGCGCCGGCATCTCGGTCGGCCACTCGCGATCCAGGGTGTCCTGCGACGTCATCAGGCCATAGCCTGTCAACGCGCTCTGCTCGAGCACGCCGATGATCGTCACGTCGAAAGTCGTGCGCGTGGCGGGATCGCGAACCCGCAGCGTGATCGGCTGCATGGTCTCGTCCTCGAGATACACCCCCGAGAGCTGGAAGTCTGGGCCGCCGATGACGATGCTGTTCGACGACCGCGACGGCACGGCAAGGCGATCGATCACGGCGTAGCCGGGATGATCGCGCACGGCCGCCCAGATCTCCTCCGAAGTCTTGTAGCCGACGGCCTTGACACCGACCTTGTAGTTGAGCGCGTTCAGGTAGGCCTTGTCGAGCCCGAGCAGCGAATACCCCGACCATCGATCCGCGCCGATCTGTTGCAGTTCGACGCCGAATGAACGTTGAGCAGCGATCACGGGGTAGTCGCCGCGCGCCAGCCGGGGCTGAGCGGCAATCGCCTGGGGCAGGTTGTCGATCGGGTTCATGTGGCTCGTCGCCACGCGAAGATCGAAGCCGCCCGTATATGAGTCGGTGTCGGTGAGGACGACCTCATTGACTTTGAACAACGTCGCCATGAACACGACACTGAACATCACCACAGCGAAGATGCCGATGGTCATGCCGGTGCGGTAGCGGTTCGCGAGCGGATAGGCGATCGCCATCCGCAGCACCGGCGCGATCCTGGCCGAGCCGCCGAGCAGCCAGAGGATGCCGCGCAACAGCAGATCGGCGTTGTACATGACGACCAGCACCGCGCCCGTCACAAGGAAGATGCCCGAGATGAAAAGCATCTCGGCGCCTCCGCTCAACTCGGGCGAGCCGAACAGCTTCTCGATGTAGCCGCCGGGCAGACCCCAGAAGGTCGTCATCGCCAGGCCGAGCAGCGTGTAGGCGATCCGGTCCGCGAGGCCCGGCCAGCGCTTGAGCAGCGGGAGCAGGATCAGGCGCAGCAGCCGCCCGCCGCCGAGGATGATGAACGAGATGCCGACGCTGTATGCCGCAGCGCTCGACGTCTGCAGCCCGATCGGGAACAGCACAAGGCCCAGCAGGAGCGTCAACGGCCCGCCGGTGAACCCGGCCCAGACGATGCGCCACAGGCTCATCGGCACGCCCACGACCCAGGCCCATAGGGCTTCGAAGAACTTCAACCTGAAGATCAGGCGGAAGACCTCGCCGACGGCCCTGACCGGCCCGAGGAAGATGTCGCGCAGATAGGTCGGCGCGCGCGGCGGCTCGGGCAGGTCGCGGATCGCGGCCACGATGTTCAACCGGCTGACGCGGTAAGCCGAGGCCAGCACCGTCACGAACGTCACGAGCATGCCGAGCGCGTACGCGATCAACATGCTGCGCGCCGTGACGTAGGGCTGGATGTTGAGGCCTTCGCCGGCAAAGGCCTGGCCGAGAGTCGTCGCGATGATGAGGCCCGCGCCGACGCCGAGCGCCACGCCGACCGCGGCGGCCAGCAGGTCGTAGGCCGTGCCCTCGAAGACGAACATCTCCATCAAATGCCCGCGTTGCGCGCCGACGGCTCGCGCCATGCCCATTTCCGACTTTCGCTCGGAGGCCAGCATCACGAAGATCAGGAAGATCAGGATCACGCCGGCCGCGATGCCGAACAGGCCCGACACGATGAAGATCGTGGTGAAGGCGCTCGCCGCCAACTCGCCCTGGTCGATGACGTCACGCTTGCTGTCGCTGACCGACAGGTCGGAGAGTTGGCCGAAAAGGTCGGTGAGACGTTTGCGCAGCGACTGCGTGCCCCATTGAGCGTCAATCAGAATGGCCTGCACGCGATCGGTGAGCCCCGAGTCGGCCAGCAGGCTCGACACCTCTGGCGTGAGCGAGCCCCCCTCGAGACCGCTGGCCAGGGACTGGAGATCGAGCTGGGTGTTGCCCTCTTCGCGTTTGGCCGTTTCACGGATGGCCTGCGCGGCCGTGCCGTCGCGAGCGAGCATTGAGAAGATCCGATTCGCCGTCTGTGGGTCGGTCAGCAGACCGCGCACGTGCGTCGTCACTTCCTGGCTGTGCTCGACGCCCGAGAACTCATCGCCGAGATTCGAGAGGAGGATCAGGTTGATGTGGCCGGGCGCGTTGAAGAGCGCCTGCGCCTGATCCAGCCGCATGAGGATGCGGTCGTTCTGGCCCTGGGCCGCGATCCCGCGCACCGTGTACCGATCCGGCCGGCGCCCGACGTAAAGCTCAAGGACGTCGCCGGGTTTGGCGTCCAGCGACCTGGCCGCCGCTGCGTTGAGAAACACCTCCTTGGTGCCGAGGGCCCGCAGGTCAAGCGGTTGGCCCGAGGCATCGGTGACTTCCTCACGGGCCAGGATGTCGACGTCTTGCGGTCGAAGCCCGAACACGCCGATGCTGCGCAGGCTGCGCCGGGCCGTGGCGTTGACCACCGGCAAGGAGTCGCTGATGGCCGGCAGCACGTGGTCGACCAGCTCGTAGCCTGCCAGTTGATCGACGAGGTTTTGGTAACGGTCTTCGCGGAAATATCCGGGGCCGGCGCTGCCCGAGTTGAGGGTCTGCCCGGCGCCCGCGCTGATCGTCTCGTCCATCTCGCCCATGCCCTCGATCGCGAGCGAGCGGATGGTGTGCGAGAGCGTGTCGCCCGTGACAAAGGCGGCGGTCATGATCAACGTCGCCAGCATCAGGCCCAGGATGATGAGCGCCGACTGCGCTCGCCGACGCGGGATCGGGCGCAGACCGAGCTTGAACATCACGGGCCGGCGCCAGGCGAGCAGGGCGAGGCAGCCGACGACGAGCAGCAGCGCCGAGGTCAGGCACCCGGCGATGGTCGCCATCTCGAGGCCGAAGAGCTTTTCCATGTCGTGCTCCTAAGCCGTCGGGGCCGGTTCGACGATCCGGCCATCGCGCATGCGCACGATCCGGCCGCACTGCGCGCCGATTGCGCGGTCGTGAGTCACCAGGATGAAGGTCAGGCTTTGCTCCTGGTTGAGTTGGAGCAGGAGTTTCATGATCTCGTCCGCGGTTTCCGAGTCGAGGTCGCCGGTCGGCTCGTCGGCCCAGACAAGGGCGGGGCGGTTGACGAGCGCGCGCGCGATGGTCGTGCGCTGGCGTTCACCGCCGGAGAGCTCCCCCGGCCGATGATGCGCGCGGTGCCCAAGACCGACCTGGCCGAGCGCGGCGAGCGCGAGTTTGCGAGCGTCACGCGGACGAGTGCCCGAGACCAGCAGGGGCAGCTCGACGTTCTCGACAGCGCTGAGGACGGGCAGGAGGTTGTAGAACTGGAAGACGAAACCCATCCGGCGAGCACGATAGGTGGTGCGCTCACGATCGGACATCCCCATCAGCGAAACGCCTTCGATGATGATCTCGCCCTTGTCGGCGGCGTCGAGACCCGACAAGCAGTTGAGAAGCGTCGTCTTGCCGCAGCCCGATGGACCCATGACGGCCACCATTTCGCCGCGCTTCACACGTAAATCGATGCCGCGCAGGGCCGAGACCTCGACCGTGCCGGTGTGATAGGTCTTTTGAACCGCCGTCGCGTTGATGATGAGGTCGGGCGTCGGTTCGGTGACTTGGGTTGCGGTGACGGCTGGCGAAGGCGATTCCATGGCGTTTGTGTTCCGTGTTTTCCGCTGCTCTGGGCGCGGGCAAGAGCCACGATCGGCACCTGAAGAGTGTAGATCAGATGCTCGATAGCGGCCGGGTTCCTTGTGCAGGCGGGACAGTCTGCGAGATAGTGCCGGAATGCTCTACGCGGTTCGCCCGTTCGGCGTTGCAGGGCCGGGAATCTCAGCTGTTTTTCGGTCATTCCAATCGGGCACCCACGTCGAGGTCGCCGGATCAACGTAGGCGACTCGAAGCGCAAGGGCGAGGAAGGCAGCAGGCAGTTCACCGTGGGTGGGCCCGCGCTCGACGGTATAGCCGTCAGCCAGGCGCAGCGCCGCCGGTTGCGGATCACCGCTGCAAAGGTAGGCGGGGAAACGCGCGCCGGTGATATTGGCCCTCTCCGGCTATCTCGGGCCATTCATGGGATCGAGGCTTGAGTGCTACGCGGTGTGGCTCAGGGGCAGGCTCAACGTCACCCGAGTGCCCTTGCCCACGGTGCTGGCGATCTCGATCTGGCCACCATGCGCCTGGATCAAGGCCCTGGCGATCGACAATCCGAGGCCCGAGTTGTTCTGGTTCGGCCGGGCTGTCCGCGCTTCGTCGGCCCGGTAGAAGCGTTCGAACACATGCGGGAGATGCTCGGGCGCGATCCCGGCGCCGGTGTCGCTGACCACAATCTGGTAGCGTCGGGCCGAGCGCCGGCCATCGAGCTTGATCGCGCCGCCTGAAGGCGTATGCCGCAGGGCGTTGTCGAGCAGGATCAGCATCACCTGCCGCAGTCGGGTCGCGTCGCCCTTGACTTCGCCGGGCTCGGCGTCGGCGGTCAGCGTCACACCGGTTGATTCGGCCACGCGCCCCATCTGGCGTTCGACGTCCGCCAACAATCCATCGAGCGACACGGCCTCGCGCTCGAGCGTCAATCGACCCGAGTCGAGCCGCGACAGGGTCAGCAGGTCGTCGACGAGGCGCGCCATGTGGTCCGTCTCATCGAGGACGTCGTGGAGCAGCATCCGGGCGTCGCTGTCGCCCTCGGGGATATCGCGGAGCGCCACTTCCGTGCTGGCTCGCACCAACGTCAACGGCGTGCGAAGCTCGTGGCTGGCGTTGGAGATGAAGCTCTGCTGTCGCGTCCACGCGTCCTGAGCGGTCTGCAGCGCGCGGCCCGCCAGCCACCAACTGCCCACACCCACGAAGACCGCGCTGACGGCGCTAAGGATCAACAGCGCCGTCAATAGCTGATTGAGCACGCGCGCCTGATCGCGCAAGGGTCGGCCGACCTGCAAGGCCGCAATGCCGTTGGCTTTGGAGAGTCGATACGTCAGCAGGCGCACCGGCGAGCCGTCAGGAGCCTGAACGGTGCGCAGGTCCGATCCGTTCGCGAGCGCCTGCGCCAACGCATCTTGATCGGCCGCGATGGGAGCGACGGAGCCTAACTCGGCCAACTCGGAGCCATTGGCGGCCAGCGGCAGGATGAAGACAGTGGCCAGCTCGCTGTCGTTCGAGCGTTCGATCACATAGGCATCGCGCAGGCTCTGTGTGCTGTTGCCCGAGTCGCCGTGCTCGCTCTCCTCGCTTTCCTCGTCTGAGGAGTTGCCGCTCGGCATCGTGGATTGCGGTTCCTCACGGCTGCGACCGGCATACCAGCTGGCGTTCGCCTCGGCCAGCTCGCGCGGCAGCGTCTGAGCGCGTAATTGCAGCTCAACGGCCATGACATGTTGAAGCGCCAGGTCGGTCGACGTTTGAAAATAGAGGCTGAGGAGTTGATATGCGCCGCCGCCGAGCACGACCGCCAGCAATGTGGCGGCGATCAAGTAGAGGCCGGTGAGACGCCAACGCAGCCGGCTAAACACCGAGCGCCTCCATACGATAGCCAACGCCTCGCACGGTCTGGATCGGATCCTTTGCGCCGGCCGCTTTCAGCTTGCGCCGCAGGTAGGAGACGTAGACGTCGACCATCGTGACCTGGACGTCGCGGTCGTACGACCAGACGTAGTCGAGCAACTGCTGGCGCGTCAGGCTCTGGCCCGCATGACGAATGAAGACCTCAAGCAGGTTCCACTCCGTCGATGTCAGATTGAGGGGTGTCTGCCCGTGCCGCGCGGTGTGCGCTCGCATGTCGAGGACGAGGTCGCCGTGGCGCAGTTCGGCAGGATCGCTTGCGGGAGGGAGGAAGCGCCGGCCAAGCGCCTGGATGCGGGCCAGCAACTCTTCGAAGGCGAAAGGCTTGACGAGATAGTCATCGGCGCCGCTGTTGAGCCCGGCCACGCGGTCTTCGACCTGGCCGCGCGCGGTCAGGAGGAGGACGGCGATGGGCAGGCGGGCAGCGCGGATGGCGCGACAGATTGAGGGGCCGTCGCGCCCGCCCAGCATCCAATCAACCACCACCACGTCGTGGATGCCACGCAACGCCCACTCGAGGCCGGTGTCCCCGTCATGGGCTACATCGACGGCATAGCGTTCATCGATCAGGACACGCCGGATCAGGGCCGCCAGGCGCTGATCGTCTTCGATCACCAGGACACGCATAAGGTTCGTCGCTTCGGCTCTCGGGCCGCTCAGAAGCCGGCTGGGGCCGGGCTGGAAACGCTTCCCCATCATAAAGGACTTTTATTGGAGACGGATTGGAAAACTGGCAATGGCTTCCCATGTTTCCTCAAGGGTGCGCCCCTATCCTGGACTTCAGGCTGCTCGAAACGCACTGACCGACAGCCCAAAATCTGGTGATAGGAGATTCTCAAAGTGAAACAACGTACCGCACTGATGATCGCCGCCGTGGTCACAGCCTTTCTGCTGGTGACGGCCGGGGGCGTTTTGGCCCGTGTCGCGCTCACATCCGCGTCGACCGGAACCGCCGATGCCGCCACAACTACCGACGTCGCCAACACGGCCGCGCTGGATCCTCAGGTCGAAGCGCTCGTGCAGCAGCGCGAAGCCCAATATCAGGCGCAGCTCACGGCGGCCAACAACAAGCTGCAGGAAGCCTACGCCCAGCAACAGGCTCTGGCACTGCAGCTCCAACAGGCCCAGTCCGCCGCACAGTCGGCCAGCGCGGCAAGCGCCGCCACGACCTCGACGGGTTACGCCATCACCCCTGAACAAGCCGTCCTCCTGGCCCTGAGCGCAGCGCCCGGGAACAGCGCGGCCTATCTGCCGGACCTGGTGAGCTTCCAGGGCATCCCGGCCTATGAAGTGGCGCTCAGCGGCGGGCTCGTCTATGTCGACGCGACCACCGGTGACGTCCTCTACAACGGCGCCACCACGGCGGGCTTTGGGGTTCCATCGTTAGGCGGCGAGTCGCACGAGGGGCATGAGCAGCACGAAGGCCAGGGTGGCGACAATGACGACTAACGACCGCCGCACATCAACGCCGGCTGCCCGTCAGCGGCCGGCGACGGGCGCCCCCGGCGTCAAGCTCCTGATCACGGTCGGCACGATCGCCGGCACTGTGGCTGGCTGGACGATGTTCACAGAGCAGGAGAAGGGCGCGACACTGCCTGCCCAGGCAAGCGTGCCTGTCGACTCGAACGCCGCCGTGCAGGCCCTGGCCGCCAGCCTCTCGCCGATCCCGACCCTTGTGCCGCAGCCTGCCTTGAGCGGAGCTGCCAGCGTCAATGCGCAGCCGGCCAACGGCCTGACCAGCGCTCCGGTCGTCGTGCAACAGGCGCCGGCATTGCGGGTGATCAGCCAGCCGCCGGCCTTCCCGGTCACGCGCACCCGGACGAGCCGTTGACCGCATTCGTGGAGACGATCGCATGACTGTATCTTCGTCAACTCCTGATCTCGATACGCTTCCGCCAGCGATGGCGCTACAGACTGTCGTGTTGCTTCTGACGGCTGTGGTGGTGGGAGCTGTGGCGGGCGCCGTGGCGTTACCGCAATGGGCACCGACATTGAGCGACTCGCTACTGGGCGCCGCGCCGAAGGCGTACTGGTATCTGTCACGGGCGAGCGCGATCGTCGCCTTTGTGTTGCTGTGGATGTCGATCATGCTCGGGCTGACGCTCACCAATCGCACGGCGCGTATCTGGCCGGGCGGCCCTGTGGTGTTCGATCTGCACCAACACACGAGCCTGCTGGCCTTGATCGTCGCGTTCTTCCACGGCCTGATCCTCATGGGCGATCACTACATCGCCTTCACGCTCTCCACGGTCCTGACGCCGTTCGCCAGCGCCGACTATCGGCCCTTCTGGGTCGGGCTCGGCCAGATCGGGTTCTATCTGTTGGGGATCGTCGGCCTCAGCTTCTACGTGAGGCGCTGGATGGGCGCGCGGCTGTGGCGTGTGGTCCACTACCTCAGCTTCGGCGTATTCATCCTGGCGCTGATCCACGGAATCGTCAGTGGCACCGACACATCAACGCTGGGCGTCGCTGCGATGTACTGGATCGCGGCCGGGAGCGTCACCTTCCTCACGCTCCACCGCGTCCTGGTGACGGGCGGTCAACCCGCTCGGGCGCGGTCGTAAGGGCCCACGGTCGACAGTCACTCCAGTTCTCGATAGGGCGCACGTCGCCCGGCCATTCCGAGTATCACGGTCATACGAAAGAGGGGGCAGGCCCAAGCGCCTGCCCCCTCTTCGTGTCTTCGTGGTTTCGGTGACCCGGTGGCCTACTGGTTCAGCAGCGGCAGGATGTCGGCCGCAACGTCAGCCGGATCGTAGTAGCCGACGTGGATAGTCTTGATGGTGCCGTCGCGGTCGACCAGCACAGAAGTAGGGAAGGCATCGATGCCCAGGCCGACGAGCACGTTCGTGCCCGGGTCGAGCAGCACCGGAAAAGTGAAGCCCATCTCCTTGATGAAACGACCCGCAGCGCTTGCGCTCTCGCCGGCGTTGACGGCCAGCAGCGTGAAGCCCTGGTTACGGTAGGCGACATAAAACTCATGCAGGGCGGGCATCTCGGCCCGGCAGGGCGGGCACCAGGTGGCCCAGGCGTTGATCAAGACCACCTGGCCTCGGAGGTCGCTGACTGTATGAGCCGCGCCGTTCAGGTCGCGCAGTGTGAAGTTGGAGATCGGGCTCCCGATCTGGGCGCGGCTGACGGTGTCGCCGTTGTGCGACCAGATCGCTGCGATGGCGATGATGATGATCATTGCCGCGCCGGCGATGGCCCAGATCAGCTGGTTTCGGCGCTCGCCGCGCTGACGGTTTTCGCGCAACTGCTCACGGCGGGAGTTCGGTCTTTCGAGGTCCATAGTGCGTCGCATAGTATGTTGGATGCCGCCCGGCATCGAAAGTGACAACCCTCACTGGGCGCTGGCAAAGGCGTGCGGCACCCTGAGGAATGCGTTATCGGAGGATGTGTCACCTTTGCCTGGGGGCGGCATCTATGGACATGGACCGTGAAACGTGAGGAACTCGCCATGTCATTGCCCACCAAACCCCAGCCGCGCGTGATCGTGTTCTCGACCCCCACCTGCGGCTTCTGCAACCAGGCCAAGGCCTACTTCCGCCAGAAGAACGTCCGCTACACCGACGTCGACGTCAGCCGCGACATCGCGGCGGCGCGTGACATAGTGCGGCGCTCGGGTCAGCAAGGAGTGCCCGTGATCGACATCGGCGGGCAGCTGGTGCTGGGGTTCAACCGTCCCAAGATCGACCAGTTGCTGGGCCTGAAATAGCCCGCGCCATCGACATCTCATTCCGAAAAGGCATCCCACCCATGAGCAAGAAGATTTCTGCCCCCGCCATTCAGCCCCTGGGCACGCGCGTCTTGCTGCGTCCGCTCGAGGACGAGGCCAAGACACCTTCGGGTTTGTTGCTGCCCGAGACCGCCAAGGAAAAGCCGCAGACCGCGCTCGTTGTAGCCATCGGCGACGACGAAACCATCAAAGTCAAGGTCGATGACAAGGTGCTCTTTGCCAAGTACACGGGCACCGAGGTCAAGTACGACGGCATCGCCTATCTGCTGATGGAAAGCAATGATGTGCTCGCGCGCATCGTCGCCTGAGCTTTCAAAGGAAATGACACCATGACCGACTCCGCTCCTCAGCCGCGCCTGACCCTCTACGGCACGCAATGGTGCAAAGACTGCAAGCGCTCGAAGGCCTTCCTCGGCGAGCATCGCATTCCGTATACCCTGGTCGACATCGAAGAAGATCCCGAAGCGATGGCCTACGTCGAAAAGGTCAACAACGGCTCGCGCAGTGTGCCGACCATGGTGTTCCCGGACGGCTCCGTCCTGGTCGAGCCGTCGAACGCGGCGCTGGCCGAAAAGCTGGGTCTTCAGACGTCGGCCAAGAAGGAAGCCTACGACGTTGTCATCATCGGTGGAGGTCCGGCCGGCCTGACGGCTGCGCTGTACCTCGCCCGCGAAGGCGTCGACACGCTCGTCATCGAGAAGTCTGGCGTGGGCGGCCAGGCCGGCATCACGCAGGTGCTCGAAAACTTCCCGGGCTTCGACGAAGGCATTCCGGGGGCTGAGTTCGCTGAGCGTCTCGGCCGTCAGGCCCGCCGCTTCGGCGTCGAGATCCTCACGGCGCAATCGGTCACCGATCTTTCGCCCTCAGGCGATGACTGGCGCATCACGACCGGCGATGGCCGCACCTACTGTGCTCAGGCCGTCCTCCTGACGACCGGCGCGCGCTATCGCCGCCTCGAGGTGCCGGGCGAGGCCGAGTTGGTCGGCGCGAACATCCACTTCTGCGCCACCTGCGACGGCGCGTTCTACAAAGGCAAGAAGGTGCTCGTCGTCGGCGGCGGCAACAGCGGCTTCGACGAAGGCCTGTTCCTGACGAAGTTCGCGTCGCGGGTCGACATCGTCGAGTTCCTGCCGCAGGTCAAGGCCAGCCAGGTGCTGCAGGACAAGGTCGCGGCGCGCTCCGACATGTCGGTCACGGTCAACCATGCCGTCAAGGAGTTCAGGGCCGCCAAGCACCGCCTTGAGGCAGTGGTCGTCGAGGATCGCGCGACCGGCGAGACCAAGGAGTGGCAGTACGACGGCGTCTTCATCTTCGTCGGCCTGGCGCCCAACGTCGATCTGGTGAAAGACAAGGTCGACATCGATCGCTTCGGCTTCGTGATGACCAACAAGGATCACATGACGTCGCTTCCCGGACTGTTCGCCGCCGGCGACGTCCGCGCCGACTCGACCAAGCAGGCCGCCTCGGCCGCCGGCGAAGGCGCTGCCGCCGCACTCAAGATCCGGCACTACCTGAGCGGCCGGGCGAATTAGTTTCTTGGCCGCAGATTGCGCGTTATTTGCGGATAAGGATTGCATCTGCAAAAAGCGCGCAATCTGCGGCTGATCCCTTACATGGCCTTCATCGAGCCGCCGAAGAAGATCGCGTGGTGGTTGCGGATCGGCCTGTGGTTCGCACGCCGGGCGACCGGCCGCGAGGTGCTGATCGCAAAGCTTCTGGCCTGGGCGCCGAAGGCCGCGCTCAGCTCGGGCGTGATGGAAGCTCTGGTCGAGCACGGCCACGGCAAGCTGGACGCGCGGCTGCTGCAGCTGGTGCGCATGCAGGTCTCGTACGCGGCGGCCTGCCCCTTCTGCATCGACATGAACGGCGCCGGCCATGACCGACAAAGCATCAGCGACGACGAGGTCGCGGCGCTGCGTGGACTTCGGCCGCTCGAGTCGGTGCCGACGTTCACCGAGCGCGAACGCCTGGCCATCGATTATGCGCGGCGCATCAGCGACACTCCGCTGCGCTTCACCCCCGCCATCGTCGAGGCGCTCAAGCCCCACTTCACCGAGCGTGAGATCGTGATCCTGGCGACGACAGCCGCGCAGGTCAACTATTGGACGCGGCTGATCCAGTCGTTGGGCGTGCCGCCGGCGGGGTTCTCAGATCCCGCCTGATCCGTCACCTTCGCGCCGACATCGCATCTATCCCAATGGGACGCATCGGGCGCAGCGACACTCGGCCCGCGCGGACCCAGGAGCAACGATGTCCCTCGATTTCGAATTCGCGGCGCAGTCCGATGCCACCGACTACGACGTGGCCATCATCGGCGGTGGCCCGGCCGGCGCCACGGCCGCGATCTACACCGCCCGGGCGGATCTCAGAACCATCATCATCGACAAAGGCCTGACGGCTGGCGCCCTCGGCCTGACCGCCAGGATCGCCAACTATCCTGGCATCGTCGGCGACATCGGCGGCGCCGAGCTGCTCGAGCGCATGCGCCAACAGGCCGTCTCGTTTGGGGCGACGCTGTCGACCGACAAAGTGCAGGGCATCGACCTCGAAGGCGAGCGCAAGACCCTCTACACCAACCAGGGCACCATCTCGGCTCGAGCCGTGATCATCGCGACGGGCTCGATGGGTCGCGGCCAGCGCGTCGCAGGCGAGGATCGGCTGCTCGGCCGCGGCGTCTCGTACTGCGCCACCTGCGACGCCGCTTTCTTCCGTGACCATGTGGTGGCCGTGGCCGGCAACAGCGATGAGGCCGTCGAGGAAGCGCTCTTTCTGACTCGCTTCGCCCAGAAGGTCTACCTCCTGTCGCCTGCGCCCGAGCTCAAGGCCCCGGCTCATCTGGTCGAAGAAGCGAAGGCGCATCCCAAGATGGACGTCCGCCTGGGGGCCTCGTTGCGCGAGATCCTCGGCCAGGAGCGGGTCGAAGGGGTGCGGGTGGCCATGCGCGGGTTGGGGGAGGAGATCCTGGCGGTGACCGGCGCGTTCGTCTATCTGCAGGGCGGCCGGCCGGTGACCGACTTCCTTCAGGGCCAGCTGGAGACGAGTGAGACAGGCTGCCTGGTGGTCGATCGTGAGTACGCTACAGCCGTCCCCGGCGTCTATGCCGTCGGCGATGTGCTCTGCAACCACGTCAAGCAAGCCGTGATCGCCGCCGCCGAGGGCGCCGTGGCCGGCATGGCCGTCGAGAAGCATCTGACTGGGCGTAAGCAACTGGTCGTCGACTGGTCGAAGTGATGGATCGGCCTGCCGCGCTCGCCGAGGCCCGCCTTCGCGCGGAACAGGCGCTGGCCACAGCGTTGGGCGACTCCTCGTTGTGCCGCCTACACCACGACGGCCGCGTGACGGGCGGAGCCAAGCACGCCGAGGGCCGGGTTGTGGCATTGGCCGACCTGCAACGACGTTTGCGCCCGGCAGCGCCCGAAGACTTCGACACTCTGGCACGCGCTGAATGGCAAAGGTGGAACGACGATCTGGCGCGGCATCGATCTCAGCCGACGCCCTCGCTGCCCTGGCTCGCCTACCGTCAGGGCGGCTGCGACGCGTTGGCGGAGGTGCTTGGCGAAGACGACGAATCCGACGAATGACCAATGGGGAGGGTTGAGCAGCGATTCGGACAGGGCCGACACCGTCGCAGCGTCCACTGCGAGGCCCGAGTCAACGACTAACGGCTTCCGCCGCGCCCTTTTGGTCCGTGCATTGGGGGAACACCGTCGCAGCACGCACGTGTCATGGAGGGGGACGGCCGTCGTCGCGCGGCGTGTGACATTGGGCGACGTCGGTCGTCGCGCACCGCATGTCAGGGAGGGATGTCGGCCGTCGTGCTCTGTGTGTCATTAGGGGATGCTCGTCGTCGTCCGTCGCGTGGCAGGCGGGCGGGGCGTCCGTCATCGTGCTCCGTGTCATTGGGGGACGTCTGTCATCGCGTGCCACGTGTCCTGGGGACACCCGGCGTCGTGCACCGCGTGTTACCAAGGAATCTCGGCCCTCGCGCGTCGCGTGTCATCCAGAGCGCCTGGCCCTGACGGTCCGGAGCCCTCTGTAATGAGCGCGAAGGATCTCCTCCGCAGACGCGGTGGCGTTCGGAGATCCACCTTCCGGGGCCACTGAGTCCGACAGGAGATCCTTCGCGCTCATTGTGCGTGACACCGGGCAGATAGGGCCAGGCGCTCTGGATGACACGCCACGCGCGGGAAGAGGCGCGCTGGACGATACGCGGCGCGACGGAATGGGCGCGCTGGATGACACATGGCGCGCGGGGATGGCGCGCTGGATGACACGCCACGCGCGGGAAGAGGCGCCTTGGATGATGTGGCAAGCGCACCTGTCGTCACAAAGACGATCGTTGAACGGCCTATCGTCCTTCGTCCTTCGTCATTCGTCCTTCGTCCTTTAGCGTAGCGCTCGCGCTGCACGTGCCCTGGCTATAATGCCTGAACCCTACACAGAGAGGTTCACGCAAGACGATGGCGGATGTGGATGACGAGAAAGACATGATCGAACGGCTGCGCGGCGGCGATAAGACGGCGTGCGGGCAGTGCGTGGAGATGCACGCGCAAGGGCTCTACCGTCTGGCCTATCGACTTATGGGCGACGAGGCAGAGGCCGAAGACGTCGTGCAGGAGACGTTCTTGAACGCTTTCAAGTCGATCGATGCGTTCGAGTGGCGCTCTGGGCTGAAGACCTGGTTGTATCGCATCGCCACCAACGCGGCGTTCATGCGGCTCCGGCGCAAGACGCCGCTGAGCGTCTCGGTCGACTTGCCTGAGGAAGACGGCGCGACGACGATGCCGGCTCAGCTCTTCGATTGGTGCTGTCTGCCCGAGCATGACTTCGCGACATCGGAGGCCAAGACCGAGCTCGAGGCCGCGATCCGCGAATTGCCCGAGAAGCTGCGGGCGGTGTTTGTGCTCCGCGAGCTCGAGGGGCTCTCAGGCGAAGAAACGGCCCAGGCGCTGGGCGTGTCGCTCGACAACGTCAAGACGCGCCTGCATCGCGCCCGGCTCTGGCTTCGCGAGAGGCTGGCCGGCTACTTCACCGAGCTGGCCCGCTCGCACGAGGAGTTGTGACATGGCGGATCACGAATGCGGTCATCTGCTCGGCGAGCTCTCAGCCTATCTTGAGGGAGAAGCCTCGGAAGCTCTGTGTGCCGAGATCCGCGAGCACCTCGAAGGATGCGAAAACTGCAAGGCCGTCGTCGACACCTTGCGCAAGACCATCCAGCTCTATCACACGCTGCCACAGCCCGATCTGCCCGAAGGCGTCCGCCAGCGCCTCTTCCATACCTTGAACCTCGAGTCGTTCATGAGCCAGCGGCCGCCGGAGACGACAACGGATTGACGTGTCGGATGGCCGTTCACCATCGAGACAAAGCGGCGGAGGCTCCAGTGCTCCGCCGCCTGCGCTTTCGCGTTCTCCACGGCCTATGGGCGCGACAGAATGCGCAGGACGATGAAGATCAAGAGCCCGGCCACGATGACCCAGGCCAACGGATGCCCGAAGTTGAGCGTCCGCCCGATGCCAAAGCGTTTGTTGACCATCAGAGAGGGGTCGTTCGGATTGTAGTAGAACGATCCGAGCTTCCAGGCCGAGTCGTCGTCACGATTGACGAAACCTGAGCTGCCGGAGGTCTGCCCCGAGCCGCCCAGCAGGGCGAGCAGCAAGATCGGCGCGAGGATCAACCAGCCGACCACCGGCGCCAGGATGAGGAGCTTCGAAGCCTCTGCGTCGATGAGCGGCAGCCCCCATGCGTTCAGGGCCGCGATCAAAAAAGCCCCGTCGAGGCCGGCGGCCAACGACAGGATCAGGCCCTGAACGATCTGGACGTTGAGCCGTTGAAAGCGTTGTGATCCTTCAGGGTCTTCGACGTCGATCGGTAGAGCGCCGCGCTGACGCATCCAGGCAAAGACAGCCAGCAGCGCCGTTGCGCCGAGCTGCAGGAGCACGGGCAGAAACACGCCGAAGGCATCGGCCCTGACCGACCAGACGCCAAGCGAGAGCGGCCAGGCGTAGCGTACCTCGCCGTACAGGGCCGAGAGGCGCCACAGACCAAGGGCCGCCGTCACGACGATCACGCCGCCACATCCCCCGAGCAAGATCCACGAGGACGTATCAGGCCATGACCAGCGTGGCTGCGCGCTGGCCGCCAGCGCCTGCCGGCCCTCGGCAAACCAATGCTCGCTTGCCTTGATCGCGCTCAGCCGGCGATGACTCAGGTAGTAGATCCCCCAACTGCCCAGGACGAGGACCACCAGGGCGGCCGCCTGCCCATACGCCCAGCTGAACAGCATGGATCCGACCGACAGGACCAACATCAAAACGGCCAGGACCCCGACGCGCCACGCATATCGGTTGCGCTCCATCACGATGTGGGGATCCTGGCTGCGCGCGAGCGGGATGCGCACGCCGAACGGCACCGTCGGAAAGACAAGGCGGGGCATCAGCCACACGAGGGTAGCCACCAGCACGAACATGACAAGGACAAAGGTGGACGTGTTCATTTCGTCTTGGCCGACTTCAGGCGTCGACCGGCGCCGCCAAGGGCGTTCGCTTTCAACGACTCGAGCGCACGGTGGCAGTGTGTCAGGATCTCATCGACCGATTGGCCGCGCGCCACTGGCTCCGCCAGCAACACCTCCAGACGACGCTGCCAATCGTCGCACTGCCGCGGATCGCCTTCAGCCGTGCGCCGCACGAAGGTTCCTTGCCGCCGAGTCAACGTCACGAAACCTTCACGACGCAACAGGTCGTAAGCCTTGTTGACGGTGTGAAAGTTGACTCCGAAGTCGAGCGCCAGCTGGCGTGTGGTCGGTAACGCCGATCCCTCGCTCAGCCGGCCGTCAGCGATGGCGACGACGATCTGATCGCGGATCTGTTGGTAGAGCGGGATGTCGCTGCCGAGATCGAGGAGCAGGAAGGCAAGCGTGCCCAAGTGGCCTCCAGAACATTGTTCTACTCATTGTAGAACTAACCGGCTGCCTGTGGTCATGCGTGCTCCTGCCGATTGTCACCTTTCGTCCGGGTGGGCATCTATGTCTGCAACGACAACGACACGATGAGCGGGGCTTGCGCGCGAGGCACCCTGACTCTTCGTCATTCCGACGCCCGCATCGACCGCGCCGTCGAGGAGTGCCCGACATGTCCCTGCTGAACGCCGATATCCAATCGCAGATCAAGACCGTTTTCGCAGAGTTGAAGGAGCCCGTGGACCTCGTGCTCTACACGCAAGGCGGCGAGGGGACGCTGGAGTGCGACTACTGCGCCGAAACGCGCGCTCTGCTCGAGGAATTGGCCGAGCTTTCTGACAAGTTGACCCTGCACGTCCGTGACCTCGTCGCTGATGCGGAGTTGGCGCGCGGCCATCAGGTCGACAAGATCCCGGCCGTCGTGATCGCCCGCGGCGGCGCCCAGCCCAAGGACTTCGGCATCCGCCTGTACGGCATCCCGTCGGGCTATGAGTTCGCAACGCTGATCGAGGACATCAAGATGGTCAGCCGAGGCGACGTCGATCTGTCGGCGCAGACCCGCAAGGAACTGGCCAGGCTCACCCGACCCGTGCACATCCAGGTCTACGTGACGCCGACCTGTCCGTACTGTCCGCGCGCTGTGCTGCTCGCTCACAAGCTGGCGATGGCCAGCGACCTGATCACGGCCGATATGGTCGAGGCCACCGAGTTCCCGCATCTGGCCAGCCGCTACCACGTCCACGGTGTGCCGCGCACGGTCATCGAGGATGTGATCCACATCGAGGGCGCGATGCCCGAGCAGCAGGTGCTGCAGAAACTCATGGCCGTGCTCGACGAGCCGACCATGCTTCGCCTGCGCGGCGAGTTCGAAGCCTCGCTCAACTGACGATCGTTAAGCCCAAAGAAGAGGTGCGGACCGTGTGATCACGCGGTCCGCACCTTTCCTCTTCAAAGTAGATCTAGAACCAGAGCACCAGCAAGATCGCGACGATGACCACGGCGGTCAGCGGCAGGCCGATGCGCAGGAAGTCGCGGCTTGTATAGCCGCCAGGGCCAGTGACGAGTTGATTGGCGGCGTGCGCCGCCGGGGTCAGAAACGCCGTCGAACATCCCCAGGCCACGACGATCGCCATCAAGCGCGGGTCGAGACCCAGTTGCGTCGCGGCCGCGATGGCTACGGGCGCCACGATGATCGCCGTCACGCGGCCGCCGAAGAACTGGGTCAAGGCGATCGCCGCCACGCAGAAGAGGGCAGCCAGACCGGTCTCTCCGATCACGCCGAACGTCAACACGGCCCATCCGGCCAGCCAGTTTGCGGCGCCGGTGTGGATCAGCGCCAGGCTGATCGGCAGGATGGCCGCGATCGTAAAAACCGTCTTCCAATCCACGGCGCGGTAGGCGTGCTCGATGGTCATGCACCCGAACAACACCATCAGCGCTGCCGCCACAAAGGCCGCCTCAGCGATCGGCAGGAGGTTCAGCGCGGGCAGGATCAAAGTCGCCAGCGCGAGAACGATCGCGACCCAGGCCCGCCAGCCGATTGCGGGCTCCTCAACGTCCTCGTCCAAGACGATGAAGTCGGGATCGTGGCGCAGCGCGCTGATGCGATCGCGACGGCCTTGCAGCAGCAAGGCGTCGCCGAGTTGCAGTGGCCGATCGGCCAGACCTTCGCGTTCAGTTGCCCCTTCGCGCCACAGCGCCAATGCGTTCATGGCGTAGGTCTCGCGGAACTTGATGTCCCGCAGAGTCCTGCCAAGCGCGTTGGAGCGCGGCGCCGGCACGATTTCCACAAGGCTCGTGGTTGCCGATGCCAGTCGGCCCGGCCAATCGGGATCTTCTGTCGGGAAGAGCCCGTGTCGATCCAGTACCGCCTCATCCAGATTACCGAGCACGTACACGACGTCGCCGACGCGCACGACCTCGTCCCGGGGCGGGGCCAAGCTGACGACGCTGCCGCGCGACAGGCCGACCACTGTCAGGCCCAGCAATCGGTTCCAGCCGCCGTCGGCGAGGCTGATGCCCACCAGGCACGAACCAGGCTTGACGTAGAGCGCCTTGACCTGATCGGGCACTGCATAGAGCTCGGTCAGCGGGCGATCCGGATCTGGCGGGGTGTCTGCCACAGTCTGCGCGGTGGGCAGCAGCGCCGGGCCAAAGGCTGTGAGGAACGCGATGCCGGCCAATGCGATCAGGGCGCCGCGCGCGTAATCCACCATCGTCAGGGCAACAAGCCCTTGATCGACGAGGGCAGCGCTGACCAGGATGTTCGCTGTAGTGAACAGCGTCGCCATGCCGCCGAGCAATGCGCCGAACGCGAGCGGCAACAGCAGGCGCCCCGGCGGCACACGAGTCTGTCGAGCCAACGCCAGGATCCCGGGCAGCAGCAAGGCCACGACGACGACGGTGTTCAGGCCCAGCGAGAGGCTGGCGGCCAACGCGCTGACCCAGAAGATCGCGCGACGGGCTCCGCCCGCGGCCAGGCGTAACCCTGCCCGGCTGATCATGCGAAGCGCGCCGGCGTTCTCGAGCCCGGCGGCGATCATGTAGATGGCGATGATCAACACCACGGCTGAACGGCTGAAGCCCGAGAACAGGCTATCGAGCGGCAGCAACTGCGCCAGGCCGAGCGCCATCAAGAGGACCAGGGCCGCCAGGTCCGAGCGGAGTCGATTGGTGAGGCGCAGGATGCCCGCGACAGCGAGAAAGCCGAACGTAAGGAAGATGGGGAAAGTCATCGCCGACTCACCATACGTGCCAGAAGAGGGGCAGCGTCACCATCGTGGCGATGAACGTCGTCACGACGATCGGCAGCCCTGACCAGAAGTAATCGGCGAAGGAGTAGCCTCCCGGACCCATCACCAACACGTTGACGGGGTGCGCGAAGGGCGTCAGCACCGATGTGCCCGTGGCGATGGCGATGACCAGGGCGAACGCGCGCGGGTCGGCGCCCAGGCCCTGCGCCGCCGCGATCGCGACCGGCACCAGCACCGCCGGCACGGCAGCGCCGGCTGGGATGAACTGGTTGAGGACCATGGCCACCATGAACAATCCGGCGACCACGGCCATGGGACCAGCGGCGCCGAGGCTCGAGATGATCAGGTCGCCGATCCTGTGCGCGGTCCCGGTCGAGCTGAGCGCGAGCTCCACCGGGAGCATGCTGCCGACCAGAAAGACCGAGCGCCACTCGATGGCCTGATAGGCGTCCTCCATCGTCAGGCAGCCCGTCAGCACCATCGCCAACGCGCCGATGAAGAGCACCACAGCTGTCGGAAGCGGAGTCAGCACGGCCGCGACTAATGAGAGCGCCAGGATGATCACGGCCAGCGTCATCTTGCCGGGCCGCGCCGTACCGGCGTTCGACGTCGTGAGCACGATCCAATCAGGATCGGATCGGATCAGGTCGAGCTTCTCGCGCGGTCCATACACGAGCAGGGTTTCGCTGCCCTTGAGCACAAGATCGCCGAGATCCGTGCGGCGCAACTGTCCGGAGTGCCACATGGCCGCCACAGTCAGGCCGTGGCGGCCGCGGAAGTCCATCTGACGCAGGCTTCGGCCGATGGCTCGCGACCGCGGTGCGACAAGGATCTCTGAGAAGGCCGCGTCGGGCGTCGTCTGAAAGGCAGCGGGCAGGTCGGGCAACACGCGAGCGCCCATCGCGGCCAGCAGCGCGGCTCGATCGGCGTGGCCGCCGAGCACCAAGATGTCACCGACCTTCAGGCGCTCGCGCACGGCCGGGGCCGGCAGGCGACGGCCATGGCGCTCCAGGGCCAGCACCGTCAGGCCGAGCTCGCTGCCGATGCGCGTCTGCTCGAGTGACTGGCCGATCAAGGGCGATCCCGTCTCGACGAGCACGTGCGAGAGCCGTTGCGACAACCTGTAGTTCTCGGCCAGGTCGGCTTGCTCTTGCTGTTGGCCGACGAGTTCGGCGGCCGGGGAGCGATCGGGCAGGGCGCGTCGCCCGATGAACTGGATGTACGCAAACCCGAGCAGGGCCGCCGCGCCGCCGACCGCCGCGAAGTCGAAGACGCCGAGCCCCGGCAGGCCGGCGCTCTGCAGCATGCCGCTCGACACGATGCTGGCCGTTGTGAAAAGCGTGGCCATGCCTCCCAGGTGGGTCGCCAGCGCCATGGGCATCAACAGCTTCGATGCGTTGAGCCTGGTTCTCCGTGACGCATCCATCACTGCCGGCATGATCACGGCCGCCGAGGCGATGTTGTTCATGAACAGCGAGAGACCGCCGGCGGCCGCCATGACCAGCGCCGTCATGCGGCCCTCGCTGGCGCCGCCGGCCCGCACCAGCCAGCGGCCGATCACGGCGCTGAAGCCGGTGCGGAACAAGCCGCCCGTGAGGATCGACACGGCGATGACCAGCATGACGGCCGAACTGCTCAGGCCCGAAAACACCTGGTGCGGCTCGACCAGCCCGGTCAACCCGAGGCTGAGCATCACTCCAATCGCCACGACGTCCGCGCGCAGGCGTTCGCTCATGAAGACCGCGATCGCCACAACCAGAATGACAAGGAGGACGACTGTTTGGGTATCCATCGGAGAGGAAACAGAACAAACTCGTCGGGCGCCGCTGGTGAGATTTGCAGGAGCGGCACGCGATGGCTCTGAAAGCCTATCACCGGAGGCTGGCTTGATGATGCGAGGTGGGAAAGAGCTCTGGCCGCAGATGCCGCGGATGACACGGATCAGCAGAACACAATCCGTGTCATCCGCGGCCAGAATCGCTTTCAGTTGAGTCCAGGCCATTGAGCCGGGTCAGGTGGATCGGGCTCGCTCACGGGTCTGCGCCTCGACGTAGTCGCTGTAGCCGCCGGCGTACTCGCGCAGGCGGCCGGCCTTCAGTTCGACCGTGCGCTCGACGACCCGGTCGAGGAAGTAGCGGTCATGCGAGATGACGATCACGGTGCCTTCGAATTCCGCCAACGCGTCCTCGAGCACTTCGGCCGACGCGATATCGAGGTTGTTGGTGGGCTCGTCCAGGAGCAGGCAGTTGACGCTGGCAACCCGGCCGGGCAGGGCGAGCAGAGCGAGTTGCAGACGACTGCGCTCGCCGCCCGATAGCGTTTTGATCTTCTGCGCCGCCTGACGGTAAGTGAACAGGTAGCGCTTCAGAAAAGCCACGGCGCCCTCCTCGGTGATATAGGCCGCATGTCGCACGGCTTCGAGCGGCGTCTGCTCGAGATCCAGCGTCTCATGCTCCTGGGCGTAGTAGCCCAGTTGCACGCTCGGGCCGATCCTGACGTCGCCGGCGTCGGGTTGTTCGCGGCCGAGGATCAGGCGCAGCAGCACCGACTTGCCCGCGCCGTTGGCCCCGATCAGGCCGACACGCTCGCCGTGTCGAACGAGCAGGTCCACGCCACGTAGTGGCCGTGACTCGCCGAACGCCTTGCTGACCTTCTTGAGCTCGAGGACGTTCGTCGAGCCGCGCCAGCCCGTGAACGCCAGGCCCATGCGTTTGCGTTCGAGCGCCGGCCGTTCGAGTGACTCGACGCGCTCCAGACGCGTCCGCACGGCGCGCAGCCGGCTGGCGAACTTGTCGTTGAAGACGACCCACTGGGCATAGCGCTTGATGGCTGCCTCCATGCGCGCGATCGAGCGTTGCTGCACCTGGTACAGCTCCTCCTGGCGCGCCAGGCGGGCCTCCTTCTCGATCACGTAGTTGGAGTAGTCGCCGTTGAACGTGCTCAGGCGTCCATCTTCGATCTCGGCGATGTGGGTCACGACGGCGTCGAGCAGATAGCGGTCGTGCGAGACCAGGACGACGGCGCCCGGGTAGTCACGGATCAGGCCTTCCAGGAAGGCTTTGCCTGCCAGGTCGAGGTGGTTATCGGGCTCGTCGAGGAGCAGCACGGCCGGGCGGGCGAGCAGTAAGCGCGCCAGGCCCACGAGCTTCTTCTGGCCGCCGCTGAGCGTGGCGATCGTTTTCGAGAGATCCTCGTCGGTCAGGCCGAGGCCGAGCAGGAGGTCGCGGGCGCGGGCGGCATAGGTTTCACCGCCCAGAGCCGTGAAAGCCTGCAGCGCTCTCTCCTGGGCATCGAGCGTTCGAGCCAGCGCTTTCTCGTCGCCGTAGACGGCCGGGTCGCTCAGCTTCGCTTCGAGGCGCTCCAGCTCGGCTTCGACCTGTGCCAGTTGCGCGTTGCCGGCCAGGGCCGCCGTGAGCACGGTCTGCTCCGGATCGAGCTCAGGCTGCTGGGGCAGGTAGCCGATCGTCAGGCCCTTGGCGCGTGAAAGCAGGCCTCCGGGCTCAGGCGTGTGTTCGCCGACGATGAGCTTGAGGAGCGATGACTTGCCGGCGCCGTTCGGCCCGATCAGGCCGATGCGCTGGTCGTCCTGGATCTCCCAGGACAGGTTGTTGAAGATGAGATGAGCCCCAAGGCTGAGGCTGATGTGGGTCAATCCGATGGCGATCATGGTCCACTCCGAAACAAAAGAGCCGCAGGGTGTGCCTGCGGCTCGAGGACATCGGAGCGTCAAAAAGTGTCACGCGCTCCGGTCGGCAGGCGGAATCCGACAAGGAACGCCAAAGAAGCCGCCGGTTCGGGCGACGACTCGCATCGCCTGCGCCACTGGATACGCGTAGATCACGTCGGCATTGTATCGCAAAAATCCGAGAAGACCTCGTTTTTCGCAGATCCCTGAGTGGGATGGACCACATGCGCCGTAAACGGTGTCATCGAAGGGACTTGTACGTGGGACAAACCCAATCCGTCGCCTGACGATCTCGCTCATGTGCGATGTCAGGTCCTTGAAGGTGTCAAGGCAAGAGCCTACGTGGCGCGCTGCGTTTCGAACTGGCTCATCTCGGCGATGCTGCGCAGTCGGCGCATCAGTTCCGCGCGTTCGTGCCCGATATCTTCGAACGAGTGTGCCACAGTCTCCAACCAGCCGCCGATGCGCTTCTGACTCTTGTCGTTGAGCACCGGAAGATCGCGCACCGCATCCGCGAGGGCGTCAGGATCTATCCCGTAGTCTGCAGCCAGCCGCGCGACACGTTCGGCCTGCTCAGCCTCCTCGGGCGCCTCAGCATAGAACTGGCCGGCGATCAGCATCGCCGTGAATGCGCCTTCGACCTCGATTCGTGCGCGCGCATACTGAAGCCCGGCATGGCACGACACGAACTCGGTGCGATGCTCGGGCTTGTGGGCGAGTCCGCGCCAGGACGCGATGCAGGCCTTGCGCCCCTCTTCAGAGGCCATGATCAGCTGGCAGAAGGCGCTGGCATTGCTGACCTTCGTCAGGGGCTCGCCGTCGGGGGCGGTGGTCACCGAGCCAAGCGAGGCTACCTCGGCGAACACGTCTTGAATCGCCTGAACACAATGAAGCGGCAGGATGTCGGTGCTGACCAATGGATTCGCCGGCTCGGAGGCTCTGCCGGACAACAACGCTTCGACATCTTTGCGTGGAAACCGCCACTGGCCGCCGACCTTGACACCCGAGATCCGGCCATCGTTCAGCATCCGATAGACTGTGGTGCGGTCGATCTTGAGCAGATCGAGCAGTTCTCTGGTGGTGAGCAGGTCATCCATCAGCCAACGCCTCTCGTATTCCCATGCATATGCTTGTGCATATACTAGCTGATGCAATAGCCTGCATCAAGCTGCAATAGTAGATAGGCTTGGCTGCTCGCGCAATGACAGTTAGCAGGCGACCCGCCTGATCAATGTCATCGGAATGGGCGATCGGAGTCGGCGTCAGGCCTTGAGATCCTTCAGGAGTTGGCGGGCCGCGTTACGACCACTGGCGCCGCTGACCCCGCCACCAGGATGCGTTCCCGGTCCGCACAGATACAGGTTCTCGATCGGAGTGCGGTGTTGGGCCCAGCCCGAGAGCGGGCGCATGAACAGGATCTGGTCCAGCATCATTTCGCCGTGGAAGAGGTTGCCCTCCGTGAGGCCGTAGCATTCCTCGAGGGCGCGCGGCGTCAACACCTGGCTGTGTTCCACCCGGCCGGCAAGGTCGGGAGCATAGTCGCTCAACGTCGAGAGGGCCAACTTCAGAAGACGATCCGGCCAGTCCGCGTTCTCGCCCTTGAACGGCGCATACTGCAGATGAATGCTGAGGATGTGCTTGCCGGCCGGTGCACGCCCCGGCTCGGAAAGAGACGGGAGGCTAACTTCGAGGTAGGGCCGTTCAGACAACCGACCGTACTTGGTGGCGTCGTAAGCCTTCTCCAGATCGTTCAGGCTCGGGCTGACGACCAGCGCGCCGCGCATGCCGGCCTCGGAAACTCCGTTGAAGGCCGGGAGGCCGTCGACCGCGAGGTTGACCCGCGCCACCGAGCCGCGCAGCTTGATGTTCTGCGTCGTCCAGACGATTTCGGGGTCGAGCGCTTCGGGCCTCACAAGCCCGAGGAACGTGCGGCGCGGGTCGAGGGCAGACAGGACTCGTCGGGCCACGATCTCATCGCCGTTGGCCAGCACCACGCCCGTCGCGCGGTCGCCCTCGAGGCGCACTTGCGCCACCTCAGTGCCGCGCCGGATCTCGACACCTGCGCCTTCAGCGGCCTTTGCCAGGGCGCTCGACAGCGCGCCGACGCCGCCACGAACGGTTGTCGGGAACAGGCTGCCCTGCACCGCCCAATGATGCAAAAACAGAAAGGCGGTGCCCGCACTCATCGGTCCCTGTGTGAGGCCGTGGACCCCGCGCGCCGCCAGAAGGCCGCGCAGGGCGTCGCTCTCGAACCATTCGTCGAGCAGCTCGAGCATCGACATCGGCAGGACGCGAATCGCCTCGACCATGTCTTTCTTGCCGAGGCCGCGCAGCTTGAGCCCGAGTTGGGCCAGCGCCGGCGCTTCGGCCGCTTCGACCTTGGGCACGCGCGGGAAGGGCGCCGCGTAGACCTCGTTGAGGAACCCCGCGACCTTGCTCATCAGCGCCACGAACGCCGGCCACCGCTCGGCATCCGCAGCGCTGAACCGCGCGATCGCCCGCGCGGTCGCGGTGACATCGGGTTCGAGCACCAGGGCCTCGCCGTCTCGCTGGAGGCTTACGAGCGGCGCTCGCTTCAGTGCCCCGGCCACGTTGAGCCCGAGATCGCGGACGATGTCGGGGGCCAACTGGCCGAAGTGCTGCACAGGATCGACCCTGTAGCCCGGCCAGAGTTCCTCGGTGCTCACGGTGCCGCCGATGATGTCGCGTCGTTCGAGCACGAGCACGCGCTGCCCGGCCTTCGCCAGGTACGCTGCGGAGGTCAGGCCATTGTGCCCCGCGCCGATGATGATCGCGTCATATTGAGTCGCCATAGAAACCTCATGTAGCGAGAAGCGATGGGCGAGTGACGCGGCGCGTCTGGATTTATGCGCCGCCACCGGCCTTGTCGCGTTGCGTCGTCGCTCCTCGCACTACGCCTTCAACACCTCAAGCGCCGCCAGCCGCCCGTTCGCGCCCATGATGCCGCCCCCGGGGTGTGTGCCCGAGCCGCATTGCCACAGGCCGCGGATCGGCGTCCGGAAATCGGTATAGCCGGGCGCGGGACGCAGGAAGAACAGTTGATGCAGCGCGAGCTCGCCGGCGAAGATGTTTCCTTCGGTCAGGCCCGTGATCCGCTCGATGTCCGGCGGAACGAGCACCTGCCGCCCGACGATCGCGCGTTTGAGGTTGGGCGCATATTGGGCGAGCGTGTCGACGACGGTGTCGCCGAACGCCTCGCGTTTGGCGTCGTCCCAGCCGCCGTTGACGTGATAAGGCGCGTATTGCACGAAGCACGACATCACATGCTGTCCGGGCGGCGCCATATCGGGATCGATCATCGAAGGGATGATGCAGTCGATGTAGGGCCGTTCAGGCAGATCGCCGTACTTGGCGGCGTCGTAGGCGCGCTCGATGTAGTCGATGCTCGGGCTGATCGAGATCGCGCCGCGGTGCAGCGGACCTGGGCCGGGCAGGGCGGTGAAGTCGGGCAACTCGCTGACGGCGAGGTTGACCTTGGCCGAGGAGCCGCGGGTGCGATAGCGCTTGATCGCAGCCAGGAAGTCGTCGGGCAGGTGGCGCGACTCGATGAGCTTGAGGAACGTGCGTTTCGGGTCGAGGCTCGAGCTGATCGTTCGCGCGTAGAGCTCGTCGCCGTTCTCGAGCGCCACGCCAACGGCCTTGCCGTTCTTGACGATCACGTGCTCCACCGAGGCGTTCAGCCGGATCTCGACGCCGAGTTCGCGCGCCGCGTTGGCGATGCTGTTGCTGATGCCGCCGGTGCCGCCCTTGGCGAAGCCCCAGGCCCGGAAGGCGCCGTCGATCTCGCCCATGTAATGATGAAGCAACACGTAAGCCGTGCCGGGCGAGCGCGGGCCGAGGAAGGTGCCGATGATGCCGCTGGCCGACTTGGTGCCCTTGAGCGGATCGCACTCGAACCACTCCTCGAGCAGATCGGCCGCGCTCATCGTCATCAGCTTGGCCAGGTTGTGGAAGTCCTTCTCGTCGAGGCTGCCGGCATGGCCGCCGAGGCGCAGCAGCCCGAAGAGATCCTTCGGGCTGAGCGACGTCGGGTCGGGCGGCACCATGCTCAGGATCGGCTTGACGGCCATGGCCATGCGCGCCATCGCGCGGCTGTAGGCGTCGTAGGCATCGGCGTCTTTCGGCGAATGCCTGAAGATCTCGCGACGGGTCTTGTCGTGATCGTCCCAGGCGGCCAGGTAATCGCCGTTCTCGAGGGGCGTGAACGTGCTCGGCAGCGGCAGGATCGTCAGGCCGTGCCGCGGGAGCTCCAGCTCGCGGATGATCTCGGGTCGGAGCAGGCTGACCACGTACGAGAACTCCGTGAACTTGAAGCCTGGCACGATCTCCTCGGTGACGGCCGCGCCGCCCACGAGGTGCCGTCGTTCCAGTACCACGACCTTCTTGCCCGCGCGCGCCAGGTAAGCCGCGTGGATGAGGCCATTGTGCCCGCCGCCGATGACGATCGCATCGTATTGATTGGCCATAGTCACCTCGAAGAGCGAGGAGCGTGGAGCGAAGAGCGATCGCGCTCCTCGCTCCACGCTCCTCGTCATTTGCGCTTTCGCTCCGGATTGAAGAACGGCAAGGACACGACTCGCGCCGGCGTGTAACGGTGCTTGTGCTGCACCATGATCTCGTACATCAGCAGGCTGCCGGGAGCGGCGTGGGCGGCCTCGACGTGGGCGAGGGCGATGAACTTCTTCAGCAACGGGGACCAGCAACTGCTCGACGCGTACCCGACCTGACGGCCGAGCGACGAGAGCGGGACGCTGGCGCGTAGTGTGGTCGCTGGAACGTGCGGCGGCAACCCTTCCTCGAGGAACAGCCGCTCAAGGTTGGGCCACTCGATTTCGATGCCCACCATCTGCCAGGGCGAGCCTGCTGCCTTTTCGGCCGCCAGCGCTTTGCGCCCGACGAACGGCACGCTCTTGTTGAGATCCACCGCCCAGCCCAGATTGATTTCATAGGGCGAGGACTTCTGCTCGGGGATGGTGGCGACGTGGGCGGAGGTGTAATCGACGTCGAGCAGGATCAGGCCGGCCTCGACCCGGGCCACGTCGAGGGCCAGGATGCCGGCGGGCGTGATCCCATACGCGGTGCCAGCGGCGATCAGCGCATCCCAGACCTTTACGGCGTCGGCGGCGTCGCACCAGAGCTCGTAACCGAGGTCGCCGGTGTAGCCCGTGCGCGTGATCGTCACTGGCACTCCGCCGACGCGAGTGGTCGTCAGCCTGAAGTAACTGAGGCCGTCGAGCGAGTGCTCGGCGCAGGCATTGAGGATCAGGCGCGATTTCGGGCCCTGCAGGGCCAGTGCCCCGATGCGGGCCGACACGTCTTCGATCACCACCTGCAGGCCGACGGCGTTCATCGTGAGCCAGCGGTAATTCGGCTCGGCGGACGTCAGCCTGAAACGATCGACATCGAGCCGCGCGATCGTGCCGTCGTCGATGACCTTGCCTTCGGCGTCGCACCACGGCGTGTACAGCACCTGCCCGACGGCCAGCTTGCTGACGTCGCGCGTCACCATGCGGTCGAGGAGCCGCGCGCCGTCGCGGCCGCTGATGTGGTACTTGTGCAGCGGGGAGACGTCGAACAGGGCGGCCGAGTTGCGCACGGCCCAGTACTCGCGTTCGTGGCTGAGTTCATAGGCCCCGGCGGTCATGTAGCCGGACCAGCGCCGCCAGACCTGGGCTTCGTTGATCGGTTGGGTGCGGGCATGAAAGGGCGTGGCAAGGAGCATGCGTCCTCCAGGCTATTTCATAATGTGAAATTGATTTCACAATGTGAACAGGCCGATTGTACAGGCTCCGATGCTTCCGCGTCAATGTGGGCCGCGCGGGCTGTCGCAGGTGCCCGACGGCGGCTCCCCGCGCAGCCCTGGCGAACAAGATCGTGGTCGCTGGCGGCGATCCGACCACCCAGTCGCGCGCGGTGCCGGTCGCAAAAACGAATGGCGAGATGCTGAGGCGCTGCTGGCGGCCGAGCGCCAGGCCACGAAGGATGACACGCAGCGCATCGAGGAGGCCTGCAGGTCCAGCTCGAAGACATGGTCCGGGACGAGATCAGCCATGCCGAGGAGACCGAGCGGATCCTGCGCAAGTGACTGCTCTGAGCCGGGTTGCCGGATTGGGCCCAATTTGGGGAAGGGCCTTGACGCGCTGGCCGGCCGGTTGTAGAGTCTCTGTGACCGAATTCGTTAAAACGGTCACAGAGGCCCATATGCCCCGACCCTTCACCGACCAGGAACGTTCAACGATCCGCGCCAGGCTGCTCGAGCGCAGTCAGCGTCTCTTCGAAACCCGCGGGCTGCGCAAGACCAGCATCGACGAGATCGCCCGCGAGGCCGGCATCTCGAAGGGAGCGTTCTACCAGTTCTTCAACTCAAAGGAGGCTCTCTGTCTTGAGCTTCTCGAGACGATCGAGGCGAAACTGCGCGCCGGGGTCCTCGAACAGGCCGTCAGCGGGGGCCGCGGAGCGAAGGCCCGCGTGGCCCGGATCCTCAAGGGCTTCCTCAGCTCCTGGGACGAATATCCCCTGCTGCGCAACTTCGACAAGGCCGACTACGACTACCTCGTGCGTCGCCTGCCCCCCGAACAGGCTCAGGCACATATGGCCGGGGATCTGGCGTTCATCGAGGCCTTCACAGCCAAACTGAAGAAGGACGGCATACGCCCAAAGGTGCCACCCGCCATCGTCGTCAACCTGATCCGTTCGCTGTTCCTGCTCAGCCTCCATCGCACTGAGTTGAACGACGGATACGATGAAACCATCGCGATCATGATCGACATGATCGCCGGCCGCATCGTCGGAGGCGAAGGATGAACAACGTCATTGCCGTCGAGGCGCTGCGAAAATCGTACGGCTCAGTCTGCGCCGTGGATGGTGTCGATCTGCAGGTCGAAGCCGGCGAGATCTATGCGTTTCTCGGCCTCAACGGCGCCGGCAAGACCACCACGATCCGCGTCTTGCTGGGCTTGATCAGGCCCACTGCCGGCACCGTCCGCCTGTTCGGTGAGAAGGTCGGGCCTGGCGGGCGCGGACCGTGGCGACGGGTGGGGCACATGGTCGAAACGCCGACTGCCTATCCCGAGTTGACCGTCCGCGAGAACCTCGACGTCGCGCGCCGTCTGCAAGGGGTGAACGACAGCGCTGCGACCACACGCGCGATCGAATGGCTTGGCCTGGCGGCGTATGCCGACCGCAAGGCCGGAGCGCTTTCGTTGGGCAACCTGCAGCGCCTTGGGCTGGCGCGGGCGTTGCTCCATCAACCCGAGTTGCTGATCCTCGACGAGCCGGCCAACGGGCTTGATCCGGCAGGCGTCGTCGAGATCCGTGAACTCCTCCTGGGCCTGACGCGCGAACGCGGCGTCACGGTCTTCCTGTCGAGCCACATCCTCAGCGAGGTCGATCGGCTGGCCACGCGAATCGGGATCATCCACCAGGGGCGCTTGATCCAGGAATTCCAGGCAAGCGCCCTGGAGGTCTTGCGCGGGCGCCACCTCGAAGTCGAGACGCGTGATCCGGCGGCCGGGCGCCGCGCGCTCCTCGACGCGGGCTTCGTCGTGGATCCGACGTCCGAGCATCTGTGGCTGAGCGACGACGCGGCAGTCACTGAGCCAGACCGTGTCGCCACTGTGTTGGTGAAGGCCGGCGTGCCGCCCACGCGCCTCGTCGTCGTGCAGCGGGATCTTGAGGAGCACTTCCTCGCCCTCACAGGGGGACGAAAATGATGGGGTACAACGCGGCGCTCTGGGTGGAAGGGCTGAAGATGCGGCGCTCGCTCGTCAGCGTGTTCTCGGCGCTCGGCATGCTGGTGCTGCCGCTCGTGGCCGGGCTCTTCATGATCATCCTGCGCGACCCAGCCGGGGCGCGGAACATGGGCCTGATCAGCGCCAAGGCGCAACTGGCCGCCGGCAGCGCCGATTGGTCCTCGTTCTTCGGGATCCTGACGCAGGGTCTGGCTATCGGCGGCGGGATCGTTTTCGCGATCGTCACAGCCTGGGTCTTCGGGCGTGAATTCGCCGACCGCACCGCGAAGGAAGTGCTGGCTGTCGCGACGCCTCGCAGCGCGATCGTGCTCGCCAAGTTCACGATCGTCGCCGCCTGGGTGCTGACGCTGACGCTGCTGGTCTTCGTCGTCGCTGTGTTGATCGGGCTGGCGCTGGCTTTGCCGGGCTGGTCGTTCGCGCTCGCCGCCTCGACGCTTGGCGCCTCACTGGGCATCGGCGCCGCGCTGACCCTGCTGATGAGTTGGGCGGCCTTCTTCGCTGGCCTCGGCCGCGGTTATCTGCTCCCGCTGGCCTGGACGATCGCCACCGTTGTGCTGGCTCAGATTACGGCGGTGCTGGGTTGGGGTGACTGGTTCCCCTGGGCCGTCCCGGCACTGCTCAGCGGCATGACGGGTGCGCCGCAGGACCTGCTCGGGCCGCATAGCCTCGTCAGCGTTGGTCTGACCGGCGTGCTCGGCGCCATGGCCGTATTCGCCTGGTGGCGCGATGCCGATCATGTGAGGTGAAGCGAACGACGAAGGCCGAAAGTTTGTCTCGCACGACCTTCGGCCTTCGCCGCCGTCTATGCCGTCTGCCGCAGGCGTGCTCGCCTGGGCGGGGCGGGCGGCCCGGCGGTGAGCCAGAGCAGGGCGATCATGATGAGGGCCGACGTCAGACACCAGGCACAGCTGGCGCCGATGACGAACGGTTCGAGGAATGTGAGATAGATCGAGAAGAGCAGGCCCACCACGATGAAGCCGAACCGGATCTGGCGCGCCAGCGGATTGTCGAACAGCGACGACGCCAGGATCGCAACGTAGCCGGCCACGCCCAACCAGCCGATCGGGATCAGGCCGAACAGCCGGGCGTATGGGCTCTGCTGCACGGCGTTGCAGTCGCCGATCGGTCCACAGAACGCCGCGACCTCGGTCGTCTCCACGTAAGCCAGATAGGCCGCCACGGCCATGCCGGCCAGACACAACCCGAGGATGAGCGACTCGCGTTTCGCCGGCCCGGCCTTCACGGCTTTGTCTCGGCGTTGCACGGCCACCACGCCCAGCGACGCGATCAGGCCGCCGAGCACGACCAGCGCCAACCCGTTGCCGGCAGGATCGCGCGCGAGGGCGCCCATCAAACCGGAGTTCGTGGCAGCATCTGCGGAGCCTTCGGCTGCCGTCGGATCATCGACGCTCAGGCCCGGGATGTCTGGCCAGCCGACCCCGCCGCGCATCAGCCAGCTCTCGACAAGGCTCGGGAACTGCTGTGGGATCTCGACCGAACCTACCATCACGCGATCCGCGATGATCAACAGTGGAACGCCCTGGCGCTCTGCGGGCACCGCAAAGTGGGCGAGCGCCCCATTGAACAACTGCTGTCCATCCTTGGTGGTGACATCCACCATCGCGACCGACAACGAGTCGCCGTATTGTTTGGCCATCGGTGTCAGGGTGTTTGTGATGACGTCATGGCAGTGCGGGCAGGTCGGCGAGTAGAACAGGACGGCGCGCACGATGCCATCGGCGGCGCGTGTCTCTGGGCTCGCGACAGCGAAGAAGAGCACGCAGGCCAGCGCTACTCTGAGCGCGCGCTTGAAGACCGACATCATGGTGACCCAGGGCCCTCTCTTCGGTAGGGTTGAAAGAGATGGGGGACTCATCCTACGGTCATGATTCGCCACAGGATAGGGAGCTTCCTCCTGAAAGAACGTGCTGATGCTCTATCTGACGAGTCTTCGGCGAAACGGCCCCTATGTCAGCATGCCTTCGTCGTTGATCTCGGCGATCATCTGCGCCCAGGCCTTGCGGGCTTCGTCGACGGAGACCTCGTCTTCGATGGTGCTGATGTCGCCCGGGTCGCGGCCGAGGATCACGGCCTTGAAGACGCGGCGCATGATCTTGCCCGAGCGCGTCTTGGGCAGCATGTGGACGAAGTGGATCTCGCCCACGACCGCCACCGGGCCGAGTTCGTTCCGCACGGTGTCGATCAGCTCGTGGCGCAGTTGATCCGACGGCATGTGGCCGGCGCGGAGCACCACGAAAGCCGAGATGACTTCGCCGCGCAGCTCGTCGGGTCGACCTGTCACGCCCGCTTCGGCGACGGCCGGATGCCGCAGCAGTGCCGTCTCCACCTCGATCGTGCCCAGACGGTGGGCAGCGATTTTGATCACCTCGTCGGCGCGGCCCGCGAACCAGACGTAGCCGTCCGAGTCAATCATGGCCGAGTCGCCTGTGTAGTAGGCCTGCATGCCTGGGATGCGGGCCCAATAATCGGTCAGATAGCGTTCAGGCTCACCCCAGAGGCTTTGGATCAGCCCTGGGAACGGGCGCTTGATGGCCATGATGCCCTTTGTGTTCGGCGGGCAGGGGTGACCATCGGCGGTGACGATCTCACAGTCGATGCCGGCCATCGGGATGCCTGCTGAGCCTGGCTTGGTCGGCAGCATGCCAAGGCCGTACGGGTTGCCAAACACCGGCCCGCCCGTTTCGGTCTGCCACATGTGATCGATCACCGGGATGCGATCCTTGAAGACTTTGTGCTGCAGCCACTCCCAGGCTGGCGCGTTGAGCACTTCGCCAGCGCAGAACACGCGCGTCAGTGAATTGTGGTCGTAATGGGCCAGATAGCTCTCGCCATAGCGCATCAGCAGGCGTACGGCCGTCGGCGAGGTGAAGATGCCGGTCACCTGGAAGTCTTCGATCAACCTCCACATTGTGCCGGGGTCCGGATGGTCGATCGCGCCTTCGTACACCAGCGTCGTGCACCCGATCAGCAGCGGCGCGTAGACGATGTAGCTGTGCCCAACGATCCAGCCGATGTCGGACGTCGACCACCACACGTCCTGCGGAGTCAGGCCGAAGACCCAGCGCGCCATGCTGTGGATCCAGACCTGGTAGGCGCCATGCGTGTGCACGGCCAGCTTGGGCCGGGCCGTGGTGCCCGACGTGGCGAGGATGAAGGCCGGGTCGTTGGCCTCCATCGGCACCGCATGTCCGTTCTGGCCCTCGGCCCGAGCCCGGAATTGCTCCCACGTCAGATCGCGCCGCGACTGCATGGGCACCTCGGCCGCGCCGCGCTTGACCACGATGACGTGCTCGACCGAGTGCTCGCCACCCTCGAGCGCGTGATCGACGATCTCCTTGAGCGGAACGTCCTTGCCTTTGCGGTAGGTGATGTCGGCGGCGAACACAGCGCGCGATCCGCTGGCGCGGATGCGATCGCCTAATGCGCCGGCGCCGAAGCCCGCGAACACGATCGAGTGAATGGCGCCGATGCGGACGGTCGCCAACATGAGGATGATGGCCTCCGGGCACGTGGGCATGTAGATGGTCAACCTGTCGCCCTTCTGCAGGCCCAGCCCACGCAACGCCGCCGCCGTGCGCTCGACCTCGCGCAGCAGCTGCGCGTATGTGTACAGGTCGCGCTGCCCACGCTCGTTCAGGTAGACCAGTGCGGTATGCCCGCCCCAGCCCTCACGGACATGCTGGTCGAGCGCGTTGTACGAGAGGTTGGTCTCGCCGTTCGTGAACCACTTGAAGCGCGGGAAGTCCCACTCGAACACCCGGTCCCAGGGATGAAACCAATGGAGTTGAGACGCGGCCTTCGCCCAGAAGGCGTCGGGGTTTTCCCTCGCTTCTTCTCGCCAACGGGTGACCACGGGGCTGACCAGGTTGAATTCCGTCATGGGCTCCTCCTCGACGATGAAATGCGAAAACCGGCCTGTCCGCCGGCGGGGGTCAACCAAATGCAGAGTGGCGTTGTGTGCTGGCGTCGGGGCGCGCCGAAACCACGACGCGAAGTCGCGAGTGGCGCGTGCGTGGTGATCGCGTCAACAGCCGTCATGGCTCGTCGACTCCCCCCGCTGGTGAACCAGCATCACCTGTTGAAGAAACGGCATTTTAGCATAGGGGTCAGCGCGGCGGACGCTGACCGGGCTCCCGCGGCGTCGACGAAGAACGAACGACTGATGACGAATGCGCATGATCAAGGTGGGCCGTTCACGCTTCCTCGTTCATGGCTCGTCGCGAGCCTGGATATTTGCAGGCCTACAGGTCGGCGAGTATTCGCCGCGCTGATCCACTCCGGTCCCCCGTGTCATCCAGAACGCCTGGCCGACACGGCTCTTCGCGCTCATTGTGCGAGTCCGATTGCTCAAGGGGTTAGTCGCTCTGGATGACATGGGCGAGGGGGGTGGGCGGAGGAGCCAAAAGGAGCCACCGCTGGAGAAGGGGCGCAGCCATAGCTGAGATGCCGGACAGGCCTGTGCGCACATCCATGCGACGAGTGATGGACATGACGGTAGAATGGCCATTCAGCCTTCGTCTTTCGTCATCCGTCGATCTGCGGTTCTCGGTTCGTCGACCGCGGTCCATCCTCCAGGAGTTCTCTGCACTCATGGCCACCTCCCCATGCGCCCTTCCGCTCGACAAGGTCACGATCACCACCGGGTTCTGGCACGATCGATTGACGGTCAATCGAGAACGGACACTTCCGGCCGTCTATTACCAGATGAAGACGACGGGTCGGCTCGATGCGTGGCGCCGCGACGTGCCGGACGAGAAGCTTCATCGCCACATCTTTTGGGATTCAGACACCGGCAAGTGGATCGAGGCAGTCGGGCACGCACTGGCCGCCGGTCGCGACGCCGAGCTCGAGCGCCAGGTCGACGAAGTCGTCGATTGGATCGTCAAGGCGCAGGAGCCCGACGGCTACCTCAACAGCTACTTCACAAACGTCGAGCCCGAGGCGCGTTGGACGAACCTGCGCGACAGGCATGAGCTGTACTGCGCCGGGCACCTGATCGAAGGCGCCGTGGCGTACTTCAAATCGACCGGCAAGCGCGCGTTGCTGGATGTCGTGGCCCGGTATGCCGATCACATCGCCGCGACGTTCGGCACCGGCGAGGGACAGCGGCGCGGCTACTGCGGCCATCCCGAGCTCGAGCTGGCGTTGGTCAAGCTCGCCGAGGCGACGGGCGAGCCGCGCTACCTCGACCTGGCGCGCTACTTCGTCGATGAACGCGGGCGTTCACCGCACTACTTCGACCTCGAGGCCGAAGCTCGCGGCGAGGATCCGCGGAAGTTCTGGGCCAAGACCTATCACTACTGCCAGGCGCATGTGCCGGTGCGCGAGCAGAAGACAGCCACCGGCCATTCGGTGCGCGCCGCGTATCTGTACTCCGCCATGGCCGATCTGGCGCGCCTCACGGGCGACGCCGCGCTGGCCGACTCGTGTCGTTCGATCTGGGAAGACCTGACCAACCACCAGATGTACATCACCGGTGGGGTGGGGCCGGCTCACACCAACGAGGGCTTCACCTTCGCGTACGACCTGCCCAACGAGACAGCCTACGGCGAGACCTGCGCCGCGATCGCGCTGGTGTTCTGGGCGCAGCGTATGTTCGAGCTTTTCGGCCACGGTTCGTACATCGACGTCCTCGAGCGCGCGCTCTACAACGGCGTGTTGGCCGGCGTGTCGGCCGAAGGCCACCAGTTCTTCTACGCCAATCCGCTGGCCTCATACCCCTACGTCAGCCCATACGCGCACTGGAGCGGCATCCACACCGACAAGCACTACCGCCGCTCCGACTGGTTCGGCTGCGCCTGCTGTCCACCCAATCTGGCGCGTGTGGTCGCCGGCATTGGACATTACCTCTATGCCTCGTCGGCCGATGCCGTGTTCGTCAACGTGTACGCGGCAAGCGACGCCTCGCTTGAGTTGGGCGGCGTGCCGGTGACGCTCGAGCAACGCACGGCCTATCCCTGGGACGGCGGCGTGCGCATCGAGATCAAGGCCGAACGACCCGCGTCGTTCACGCTGGCGCTGCGCATCCCGGGCTGGTGCCGTGACTTTCAGCTGGCGCTCAACGGCGCCACCGTCGAGGCGCGCCCGGTCGATGGCTATGTGCGGCTCAAGAACACGTGGACTCCCGGCGACGTGATCGACCTGAACCTGCGCATGCCGGTTGAGCGCATGCTGGCTCACCCCGACGTCCGCCAGGATGCCGGGCTCGTGGCTCTGCAGCGCGGACCTGTCGTGTACTGCGTCGAAGAAGCCGACAACGGCGCGCGGCTCGCCAATCTGGTGCTCGAAGATGCCGCCGTGCTGACGCCGACTGTTGATGCGAACCTGTTCGGAGGCATCGGCACGATTAAGGGCGAGGTCGCGCGCGTCGAACCGGGAGACTGGCCGGGCGGGCTGTATCAGCCGACCTCGTCGGTGACCCGCACCGCCGGCCCCCAGCCGTTCACGGCGATCCCTTACGCGTTCTGGGCGAACCGTGAGCCCGGCGAGATGCGCGTCTGGCTGCGCGCTGCGTGATGAGCGGGCTCGACGACGGCGCGTTGGCGGCGACCCTGATGGCCGCCCTGTTCGACGATCCTTTCTATCAGGCGATCGTCGTCGGCGGCGGGCCGGATGACCAACGCCCACGTCTGACGGCCTACTTCGTCCACTCGTTGGTCGAGGGCCGCGCCGCAGGCATGGTCGACACGACCGACGACGGCCGCTCTGGCGCCGCCATCTGGACACCGCCGGTCGGCACGCCGGGAGCCGAAGCCGCCGCGACGGCCAAGCGCGAGCGTTTCCACGCCCTGTTGACGCCCGCGGGCCGGCTCGCCTACTCAGCCATCGGTGGCTTCATCCACGACCAGGTCGATGGCAAACTGCCGGCCGACGCCTGGTATCTGTCGATCCTGGGTGTGGATCCGGCCCGGCACGGCGCGGGCCTGGGCAGCCAACTGGTGCGCGCCGGCCTGAGCCGCGTCGACGCCGAAGGTCGACCCGCCTTCGTTGAGACCTTCAATCCTCGTTCGGTGCCGTTCTACGAACGCCATGGCTTCGTACAAGCGATTTCGGCCGATGAGCCGACCACCGGGCGGCGCTACTGGCTGCTGCTCCGCCCGCCACGCGGGGCATGAATCCTCCTCGAGTCTGAGCCAGAATCCGCCGCTGGACTGATCCCAACCGGCCGGCGTTTTCCTATACTCATCACGTTCAAGGAGAACGTCATGAGTATCGTCGTTGTGCTTCTGGTGGTTGTGTTCGCTGGTCTGACCTTCATGCCGTTCATCACGCGCAGCGCCAAGGACGACGGGATCTTGATCCTGCCGGAATGAGCGCCGAGGTCTTGACCCAAACCGATCGGCCCCGACCGCGGCATCGGCCGCCGTCGGGGCCGTTGTGTGTGAGGAGCAGGTGATGTCGACCCTCGTGTTGGAGACTCGGGATCTGAGCAAGCGCTACGGCAGGCAGACCGTCGTGGACTCTGTCAACATCGCAGCCCACGAAGGCGAGGTGTTTGGCTTCCTCGGCCCGAACGGTGCTGGCAAGACGACGATCCTGGGCATGGCCCTCGGCCTCGTCAACCCGACCGGCGGTGAGGTGCGCGTATTCGGCGAACGAGTCACGCCCCATCGAATCGGGGCGCTGCGTCAGGTCGGCGCGCTGCTCGGAACGCCGGCGCTTGTGCCGCATTTGACCGCGCGAGAGAACCTGGCCCTGATGGCGAGGCTGACACCGGGCATCACTGCTCGCCGCATCGCCGATGCGCTCGACATGGTCGGGTTGTTCGAGGCCGCAAGCCGCCCCGTCAAAGCCCTTTCGACCGGCATGAAGCAACGCGTCGGCCTGGCGCTGGCGCTGCTGAACCGGCCGCGCTTCCTCATCGTCGACGAACCGACCAATGGTCTCGATCCAGCCGGCATGCGCGAGATCCGACACCTGTTGCGCGCGCTCATCCATGAAGGCACCACGGTGTTGCTTTCGAGCCATCTGCTCAACGAGGTGCAACAGCTCTGCGACAGGATCGCGGTGCTTAACCGGGGCCGGGTCGCTGCCCAGGGCCGCGTGGCCGACCTGCTTCACGCCCGGCCTCCGGCCGTCAGGGTGAGTGTCGCCGACCCCGAAGCGGCCACGCGAGTGCTGTGCGCACTGCCCGGCGTGCGGGCCGTGAACCGCGAGAACGGCCATCTGCTCGTCAGCGGCGTCGACAACGAGGCCGTGCTGCGCTGTCTGGTCGGCCACGGTATGTTGCCCACCGAAGTGACCATGCGAACCGAGGACCTCGAGTCGCTGTTCCTGGCCGTCACCGCCTGACCGAGAAGGATGGTCATCGACATGGCGCTTCGACTTTTCTCGATCGAGTTCACCCGGCTGTTTCGCCGCTGGCTGCCGTGGATCGCGTTGGGCGCCTGCGTGTTCCTCACCGGCGCTCGCCAGTACAACTTCTACGTGTTGAGAGGGCTCAACTTAAGCAGTGGCGTGCCGGCCCTGCCTGACCTTTCCTACGACCTGGCGACATCGCTCGACAGGGCGCCGCTTGCCGTGATGGCTTTCATCGTCCTGATCGGCGCAACGCTGATGGGCGACGACTACGCCCAACGCACCCATCAGCACTGGCTGATCAGGGCATCGCGTGAGCAAAGCATCCTGGCCAAGTTCGCGTTGCTGGTGCTCGTCATCGCGTTGATGGAAGCCGTCACGCTCCTGGCTGGGGGCGGTATCGGGCTCGCGTTGAAGGGTTACCTGTACGGCGCAGCCAACCCCACGGGCGTCAACGCTGTGGAAGTGGTCCTGGCGCCCCTCTATATGACGGTCGTGGCGCTGCCTTATGCGGCGTTGATACTGCTGCTGGCCCTTGGCACGCGATCGACGTTCGTCAGCGCAGCCCTGGGGTTCATCTATACTTTCGGCGTTGAGATGGGGGCGGTGGCGCTGTTCTCCGACGCGCCCTGGCTCCGTTGGCTGCCGGGGAGTCTTTACCTGAGCGCCACGTACCATCTCAACGCCATCGGGCACAAGATCGTCAGGGTTCCTGCCTCTTTGCACGAACCCTTGACGGCTGTGTTGATCGCGGCTGCCTACACCGGGGTCTTGCTCGGGGCGGCGATCTGGATCTATCGCCGCCAGGATCTGGGAGGCTGACCTCGGCGCAGCTGCCGGGTTCGCTCAACTATGTCCACACCCAAACGCTCACCCTTTGCTTTTCTTAGCCGCCTGCAATGGCGACTGACTCTTTCATACGCCGCGGTGACGGCCGGCACCGTGATCATCCTGGCCGCTGTGTTCGTTGGCATCGCGATCGCGGCCGACAACCTGACGACCGACCGCACTTACGAGAGTTTCTACTGGTCGAAGACCGGCTTCCAGGACAACGTGCCGTTCATGGTCCAGGACCCAGCCACGCTGCAATCGTGGGTGGATCGCGTTCGAGACGATGGCTTCAGCTGGAATGACTTTCAGGTACAGCCAATCGCCGAGAACGTCGATGACGCCAACACGCTCGTGCGCGGCGCGCCGATCTTCATCCTCGATCCGGACCTGATTGTGATCGCGGCTTCGCCCTTGACGGACCGTGCGTTGATCGGGAAGCCGTTTAGTGCGCGGTCCGCGCTGGGCTTTGGCATCGAAGACGTGTTGACCGCCGCCCAGGCCGGCGACAAGCGCTACTACTCGCAGAGCACACTCCAGCCCGACGGCAGCTACATCGTTGCGTTCCCGCTGCGCGCCACTGACGACGACCCGGTGGTCGCCATCGCGGTCTATCGCGTCAAGCCGCTGGCCATCGCGGCGCCGACCAATCTCTCGCTCTACTCGACGTTCTTCTGCCTTGTGGCCGTGATCATGTTCGGCATCGCTCTGCCGATCGGCGCGATCTTCGGCTGGATCGTTTCACGCGGCTGGCGTCGGCGGTTGTCGGCGCTCAGCTCTGCGGCGCAGGCCTGGAGCCGCGGCGACTTCTCGACCCAACCGCGCGACAGGTCCGGCGACGAGATCGGCGACCTCAGCCGCGCGCTTGGCCAGATGGCCGATCAGCTTGAGACCCTGATCCACGCCCGCGACGAACTGGCCCGCGTCGAGGAGCGCAACCGCCTGGCCCGCGATCTTCACGACACCGTCAAGCAGCAGACCTACGCGGCGCGTATGCAGCTCTCGGCGGCCCGCAATTTGATCCAGACCGATCCGGCCGCGGCGGCCACGCACCTCGAGTCGGCGCTGCAACTGAACCGCGACACCCAGCAGGAGCTCAAGCTGATCATCGATGAGTTGCGGCCCGCGGCTCTGCAGGGCAAGGGGCTCGCCCAGGCGCTCGAGGAGTACGCCGCGCGCTGGCAGGGCCATACCGGCATCCGCGCCACGCTGCTGGTCTCCGGATCACGCGCCATGCCGGTCGACGTCGAGCAGACGTTTTACAGGGTCGCTCAGGAGGCCCTTTCGAACGTGGCCCGACACTCCGACGCAGACGCCGTCGAACTGGCGCTCGATCTCGGGCCTGAGCGCGTGCGCCTGATCGTGGCCGATAACGGCCGCGGCTTCGAACCCAGCAGTGTCGCGCCGGGCTCGCTTGGCCTGAGCGGCATGCGCCAGCGTCTGATCGAGATCGGCGGCACGCTCACCGTCGAGACCCGTCTGTCGGCCGGGACGCGCGTGATCGCTCAGGTAGAATCGATGGCACGATGACGATCAAGGTTCTGCTCGTCGACGACCACAAAATCGTGCGCCAGGGTGTGCGCGCCTTCCTGCAGACTCTCTCCGACATCGCCGTGGTGGGGGAGGCGGAAGCTGGGGCCGCGGCGGTCGAGGCCGTCGCACAACTCGCGCCCGACGTGGTGCTGATGGATCTCGAGATGCCCGGCGAGCTGGATGGCATCGCCGCGACGCGTCAGATCCGCAAGGCCAGGCCCGAGACCCAGGTCATCGTCGTCACCTCGCATCATCAAGACGAGTACATCTTCCCGGCTGTGCGGGCCGGCGCGATCTCGTATTTGCTCAAGGACGTCGAGCCCGACGAGTTGGCCACAGCGATCCGCAAGGCGGCTCAGGGCGAGGCGGTGCTCGACTCACGTGTGGCCTCGCGCCTCGTGCAGGAACTGCAGGGCATCCGCCGGGAGCAGGTCAACCCGTTCACCGAACTTTCGGAGCGTGAGTTCGACGTGCTGCGTCTGATCGCGGCCGGCAGGTCGAACGCCGAGATCGCCGAGACGCTCGTGATTGGCGAGAGCACGGTCAAGACGCACATCTCGAACCTGCTCAAGAAACTCCATCTCGACGACCGCACCCAGGCTGCGGTCTATGCCTGGCAGCAGGGCATCGTCCGGCGCTCGGGCTGAATGGCGCGGGCCCAGACCGCGCATGGCAAGCATGCTGGGTGAAGGGCTATTCGCCCTCGTCCCGCGAGCGCGTGGGGGGTGCGATGCTGTGCAGCGGTTGTTACACCACGCTGGCCCGTCCCTGTCATGGCAGGTGAATTGATGGGTTCGCCAGGGCTGACGACAAAAAGAAGAAGGTTGGCCGATCGGCCAACCTTGTTCTTTTTGTCGTCAGGAACTGCCGACCGCAGACCGCGGTCGGCCGTCGATCTTACGGCACCGTCTTGAGGTAGGCAATGATGTCTGCCATGTCCTGCTTGAGCAGGGTGGTGCCGTAATTGCCGGGCATCGCCGACGGGCCACCAGCGGGCCAGGTGGCGCCTTCAGAGGGCGGGACGATGAAGACGTTCGGGTTCACGATCGACTCGAACAGATACTGGTCGGTCGAGGTCGCGGCGCCGGAGTAATCGCCTTCCTGCCAGCGGGCTTCGGCGTCGGCCGCGATGCCCTTGCCGGTCTTAGACTCAGCCGTCTGCCAGGCCGGGGCCACGACGCCGGCGGCGGGGCCGACGTGGCAGGCCGTGCAGCCCACCGACGTGACAAGCGTCTCGCCGCGGGCCGCATCACCGGCCGGAAGCTCGATCGTGATATCCGTGCCGGCGGCGTTCGGGTTCGGCGTGGGAGTGGCCTGCGGGAACTGGCCGCTGGCATCCTTATAGGCCTCGCCCCAGTTCATCACGAACGCCGTGACCGCCAGCACCTCGTCTTCGCGCAGCGGGCCGCCAAAGCGGTTGCTGAACGTCGGCATGCGATTGGCGTTGCCGAGCGAGGCGTAGAACTCCGACGGGCGTGGGCGGCCGCCCGCGACGGTCAGATAGATGAAGTCGTGCACGGTGCCCGTCCAGGCGATCGAGGACGTGCGGGTGCCGTCGAAGAGCGCCACGTCGTTGAGCGCCGGTCCGCGGCCGCCCTGGCCATGGTCGCCGTGACAGGTCACGCACTGGGCCTCATAGATGGCGGCGCCGGCTTCGATATTGCGGGCTTCGTAAGATGTCGAGAAACTGGCCATGCGGTCTTGTTCGGTGATCGCCACATAGCCCAGGGTGAGCATGCCGATCACGATCGCAACCGTGCCAACGAGTACGCGCCAAATCATGAATAAGATCTCCTCATTGGTTATCAGCTTGTGTCATTTGCGATTGGCCGTGGGTTCCTGGCGGTTGAGCTTCAACCGCCAGGAACCCACAGCCAATGACCAATAACCAATGGTTACGGACCTTGCCGGTAATTCGCCTCTGCGTCGATGTACGACGTCTGGCAATACTCGCCAGGCACGATCTGGCCGACGGGGCAGACGTTGTCGTCGCCGGGAGCGCTGGCCGGACCTGTCGCGAAAGTGCCGGTCGTCGAGTCGTAGATGTCGTCCGGATCCCAGACGACGCGCCAGGTGACCTTCTTCAGGCCTTCCTGCCAGTTCTCGATGATCATCGTGCCACGGACGTCCTTGAGGCCGTCGCTGGCGCCCTGCGCATAGCGCGCCTCGGCATGTTCGACGCCTTCCTGCATTTCGTGAAGGATCGACTTAAGCGTGTCGGTCGGCGCGTTCGCCCAATCGGCCGCCTGGTACACGGCGCGGCCAGTGGGGTTGGTGTCGCTGCTTGCGGCAGTGAAGTACTGGTCCCACTCCGACTGGCGGAAGGGCCCAGGGTGCGTCTGCGGCACGATCTCGGCGATGATCTCGACGTTGAGCGAGGCCGGGACACCGTAGCGCGGCGTGCCCATGAAGCTCAGGCAGGCGATCAGCGCCACCATCAGCGACACGAACGTCAGACCCACGCGGCGGTCGCCGTAGCGGCGGCTCGGGCCGACCTCGACGTACGGCAGCACGAAGAGGATGCCGAACATCACGCCGGGCATGATCACGCCCCAGATGAACTTGTCGCCGATCTTGAGCATGCCCTGGATCCAGAGGAAGTACCAGGGGGCCGTGGTGTGCAGCGGCGTCACGAGCGGGTTTGCATGCGGCTCGAGCGGAGCGTGATAGAAGAACGTCGAAGCGAAGACCATGCCGACCGTCACCACGCTGAAGAGCAGCAGCTCGCGGGTGAGGATGTCGGGCATGAAGTACGTGCGCTGGTCAACCGGCGTGCGCTTGGCCGTATCTTCGCCGACGGGCTCGATCTCCGGCGGAAGGCCGTGGCCGTGCAGAATGACCTTGTAGTAGTGCACGCCCGTGAAGACGATGCCGAGCAGCGGCAGCAGCAGCACGTGCAGCAGATACCAGCGCAGCAGACCGCCTTCGTTGAACTGCGGGCCGCCGCGGATGACAAGGTTGAGCAGGTCGCCGATGGCCTGCGGCTGGACGGCTTCGGCCATCGAGGCGCCGATCGTCACGGCCCACAGAGCCAGCTGGTCCCACGGGAGCAGATAGCCCGAGAACGACAGCACGAGAGTGACGAGGAGCAGGATCACGCCGGTGAGCCACGTGAACTGCCGAGGCTTCTTGTAGGAGCCGGTGATGAAGGTCCGCAACATGTGCAGACACACGACGATCACCATCATCTCGGCGCCGAGCTTGTGAAGGTCGCGCATCAGGCGGCCGAACGGAACGTTGCTCAGGATGTTGAGCATGTTCTCGTAGGCAACGAGCGGCGAGGGCGTGTAGAAGATCATCAGGAACAGGCCCGTGATGATCTCGAACACGAAGAAGTACGTCGACAGCCAACCCATGCGGAACGTCGGGTAGACGCCCGTCACGAGGTTGTGATAGTAGGTCGGCCGCATATGCAGCCAGAAGCCGTCGGCGTGCGGGCGGACACGCGGGTTGGGGCGGGGCGCCGGATCGCCGCGGAGCATCGAGCGGATGTCTTCGATGTCCAGGCCGGCGGTGACGCGCTCGACGGTTTCGTTAACCTTGAAATACAGCGCCGGTCCAAGGCCGCGCTGTCTGACGTCGTCGATGAAAGGGCTGTGGAACTTCCAGACCGACATGAGGTTTGCTCCTCCTCTAAGAGGCGCTCAGGCCGCCTGACCCTGAATGCGCGAGCCGGTGTTGACCTTCAGCACGGCCGCGTTCGTGACATCGATGGCTGACGCCTCGAGACCGTTGTTGAGTTTCGTGGTCTTGGCGAGCGAGGCGCCGCCGCCATCGACGGCTTCGACTTCAAAGCAGTCGAGATTGCGCGTGGCCGGGCCGGCGATGCGATGTCCGCTGGGCGTGTATTGCGAGCCGTGGCACGGGCAATTGAACTTGTTCGTCGCGGGCTCCCAGCCATACAGACAGCCGAGGTGCACGCACACCATGTACAGCGCTTTGACGCCCGTAGTGGTCTGCACGCCCGCGTTGCGCGGATCGTTCTTGGTCTCTTCGCCGATGTTGACCAGCCAGAAGCGTCCGCCGGCAAATGCCTTCGGCCCGCTATCGGGCGCCGGGATCTGACTTGCATCGACTTCGAAGATGCCGCCGAACGTGCCAGCTCGGAAGCGGGGATAGGCGAACCACAAGAGTGAAGCAGCCGCCTGGCCGCTGAACAAGAGAAGCGAGGCGCCCCAGATGTAATAAAGAAATTCGCGCCGAGTCATCGGCGCGGGGCCCGTTGGTGCCGGGGCGGCCGGGGCTTTTTGAGGTGCCTTTTGCGGGGCCGGGGCTGCAGGTGCATCAGCTGCCATGCGTTGTCATTCCTCCTGTCAATAAGTGGACAGGCCTAGTCGCCACCGTGCCGATTCTAGCACGGACGTTTCTTAGCACATAATAATGAAAGTGCATCGAATTTATGCACTTTGGGGCAAACTGGCCGTTTCCGGGCAACGTTGCGTAATTTATCACAATCAAAAATGTGAGTCAAACGTGAGAAGAGCGAAGAGCGAGGGGCGAGGGGCGAAGGGTGAAGGGCGAGGGGCGAGGGGCGAAAGGCGAAGGGCGAAGGGCGAAGAACACTTCGCGATCGGGTCGATAATCAGCGGCGATACTTGTGGGCCGCACGACAGAGGGATGAGGGGCTAGACAACGTGAGTTCTGAGTCGACACTCTGTGTCGCTCCTCGCGCTTCGCCCCTCGCTCCTCGCCCCTCGCTCCTCGCCCCTCGCTCCTCGATCACAAGGGCTATAATCACGCCGATGACGCCCACTCTCCCACCCCCGGACATCATCGCTGATGAAGCCGGGCTGGAGCGCCTGGCAGCGGCGCTTGAATCGGTCCCTGCTCTTGCCGTCGACACCGAGTCCAACAGTCTCCACGCCTACCGTGAACGAGTCTGCTTGATTCAGATCTCGATCCCGGGCCACGACTTCATCATCGATCCCTTCCCGCTCGGCAGCGATATTGGACCGCTGCGAGCCGTGTTCGCCGACCCGAAACGTCAGAAGGTCTTTCATGCGGCGGAGTACGACATCCTCTGCTTGAAACGCGACTTCGACATCGAGTTGACCAGTCTGTTCGACACGATGGTGGCGGCGCGCACGCTCGGCTGGCCGCAGACCGGGCTGGCGAGCCTGCTCGAGGCGCACTTCGCCGTCAAGCTTGACAAGCGCTATCAACGCGCCGACTGGGGCCACCGCCCATTGACCGAGCCCGAACTCGACTACGCGCGGATGGATACGCGCTACTTGCTCGACCTGCGCGATCTGATGATCGGCGAGCTCGATGCTGTCGGTCGCCTGACCGAGGCTCATGAGGAGTTCAACAGGCTGACTCGTCTTGCGCCCGAGCCGCCGCGCGTCGATTACGATGCGTTCTGGCGGCTGCCTGGCGCTCGCGAGTTGAGCGGCCAGCAGGCCGCCATCCTCAGCGCGCTCTATCAGTATCGCGAACGCCAGGCCATGCAGATCGACCTGCCGCCCTTCAAGGTGATCGGCAACGACACGCTTGTGCAGGTGGCTCAGCGCGCGCCACGCGAGACGGCCGAGCTGAAAGGCATCGCCGGGATGACGACCGGCCAGATCCGCAGACACGGCGCCGCGCTCGTCGACGCCGTCCGCCGCGGGCTCGAGTCGCACCCGCTGCGACCGCCGCGGCCGACGCCGGAGCCCGACGACATCCGCGAGCGATACGAACGCCTGCGCTTGTGGCGCAAGCAGAAGGCCAGCACCCGCGGCGTCGAAAGCGACGTCATCATCCCGCGCGAGGCGCTCTGGGATCTGGCCCGACGCGTCCCGCGTACATTCGAAGAACTTGCCACACTCGAGAACATCGGCCCATGGCGGCGCGAAGCCTACGGCTCAGAGCTCCTCGATATCTTGAAGAAGTGACCCTATGCGCATCACGTTTCACGGCGCGGCTCAGACGGTGACGGGTTCGCAACACCTCGTGGAGGTGAACGGGCGCAGCCTGCTGCTCGACTGCGGCCTTTACCAGGGCGCGCGCTCCGAGGCGCTGATCCGCAATCGCAGCTTCGGCTTCGACGTCAAGAAGGTCGATGCCGTGATCCTCTCGCACGCCCACATCGACCACTCGGGCAATTTGCCGTCGCTGGTCAAGGCCGGCTACCGCGGCCCGATCTACGCGACGCCCGCCACTCACGACCTGTGCGACCTGATGCTGATGGACTCGGCGCGCATCCAGGAATCCGACGTCATCTTCTACAACAAGCGCGCGCTGCGTCGCGGCGAGCCGGCCAACGCCCAGGCGCTTTACACCGAAGAAGACGCCGCCGAAGCGCTCACGCTCTTCAGGGATCAGCCGCTCGATCGTTCGTGGGAGGTGCTGCCCGGCGTGCGCGCGACGCTCGTCGAGGCCGGCCACATCCTCGGCTCGGCCATGGTCGTGCTCGACATCGAAGAGGGCGGGCGGGCGCGCCGTTTCGCCTTCTCGGGCGACATCGGCCGCTTCGGCCTGCCGATCCTGCGCGACCCGACCATCCTGACCGACATCGACGACGTCATCATGGAGTCGACCTACGGGACGCGCACGCATCGTCCGCCAGAGGAAGCGTCGGCCGAGTTCGCGGTCGCTGCCAAGGAGACGATCGCGCGCGGCGGCAAGATCATCGTGCCGGCCTTCGCCGTGGGTCGCGCTCAGGAGCTGGTGGTCGATCTGCAGCGCCTGATCGACGCCGGCGAGATCCCGGCTATCCCGGTCTTCGTCGACAGCCCGCTGGCCGTCAACGTCTCCACGGTCTTCAAGCGCCATGCCGAACTCTTCGATGAAGAGACGGCGAAGCTGCTGCGCGCCGACGGCGAGGTCTTCGGCTTCAAGAGCCTGCACTACACGCGCTCGGTCGAAGAAAGCAAGGCCATCCGCGACGTCAAAGGGCCGGCCGTCATCATCAGCGCCTCGGGCATGGCGGAAACCGGACGCATCCTCCATCACCTGCGCAACCACATCGGCGAGCCCGAGAACACGGTGCTGATCGTGTCGTGGCAGGCGCCGAATACGCTCGGGCGGCGCCTGGCCGACGGCGAGAAGAACGTCAAGATCTTCGGCGAATGGTTTTCGGTGCGCGCCAAGGTCGAGACGATCAACGGCCTGTCCGGCCACGCCGGGCGTGATCTGCTCATCCGCTGGGCCACGGCGCTCAAGCCGCGCGTGAAGAACGTCTTCCTGGTTCACGGCGAGCCCGAGTCATCCCAGGCGCTCCGAGAAGGCCTCGAAGAGCAGGGCATGACCGGGGTCTACGCGCCCAAGCTGCACGAAACCGTGGATATATAAGTAACGTCACGGTAACCATCCGGTGGCCAGGTCGTAACCGGGCGGCATGACACTTGCAGGCAACCGCGCATTCTTTGGGGGTTTGCCATGCCTGTCGATACCTTTCGCCTGTTTCGGGCCCAGTCACTTCTCACCTTTTGTCTGACCGCCTCGCTCATCTCGTCCTGCGTGGGGCCGCTGGCGCGACCGATTGCGACAGCCACGCCCGACGCGCCGGTCGCTACTCCAACGCCGCGGCCCATCAAGCCGACATCGACGCCGGCCGTGCCGACCGAAGCCGCGCCACGGACGGGGCCGATCCTGCGGACCTGGACGGCCACAGAGGCCGTCGAATGGCTGCGTGAAGCCGAGCGGCGCTACTTCCTGGGCACCGGCAACGACGGCAATGTATCCGCCGAAGCCACAGCGCTCCTGGCCGCCGAAGTCGCCGGCCGTTTCGCCGAACCTGGCTCGGCAACGCAGAGCCAGCTGACCTGGGAATTCATCCTCGCTCGGATCGCGACCGATCCGAGGGGATATGGCACCTCGGACGGCATGCGCCACGATTTCGAAGCCAGTCTGGAGAGCGCCCTCAACGCGAGCCATCCGGAGACGCTCCATGACGCTCTGCTGACGCTGGCGTGGGACCGCGACCTGACGTCGCAGGAGACCCAGACTCTCTGGAAGAAGGATGGCGGCGGCGCCTGGGTCGTCGGCGTGCAGACCACCAACGGCATCGTCACGGTGGTCTGGCTCCAGCGCGACCCTGACGGCGCCTGGTTGGCGCGCCTGCTCAGCAATCCGCTTGTTTACGTCTACGACATCCCCACGGTGATCACGGCCAACGTGGCCGGTGAGTCGAACGCCGACGTCGTGATCGCGGGCACCGAGATCTCCTACGATTACAGCGCCTGTACTGATACGGCCCTCGTCATCGTCGATCCAACCGACGTCAACATGTTGTCGTCGGCGCAGCGTGTCTCGGTGGTGCCCGACAATGCGGACGGCAACTGCGGCTCCTGGAGGGTGGGCTACGGGGCGGGCGCGAACGCTCCCAGGGAGCTCGTCTACACCACCGACCACTACGTCGCCAACGAGTGCGACTGGCTCACTGACGAAACGGCGTATCGGTGGGTCGCCGGCACGTTCACTCGAGATTCGGGGCACTCGGGCCTGACGCTGCCGCCCGCGGGTTCGGCGTGCAGCGTGCTCTGGGCCTTGCAGCAAGGGCGAGGCGATCCCTACGCATTTGACATCCTCGTAGCAGCGCTGGCGGAGTGGCCCGACCAACTTGACACGATCATCGGACCCGCCGCCCGCGATTATCTACGGCTCGAACTGGCGATGCGCTATGCGTATCGCGGCCTCCCCGGGCATGCCGAAGACGAGCTTGCCGCGTTGATCGACCATCCGAGCGGCAAGAATTCGGCGTTTGCCGTCAGCGTCGCGCGCGCCTATCGCACCGCGATGAAGTCCGAAAGCCTGTGGAGCCCGTGCGCGGTGGCGCAGCAGAAGTTGCTGGAGGCCCTGCCCGAAGATCTCTGGAGCTACGGCTATGACAGCGCCGTTCCGGCCCTGCGCGACGCGTATGGGTTTGCCCTGCCGAGTTGGACCGAATCGCCGGACCTGGGCTGCACCGGGCCGACCTTCAAGAGCACGCCGATCGCCGCCTCGTTCGACGACGAAGCCGCGCTCGCCGACTGGCTGAGCGCCCAGAACGTGACGCTCACTCTTTCGAACCGCCTCGACCTCGACGTCGATGGACAGCCCGACTGGTTGATCGTCAACGCGACGAGCGACGCGACCGTGTACGAGTGGCACGTGTTCTTGCAGCGCGACGGGCAACTCACACAGGTCTTGCAGGGCACGATCGTGGCCGACTTCATCGATGCCATCGACGTCGAACCGATCGCCATCACGGACAGCATGGACGGCTGGCTGATCACAAGCCCCGGCTCGGTGGCGGTGGCCCGCATCGCGTCGCCGGCCAAGCTCCTGTTCGAGCGCTGCGCCTGCTCGGCGGTTCAGGACGTCGCGACCGGCGAACTCACCCTGGACAGCGGCGAGATCTACCGGTACGACGAGGTGGAGGACGCGTACCTGTATGTGGAATCCGACGTCGTTGACGAGCCATCGATCGAAGCCGATTTGGCCAGGGCGGCGGCGACTCTCTTTTTCGACAAAGACGTGAAGAAGGCCCAGCGGCTCATTGCTTCGACGTTAAGCCGCATCGGCGAGGAGCCGGCCGATGACGCCTATTGGAGCGAGCTCCGCAGCCGTGCGCTCTATCTCGAGGCGTCAGCGCTCGAGGAGGGCGATCCGGCGGAAGCCGCCGCGAAGTATCAGGCGCTCAGAGAGGCCTATCCCGAGACGCTGGCAGGTTGGTTGGCAAATCGCAAACTGACGCCTTGATCTGCTATAATGCGTTTTCGTCCTGGAGAGGTGCCAGAGTGGACGAATGGGGCGGTCTCGAAAACCGTTGTAGTCGCAAGGCTACCGTGAGTTCGAATCTCACCCTCTCCGCCATCGATGACAGCCTGGGTTGATCCCCCGGGCTGTCTTTATTTCTCGAGCCATCGACCATGCCCTCACCTTTGATCACTCCTTCTGAACTGGCAGCCCGGCTCGGCGAGCCGACCCTCGTGGTTGTCGATTGCCGCCATCAACTGGCGGATCCCGATTGGGGCGCCGGCGCGTATCGAGCCGGCCACATCCCGGGCGCCGTGTTCGCGCATCTGGATCACGATCTATCGGGCGCCAAGACCGGGCGCAACGGCCGACATCCGCTGCCGCAGCCCGATGACTTCCGCGCGACGATGGGGAGGTTGGGCATCGGCCCGGCCGTCGACGTCGTGGCCTACGATCAAAACGACGGCATGATGGCCAGCCGCCTGTGGTGGCTGCTGCGCGCCTATGGGCACGAGTCGGTGCGCGTGCTCGACGGCGGGCTCGTCGCCTGGGAAGCTGAAGACCGGCCGCTGGCGACCGGCGTTGACCAGCGCCAGCCGGCGAACTTCGTCGGCGAGCTCAAGCCCGGTTGGGCCGTCGAAGCTGGCGAGCTTCAGAGCCGTTGGATGAACGCTCCCGACCGCGTGGTCATCGATGCGCGCGCGGCTGAGCGCTACAGAGGCGAAGTCGAACCGATCGACCCGGTGGCCGGCCGCATCCCAGGCGCGCGCAACCAGCCGTACAAAGCCAACGTCGATGCCGCCGGACACTTCCTCTCGCCGGACCTCTTGCGGGCGCGGTATCTCGAGCTCTTGGCTGGCCTGATGCCCGAGCAGGCTGTGACCTATTGCGGCTCGGGCGTGAGCGGCGCCCACGATGTGCTCGCCATGGAGATCGCGGGCCTGTCGGGCGCGAGGCTCTACCCGGGTTCCTGGAGCGAATGGTGCGCCGACCCGGCGCGGCCGGTCGAGCGATTCTAACCTTGGACCTGACAGGTCCACTCACGATTCTCGGGAATCAAAGGGCATTCAAAAAACGCATTCAAAGATTTCGCGTCGAAAATCTATCCATCCTTGGCGCGAGGACTGTTCGGGAACGCGAGGAAGCGGGCCGGCCGTATGCTGTCGACTGATCGACGGCGATTCGGGCTCACATGCGCTACGATGATCCTCTGACTCCCGGGTGTCTCTACCACCTCTACAGCCGCGGCAACAACCGCGAGAACCTCTTCCGTCGCGCCGATGATTACGATCTGTTTCACGCGCTGATGTGGGAGCATGTGGCGCCCGTGGCCGATATCTTCGCCTTCTCGTTTCTTCCCAACCACTTTCACCTCATCGCTCAGTGGCATGCTGCCGATGATCTGCCCGACAGTTATCGTGAGCGTCCCTCTCAGCCGGTCTCGAACTGGCTGAACGCCTTCGTTCGTCGGACGAATCGCCACCGCGACCGCGTAGGCGCGCTGTTCCAGCGCCCGTTCGGCCGCGTGCTCGTCAAGGACGAGGCACACCGGCATGTGCTGGGTGTGTACGTTCACATCAACCCCCAACGGCATGGCATCGTCTCGGCGTTTCGTGAATGGCCCTATTCGTCGCTGGCGGAGTTATCGAGCCACGGCCCCACGCAGTTGCGTCGCGACGACCTTTTCGCCTGGTACGGCGGGCGCGCCGGTTTTGGGCGGGCGCTGAGGCGTTGGGAGGAATGGCGCTCCGCGATGGACCTCATGGACGCGGCGCTTCCGGAACTGGCCGTCGGCGTGCGCGACCCTCTAGGTTAGAAATCTGAGCTGGTTTTGTTGAATGTGTTTTTTGAATGAACTTGTTATCCCGAAAATCGTTTATGGACCTGTCAGGTCCATGGTTAGAATCCTTGACGGATGTCCCGCCTCGCGTTATAGTCCGCGAATGTTCGCGCGTGTGCACCACCATCACCACAACGACCTTCCGGCCGACCGGCTCGGTTGATGTGGCACGCGTAGATCCTGACGTCACAGAAGCCCTCCGGTCTCCGGGGGGCTTTTTTATTTTGCGTTCGCCAGGTGCGAACGCCGGGGGCCTCATGCGCACTGACATTCGTCTGGCTCTTCCTTCCAAGGGTCGCCTGGAGCAGGATGCTCTGGCATTTCTGGCGGACTCGGGTCTGCGGGTCGAGAAACCCAACCCGCGCCAGTACATGGCCCGCATCCCGAATCTGCCAGGCCTGACCGTGATCTTTCAGCGACCCGGCGATATCGTCGTCTCGGTTCGCGAGGGCAGCGTCGATTTCGGCATCACAGGCTTCGACGTCACCGAAGAACGACGCGGCCCTGACGGCGACGTGGTCGTCATCCACGAATCGCTCGGCTTTGGCGGCTGCAATCTGGCGTTGGCCGTTCCGGAAGATTGGCCGGTCGAGCGCGTCGAAGAGCTGCGCAGCCGCCACGGCCTGCGCATCGCGACCAAGTACCCGAGCGTCACGCAGCGCTTCCTCGAGGCCAACGGGATCACGGGCTTCAGCCTGATCGACGTCGAAGGCACGCTCGAAGTCGCGCCCGCCATCGGCTACGCCGACGCGATCGTGGACCTTGTGTCGTCGGGCCAGACCCTGCGTGACAACCGCCTGCGCACGCTGACTGACGGCGTCGTGCTGCGCTCGCAGGCCGTGCTGATCGCCAACCGCGCGGCGCTCAAGACGCGGCCCGAGGTGCTCACCGTCGCGCATCAGCTCCTCGAACTGGTCGAAGCTCACCTGCGCGGCCAGGAGAACTTCATGGTCGTGGCCAACATGCGCGGGTCCGACCCCGACATCATCGCCCGCGATCTGTTCAACCAGCCGGAGCTCAACGGCCTGCAGGGCCCGACGCTCGCGCCGGTCTACGCCCACACCGGCGAGCGCTGGCACTCGGTCACCATCGTCGTGCGCAAAGACCACATCATCCCGGCCGTCAAGGCGCTGCGCGCCGTCGGCGGCAGCGGCGTGATCGTCATGCCCTTGACCTACATCTTCGAGGAAGAACCCGAACGCGCCCGGAGGCTCAACGATGTCGTTGCCGCTGCGTGACCCCGCCTGGCTCGAACGACGGCCCGCGTGGGATCAGGACCCCGAGCTCCTGACCCGAGTCGCGACCTTGATCACCGACGTGCGCATCCGCGGCGACGCCGCCCTGCGCGAGCAGGCCGAGCGCTTCGACAGGGTCGCGCTCGACACGCTCAAGCTGGATCCCGTGCCCGACTGGCATCCGTTCGTCGCCGCCGAGGTCGTGGCCGCGCTGCAGACCGCTCACGATCGTCTGCTGGCCTTTCATCGACAACAGCCGATCGCGTCCTGGACCACCGCCGCGCTCGGCGGCGCCGTCGGCCAGAGGGTGACGCCGCTGCGTCGGGTCGGCTGCTACGTGCCCGGCGGCACGGCGCCGCTGATCTCGACGGTGCTGCACACCGTCGTGCCAGCGCGCGCTGCGGGTGTCAGCGAAGTCGTCATCGTCACGCCGCCCAACCCCGACTTTCCACAGACCGGTTACGTGCATCCCGCCATCCTGGCAGCTGCCGAGATCGCGGGCGTCAACGAGGTCTGGCGCGTCGGTGGGGCTGGCGCCATCGCGGCGCTCGCGTACGGAACTGCGACGCTCAGGCGCGTCGACAAGCTTGCCGGACCCGGCAGCATCTGGGTGACCGTCGCGAAGAAACTCGTCTTCGGCGACGTCGGCGTCGACGGCCTGCCCGGCCCGACCGAGACGATCGTGATCGCCGACGCTGACGCGAAGCCCGAGTGGGTCGCTGCCGATCTGCTGGCTCAAGCCGAGCATGACGTTCTGGCCTCGGCGATCCTGCTCACGCCGAGCGCTGAACTCGCGCGCGCCGTTCAGGAGGCCGTCGACGAATTGTTGACGTCGCTGCCGCGCGCCGACATCATCACGGCGACCTTCTCGCGCGGCTCGGGCATCGTGATCGTGAATGATCTCGAAGAAGCCTGTGCCCTGGCTGACGCCTACGCGCCCGAGCATCTGTGCCTGGCCGTCAAAGATCCGATGGCCTGGGCGCCCAGGATCGAGCATGCGGGCGGCCTTTTCCTTGGCGAGCACTCGTTCGAAGTGTTGGGCGACTACATCGCTGGCCCCAGCCACGTGATGCCGACGGGCGGCACAGCGCGCTTCATGTCGCCGCTCAACGTCTTCGACTTCGTGAGGATCACGAGCCTCGTGGCGCTCGACCCGGCGACCACGGCCGCTATCGCGCCGCAGGCCGCGCTCCTCGCCGATGCCGAAGGGCTGGGCGGGCATGCGCTGGCGGCGCGCTACCGGGCATAGGGGCAAGAAGAGTGTTGCCACGAATTTCACGTATTGAAACGAATGAACACGAATGACCAGGAGCGTGGTTGATTGAGCGTTTCGAAACAATCCTTTCGTGCCAATTCGTCGAGATTCGTGAAATTCGTGGCAAAGGATTCGGAATGAATGATGGACATCACACATCTAATCCGGCCTGAGATCCTGACGATGGAGGCGTACACGCCGATCGTGCCGTTCGAGGTGCTGTCGGAGCGGCTGGGCAGAAGGCCCGAGGAGATCATCAAGCTCGATGCCAACGAGAACCCGTACGGGCCGAGCCCGCGCGCGCTCCAGGCGTTGGCGGAGTTGCAGTACGCGCACATCTACCCTGACCCCGAGTCGAATCGGCTGCGCGAGGCGCTGGCCGCTTACACAGGAGTGCCCAAGGCGAACCTGCTGGCCGGCCTGGGCGCCGACGAACTGATCGACCTGATTCAGCGCCTGTTCCTGCGCCCCGGCGACGTCATCGTCGACCTGCCGCCGACCTTTGGCATGTACTCGTTCGACGCCGGGCTCAACGGCGCGGGCGTGGTGACCGTCGCGCGTCGCGACGACTTCAGCATCGACGTCGACGCCGTCGAGCGAACCGTCGCCGGGTTGGCGGCGAGCGGCAAGCGCGCGCCGTTGCTTTTTGCGACCTCGCCCAACAATCCAGATGGCTCGGTGATCGATGACGCGACGCTCGAACGCTTGCTGGCGCTGCCGCTGGTCGTGGTGCTCGACGAGGCCTACATCGAGTTTCACGGGGTCTCACACTCAAGGATGAAGTGGGTGCTCGAGCGCCCGAACCTTATCGTGCTGCGGACGTTCAGTAAACTCGCCGGGCTTGCGGGCTTGCGCGTCGGGTATGGCGCCTTCCCGTCGGCCTTGATGCCGCACTTCTGGAAGATCAAGCAGCCCTACAATGTGCCTGTGTCGGCCAGCGCGGCGGCGATCGCGGCGCTCAGCGACATCGAGGGCCTGCACGCCAACGTCGCGCGACTCACGGCCGAACGCGATCGGATGAGCGAGGCCCTCTCCGAACTCGGTTGGCTGACGCCGTATCGTTCGCGTTCGAATTTCGTGCTCTGCCGCGTGCATGGCCGAGATGCGCGCGAACTGCGCGAGGCCCTGGCTCAACGCCACGGCATCCTGATCCGCTATTTCAACAAGCCCGGCCTGCGCGACTGCATCCGCATCAGCGTGGGCCGGCCCGAGCACACCGATGCGTTGTTGCAGGCGTTGAAAGAGGAGGCGTCAGGGGTCAGGCCTCAGGCGTCAGATAGTGGATCGAAGCAACCAACATCCGGCGCGGCAGCGTCCCTGACGCCCGACGCCTGAGGCCCGACGCCTCTCAAGGATTTTCCATGCGCACATCGAGCATCTACCGTAAGACCAACGAGACCGAGATCAGGCTGGCGCTGAACATCGACGGGTCCGGGCGACATACGATTTCGACGGGCGTCGGGTTCTTGGATCACATGCTGACGCACATCGCCGTCCATGGGGTGTTCGATCTCGAGGTCCAGGCGCAAGGCGATCTGCACATCGACGCGCATCATACGATCGAGGACACGGCGCTTGTGCTCGGGCAGGCGTTCGCCGAGGCTCTGGGCGACAAGCGCGGCCTGGTCCGGTCGGGGTCGGCGTATATGCCCATGGATGAGGCGCTGGCGTTTGTGGCCGTGGACTTGAGCGGGCGCCCGTACGCCGTGATCGACGCGGCCTGGCACACGCCGACGATCGGGCAGTTCCCGACCTCGCTGGTCGGTCACTTCGTCGAGAGCCTGGCGGCGACGATGAAGGCGAACATCCATGCCCGCGTGTTATACGGCCGAGACGATCATCATCAGGCGGAGGCGCTGTTCAAGGCGCTGGCCCGGGCGCTCGATCAGGCCACGGCGATCGATCCGCGACGCGCGGGAGCCGTGCCATCGACCAAAGGGACGCTATGACGACGCTGGCGATCATCGACTACGGCATCGGCAACCTGCGTTCGGTGCAGAAGGCCTTCGAGCATGTGGGCGCGACGGCGCCCCTGACCGAGGATCCCGCCGAGATCCTGGCCGCCGACAAAGTCGTGCTCCCGGGCGTCGGCGCGTTCGGCGACGGCATGAAGGGCATCCATGCGCGCGGGCTGGCTGACGTCGTGCGCGAGGTGGTCACGCGCGGCACTCCGCTGCTAGGCATCTGCGTCGGCATGCAGATCCTGTTCGAGGTCGGCGAAGAGATGGGTGAGCATCAGGGCCTTGGTCTGTTGCCGGGTCGCGTTCGCCCGTTTGCCATCGACCCGGCGCTCAAGGTGCCGCAGACCGGCTGGAATCAGATCGAGCCATGCGCGCCGAGCCCGCTCTTCGCCGAGCTGCCAGGCGGCTCGTACGCGTATTTCAACCACGGCTTCTATTGCGACGCCGCGCCCGGCGATACTCTCGCGACGACGGACTATGGCGGCGCGTATCCGACCATCGTCGGTCGCGGCCGGCTCTACGGCATCCAGTTCCATCCCGAGAAGAGCCAGGCCGTGGGGATGAGGCTGTTGCGCAACTTCGTCGAAAGGGGATAGCGGACGGTGATTTGCGATCGGCGAACGACGACACCGTCGCCATTCGGACCTCGCATATCACTCATCGCCCATCACACATGACTCCGTTCACGATCTTTCCAGCCATCGATCTTCGGGCCGGCCAGGTGGTGCGGTTGGCCGAGGGCGATCCTGCTCGGCAGACGACGTATGGCGACGACCCGGCCGCGATGGCCGCGCGTTGGCGCGATGCCGGCGCGAGGTGGTTGCACGTCGTCAACCTCGATGGCGCGTTCGGCGAGGCCGGGGTCGCCAACCGCGCGGCGCTCGACGCCATCGTGGCGGCCGGCGTGCCCGTGCAATTCGGCGGTGGTCTGCGCGACGAGGCGGCTGTGGCAGCGGCGTTCGCGGCAGGCGTGAAGCGCGTCGTGATCGGCACCGCCGCGATCGAGAACCCGGCGCTGGTCGACTGGGCGCTGGGCGAATACGGCGCCGACGCGGTGGCCGTCGGGCTCGACGCCCGCGACGGCCTCGTGCGGACGCGCGGGTGGGGCGAGTCGACGGGCCTGCACGCCGTCGAAGTCGGCCGGCAACTGCGGCTGCGCGGCGTTGTCTGGTGCGTCTACACGGACATCGCCCGCGACGGCCTGCAGACCGGCGTGAACGTCGCAGCCACACAGTCGCTCTCGGCCGAGACCGGCCTGCACGTCATCGCCTCGGGCGGCGTCGGCGGCCCGGCCGATATTGCCGCCGTGCGCGCCGCCGGCCTGCCCGGCGTGATCGTCGGGCGAGCCTTTTATGAAGGCACAGTGACCTTGGGCGATTGAGCGATTGAGGAATGGCTTGACTGACGCGGCAGCGCCAATCCACCCTTCCTCAGATCACCCACTCGCCAGACACATATGTTAGCCAAGCGCATCATCCCCTGCCTCGATATCAAAGACGGACGCGTCGTGAAGGGCGTGAACTTCGTGGGCCTGCGCGACGCAGGCGATCCGGTGGATCAGGCGCGGCTGTACGATCAGGCCGGTGCTGACGAACTTGTGTTTCTCGACATCTCAGCCACGCCGGAGGGCCGCGCGACGGTTGCGCCGATGGTGCGCCGCGTGGCCGACGAGGTCTTTCTGCCGTTGACGGTCGGCGGCGGCATCCGCACGGTCGACGACATGCGCCGCATCCTTCTGGCCGGCGCCGACAAGGTCAGCGTCAACTCGGCCGCCGTCCGCAACCCCGAGTTGCTCACCGCCGGCGCCGAGCGTTTCGGCGCGCAGTGCGTGGTGCTGGCGATGGACGCGAAGCGCGTGGAGCGTGGAGCGAGGGGCGAGGAGCGCGGGGATCCGAACGATCTGCGGTCGGCCGTCAACGGTCTGCGGTCTCCTAAGTGGGAAGTCGTCGTCGATGGCGGGCGGACGCCGACGGGGCTGGATGCCGTCGAGTGGGCGGAGCGAGCCGTGTCGCTGGGGGCCGGCGAGATCCTGCTGACCAGCATCGACGCGGATGGCACACAGGCCGGCTATGATCTCGAACTCACGCGCGCGATCGTCGAGGCCGTCAACGTGCCCGTGATCGCCTCGGGCGGCGCGGGCTCGCTCGCGCACTTCGCCGATGTGCTCGACGCCGGCAAGGCCGACGCCGCCCTGGCCGCGTCGCTCTTCCACGACGGCGTGCTCACCATCGGTCAGGTGAAAGCATATTGCGCTGAGCGCGGTCTACCGATGAGGATGTTGTGACGTTGGCGCTTGAAGAACCCATAACCGATGACCACCGCCAGGGTTTCCGAAATGCCGGACTTGAAATACGACACACAGGGTTTGATCACCGCCGTGGTGCAGGCTGCCGAAGACGGCGCTGTGTTGATGGTGGCGTGGATGAACGCCGAGGCCTTGCGGCTGACGCGCGAGAGCGGCGAGGCCTGGTTCTGGAGCCGCAGCCGCCGGGAATTGTGGCACAAGGGCGCGACGAGCGGCAGCATCCTGCATGTGAGCGAGATCCGGGTCGACTGCGACGGAGATACGCTGCTGCTTAAGGTCACTGCCGACGGACCCGCCTGTCACACCGGGGCCCGAACCTGTTTCTTCACTTCATTGGATGAGAGCAACGCATGAGCACATTCGAACTCAAGACCCTCGAAGCCACGATCCGCGATCGGCTCGCCAACCCGCGGCCGGGTTCCTACACGCAGCAACTCGTGCAGGCCGGCGAAGACGAGATCGTCAAGAAGGTGGGCGAAGAGGCGGTCGAGGTCGTGCTGGCGGTCAAGGGCCAGGGCGACGCGCGCGTGATCAGCGAGGTCGCTGACCTGTTCTATCACACGCTCGTCCTGCTGGCCTCGCGCGGCCTGAGCCTCGCGGATGTCGAGGCGGAATTGGAACGAAGACACCGATAAGCGAGGAGCGTGGGGCGATCGCACTGCCGCGCGGCGGCAGCGGCGTTCCCCGCTCTACGCTTTGCGCTCGACGTTCCCCGGATCTTCGCCCATCGCCGACTGCTCGAGCGTCTCGCGGATGCGCTCCTGGAGGGTGGAGCGGTCGGGGCGCTTCTTGCCGAAGTTGCGGAGCGAGTCGAGGACGGTGTCGGTGACCGCCTTGGTGAGTCGCTTGAGCGAATCGCCAGTCAGTTTTTCCCCGCGTTCGAACCAGGTCGCTGCGGCGTAGCCCATCACGACTGTGGTGCCAGCAGCAACGGCCGCGGCGAGCGCCCAGCCGGGCGGGCCGCCAAGCTTGCTCAATTCCTGAAACACTGTGCGACCCAGAAACCCAAGGCCGAAGGTGACAGCGAGTTCGCGGGCCCTGGCAGGCGTGATGTCGTAGTTGTAGACGCGCGCGATGCCCAGGACGAGCGACGACTGCACGGCCAGCAGCGGGATGACGTCGAGGACGGGCAACGGCGTGAGCGCGATGACGGCGGCCGTGGTCGCGGCGCCCGTGATCGCGGTCCAGGCCAGGCGCCAGCGATACGCGGGCAGGGCGCGGCCAAGGGCGGCGAGCAGGCCGGGCTCGGCCTTGGCGATGGCGATCAGGAGGTCATCGAGATTGTGGCCGGTGCGGGCCGAGATCGGCACGACCTGGCTGACGTCGAGACGCAGGTTGGCGGCCGTGCGCTCGAGGACCGGCTTGAGATCCCGGCTGTTGAGCAGATCGGCCTTGTTGAGCACCACGATCAGCGGCTTGCCGAGCGCGTGCAGTTCCTCGAACAACTCCTGCTCGGTGCGCTTGATCCCCTGGATGGCGTCGAAGACCACGACCAGGAAGTCGGCGTCACGGGCGGCTTCGAGGGCTCGCGCCTTCTCCTGTTCGCCGACCTCGCCGACGGCATCGGCGCCGGGCGTATCGACGATGCGAAAGAGGCCAGCATCGGCCTGCTGATTGACGCGCGTGGTGCCGGGCACGGGGCTGACCTCGGCCTTGTCTTCGCGGCGCTTCACCAGCTGGTTGTAGAGGGTGGATTTGCCGACGTTGGCCGGGCCGACGATGGCGATGTTGCGCTTGTCGGCAAAGGCGATCTTGAAGTTCGGCAAGGCCAGATCGAGCAGGAGCCGCCAGCGCGCCAGGTCGCCGGGGAGCAGTTTGACGGCCGAGCTGAGCTCGTTCTGCATCGGCTCGGGCAGCGCGCCCCAGGCCCTTGTCAATTGGCGGCGCGTGTCATCCGGGAACTCTTTGAGCAGATCATCGACGTTTGGCATCGCGGGGAGTATAGCGTCGAATTCGATCGCCGGGATGCGCCTGCGGCGCGGCTGTCAGGCTCAGAGCTCGTCAAGGATGCGGCGACGTTGAGCCACATACTCTTCTTCTGACACGAACCCCTGCGCCTGCAACTCCTGAAGTTCCTTCAGGCGCTCGGCGGTCGATCGGCGATGTGTGGCGTTGGTCGGAGCCGTCGGCCGTGGGCCGGGCGCGGCGCGCAGCTTTCGTCCGCAGCGTGTGCAGACGGCTTCGATCTTGCCGGATTCGAATTGCTCGAGATAGCCCGGGTTAGAGAAACTGGCGACCGAGGCGCCGCCGCGAAACAGCGTCTTGAACACCGCGCCGACCTTGTCGCCAAGGCCAAGGATGGGCACGGTGCTTTCCGCTCCGCAGTGTGGGCAGGTGGGGCTGGTCATGGGCTTTCGATGTCGAGAATGGCCGGATGTCTCCCGCTAGTCCGGAGCGCCAGCCAATAGCCGGCGGTGTCCGGTCATTCCCGATAACGATGCGATAGTTGAGTCTTACCCGTACGTCGCCAGCCGCTCGACCAACAGGTCGTAGAAGCCGTCGACGTCGATGCGAATGCCGGCGTCGCAGTTGGGCGCCTGGCCCGTCACGCGCCAGACATCGCCGACGGTGCGGCCGTAGTTCAGGCCCTCGTTCGTCTCAACGGCCACGTGAAGGGCGCGCATCTCGAACAACTCGGGCTTTATCAGGTAGGCAACCGCGCAGGCGTCATGTATCGGCGCGCCGTCCCAGCCGTAGCGCTCGATATGGTGCTGACGGAAGAACTCCAAAAGCTGCGCCGTGAACTCGCCGGCACGCGTGTTGAGCGCTCTGAAGCGCGCGATCCGGCTCGGGATCGCCGGGGTCTGGTGCGTCAGATTGAGGCCGAACATCGTCAGCGGCACGCCCGACTCGAACACGATCCGGGCGGCGTGCGGGTCGCACAGGATGTTGAACTCGGCGGCCGGGCTCCAGTTGCCGGTGTCGAGCGAGCCGCCCATCAGCACGATGCGCTTAATGGCAGGCACGATCCTTGGCTCGAGGCGCATGGCCAGCGCGACGTTTGTCATGGATCCCGTCGGCACAAGCGTGACCTCGCCCGGGGCCGCCAGCACCTGCTCGATGATGAAGGCCACGGCATGTTTGGCCTCGGGTCCACGGCTCGGCGTCGGCAGGTGCGGGCCCTCGAGGCCTGAGGCGCCGTGGACGGCCTCGGCGCTGACACGCTCGCGGACCAGCGGGCGGTCGACGCCGGCATAGATCGGCACGTCGTGACCGATCACTTCGCGGACCACACAGGCGTTGCGCAACGTCCGCTCGAGGCTGACGTTGCCGTACACCACGGTCACGCCTAACACATTCAATTCCGGGCTCGCCAGCGCCAGCATCATGGCTATGGCGTCGTCGTGCCCGGGGTCACAATCCAGGATGATTTTCTCGGCCATGCCGGGATTGTACATGGAGAGAGGGCGCCCTCACGGGAGCGCGCGAACTTTCACCGAATCCCGCGGGCTGTCGCCATCACTCAATCCCGCACTGTTTCTCGCTCAGATACCAGAGCCTCCTGGCGAGTTCAGCGTCATTGGCCTTCGAGTCGACCCGCGCGATTTTGCGATCCGCGAAGTACTCGCCCGAGACGTTGGCGACGGCCGGCGAGGTGACCAGGTAGATCGACGTGGCAGCGCCTTGCTCCGGGCTGAGCCCGAAGCGCATCGCCAGACTCACGATCGACCCCATCCAGCCCATGGTGCTGCGCCCGAAGCCTGTCGCGACCATGCCCGGGTGCAGACAGTTGGCCGTGACGCCGCTGCCCGCCAGACGGCGCGCCAGCTCTTTCGTGAAGAGGATGTTGGCCAGCTTGGATTGGCTGTACGCGCCCATCGCGTTGTAGCCGCCGTTCTTGAACTCGGGGTCGTCGAGGCGGATGCGCCCACCGAAGTGCGCGGCCGACGACACGCTGACGATGCGCGCCGGCGCGCTGGCTTTCAATCGATCCAGCAGCAGATGCGTGAGCAGGAAGTACGCCAGATGATTGACCGCCCATGTGGTCTCGATTCCGTCGGCCGTCACAGTGCGGGGATTGAACACGCCGCCGGCGTTGTTGACCAGGACGTCGAGACGCGGATAGCGGTCCAACACCTGCGCGGCCAACGCGCGGATGGAGTTCTGGCGGCTCAGGTCAGCGATGAGCAGATCGATCTGCTCGTTTTGGGTGCCCTTCTTGATCTCCGCGACGACGCGCTCGCCCTTGGCGGCATCCCTCGCGACGAGGATGAGGTGAGCGCCGGTCTTCGCCAGGCCGCGCGCCGTTTCAAGACCGATGCCGTTGGTGGCACCTGTGATCAGGATCGTGTTGTTTGGCATCCGCGCAGAATATCATGCCCGGCTGAGCTTTCACAGCGTGTTCAAGGTCCGGCGCGGACAGGCCTCGCCGGCAGCGCACGATTGGCGTCAGTGGCCGCTCCGCGCGCGATCGAGCACGCCAACGACCTGCAGCCAGGGCGGATCGGGCAGGGGGTTGCGGGTGAGGCGCATGCCGAGCTTGAGCATCACGGCCTGCGACGCCTTATTGTCGTACTCGGTCGTGGCCAGGATGCGCGCGAGGTTGAGCGTCTCGAAAGCATGGCCGATCAGCGTCAGCGCGGCTTCGGTGGCGTAGCCGTGGCCCTGATGCGCGGGGTCGATCGCCCAGAACAGACCGACCTCAGCATTCGCCCAGCCGAGGGGTTGCGAGCCGCGCCGTAACTCCGGGATCTGGTCATAGACGTCGATCAAGGGCACAAGCCCGACAGCGCCAATGAGTTCACCGGTGGCCGTCAGCACGACGGCCCGTTCTCCATAAACGGGCTGATGGAGCGCCGGGAACCAGCGCTGGTTGAGGATCGACCACTGAAGCCACGAGCGCCGCTCTTCGAGCGCGACCGGGTCGTCGACAAGCGCGCCGCCGTTGAAGGCCCGATCAAGCGCGCTATGGATCGTGTGCAGGTCGGATTCGAAAAAGGGGCGGATGGTGAGGCGCGCTGACTGCAAGGACGGCGTCATCGTCTGACCTTTTCTGGGCAACGGTGTCGGATGCGACCATCCTGCGGGCTGGCGCAGTGCCTGTCAATGGTCGATTCGAAGCGACCGCCAACCGCCTGTCGCCGTTGGACGGTTCCAGGCAGCCTGCACGCGGCCGGCCTGCAGATGCACGACGCTGTCGAAATCGTCTGTGCCGAGGCGGTCGTGCGAGATGACGAGCAGGCAGCGGCCCTTCGCCGCCGCGAACAACTCGGCCAGTGTGAGGTCGGCGGTGGCGGGGTCGAGATGGGCGATGGGTTCATCGGCGATCAGGAGTTCGCCCGGGCGCAGCAGCGTGCGCGCGAGCGCCAGCCGTTGGCGTTGGCCGCCGCTCAGCCCGAGGCCGCGCTCGCCGATCGGCGTGTCGAGTCCTTGAGGCAACCCTGCCACAAACTCTGTCAACCCGACCCGGGCCAGCAGTGACCACAAGGTCTCGGCCGTGGCCGACGGGTCGGCTAGCAACAGGTTGTCACGAATGCTGGCATTGAAGACGTGCGGGTTCTGCTCGAGCACTGCGATGCGCCCGCGCAGTTCATCGATCGGCATCGTCGTGATGTCGACACCGCTCAGGAAGACTGTGTCGGCGGCGGGCTCCCAGAGACGCGCCAACACCATCGCCAGCGTCGATTTGCCTGAACCGCTCAACCCCACCAGCGCCATCCGTTCGCCTGGCCGGATCCTCAGGCTGATCGAATCGAGCGTCGGCCGGGATTGCCCCGGGTAGGTGAAGGTCAGATCATGGACGACGAGCCCGCCCTCGGAAGACGCGGCTGACGGCGGACCCGGGCGCTCCACGCCGGGCAGGGCGGGCTCCCGCGACGCGACCGGCCCGAGGACCTCGAACACTCGTCTTGCCGCGGCGACGATGGCGCCCATCGTGGTCGCCGCCGGCGGCAAAGCCGCGAAGGCTTCGAAGGCGGCCAGCGTGCCGAGCGCGATCGGCGCCAGCCAAACAGGATCGAGCCCCCCGGCTTCAACGAGCGCGATGCCCCGGGCCAGGACGGCAACGACCGTCAAATGGGTCGCTGCGACGGTCAGGCCCGTCTGTGCCGCCGAAACACCGGCCAGACGGCGCTGGGCGTCTTCACCCTTCCGTTGCGTGGCCGCCACGTCCTGGATCCAGGTCTCGGCGCGCCCACTGGCCAACAGATCGGCCTGGCCCTGCACGCCCTCGATGATGGCGCGCTGCAAGGCGGCTCTCGCCGCGATCAGGCCAGCGCCGGCGCCAGTCGAACGGCGCGCCACCCAGAGCGTCAACACCAGCCCGACCAGCAGCGCCCCCGTCAGAGCCATGGCCGCGAGCGACAGATCCACGGCGCCCAGGATCGCAGCACCCGTCAGGGCCATGAGCGCCGCGGCCGCGGGCGGGGCCAGGAGGCGCACAAACACATCCTGGAGCGTATCGACGTCGGCGACGGCGCGCGCGACGAGGTCGCCGCTGTGGACGTCGCCCACGCGCGAGGGCCAGCGGGGTTCGAACGACGTGTAGAACCAGAGCCGCAGCCGGGCCAGGAGTCTCAGGCTGACGTCGTGCGCGGTCAGGCGCTCGAGATAACGAAGCACACCACGCGCCAGTCCGAATGCACGGGTGCCCACGATGGCCAGGTTCAACGCGGCAAGAGCGGGCTGGAGCGCCGCTGCAGCGATGAGATAGGCGCTGGTCGTCATCAGGGCTGCGTTGGAGGCGACCGTCAGAGTCGCACAGACCAGCGCCAGACCCATTCGGCGCCATTCCCCGCGCGCCAGCTTCAAGAGTCCACTCAGCGCCTTGCGGGTGTTTACGCTGGGTGGTTGCTCCGACGGGGTCTTGTCTGATGTGGCCGGGCCAACACCGGTCTCGGCTTCGAGCGGCACCATTCGGTCGTCGAGCCACGGGCAGTCGGGCAGCACGGCGTCTGGAGGGCCGCAGCGGACCATGCGGCCGTGATCGAGGACCAGCACGAGATCGGCCTGTTCGGCCAGCGCCCGACGATGTGCTGCCAGCACCACAGTGCGGGACCCACGCCAGGCGCGGAGCAGCGAGACGAGCCGGGCCGTGAGCAGCGCGTCGAGCGCCTGCTCGGGTTCATCAAGCACGACGAGCGGCGCCGCCTGAAGACAGACGCGGGCGAGGGCGATCCGTTGCGCCTGCCCGCCTGACAGGTTTCGCCCGAGCTCGCTGACCGGCGTCTCGAGGCCGGCCGGCAAGTGCGACAGGAACCCGCCGAGGCCCGTGGCCTCGACCGCTGCGTTGATCTCAGCCGAGGTCGCCTGCGGCCGCGCCAGGGTGATGTTGCCCGCGATCGTGTCGGCAAAGAGATGCGGCCTCTGCGGGAGATAGGCGATCTGATGCGGCCAGCCGGTAGGGGCCTGAGCCAGCCGGCCGCCGGTCTTGAACCCCAGACCGCCGGACGTCGGCGCCTGAAGACCGGCGATCGCGCGCAGCAGCGTGCTCTTGCCCGATCCGTTCAAGCCGATGACGGCCACGATCGCGCCGGGCGGCGCCATGAAAGACACGTCTTCGATCGCATGATGGCCATTCGGATAGACCACACTGACCGCCGAGACGCGCAGGCCGCCGTCCTCAGGCGCGTCATTCACGATGAGAGCGGGCGCCGGCGCGTCCATCAAGGCGAAGATGCGTTCGGCGGCCGCCAGCCCCGAAGCCGCCGCGTGGTAGCGCTGACCGAGCATGCGGAGCGGGAGGAAGAAATCGGGTGTCAGCATCAGCGCGAACAGCGCCGTCTGGAACGCGAGATCACCGTGGAGCAAACGCAGACCGATCTCGACAGCGACCACTGCGGTGCTGATCGTCGTCAGCAGCTCGAGCACAAGCGCTGAGAGGAAGGCCAGGCGCAGCACGTCGAGCGTGGCGCTGCGGTAGCGCTCGTTGTAACGCGCCAACACGGCGGCCTGGGCGGCTCCGCGCCCGAGCAGCTTGAGCGTCGTCAGGCCCTGGAGCAGATCAAGGAAATGGCCGCCGAGCCGGCCCAGGAGGTTGAACTGGCGTCGCGTCAGGGCCTGCGCCGTGTAGCCGATCAGGACCATGAAGATCGGCACCAGCGGGGCCGTGATCGCCAGGATGATCGCCGTGAGCGGATCCTGACCGACGATCACGAGCCAGATCGTCAGCGGGATGAGGGCTGTCTGCGCGATTTGCGGGAGGTAGTGGTTGAAGAACGCGTCGAGCGCGTCGACGCCGTCGGTGAGCGTCTGGGCGAGTTCGCCGCTTGACGTGCTTGTCTCGAACGACAGGCCGCGGCGCATCAGGCTGCGCGCCAGAGCGACACGCAGATCGGAGCGAATGCGTCGCGAGCCCGCAGCTGAGCTGAACTCCGCCACACTGACGGCGATCCCGCGCGCCACGATCAGACCGGTTGCGACCAGCAGCCAGCCAGACACAGCGGCAAGACCGTTGTGCTTGAGGAAGGCTCCGTCGATCGCCTGGCTGAGGCACCAGGCCTGGGCGATGGCCAGCGCTGCCGCAAGCCAGCCGGAACCGATCGCCGCCGCCAGTGGCGCCGGCGCGGAACGAGCCAGCTCGAGCAACCTGCGCTGGGTCATAGAAGTGACGGCAGACGGCGGACCGCTGACGACGGTCAGGGCGACGCTTTTTGCCGCCCACGGCCCGCTGGCAAAGCCTGGAACAACAGGCTAGTAAACGAGACCCTCCGGTTTTGCTTCGACCCGCTTGCGGAACACCCAGTACGTCCATGCCTGGTAGGCCACGATGATCGGCACGAAGAACAGAGCCACTCCTGTCATGACCGTGAGCGTGTACGGGCTCGAGGCGGCCGTGTAAATCGTCAGGCTGTAGGCTGGGTCGAGGCTCGACACCATCACGCGCGGGAAGAGCAGGCCGAACGTGAAAGCCGTCTGCGCCGCGATCGAAAAGCCCAGCAGTGCGAACGTCCAACCCGGCAGACGGCCACGCAGGATGAAGAGCCCGGCGACGAGCGTCGCGCCGATCATGGCGAAGGGCAGCGGGCCGGGGTTGATGCCGATGTGCGCGAGCAGATCGGTAGCCGCGTACGTCGCGAGGAAGAACGCGATCTGCGCGACGGCGGCCAGCGGCCACAAACGCTTTGCGAGACCGGCGGCGCGCACCGACAGGTCACCGGTCAGTTTCAGGCTCAGGAAGACGGCGCCATAGGTCGCGAACAACAGCACCCCGGTGACGCCGCCGAGCAGGCTATACGGGTTGAGCAGGTCGAACAGGCTGCCGACCATGTTCATGTTCGCGTCGATGGCCACGCCGCGGACCAGGTTGGCGAAGGCGACGCCAAGGAGCAGCGCGGGCAGGAAGCTGCCGACCACGATGCATCCATCCCACAGCCGACGCCAGGCCGCCCCCGGGCTCTTGCTGCGGAACTCGAAGGCCACGCCGCGGATGATCAGGCCGAAGAGCACCAGAAAGAGCGGCAGATAGAAGCCGCTGAAGAACGTCGCATACCAGTTCGGGAAAGCCGCGAAGGTCGCGCCGCCGGCGGTCAGCAGCCAGACCTCGTTGCCGTCCCAGTGAGGTCCGATGGTGTTGATGATCGCGCGCCGCTCGAGGTCGTTGCGGCCGAGCACGGGCAGCAGCAGGCCGACGCCGAAGTCGAAGCCTTCGAGCACGAAGAAGCCGATGTACAGCACGGCGATCAGGATGAACCAGAGGATGTTGAGATCGAATGACATGCCAGCCTCCCTGCCTCAATCGGTGCCTACCAGCGAGGGCGCCGGTATCTCGGGCGCGGCGTGCGCATCGAGCGGGCCGAACGCCAGGTCCGGCCTGACGGCGAAGCGGCGCATCAGATACAGGTCGGCGACCATGAGCGCGGCATACAGCAGTGTGAACCCGATGGTCGTGAAGAGCACGGCGCCGGCGCTGACGTTTGGCGAGACAGCGTCCTCGATCTTCATCAACCCGTAGACGACCCACGGCGAGCGGCCGACCTCGGTCATGAGCCAGCCGGCCGAGTTGGCCAGGTAGGGCAAGACCATCGCAAGCGGATAGAGCGCCATCCACTTGCCGGCGCGTTCCGTCAGGTCGCCCAGGCTGATGCCCAGGCCGACGACGGCCAGTGCCAGCATGGCGAAGCCGGAGCCGACCATCGCGCGGAACGACCAGTACACGACGTAGGCCGGCGGCCGATAATCGCCCGGCCCATACTGCGCCTGATACTCGGCCTGGAGGTCGTCCATGCCGCGCACTGTGCCCGTGAGCTGGTTGTATGAAAGCAGGCTGAGCACTGTGGGAATGCGCAACGAGTAGACCTCGTTTCCCTGGAAGTCGCCGATGGTGATCACCGAGAACGAGGCCGGATCTTCTGTGACGTACAGGCCTTCGGCAGCGGCCATCTTCATCGGTTGCGATTGGATCATGTGCCGCGCCTGGTCGTGGCCATTGAGCACCGTCAGGCCGATGGCGATCAGTCCGACGATGGCGCCAAGCTGGAACGAGCGCCTGAACAAGTCGACGTTCGACTTGCGCAGCAGATGCCAGGCGCTGATGCCCATGACGAAGAAGCCCGCCGTGGTGAAGGCGCCGCCGAGCACATGTGGGAAGGCCACCTGCACGCTTGGGTTGAAGAGCAGGGCGAGGATGTCGGTCATCTCGGCCCGGCCGTTGTTCAGCACGTAACCGACCGGGTTCTGCATGAAGGCGTTGGCGATCAGGATCCACACCGATGAGAGCAGCGTGCCGATCGCGACAAGCCAGATCGAGGCCAGGTGGATGCGCTTGGGCACGCGGTCCCACCCGAAGATCCACAGGCCCAGGAACGTGCTTTCCATGAAGAACGCGAGCAGGGCTTCGATGGCCAGCGGCGCGCCGAACACGTCGCCGACGAAGCGCGAGTACTCGGACCAGTTCATGCCGAACTGGAACTCCTGGACGATTCCCGTAACCACGCCCATGGCGAAGTTGATCAGGAGCAGCTTGCCCCAGAACTTGGTCATCTGCTTGTAGACATCGAGACCGTTGAGCACCCACAGGGTCTGCATCACGGCCGTGATCAACGAGAGGCCGATGGTGAGAGGCACGAAGAAGAAGTGGTAGACGGTCGTGATGCCGAACTGCCACCGGGCGATGAGGGCGGGATCCATGCTGTCGTCACTCCCTGCGCGACCACCCAACAGCGACAGCACAGGGCTGTCGCACTCGGGTCCGCAATAGCGAATCGTAAGACTGTGGGGCCGCGCGCGTACCTGAGGATGATCACCTAATGCGAGGGACAAGCCGATGGGCGTGCCGGCGCGTACTGCCCACATGGGTCAGGATAGCCCCCAAAGGCAGGTTATCGCGGAGAATTTCGGGCAGATTTCACGTCCGGGCGGCCGTCAGGGGCTTGGGTGCGTGTTCGGTGTGGCGGGCAATTGGCGATCGTGGGCGCCTGCGCATCACGAAGGTTCACGACGGCTTACGTCTCGACCTGGCTCTGCATCTGGCCAGCTTCCGAAAAGTCCTTGGCCCGTCCATGAGGCTTCAAAGACTTGCGACAGAATGCATCGGCGTCAACGTATGAAGCCCAAACGGTGCCAGGGTCTGGAGCGGCCCGCCGAGGCGCGACCGTAGGGGCAGCCCTTGCGGCCGCCCTTACGGTTGTGTCGAATCTTGGCTTCGCAGGGGGCCGCCCCGGCGTGCCGGCTCGATCATCTACCCCCGGCGCGGGTTGTACTCGGTCCAGCCGTGCATGAAGCCCCGAACGCGCTGGCCCGTATCCTAAACCGACACCGCTTTGCGCGCGAGCAGTTGCACCGCGGGACGCAGGTCGAGCCACCACGGGGCTTTCGGCCGCGTGAACTCATGATCCATCAGCCCGGGCAGGTCGGCCAGATTCGTGAGCTTGATGCGCCCGCCGACGATGCCCAGCAAGACGCTGGAGGCTGTGCCTTTGGAAGCCTCTTCAGAAAGGAAGTCGATGCAGCGTGCCGCCAGACGCGTGGCCTGGATGCGATCGAAGGGCGATGGATCGCCGCCCTGTTGAAGGTGGCCCAGGATCGCCTGGCGCACTTCGAAGAGATCCTGGCTTTCCTGTTCGAACAACGCGCACATGAACGACGTCGTGTAGAGCGGGTTGGCCTTTTCGTTGCGGATGAGCAGGTTCAGACGCCTTCCATGCTGAAAGGCGCTCGTCATGTGATTGAGATCGTCCTGCAGGGTCTTGAGCGTGACGCCTTCTTCGTGAAGATACACGCGCTCAGCGCCCGTCGCGAGGCCGCTCATCAACGCCAGGTAGCCGCTGTATCCGCCCATGACTTCGACGACGAAGCAGCGTCGCGCCGCGACCGCCGAGTTCTTGATCTTGTCGACCACCTCGACGATGCTGTTGAGCGCGGTGTCGGCGCCGATACACAGCTCGGAGCCGGCCAGATTGTTGCTGATCGTGGCCGGCAGGCAGATGACCGGGATGTCGAAGGACGGGTACTCCGCGCGGCGCCTATGAAGTTGCAGGGCCGCTTCGTACGCGGACCAGCCGCCGATGAGCAACAGGCCATCGATCTCGAAGGTCTCGAGCGTGTTCGCGATCGCGGCGAACTCATCGCCCGATGGCACTTCCCGGCTGGTGCCGAGGTTGGATCCGCCCATCGAGCCCCAGCCGTGGACATTCATCCACGAGAACTCCTGAGCCTCGCCGCTGATCAGGCCCTCAAATCCGTTGCTGATCGCGATCGGCGTATGCCCGCGATCGATGGCGAGCCGCACGGCCGCGCGCACCGCGGTGTTCATGCCCGGCGCCGGCGCGCCGGTCGTCAGGATGCCCAGGCGCAGCCTTCTCTGCCCGGGCTGTGGTGGTCGCGGGACCGTCTGGATCAGCGTCTGAAGCGTGCGGAACTGCTCCTTGAAGCTCCCGCCGCGCAGGTCCATCGCCTTCTCGTAGTCGTGAGCGGCGATGGCTGTCGCGACGGCGCGCGTCTGCTCGACGCACTCCATCAACGGCAGATGGGTGATGCGGTTGTAGCGCAGGCCGATGACCTGCGGTTCGTCCTCGGGCTTGCTGGCGAGCAGATGCTCAACGGCCGCATGGCCGAGCAGGGTGCTCATCCAACGGTCGAAAGCACTCGGTGCGCCGCCACGCTGGATGTGGCCCAGGATCGAGACGCGCACCTCCTCCTGCAGGTGCGCTTCGAGCACCTGCCGCACGCGCTCGCTCGTGATGGGATTCCCGTTGCGGTCGCGCGCGCCTTCGGCGACGATGACGGTGCTATGGCGTCGACCGGCTGCGCGGCCCGCCGCCAACACCTGGCACATCTGGTCCTCCCAGTCGTCGGTGTCGGGCGGGCATTCGGGCAGGAAGACCCAGTGGGCGGTGCCCGCCAGCGCCGACATCAGGGCCAGGTAGCCGCAGTGCCGGCCCATCACCTCGACCACAAACGTGCGCTGATGGCTTGCGGCGGTGCTGCCGATCTGGTCGAGCGCCGTCGTGATGCGGTGCAGGGCGGTGTCGGCTCCGATGGTCATGTCGGTGCCTGTGAAGTCGTTGTCGATCGAGCCCACCAGGCCGACGATTGCCAGCTGCGGATGCTGGGCGGCGGTCTCGGCCGTGATCGCGCCTTGCGCTGCGAGTTCGGCGACCAGGCCGGGCCACTCCTGCCTGAAGAGGTTGGCGCCGGTCAGGCTGCCGTCGCCGCCGATCACCACGAGGCGATCGATGCCGCGCTCGAGCAGATGGCGCGCCGCCTGCAGCCGCCCCTCGCGGGTGCGGAACGCCGCGCAGCGCGCGGTGCCGATGATCGTGCCGCCATGCTGCATGATCCCGCTGACGCTCTCCCAGGTCATGCCGCGGATCCGGTCGGCGCCGTCGACCATGCCCTGATAGCCTTCGAAGATCGCGAAGACGCTGACGCCGCGGCTGATGGCCGTGCGCACGACGGCTCGCAAGGCGGCATTCATCCCCGGCGCGTCGCCGCCGCTGGTCAGGACGCCGATCGCGCCCCCTGTGATGTTGAACATGCTGTTCCCCCCGCGAGTGGGCTGGCCGCTCGCCTGTTTTGAAGTCGATCCAAACGCCATCTAGTGTAACCGCTCGAGGACGTCGCTCAGAACCCCTTGATCAGTCCGCCCGGCTGACACGTGCGACAGAAGTCGGTGATGCGCTGGTTGGCCGTGATCTCGGAGATGACGTTGCCGCAGCGCGGGCATGGCTGCCCGGCGCGCATGTGCACCTTCATGAAGTCGCGCGGCTTGAGGTGGATGGCATCGCCCATCTCCGCCCGGACCAGATCGCGCGCCTCGTTCAAGGTGTCGCGCATCGCCTGATACAGCCGCTCGACTTCGTCGGCTTTGAGCGACGTGCGCTTGCGATACGGATGCAATTGCGCGGCCCACAGGATCTCGTCGGCGTAGGCATTGCCGATCCCGGCCACGAACGCGCTGCGGACAAGGACGCCCTTGATCTCTCCCCGGAATGGACGCAGCCGTTCGCGAAACTCCTGCAGCGAGATCTCGAGCGCTTCAGGGCCCATCTCCCCGTACTCGGGCACCTTCGCCAGATCCGACACGACATAGATCTGGCCCATCGTCTTCGGGTCGAAGTAGCGGAGCTCGGCCCTCTCGTCGTCTGAGCCCTGAAGCGTCAACACCAGGCAGGTGTCTTTGCGGCGCTTCTCGCCGGGCGCCGCCAGCTGCAGCCGCCCCGACAGCTTCGGGTTGATCACCATCCAGTACGCGGCGCCCAGCCCGAACACCAGGAACTTGCCGCGGCGCTTCACCGACTCGAAACGTCTGCCCACGGCCGTCGCCGTCAACGGGCCGGCCGAGGCCAACGCCAGGTCGCGCACGGCGATCGCGCCCCCGGGCTGCACGACCTCCACGCCCGCGATCTCACGCCCGATGGCGCGCCGCTCAAGCACTTCGCAGACGATGTCGAGTTCAGGAAGCTCGGGCATAACTCATTGCTGATGGCGCGTTCCTGAGAGCTGATGTCTCAGCAAGCAGAAACCGCCATCAGCAACTTCCTTTCAATGCGTGAAACGTACAACCGTCACCCCATCTCCGCCTTCTTCCTCGGTGCCCGAGGCCTGGCTCTTGATCTGGGGGTTGGTGCGGAGCATGTCGCGGACGGCCTGGCGCAGCTTGCCCGTGCCCTTGCCGTGGATGATGCGCGCAAACGGCAGTTCGGCCAGATAGGCTTCGTCGATGTACGCCTCGAGGTCGGGCATGGCCTCCTCGACCGTCTTGCCGCGGATGTCGATCTCCATGGGGACGGCGGGTCGCTGGTTGCGGACGGTGGCAGCCGCCTCGGGTTCCGGGGTCTGCGCACCACTGTCTGCGGCCTCGGCGCGCAGCTCGATCTCCTCGAGCTTGGCGCGCACGCGCAGGCGGCCGACCTTGACCTCGGCTTCGCTGGCGCTGAGGGCCGTGATCGTGCCGATCGTGTTGAGGCTGCGCAGCTTGACGGTGTCGCCGAGCTTGACGGGCCGCTTCTTGCCGGAAGGCGTGCGCGGCGGCGCGAGCGGGGCGGGCGGGACGCTGACCGGTTCGGCCGCGCGTTCGGCGGCATCGATGACGTGCTCGGCTTCCTTGACGGCCGATTCGGCGGCGGCGGCGGATTCGGCCTGCGCAAGTCGACGGCGCAGCCGCTCGGCCTCTTCGCGGATCTCGGCCAGTTCGCGGCGCGCGTCGGCGCGGGCTTCATCCAGGATCTTGCGCCGCTCGGTTTCGATCTTCTCGAGGCGCTTTTCGAGCGCGGCCTCGCGTTCCTCGGCGGCCTCGCGCAAGGTTTCGAGTTTCTCTCGTTCGGTGGCCACGACCTCGCGCTGCTTGAACAGTTCTTCGAGCAGCGCCTCGGTGTGCAGGTCCGCCTGGCCGACCATCGTGCGCGCTTCCTCGATGATGGTGGCGTTGAGCCCGAGCCGGCCGGCGATGGCGAAGGCGTTCGAGCGGCCCGGCAGGCCGATCGTCAGGTGATAGGTTGGCGCCAGCGTCTGAGGGTCGAACTCGACCGAGGCGTTCTTGACGCCCGGGCGGCTGTTGGCGTAGCCCTTGAGCTCGGGGTAGTGCGTAGCGATCATGGCCGTCGAGCCCAGGTCGAGCAGATACGACAGGATCGCGCGCGCCAGGGCCGAGCCCTCGCCCGGGTCGGTGCCCGAGCCGAGCTCGTCGAGGATCACGAGCGCGCCCTCGTCGACGCCGTTGAGGATGCGTGTGATGTTTGTGATGTGCGCCGAGAAGGTCGAAAGCGACTGCTCGATCGACTGCTCGTCGCCGATGTCGGCGAACACGTTCTTGAAGACCGTCACCTCGCTGCCCGACGCGGCCGGGAGGTGCAGCCCGCATTGCGACATCAGCACCAGAAGGCCGACGGTCTTGAGTGACACGGTCTTGCCGCCGGTGTTGGGGCCTGTGATGACAAGCGCCCGGGTCTGCTCGCCGAAGTCGACGTCGATGGCGACGACGGTGGCCGGGTCGAGCAGGGGGTGACGCGCACGCAGCAGTCGGATGATCGGGTAAGCGTCGATGCCGGTCTTGGCGGCATGCAGGATCGGGGCGTGGGCGCGGGTGGCGTCGGCGTACTTGGCGCGCGCGAAGCTCAGGTCGAGCTCGGCCAGCGCATCGACGGTGGCCACGATCAGCTCCATGTGCGCGCCGACAAAGCCCGACAGCTCGGCCAGGATGCGCCGGATCTCTTCGGCCTCGGAAAGGCGCAACTCGCGCAGTTCGTTGTTGAGCTCGACCGTCGTCAGCGGCTCGACGAAGTACGTGGCGCCCGAGGCCGATTGGTCGTGCACGACCCCGCGCAGCCGGCCCTTGAAGTCGGACTTGACTGGCACGACATAGCGGCCGTCGCGTTGCGTGATGATCGCTTCCTGCAGGTACGTCGAGAGGCGTGGGTCGTTGACCAGCCGGTCGAGCTTCGACAGCAGCCGGTCGTGAGCGACCTTGATCTGCCGGCGCAGATCACCGAGTTTGGGCGAGGCCGAGTCGAGCACCTCGCCGCGGTCGTCGATCGTGCGGCTGATCTGCTCGATCAGGCCCGGGATCTCGGCCAGGCGCAGGCTGACGGCGACCAGACGCGGGAAGAGCAGCTCCTGGCGCGACAGCGCGCGCCGCAGCGTGCGGGCCGCGATGAGCGTGTTCTTGATGTCGAGCAACGTGACGGGATCGAGCGTGCCGCGTCGCGCGGCGAGCCCTGCGGCCTCGCGCACGTCGCGCGAACCGCCGAGGGTGACATCGGTCTTGGTGCTGAGCAGCCTGCGCGCCTCGGTCGTCATCTCCTGCCAGGCGCGCGCGATCTCGACGTCGTCGGTCGGGCGCAGCGAGCGGCACAGGTCGACGCCGGCCGAGAACGATGCAAAGACGCTCAGGCGCTCAAGCACCTTGGGCAACTCGAGCAGAGCGAGTGATTTCGTGTCCATAACGGAGAGATTCTACAACACGGAGGCCCCACCCGCGCCGCCACGGGTTGTTGAAATGACCAGGGCGAGTTGGCGGCGCGCCCTCCCCCGGAGGGGGAGGGCAGCATCGCCGTGGGTCGTAGAGGCATATCGACGACCCGTGGCGATGCGGGTGGAGGCCGCCGGTCAAAGAGCCTTGCGCAGGAAGTGGCGTTGATGGCCGGTGGGATGGTCGTCGAGCGTTCCCCACAACGAGTAGCCCAGGCGCTCATAAAAGGGCAGAGCCTGGAAGCTCATCGTGTCGAGGTGGACGCTGTGGCAACCGCGGCGGCGGGCCTCGTCCTCGGCCTCGGTGATGAGCTGTGTGCCGTAGCCCTTTCCGCGAGCGGACTCGTCGATCCAGACGATGCTGATGTGCAGCCACTCCCAGGCCGTTTCGCCCAACAGGCCGCCCAGGATCTGGCCTGCATCATCTCGTAGGAAGAGATTGAGAGGACGGTAGCCGATGGGCGGCGCGAACCGCAGATTGAACTGCTCGAGCCCGCGCAGGACGTGCTGGATGTCTTCGGCTGACGCCTGCTCATTCGGCTCGATGTGGAGTTCAGGTTCACTCACGGTGGTTGATCCAGCCTGGCGCGGCTAATAGGTGCGACGGGTATCCGGGAACCAGCGTTGGCGGAATTCCTCCCACCGTCGTCTGGCGCCAGCCCGCCAGACCGCGGGCCGCATGCGTCGCCAGGCTGTCTGCGCGACGCCGCCGCTGGCCTGATCGGGGCGCGGGCTGTACAGCTGAGTCATGTACTGTGAAGCGATCAGCCGGGCTTCATCTTTGACCTGCGGCAGTCGGGCGCCGATGGCGGCCGCTCGTTCGCGTGGGGTGGCATTGGCCGGCACCGGGGCCTCGATCCAGCGGCCGGCGCGCTCGAGTTCGAGATAGGCCTGCGCGATCGGCCCGGGCACCGACTGGCCGAGCAGGCGCATCAACTGCCGACCCGGCAGGCCGAAGGCGTCAAGACCGACGAGACCCAACCGGAACAGCGCGACCAGGCCGACGATGGCGATGGCGATGACGATGACAGCCGCCACGCCCATGGCCTGGCCGGCCTGCAGCGCAAAGGCCGAGACGTCGAACGTCGGCTGCTGCACGGGGTCCGTCGGTTCGCGCAGTTGATCCTCGTCGAGCGGGTCGAACACCGGTGTCGGAATGGGCGACACCGATGCTCCGAGATTGGGCTCGGGCGCGCGCTCGGGCCGGTTGAGGGCCGGCTCGGAGGCCGTCGGCTCGAACTCCACCCAACCGTAATCAGGGAAGAACACTTCGGGCCAGGCGTGGGCGTTGCGCTCGATGACCCGATAGACGCCGGTCTGGATATCGAGCTCGCCCTGCGTGAAGCCGACCGACATGCGCGCCGGGATGCCCAACGAGCGCAGCAACACGACCTCGGCCGACGCGTAGTAGTTGCAGTAGCCGCGCTTGAGCTCGAACAGGAACCAATCGACAGGCTCAGCATCGCTTGGCGGAGCCGCGATGCTGAGGTCGTAGGTCATGTTGCGTCGCAGCCAGGCTGTGATTGCCTGAGCCTGATCGTAGACATTGACGGCTTTGGCTTCGGTCACGATCTGATGCGCAAGATCGCGAGTGCGCTGTGTGACGGTGTCGGGTAGTTGCAGGTACGTGGCGCTGATCCACGATGGGTACTCGCGGCTGGCGCCCCGCAGGCTCGGCGCGTCGGCCACTGAGATCGACGACACCATACGGTACGACCGGTCTTCGCCCTGAAGCATCGTCAGCGCGCGCACCGACACCGGATCGACCTGGCCAAGCGGTGTCACGTCCACCTGCCACGACGTGTCGCGATCGATCTCGATGGGCTGCGGCAGGACGAACAGCCGGCTCGTCGATTGGGTCGACGTGGTGATCACGGCCGCCACATCGCGTCGCAGACGGTACGTCGTGAGCGGCAGGCTGTTGGCGCGCGTGTTGTCGACATCCCGGAACTCGAGTTCGTCCGACAGCGCCCAGCTTCCGTTGTAGGTCTGGTAGGTGACGGACCGCCAGTAGAGCCGTTGGATCGGGGCCAGCACCGCTTCACGGTCCTCGGCGCTGGTGTCCACCGGTTGGATGGTGGCCACGAACATCTCGCGATCGGTGAGGCCCGTCGAGCGCCCGAGCGCGAGCGAGTCGCCATAGAAGTCGTCGGCGCGGTAACCCGGGTTGCGGATCGAGTTGAAGAGCCGTTCGAAGTTCTCGCGAACCGTCGAGAACGAGCCGTTGACGTTGTTCCAGGCGGCCACCGCCTGCGGCGATGGGATGGTCGGGGTCAGCCACTGCAGCGCCCAGGCCACACCGACGATGGCCAGGGCCGTCGTCAACCCGGCGCGCAGAAACTCAGGGCGTGCCTCGGAAGGCACCTGCAGCCGTCGTTCCTTCCATTGCCGTTCGTGGCCGATCAGGCTCAAGCGAGCGAGCAGCAGGAGCGCGAGGACCAGGTAGGCCGCCAGATGCAGCTCGAGGGAGCCGACGACATAGAAGTAAGCGTTGACCAGCAGCGCCGCGCCGGCCGGCAGGATCGCGAGCCAGGCCGAACGCTGGCGGAAGATCGACCACGCACCGAGCACGGCCAGCGACCAGAAGATCAGGCCGAGGAAGAACGTGAAGGGCAGGATGTCGCGCGAAGTGCCGCCGTGCAGCGCATAGTAGATGAAGTTGTTCAACCGGACGACGAGGACGAGCATGCGGTACTCGTACGGCCCGGTGAAGGTCGACATGATCAACTGGCCGACCGCGAACGCCCCGTAGATCAGAGCGAACACCGTGGCGATGGCGCCATGGAACCGGCTCTTGGCCAACGCCAGGCCCGCGAACACCCCGATGACGGAAGCCACCGGCGTGATCCACAACTCGAAGGTCCAACCCGCGGCCTGCACGCTCATGGCGGCAATGGCCTGCATCGCGGCCAGGAGCCAAACGGTCGTCCAGCCCTCTTCTAGGCGAAATCGGCTCATATCGGGATTGTATCCCGCTTCAGGATGAGTCAAACCTGTGGGGGAGCGGGGGGCTCGGGAGCAAGAAGCGAGACGGTGCTCGATGTTCTCTCTGTCCCCGTCATTCCGAGGGCCGACCTACCATGCCCAAAGGGGGCGCTGAACGAGCCCGAAGGATTGCCCCCGAAGACCCACATGCCTTCGCGGGCGATCCTTCGCGCTCATTCGCCGAGTCAGTGAGCGACCCCCGTCAGCCCTTCGGAATACATGGCCTCGGTGATCGGGCGCTCCTTCACGCCCACGCCCCTCATGCTCCCTCGCTCCTCGCACCTCGCTCCTCGCACCTCGCCCTTCGCCCTTCGCCCCCACGCCTCTCGCGCTCCCACGCCTCTGTGCTATCATCCTCCAACGCCATGACCCTGGAACGGACTCCTGCAGATCGCGCCCGACAAAGGACCTATAGCGTGTTGACGGGGATCATCCTCCTCACGCTGCCGTTTTATTGCCTGGGCTTCGTCGCCCTCGCCGTGGCGCCAGACCCCAATCGCCCGCGCACGCCCACCCTGTCACCGATCGAGGCGACCCTGACGGCGCTGGCCACGCTGATCCCTTCCGCCACACCGACGCTGCCCACGGCCATCGTGGTCGGCACGCCCAACACACCCGGGGCTACCACGTCGCCGACGCCGTCCCAGTTCGTGCCGCCCACGCGCACGACGACCCTGACGCCGACCAACACGCCGACTCCGACCACGTCGATGACACCCACGATTACGCCGACGACGTTGCTCACCCTGACGCCCACTGCGACGGCCTCGCCGACGGCCAGCATCCCGGCGCCGACGGCCACGGCCACCGCCACCACCATCCCGCCGACGATCACGCCGACAAGCACCATCACCCTGACTTCCTTGCCATCCGCGACGCCGACTCCCACTCCAACACCCACGCCGACGTTGACGCCGACGTCGTCGATGACGCCTTCGCCGTCGGCCACCGTCGCCGTCGAGACGCTCACGCCGACGCCGACCGCATCGGAAACCCTCACGCCGACTGTCTGAGTTTGTCTTGGCTTCGATCCCACCATGGACCTGATCGCGCATCTCAAAACCCTGTGCGCCACGCCCGGGATGAGCGGACATGAACATCCTGTTCGGGATGTCATCGCCGCCGCCTGGGGCGACTTATCCGACGAGCTCCACACCGACGCGTTGGGATCGCTGACGGCGGTCAAACGCGGCAAAGGTCGCAAGCCGCGCCCGCGCGTCATGCTGGCCGCTCACATGGACAACATCGGGTTCATGGTCGCCGGCGTGAAGGGCGAATTCCTTCATGTTTCCGCGATCGGCGGCATCGACGCCCGCGTCATGCCGGGTCAGCCCGTCACCGTTCACGGGCGGCGCGATCTCCCCGGGCTCGTCGTCGCCCCATCTGACTTCCTGTTGCCCGCTTCGATGCGCGGCGGCGTGGTCCCGGTCGATGAGCTGCTCGTCGATCTGGGCCTGAGCGCCGCCGAAGTGAGGGCGCAGGTGCGCGTCGGCGATGTGGTCTCGTTCGCCCAGAGCCCCGTCTCGCTCAACGGCGGCCTGCTGGCTTCGCCCGCTCTCGATAACCGGGCGTCCGTCGCGGCAGTGACCGTCTGCCTCGAAGCGCTCAGCGGGCGCGCCCACGAATGGGACGTATTAGCCGTGGCCACGACCCAAGAGGAAGTCGGGCTGCGCGGCGCTCAGACCGCGGCCTTCGCCCTCGCGCCGCAACTGGCGATCGCCATCGACGTCACCTTCGGCTCCGGCCCGGCGGCTCGCGATTTCGGCGACCGCACCTACGAACTCGGCAAGGGTCCGACGATCTCGTTCGGGCCGAACCTGCACCCCGTGGTTTACAAGCACCTGGTCGACACCGCCGAACGCGGCGGCTTCCCGTACCAACCCGAGCCCACCACCAGCCATACGGGCACCGACGCGCGCGCGATCCAGATCTCGCGCGAAGGCGTGCCGACCGCGTTGCTCGGGATCCCGCTGCGCAACATGCACACCTCAAACGAGGTCGTGCACCCACAAGACGTGTACACCGCCGGTCGCCTGATGGCCGATTTCATCGCCGGCCTCGGCCTGGACTACCTCGACCGGCTTGCCAAGGAACTGGATTGACCGATGGCCGCTCCTCGACGCCGCTCCGCATCCGCCATCCCGAACCTCGATCTCGTGCGTCGGCTCTCGGAGACCGTCGCGGTCTCGGGTGACGAAGGCCCCATTCGACGCATCGTTCTTGAGGCGATCAAGCCGCATGTCGACAGCGTGACCGTCGACGCCATGGGCTCGGTGCTGGCCGTCAAACGCCGTGCCGGCCGCGGTCGGTCTGACCGTGGCCAGCGGGTGATGCTGGCGGCTCACATGGATGAGATCGGCTTCATGATCACCGGGGTCGACGGCGAGGGCGCGTTGCGCTTCGACGTCGTCGGCGGCGTCGACGATCGGCAATGGATCGGCAAGCCGGTCTGGATCGGATCCGACCGCGTGCCGGGCGTGATCGCCGCGGCGCCCATGCACTTGCTCAACAGCGAACGCCGCGCGACAGTGGTGCGACCGGCGAGTTTGCGGATCGACATCGGAGCGGCATCGGAGAAGCAGGCGCGCTCGTGGGTCAAGGTCGGGCAGCGCGGCACCTTCGCCAGCACCTTCAGCCTCGTCGGCTCAACCCGACGCCCGACGACATTGCGCGGCAAAGCCCTCGACGATCGTCTCGGCGTCGCCACCTTGATCGAGCTCCTTCAGGGCGATCGCTATGCCTGCGACGTCTGTGCGGCGTTCACTGTGCAGGAGGAGATCGGCCTGCGCGGAGCCAAGGTCGCTGCCTACACGTTTGATCCGGACGTCGGCTTCGCGCTCGACTGCACGCCGGCCGCCGACCTGCCGCCCAGTTCGACCGAAGGCGAGAACACGCGTTACAACACGCGCGTCGGCGCCGGCCCGGCTCTTTACGTGGCGGACGGCCACACCGTCGGTGATCGACGCCTGCTCGCGTATCTCGAGCGCACGGCTGATGCGCACGCCATCACAGTCCAGCGTCGCCAACCCGGCGGCGGCGGCACGGATGCCGGCGCGATCCATCGCAGCCGCGGCGGCATCCCGAGCCTGTCGATCAGCGTGCCAGGCCGTTATCTGCACGGTCCATACGCCGATGCCCGCGTCGCCGATTGGCGCGCGTCAGTCGAGTTGATGCGCGCTGCCCTCGCCGAGTGGCCCGGCCTGCGCGCCATGCGCGCCGCGTGAGGTCGCCCGGGTGAGCGAGGATTTCGAGGCGCTGCGCCGCGACTATCGCCAGGGTGGGCTCGACGAGGCCGAGGCCGGTGCTGACCCGATCGCGCTGTTCGGCCTTTGGCTGCGGACCGCAGCGGATGCCGGTCTGAGCGAGCCGAACGCCATGACCCTGGCGACGGCCACGCCCGATGGAGTTCCGTCGGCGCGCATGGTGCTGTTGAAGAGTTACGACGCCGAGGGTTTCGTGTTCTTCACGAACTACGGCAGCCGCAAGTCGGTGGAGTTGTCTGCCAACCCGCGCGCGGCGCTGGTGTTCTTTTGGGGAGCGCTCGAGCGGCAGGTGCGCGTGGTGGGTCGCGTGGAGCGGGTGAGCGCTGCGGAGTCGGATGCCTACTATGCGTCGCGCCCGCAAGAGGCGCAGCTCGGAGCCTGGGCCTCGCCGCAAAGCCAACCGATCGAGTCGCGCGCCGAACTCGAGTCGCGGCTGGCCGAAGCGGAGCGGCTATTTGACGGCGCGACGCCGTCGCGGCCCGAGGGTTGGGGCGGCTGGCGCGTCATCCCCGGTGAGATCGAGTTCTGGCACGGTCGGCCGGGCCGCCTGCACGACCGTTTGCTCTATCGACGCACAGACTCGGCCTGGACGCGCGTGCGTCTGGCGCCGTGAATCAACAAGAGTTTGCGTGAAGCGATGGGCGGTCCGCCCGTCGCCGCGACACGTACGAGGAACGCGATGAAGCAACTCATCCAGAAGTTGACCGAAACGTTTGGCCCGTCGGGCTACGAAGATGCCGTGAGGGACCTGGTGCGCGCCGAGATCGCGGGATTGGCCGACTCGGTCACCGTCGATCCCATGGGCAACCTGATCGCGATCCGCAAGGGCCGCGGCCGGGGCGGACGCAAGGTCGCGCTCGCCGCGCACATGGATGAGATCGGCCTGATCGTCAGCCACATCGACGCGCGCGGCTTCGCTCGCGTGACCAACGTGGGCGGCGTGCGGCCCCTCTACGCGGCCGGCAACCGGGTGCGCTTCACCAACGGCGCGATCGGCGCGATCGGCGTCGAGTCCCGCCGCGATAACCCCAACCACATCCCGGCCCTGTCGGATCTATACGTCGACTTCGGCGTCTCACGCGCGGCCGACGTCCCGGTGCGGGTTGGCGACGTGGGCGGGTTCGTCGGCGCCTTCGCTGAACTGGGCGGCAACCGCCTGATGTCGAAGAGCATGGACGATCGCATCGGCGTCGCCATCCTGATCGAGACGATGCGCCGGCTGAAGAACTCGGCCCACGAGATCGCTTTCATCTTCACGGTGCAGGAAGAGCTAGGCCTGCGCGGCGCTGGGCCGGCGGCCTTCACTGTCGAGCCCGAGGTCGTGTTGGCCGTCGACGTCACTGCCACCGGCGACACGCCGAACGGCACGCGCATGGCAGTGGCGCTCGGCGATGGCGCCGCGATCAAAGCCAAGGACACGGGCCTGCTCGTCGATCCGCGTCTGCGCGATCTGCTTGTCAAGCGCGCGACCGACGCACGCATTCCTTACCAGCTCGAGGTGCTCGAGGGCGGACGCACAGACGCCGCCGAGATGCAACTGACGCGGGGCGGGGCTGTGGCGGGCTGCATCTCGATCCCCTGTCGCTACGTCCACGCGCCGTGTGAGGTCGTCGACCTCGGCGACGTCGAGGCCTGCGTCAATCTTCTCGTCGCGACGCTGTCGAAGCCGATCGAGCTCTAGTGATTGGCGCTGGGTGCTCGGCGATTTCTTCCGAAGGCAAAGGGCGTCGCGCGTCGCAAACCACGAGGTGTCATGGAATACCGTCGTCTGGGTACTACAGGTCTGAAGGTCTCAGAGCTTTGCCTTGGCACGATGCAGTTCCTGTGGACGGCGGACCAGGCCAACAGCCTCGCCGTCCTCGATGCCTTCGTCGACGCCGGCGGTACCTTCATCGACACCGCTGACATCTACTCGAGCTGGGCGCCCGGGCTCAAGGGCGGCGAAGCCGAGACCGTCATCGGCGGTTGGATGCGCTCGCGCGGCAACCGCCAGGATGTCGTGATCGCGACCAAGGTGCGCGGCCGAATGTGGCCGGGCCCGAACGGCGAAGGCCTGAGCCGCGCGCACATCGCCAGGGCCTGCGAGGACTCGCTCCGCAGACTCGGCACCGATCACATCGACCTGTACCAGACCCACTGGCCCGACGACGACACGCCCATCGACGAAACCCTGCGCGCCCTCGATGACCTGATCCGCGCCGGCAAGGTGCGCTACATCGGTTGTTCGAATATCAAGGGCTGGCAACTTGTCGAGGCGCTCCTGACGGCGCGTGAGGCCGGGCTGGCGCCCTACGTCAGCATCCAGCCGCATTGGTCCCTCGCGCATCGCGACGAGTTCGAGAGCGACGCCTACGCCGTCGCCCAGAAGTACGGCCTCGGGGTCGTGCCCTACAGCCCACTGGCGGCCGGCTTCCTCACGGGCAAGTATCGTCGCGGCCAGGCGCTGCCCGACAGTCAGCGCGCTCAAAGCGTCAGGCGCTATCTCAACGAACAGGGCTTCGCGCTCCTCGATCGGCTCGAGGCCGTGGCTCAGGCGCGAGGCAAGACCTTGGCGCAGATCGCGCTGGCCTGGCTTCTGTCGATGCCCGGCACCACAGCGCCGATCATCGGCGCGAACACGCCGGCGCAACTGGCTGAGAGCCTCGGCGCAACAGGCCTGCGTCTGTCGGCCGATGAACTGGCCGCGCTGGATCGGCCCACCCGGGCCGCTTCCGAGGACGCTGACTGAGCCACGATGGCCGTCGATTACGAGGCGGCGCTCGCAGCCGTGCAGCAGGATCCGCGCTACAAGGCCAACCTCCACTACGGCCAGCCGCGGTCGGGCCATCCCGAAGGCACGATCAAGTCTCACATCCTGACCCTCGAGGGCAACCTCGAGCAGATCCGCGCGCGCCTTGATCCGACCGTTGAGGCCCGGCTGCGCTTCGCCATTCACGTCCACGACACCTTCAAGCCTGAAGCGCGCGTTTCGGAAGGCGTGCGCGACCACGGCCTGCTGGCCCGCGACTTCGCCGCCGAGTTCGTCGACGACGGTGACATGCTCGCGCTGCTCGAGCTCCACGATGAGCCGTACCGGTTGTGGAAGAGCTGGGCCCGCACCGGCACGCTCGACGCCCAACGACTGGAGCAGCTCGCCGGCCGGATCGTGGATTGGGACCAGTTCCTGGCCTTTGTCATCCTCGATAGCTGGACGGCGGGCAAGAGCCTCGACAAGCTCCGCTGGTTCATCCGCGCCGCGCTGGCGATCCGACCGAGCGCCATCGACGCCGGGTGGCTGCCGCCGTACCTGCTGCAGAACCACCTGTACGAGGTCGAAGCCGATCAGTTGAAGGGCTTCTTCGAAGGCTGGCCGATGCCGCCATCGCTCGAGGCTCACCTGCGGTTGTTGGCGGGCTCGGGTCGGATCTGGCTGGCGCGTGTGCCGGAGAGCGGGCAGGTGATCGGCTTCATCACGGCGCTGACCGATGGCGTGTTGTCGGCCTACATCCCCTTGCTCGAAGTGCTGGCCGATCATCGCGGGCACGGCCTCGGCGGCCTGCTGACGCGCCTGATGTTGGCCGACCTCTCTGACCTCTACATGATCGACCTCGTCTGTGACGAAGAGCTCCAGCCGTTCTACGCCCGCCAGGGCTTCACGCCTACCCGCGCCATGTCCGTCCGCCGCTACGGCCAGATCCCCTGAGCGGAGGCTGCCGTCTTTGGCCGCCGGTTTCGTGGATTACGCAGAAAGTACGCATTTCATCCGCACCATTCGCGAAATCTGCTGCCAGAATCCCCTGTGATACTCTGCCTGCGGGCGCGTCTTAGTGGGTGAGATGAACGTGGTGCTGCCATTTCGTAAAGCCGGGGCCGCAGAAGCGATGGATTGGGATGCGCTCTACACCGAACACGTCGGGCGCGTCTTCAACTTCTTTCGGTACCGCGTCGGCGACTCGGCGACGGCCGAGGACCTGACCGCGACGACGTTCGAGAAAGCCTGGTCGCGCCGCGGCCAGTTTCGCGGTGACGTCGGCGGCTTCATGGGGTGGCTGTACGCGATCGCTCGCAACGTTGCCCATGACTACTTCCGGAAGAGCCCGTCTCTTGTGACCCTGGACGCGGTCGGCCACACCGCCGCTCCGGAGAACCTGGCCGATCAGATCGAACAAGCGCGCACGTTCGCGACGCTGGTAGCCGCCCTGCAGAAGCTGCCGGAGCGCGAACGCGATTTGATCGCCTTGAAATATGGCGCCGACCTGACTAATCGCGAGATCGCGCGACAGCTTCGCTTGAGCGAATCCAACGTCGGCACGATCTTGAGCCGCACCGTTCAACGACTGCGGCGCGACCTGGAGGTGCACGATGAACGATGACTTTCTCAGGCGTCACCGGCGACAGCCCGATCCGAGGTTCGTCTCTCGGCTTGCCGCACAACTCGAGTCGAACTCCACAAGGAGAGCCCCCATGTTTTCACGCTTCACACGGGCCGCGCTGCCGGCCCTGCTGATCGTCCTCGTCGCGATCGCCGTCACGCTTGTGTTCTCGCCCGAGGCGCGAGCCGCCGTGCAGGCACTGATGAGCTTCAACGGCGTCACGGTCTCGGTCGGCGACGACGGCAAGTTGACTGCGACAGGCAACACCGACGCCATCGTGCATCAGGACGACTACTCGGTTGCCGTGAAGAGCGCCGACGGTTGCTCGGTGCAAGGCGTGGCCATCGCCCCGCCGACCACGAGCGAGTTCCCGGCCACCGCCGACGCCCTGGCGCAACATCCCGATCTCGTGCTCCCGAACGTGCCGGCCGGATACGAGCTGGCGTCGCAGGCCGAGGTCGTGAGCGATGGGCGCATTGTGTTGACCTGGGCCGACGCGGCCGGGCACACGCTCACGTATTCGCGGAATCCGGGCGCGCCGCTCACCATCGCCGTCGGCGCCGACTCTGCCACCCCTTGCCAGCCCTCCGCCGCCGGCGACCCCGGGGCGAGCCTGCCACAGCGGATAGGCCTGGATCAGGCCGGCGCGATTGCTGAAGGCGAATCGGTGGTGGTCGAGGGCGGGGCGGGTGGGGCCGGGTCGGTCGGCGCTGACGCGGCTGAGACCCACAGCTTCACAGCCGTGGCGGGCGGTGACGGTCAGCCCGCGTATGCCTGGGAGGCCGGTGGCTACATGCACCTGCTCGCCGCCAGCGATCCGGCGCTGACCATCGACGATCTGAAGGCCATGCAGCCGTAACTCGCAGGGCACTCGACGCTAATGAACGGGCGATGGCAGTCCTGCCATCGCCCGTTTTCGTTGTAGAGCGGCCGGGCTTTGACGGTCACGCATGCTTTCGATGATTTCTCCACTCACGCATTTACAGTAGAATGATGAGTCATCATGAAACTCCGGCGTTCGGTGGACGATCTCTCGGTCGATGAGTTGCAGCGTGTGCTGGCCGAAAAGAAGCGCCTGGCGCGCGAGGCCCGGCTGGCGCGCTATCGCGAGACAGGACGCGCGCTGGGCGGAACGCCGGTCGGGCAGTTGCCGCCGGGGTTTGCGCCTGAGGCGGGTCAAATCGTCCCGCGCCGACCGGTCAGCCTGGGCCGCCGCATCTTCGACGGCCTGCTGCTGCTTGTCGAAGTGTCAGCCGTCTTCGGCCTCCTCTATGTGCTCTACAGCGGCACCTCGATTCTGCAGCGATTGAACCAGGAGGCTGACTCGGCCGCGGCGGCCAGTGTGGCGGCCCTGCCCACGATCGCGCCCACGCCCGTGTACTCGGCCGTCGTGTTGCCCTCAGGGCATACGCCGCCGACGTCGCCGGGCGGCGCGCAGCCCAACGACGACGAGATCCCGGCGCACCTGCGCCCGCTCGTGCAGGCGATGCCGGCCCCGGCCGTGCCGACCCAGGGGCCACGCCAGGCGCAACGCATCGTCATCCCGGCGATCAACGTCGACGCGCCAGTGGTGCAGGGCGATGACTGGGAGCAGCTCAAGAAAGGCGTGGGCCAGCACGTCGGCACCGCCGATCCCGGCCAGGTCGGCAACCACGTCCTCACGGCGCACAACGATATCTACGGCGAGATCTTCCGCGCGCTCGACCAGCTGCAGCCCGGCGACGAGGTGCAGATCCAGACGATCAGCGAGATCTTCACTTACGTCATCCTGGAAACCCGTGTGGTCGAGCCGACCGAGGTGTCTGTGCTGGCGCCGAGCGCGGATCCGACGATCACGCTGATTTCATGTTATCCTTACGCGGTTGACACCCATCGAATCGTGGTCACGGGTGTCCTGAAAGGTCCTGGTTCATGAGCAAAATCCGCAAGGCGCGCAAACTTCGCACGCCGAACGTGCCCGAATCCTTTGAGCCTGTTGTGCCCGCCGCAGTTGTGGCTCAATCGACGAGCAGCGCGCGACCCACAGAGAGCGTCGGGCAGTTCGACTACTCGCACACCATGGGTGACCTGCGACGTATCGCCGTGCTGGCCGGGTCGTTCATCGTCGTGTTGATCGCTCTGACGTTCATCATTCGCTGACGCCGACAACCTCTTGAAACGCAAACGGCCCGCCGATCGGCGGGCCGTTTCGTTTGCCTCGCCTACCTCAATCCTCCAACCTCCGTCCACAGCGCTGCCACGGCGTCGACGGACCCGGTCAACGCGTCGGCATCGTTCCCGATCGTTGCCAGGATGCCGCTGAGCCGTTCGACAAAACCTGATGGGCAGCGCTCGAAGCCCGCGATGTCTTTGGGCGCGTGTTTGTCGTTGATGAAGTACGTGCGGTTCAGGGCATAGAGCGCCTGCGTCAGCAACATGGCGCAGCGGCCCAGGGTGCCGGCCGTGTTCATCACATCTCCTCGGGCCGCGTATCCGCGGGCGTGCATCAGCGAAAACTCGACCATCCAGAGCGCGTCGCCGACCCAGCGTATGTGAAGCTGCTCCGGATAAGTCGCGACCTGGGCTTTGAAGGCCGCGATGTCGCCGAACGGGTCCGCCAGCGGCACGCAGATCGACGTCTCGGCGAGGTAGGTGATGCTGACGAAGCCGTAGGGGGGCTGTTGCAGGAAGTCGACGTCGATGTATCCCGTCTGCACGGTAGCGATCGCGCGGGCGACGTGACTACGTTCACGGTAGAGCAGGTCGATCTTGCCGTCGGGTGTCTGGATCCAGGCGCCGCCGTTGACCCAGGCGCCCCACTCGTAGAAGCCGGTCACGGTCGGGGGCGACACGGCGACGCGCTCGGCCAGCGCGCGCACGGCGGCGACATCGAACGGCGCGGCGGCGTCGTAGTACACGCCGAGGTCGGTGTCCGAGTCGGGCCGGGCGCGCCCCGCGGCGCGGGAGCCTCCGAGGACCACGGCGCGGACTCCGGGGAGTTGAGCGAGAGCGGCAAGAAGGTGTTGGGCGGAGGGGTTGAGTTCGGGCATAGGCGTATGATACGACCAGAAATCGGGAGTGTCCGGGTGTACACTCCCGATTTCTTGGGTACACTCCGCTCCATGCGCAACTTCCGACCCGACTTTCTCCTCGATCCCGACGTCGTCTTCCTCAACCACGGCTCGTTTGGCGCGTGTCCGCGCCCCGTCTTCGACACCTACCAGCGTTTGCAGCGCCAGCTCGAAGCCCAGCCCGTCGAATTCCTGGGCCGTCGCGCCGCGGACATGATGCGGGCGTCGCGCGAAGCCCTGGCGGCTTTCCTGAACGTCGACGCCGATGACCTCGTCTACTTCCCCAACCCCACCACGGCCGTCAATATGGTCGTGCGTGGCGTGCAGCTCGCCCCCGGCGACGAGGTCCTCACCACCAACCACGAGTACGGCGCGCTCGAGCGGACCTGGCATGTGCGCTGTCGCGAACGCGGCGCGATCCTGCGCAAGCAGTTTGTGAACCTGAGCTCACCCGAAGCCTTCGTGGAGGACTTCTGGTCGGCCGTCACCCCGGCCACGCGGATCATCTTCATCAGCCACATCACCAGCCCGACGGCCGTGATCTTCCCGGTGGCCGAGATCTGCCAGCGGGCCCGGGAAGCCGGGATCCTCACCATCGTCGACGGCGCCCATGCGCCCGGTCAGGTGCCACTCGATCTGAACGCCCTCGACGCCGATATCTACGTCGGCGCCTGTCACAAGTGGATGTGCTCGGCCAAGGGCGCATCGTTCCTGCACGCTCGAGCGAGCGTGCAGGCGTGGCTTCGTCCGCTGGTCTACAGCTGGGGGTGGGGCGACGACGTCTACGAAGCGCAAGACGGCATGGGCGAGACGGACTTCGTCCGCTGGCATCAGTGGCAGGGCACGCGCGACCTGGCGGCCTTCCTGACGGTGCCTGCCGCGATCGCGTACCAGGCCGAGCACGACTGGCCGGCGCGCCAGCGCGAGTGCCACCAACTGCTGCGCTCGGCGCTGGACGGGATCCAGGCACTCACGGGCCTGCCGCCGTTTGCTGCGCCGATCGAGTGCTGGCACGCGCAGTTGGGCGTCGCCCGGCTGCCTGATGGCGTCGACACGGATGCGCTCAAGCGGCGCCTGTACGACGGCCATCGCATCGAGGTGCCCGTGCATCGCTGGGAGGATCAGCCGCTCATCCGCGTGTCGTGCCAGGTCTACAACACCGAAGCCGACATCGCGGCGCTGCATCGGGCCCTGTCGGAGGAGTTTCGCGTCTAGGGCTTGGCCCGGGCCCGCCGCGCCTTGGGAATGATCCGAGCGGATCCGCCACGTTGCTGTGCAGCGACGCCCGCCAGGATGATCGCCACGCCGGTTTCGAAACCGCGAGCACGACGGGATGACTCCTTCGTCGAGCCCGGGTCATCAGGCTCGGCCTGTTCCTCGAACGAGGCCCCCAACGTGTAGTCGAGCAGGGTCACGGTGGCCGCGAGCGCCTCAGCCGGTTTGAAGCCGGTCGCGATCAAGGCCGATCGCGCCAGAGCCTGCGCTCGGTGGAGCGCGCTGTCGGTCAGGGCCGCCCCGGCGATCAGGCGCGCTCCATCGCGATGGGCCAGCAAGCCGCGACGCAGCCGGCGAGCGAGATCCACCAACGTTTCTTGCCAGCCCTTTGGGTTCGGCGCATATCCGTCGAAGGCGTCTTCGAGCAGGCGCGCGGCCATCGCGTTCAGCAACGCCTGCTTGTCTTTGAAGTGCCAGTACAGGGCTGGGTTCTGCACGCCCAGGCGCTCGGCCAGTCGACGGACGGTCAGTTGCTCGAGCCCGCCCTCGTCAAGTTGGGCAAGCGCCTCGCGGATCATTGAATCGGGTTGAAGGGCCATCGGCGCTCCTTGTCGATTTAGCGTTGCTAAGGTATATTTAGCAGCGCTAAGTCAGCTGAGTATACGCCGTCACAAGGAGCCGCGCAAATGGTCGACGTGGGGTTGGAAGTGTCGCTCGATTCGTTGACGTCATTCGATGGAGCGCGCATCGGGTATCGCCGCCTGGGCCACGGCCCGGCTGTCATCGTGGTGCCGGGCGCGATGATGACCTCGCGCCAGTATCTGCCTCTGGCCGCCTTGCTGGCCGACTCGTACACCGTCTATCTTCCTGACCGTCGTGGCCGAGCGCTGAGCGGCCCGCTGGTCGGGCCTCACGGCCTCGATGTCGAGGTGGCTGATCTCACCGCCTTGCTCGACTCGTCAGGCGCTGAACGTGTCTTCGGCCACAGCGGCGGGGGCGTCATCGCGCTGGAGACGGCGCGGGCCAGGCCGATCCCGAAACTTGCCGTGTTCGAGCCGCCGTTGCTGATCGACGACCTGTTGCCCGTCGGCTGGCTACCGGCCTTCGAGGAGGCCATGGCCCAGGGCAAACGTCTGAGGGCGATGGCGCTATTCCAGCAAGGCATGCGGATGAACTGGGTCAGCCGGATCCCGCGGCCGTTGCTGGATGGCTTCCTGTGGTTGATGCTGCGGGGCGAAGAGGGACGCGAGGCGTTCGACGTTCTGCCGACGCTCCTGAACGATTTCCGCATGCTGCCGACCGGTGCGGGGCCGGAGCGCTACGCCGGGTTAACCGCGCCCTTCCTCATCCTGGGCGGATCGCGCAGCCCGGACTACCTGCTCGCTGCCGTGCAGCGGCTGGCGCGCGCCGCCGAGGGTTCCACCCTGCAGATGGCCGACGGCCTCGATCACAGCGCTCCGACCTCGCTGGGCGAGGCTTTCGAACGTGAGACCGTCGCGCGCGAGCTGCTGACCTGGTTTGCCTGACACTTCAGTGCCGAAGCCCGGAAGGCGCCGCGCTACAATCCGGCCATGACCCCCTATAGCCTGCGGCGACCGAGCCCGTCGCCAAAAACCGAGCGGCCCGCGTGGTTGCGCTGGATGGTGATGATCACGGCCCCGATCGCTGTGGCCACGATGATCGGCCTTGGCATCTGGCAACTCGAACGACTCGCGGAGCGCCGCGCGACCAACGCCGCGATCCTGGCGCGACAGGATCTGCCGGCCATCGACCTGAACCTTGAAGGCGTTTCATCTCCTGGCGATGTGGAATATCGGTCAGCGACCGCACGTGGCACCTTCGATCGAGCCGGTGAGGTGTACTGGCGCAATCAGGAGGACAGCGGCCGACCGGGCATGCATGTGGTCACGCCGCTTCAACTCGAGGGCGGGCAGGGCGCTGTCCTTGTGGATCGTGGCTGGTTGCCGCTCGCCGGGCCGAACGACGTCGACGCGGCAGCCTATCCTCCGCCGGCCGGCGTTGTGGAGGTATCGGGTTGGATCAACGTGCCGCCGAAGCGCACCACTTCGCTGTCGCCGTTCGACGCCGTGCCTGAGCCGGGCGGACCGCCGCTCAAGGCCTGGTTCTGGATGGACCCCGGGTTGATCAAAGGCCAGCTCGGCTACGATCTGCTTCCCCTGGTGCTCATGACCGATCAGGCGGGCTCGGCCAACGGCCCGCTGGCGCCGGAACGTCCCGTTCTCGACGAAGGCCCGCACCTCGGCTATGCCATCCAGTGGTTCGCGTTCGCGCTCATCACGGTAGTGGGCCTGGTCGCCTACTGGCGGACGACGCGGCGCACCATGCGTTGAGAAAACAAAACCGCCCCGGCTTGCGGCCGGGGCGGTCCTGAGTGCGAGACTGTACCGATCAAAGATCGGCCCGATCGAAGATCGGCCTGATCGAAGATCGGCCAGAGCTTAGATCGCGCGGTAGATCTGGCTGAAGACGTTGCCGACCGCCGGTCCGAGCAGGCTGAGGATGACGATCACGACGATAGCCACCAGCACGAGGATGAGCGCGTACTCGACCAGGCCCTGACCCTTTTGATTCTTGAAAGTCAACATGATGTCCATATCCTTTTGAGTGATGATCTTCCGCTTCGATCGCATCAATCAATGCAATCGCTTGATGAATGTCATTATAGGGAGCCGTGCTCCGCGTTCAATCGGGCATCGGATGGCGATGGTTGGCTTTCACCGTCAGTTGTCCTGTGCCTATCGATACGATGCAAAACAAAACCGCCCCGGCTTGCGGCCGGGGCGGTCCTGAGTGCGAGACTGTACTGATCAAAGATCGGCCCGATCGAAGATCGGCCTGATCGAAGATCGGCCAGAGCTTAGATCGCGCGGTAGATCTGGCTGAAGACGTTGCCGACCGCCGGTCCGAGCAGGCTGAGGATGACGATCACGACGATGGCCACCAGCACGAGGATGAGCGCGTACTCGACCAGGCCTTGACCCTTCTGATTCTTGAAAGTCAACATTTGGATTTTTCCTTTCGCGACGAGCTAGACAATGATGTCCTGTGTGTTACAGGTCGAACAATTGCTCGTCATTATAGAGACCGGTTGTCTACGTTCAATAGGTTTTCCGATGGCGATGGTTGGGGCCCGTTGAGGCTGGATAGCAATCACGCTTTTTTCGTTTCGTAAAGCTCGACGAGCACGCCGCTGGCCGCCTCGGGGTGCACGAACGCATAACGCGTCCCGTCGCTGCGCGTTCGCGCGGACTCGTCGATCAGGCGAAAGCCGCCGCCCTTCAAGTGAGCCAGCACTGCATCGACGTCCTCGACTTCGACGCAGACATGGTGCATGCCCGGCCCGCGCTTGGCCAGATACTTCGCCAGGCCAGAGTCCGCCGTCGTCGGGCGAACCAGCTCAACGTGGCTCTCGCCGATCGGCAGAAACGACACAGCCGCCGCCTGCTCGGGCACCTCCTCAGTGCGCTCGAGGGCCATGCCGAGCCCGTCGCGCCAGAAGCGCAACGCCGCCTCAGGGTCGTCGACCAGCAGCGCGATGTGGTTGATGCGAATGGGCATGGGAGACTCCAAGAGGACCGCGGACGCGGACCGCTGACCACAGACGTGCAAAGCGAAGGCGCAGGCAGCCGTCAGCGGTCCGCCGTCTGCGGTCATTTCAAAACGTCGGCTGGTACTCGCCCCAGACGGCGCGCAGGGCGTGGGCGATCTCGCCCAGGGTCAGGCCGGCTTCCACAGCCGCGATGAAGACGGGCAGCAGGTTGTCGCTGCCGCGGGCCGCTGTCTCGACCTGAGCGAGCATCTCGGCGGCGCGGGTGGCGTCGCGCGCGGCGCGATACGCCGCGATCCGGGCGCGGGCCGCGGCTTCGATGGCCGGATCGATGCGTTGGATCTCGATCGGCGTCGCCGTGCCACCGCTTTGGAACACGTTGACGCCCACGACGGTCGTCGTGCCTTTGTCGACGCCCTGCTGATAGCGATAGGCGGCGTCCTGGATCTCGTTCTGCACATAACCGCGCTCGATGGCTTTGAGCGCGCCGCCCATCGCGTCGATCCTGGCGATGTAGTCCTGCGCGCGCTCCTCGATCGCGTCGGTGAGCGCCTCGACGGCATAGCTGCCCGCGAGCGGATCGACGGTGTCGGCCACGCCCGACTCGTGCGCGATGACCTGCTGTGTGCGCAAGGCGATCTGCGCCGCGCGTTCGGTCGGCAGGCCCAAGGCCTCGTCGAGGCTGTTGGTGTGAAGCGACTGCGTGCCGCCCAGCACGGCCGCCAGCGCCTGCAGCGTGACGCGGATGACGTTGTTCTCGGGCTGCTGAGCCGTCAACGTCGAGCCGCCGGTCTGCGTGTGAAAGCGCAGCATCATGGACTTCGGGTCGCGCGCCTTGAAGCGGTCGCGCATCAACCGCGCCCACAGCCGCCGGGCTGCCCGGAACTTGGCGACTTCCTCAAGAAACTCGTTGTGGGCGTTGAAGAAGAACGAGAGCTGCGGCGCGAAGGCGTCGACCTCGAGCCCCGCGGCCAGCGCTGCCTCGACATAGGCGATGGCGTTGGCCAGCGTGAAGGCCACTTCCTGCACGGCCGTGCTCCCCGCCTCGCGGATGTGATAGCCCGAGATCGAGATCGTGTTCCACAAGGGCACCTCGGCCTGGCAGTAGCGGAACACATCGGTGATCAGCCGCATCGAGGGCGCCGGCGGGAAGATGTAGGTGCCGCGCGCGATGTACTCCTTGAGGATGTCGTTCTGGATCGTGCCGCGCAGGCCGCGCACGTCGGCGCCCTGGCGTTTGGCGACCGCGATGTACAGCGCCAGCAGGATCGCGGCCGGCGCGTTGATCGTCATCGAGGTGCTGACCTGATCGAGCGGGATGCCGTCGAACAGGCGGGCCATGTCGTCGAGCGTCGCGATCGACACGCCCACGCGCCCGACCTCACCCAGCGCGTGCGGGTCGTCGGGGTCGTAGCCGATCTGAGTCGGCAGGTCGAACGCCACAGAGAGCCCGGTCTGGCCCTTCTCGAGCAGGAACTTGTAGCGCTTGTTGGATTCCTCGGCCGTGGCGTAGCCCGCGTACTGGCGCATCGTCCAGAAGCGGCCGCGATACATGGTCGGTTGGATGCCGCGCGTGTACGGGTACTCGCCGGGTTGCCCCAGGGATTCGGGCGGATCCTGCGGCCCGAAGGCGCGCTCCAACGGAATACCCGAACCTGTCGCGAAGTTGTCTTTGCGCTCTTTCATCAGCTCTGTTTGGGGGCAAGCACGACCAGGACCTGGCCCTGGTCGACGCCTTCGGCGGCGGCGACGTTGATGCGCGACACGACACCGTCGCGCGGCGTACGCAGCTCGTTTTGCATCTTCATCGACTCGAGGATCACGAGCACGTCGCCCTTGTGGACGATCTGGCCCTCCTCGACCGGGATGGTGACGATCAGGCCGGGCATCGGCGCCTTGAGTTGGAACTCGCCAGCGCCGCCGCTGCCTTCGCCGAGGCCGGCCGCGCGTAGTCGCCGCTCGCGCTCGTCCTCGACGATCACGGCGTACTGCCGGCCGCGCAACTGCACAAGCACCTCATCGCCGAGCCCGTCGTTGATGAAAGCCTCGTAGGACTTTCCGTCGATGATCAGCGTGAAGACCGGCTGCTCGTTGACGGAGTCGAAGTCCACTGACACCGGCTGGCCGTCGAGCAGCACCCGATGATCGTCGTTGATCTCGATCACATATTCGCGATCGTTAACGGTGGCGATGTATTTCATGGTGGCGCCATTGTAACCGTACAGCCGTTTTCGGGGTGCGGATTGGGTGAGTCACAAAAGTCCATGGGGGCCGCGGATTGCGCGGATTTCTCGGAAGGTGCGTGGGCCGCAGGCAATCGCGTCTGATGACCAATCGGGTCACTCTGCGGCCTGATGTTGTTCACCGTCGCCCGAGTTCGCGCAGGTCTCCGCGGGCTTCGACAAGCGCCGTGACGCCGTACGCCGCCAGCAACGTCAGGGGCGGCATCAGTGACAGGAACGCGCGCGGGTGATCGAGCCCGGCGGTCAACATCAGCAGGAGCATGAGGCTGACCAGCCAGGCAAGCGCCACGACGGCCGTGACGACGCCACGACGGCTGCGCCGGATCGCGGCCGCCAGCCCGAGCCCGAAGAGGCTCAGCCCGACAATCCCGGCCCAAGGCTGTGGCCAGGCGCCTGTCCAGGGCATGGGCACATAATCGCTTGACGGTTGGTCAGTTGCCTGGGGCGCATCGAAGAATACGGTGCGGGTCATGGCCTGGAGCCGCATGACCGGATCGGCCAGCAGGGCTGTCGGGTCGGCCGCGCCCTGCGCAAGGACGCCCGCCTGACGCAACCGGAACAGGTTCTGCAAACCCCCTGGCGGATCACGCCAGAGCACGGGGCTGAGCACAAAGCCGACGAGCAACGCCATTGCGACAAGGAGCGCACCCAAAGCGCCAAGCGCGCGCAGCCGATCCTGGCCGAGCACCACGCGCGGCCAGACGATCCAGACAAGGGCCACGAGAGCCGCCAACAACAACGCCACGCCCGCGGGCCCGGCTGCGAGACTGATGCCGATAGCCAGGCCCGCGACGAGGGCGGCCAGCCAGCCTGCGTGCCAGGTGGCGGCAAACGTCAGCCGGTGGCCTGGGCGCGTCGAACCCGGGATCGGTTCAGGCGGGCGCGACATTCCGACGCGCATCTGACGGGCCTGCCAGCGCGGCGCCTCGACGGGCGACGGCATGACGGTGCGCCGCTGCCGCGATACCTCGCGACGGGGTTCGTACACCTCGATCTGGCCGTTCGGGGCGGGCAGCTGGCGTTGGTCTGGAGCGTCGAGCAAGGAGCTGTTGGGCACCCACTTCTGGTCGCGCTCGCGGGTCGTCTCGATGCGCATCTGGCTCGAGTCCCACTGTGGCGGCCCGCTCTTCTCGGCCTCGAACGCCGCGGCGGCATTGCGCTGACGACGCCACGCTCGGTGCAGGTCGCGGCCAAGCATCACAAGCGCTGCCGCGGCGACCGTCGCCAGGGCTGTCTCGATGGTTTCGGGGAACAGTCGTCGGCCGTCCAGCAGGATGAGGGGATGAAGGGCGAACGCCGCGGCCGCCAGGAGCCCGGTCGGCCACCCGCCAAGGCGCGTGCCCATCCAGGCCAGAAGCGCAGCCGCCAGCGCCGTCAGCAGCGCCGGGCCGAAGCGCGCGGCCGCCAACAGCGCCGGATCAGGCGCGGCGCCGATCGCCTCCGGCGCGAATCCAACCACGCGCCAGCCAGCCCCGAAGATGATCGGCACGAGCGTCCCCTCGCCGTTGACGCTCGCCGACCCGATCGGATCGGCCCACGCGGCTCGGCTGGCACTGAGTTGCTGAGTTTCGACAGGATGTGCTGGCAGAGCCGCGAGGCTGAGCCCGTAGTAGACCGCCAGGCCCACGAACACGAGAAGCGGCAGCGCAAACGAACGCAGGCGGTTCATGCTGCCTGTCCGCCCGCGTCGCTGTTGAGGCTGACGAACGACGAAGGACGAACGACGAAGGTTGATTGTCCCTTCAACCCTCGTCGTTCGTCCTTCGTCATTCGTCGTAAAGCCATCCAGATCACCGATGCATCCGCTCGTAGCGGCCGACCCACTTCCAGTTGCTCGTGTCGCGCTTTCCGCGCTGAACGACCTGGTTGGCGAGCTGGCCGTGGCGATGTGCGAGCAGCGCCGCCATGATCGCCGCGATCTCGGGATAGGTCGCGATGCCTTCCTCGGCCTCTTCGAGGTTGAAGCGCTGTTCGATGAACTTCGTGTCGAAGTGGCCGGCCAGGAACCTGTGCGATTCGAGGATACGCTGGTGGAACGGGATCAGGGTCTTGACGCCCGTGATCCGATACTCCTCGAGCGCGCGACGCATGCGCAGGATCGCCTCGCCACGCGTCTCCCCGGTGCAGATCAACTTGGCGATCAGCGAGTCGTAGTGCGGCGAGATCTCGACGCCCGGGTACACGCCGGTGTCGACGCGCACGCCCGGCCCCGACGGCGGGATGACGTTGCTGATCACGCCGGTCGAGGGCAGGAAGTTGCTGCTGGGATCTTCGGCGTTGATGCGGCACTCGATCGCCCAGCCCTGCATCTTGATGTCGGCCTGCGTGTAGCGCAGCTTGCGCCCACGTGCCACGCGGATCTGCTCCTTCACAAGGTCGACGCCCGTGACCGACTCGGTCACCGGATGTTCGACCTGCAGACGCGTGTTCATCTCCATGAAGTAGAAGTTGCGGTCGCGATCGACCAAACACTCGACGGTGCCGACGTTGTAGTAGTTGACGGCCCCGGCTGCCTTGAGCGCCATCGCGCCGAGCTTGTCACGGAACTCCTGATCCTCGTCGATGAAGGGTGAGGGCGATTCCTCGAGGATCTTCTGGTGCCGGCGCTGGAGCGAGCATTCGCGCTCGCCGAGGTGGATCAGGTTGCCCATCTGATCGCCGAGCACCTGCACCTCGATGTGGCGCGCGCCAAGGATCATGCGCTCGAGGTAGACGCCGCCGTCGCCGAAAGCGGCCTCGGCCTCGCGCCGCGCGACCTGCAGCAGAGCGGGGAGCTGCTCGACGCTCTGCACATCGCGCATGCCCTTGCCGCCGCCGCCGGCCTTGGCCTTGATCAACAACGGAAAGCCGATGCCTGGCGCGAGTGTGAGCAGTTCATCGTCGGTCAGGTCAGCCTCGGCCTCGGTGCCCGGGATGACGGGCACGCCGGCGCGCACCATCGTCGCGCGCGCCACGGCCTTGTCGCCCATATGCGCGATCGCGTCTGGGTGCGGGCCGATAAAGATGATGCCGGCATCGGCGCAAGCCGCCGCGAACTCCGCGCGTTCGGCCAGGAAGCCGTAGCCCGGGTGGATGGCGTCTACGTCGGCGCGCCGCGCGATATCGATGATCGTGTCACCGCGCAGATAGCTGGCTCGCGCCGGCGCCGGTCCGAGCAGGTAAGCCTCGTCGGCATAGCGGACATGCAGCGAGGTCCGGTCGACCTCCGAATACACGGCCACCGTGCGAATGCCGAGTTCCTTGCAGGCCCGAATGATCCGCACGGCGATCTCGCCGCGATTCGCGATGAGGACTTTTCTGAACATGACCTTCCTTCGAGTCGTCCCACTCAGGAGGACGTGGGACGGAAGACGAAGGACGAAAGGTGAACGGGCAATCGAACGTCGTCGTCCGCCCTTCGTCATCCGTCGGCCTTATTGCCGGGTGTCATCCTGATTATAATGAACTCTCTCCATGTCCAACGAATTCCTGGTCGGAACCGTCGCGGCGCTTTTGGGCTTCGTGGGCCTCGTGATGCTCTTCCTCGGCGCGGCCCGGCTGATCGCGCCGCGTTCATCGCGTTTGTTCTCCGAACGCCGGCGTCAGATGGTCGCGGCCTGGCAGCAGATCTTCTATGGAGTGGTCGTGCTGCTTATCGCCGCGGCAGTGTTGTTCATGGGGCCGCCCGCCGTGGCGCTCGTCAACCCGCCGACGGCCACGCCGTTGTTTTCGCCGACCCCGAGCGTGACGCCCGGGCCGTCGCCGACCCCGACGCTCACACCGACCGTCACAGAGACTCTACCGCCCACCGACACGCCGCCGCCCACCACGCCCGCGCCGACCGGTCCGCCGACGTTGCCCGTCGATCTGATCACGCCGCCAGCCGGCACACTCACCGTAACTCCACCCGCCAACGGCGTGATCGCCAACCTGCGGCTGAGCACCCTCCTCGATTGCGCTTCGACGCGCGGCGACGCGGATTTCTTCGACACGCAACCGCGCACGATCTACGCGCTCTTCGATTACAACAACTGGGCGCGCGACGCGCAATGGTCGTACGTCTGGCGTCGCGGCGACGAGATCGTGAACGTGTTCTCCGGCCTGTGGGACGGCAGCACCGGCGGCTGCGGCTTCGCCGAGTACGATGGCGGCGGCGCCGACTGGCAGCCGGGCGTCTATCAGGTGCAGATCTTCCTCGGGCAAACCTTGATGGACGTCGCCAACTTCACGGTCTCCGACTCGACGCCCACCCCCACCGCGACGCCGTAGCCGCCCATATCGGCGGCCGATGCCAACGGCGCCTATGGGCGGATCAACCTGCGGCGGCCCTCGGCGGCGCAATGCCTGTTGACACGCTGCGCCGCGCTGGCCGGCTCATTGACAGGCGCCAACTCATCCGGCCGAGCCTCCCCGCCGGTGCCCGGCCCATCGCGCATCTTCCAGCGCGTGCGGTCGCCGAAGCCTCCCCGCCCAGTGTGTCATCCTGAGCGCCTGGCCCCCTTTAACGATAAGACTCGCTCAATGAGCGCGAAGGATCTCCTCCAAAGACTCTTATGGCACGGGAGTCACGCCCTTCACGGACCGGCGGGTCCGATGGGAGATCCTTCGCGCTCATTGAGGTTGGTTGATGTCCGAAGGGGCCAGGCGCTCAGGATGACACACTGGGCGGGCGAGGTTGGAAGTGCGCCGACACCCAGCCGTGCCACGGTCTCGATCATGACGTCGAATCGCTATCGCGCGCAGTGGTGGACGCGTCGCGTGGTGAAACGTGTGGCGTATCGGGGACGCGACCCGGTCAGGGTTCTCTGGGTCGTTCTGAGACAGAGGGTGCGTCGGCTCAGTCGTTTCCGCCGGGCTTGGTGGTCTTGCCCTCGTCGAGCAGCTTGAGCACCTGCTCTGGCGGCAGCTTGGGCTTTGTCTCGGAGAGACGCTGCAGCGCCGCAGTGTCGCCGAGCGAGCCGAGGTATTCCATGCCGCGCGCCGTGATCAGATCCGCGATCGGCACGCCCTCCTCGTGGGCCTGGCGGATGCCGCGCGTAAGCGTCTGAATCATCTCGACCTGGGCCTGCACCCGCGCGGTGTCGGCCAGCCACTCGGCATAGCCCTTGGTGTCGGCCTCTTCCTCGAGCATCAAAGCCTGCGACGCGCTCTTCCAGGTGTCGACCATCTGCCCGTGGATCCTGTCACGGCCGACCGTGTCATCGGTGACGTTGGCATCCGGATCGACGTTCGGGTCCGGCCTCAGATGCCCGACGCTGACCCACAGCACCTCGGCGCCCATCTCGGCGAACCTGCGGCGCGTGTCGCCCTGCTGGAAGAGCAGGTGCAGCGACTGGCGGTAGCTCACGCGCTCGGGCTCGTCTTCGCCGCCGACTTCCTCAGGCTGCGCCGGCGGCGGGATCAGCTCATCCATCCGGCGCTTGCTGATCCAGCTTGTGATCGTGCCGACCACTGACCCCGTGACCATGTCGGTCCAGTTGTCGATGCCGCGCTCGCTGACCTTGCGGTTGTACGCCGCACGCCGGACGGCGCTGACCAGCACGGGATACGGCTCGGCCTCGGTCCGCTTGCCGCGCGACCTGAGGCGGAACCGCGCCCGCACTTCGTCGAGCACCAGCGGGATGCCGTCCTTCGTGAACACCGGTACCTCGGCCTTGGCGCGTTCGATCTCGCGCAGGTCGAAGGTCTCGCGCAGGACCTCCCAGCGCCGCATGAAGTAAGTGCCCGCGCCGCGCACGGCCGAGGGGCCGGCGCCGCGTTCAAACAATGCAGCGCTGCCGAGCTTGATCTCAGCCCAGCCTGGCCCGCCGAAACGCAACAGCGGATTGGTGTCTGGATCCTCGACGCTGGCCCGACCTTCGCTGATGGTCATGCTCGGGTAGCCAACGCCGAACACCGTGGTGGTCAGAAAGTTCCAGGCCTGGCTGAACGACGGCAGCTCGAGCAGGTCCTGCAGGTAGCGCGCGCCGATGTACAACGACAACGAGAAGCCCAGGATCGGCCCGATCGCATGCCTCCAGGTCTGCGGCATGACGAACGAGGTCAGAAACTCGACGAATGGTTTCGCCGTCGGCGGCAGGTTGAGCGGTTCCAGGAAGGCCATCGACGGCGGCTGCTGAATGATGCGCGCCAGGAAGACGAAGCCGAGGATGCCGAACAGCCCGGAGAGCAATCGCACAGTGCCCCAGGTGTGGTCGCCCTCGACGAACAACAGAAGGTAGTAGGACAGCTGACGCCGCGCGCGGGATTGGATGTCGGGCGGTGTCATTTGACCCACTCCTGCAGTTGGTCGAGCGTCGTGAGCACGTCTTGCGACAGTTGTCGCCGGGTCGCGGGATCCTGACCGATGGTGTTCAGTGTGCGCGTCAGCAGAAGCGCCAGCGCCTGCTTCGATTGGTCTGGGTTCTCGGCCAACGCCGACTTCAAATCCGAGATGATCTGAGACTGGGCGCGCGCGCGCCAGTGGCCGAGCATCTTGACGGCCTCGCTGTTGACGGCTGCCATGCGCGTGAAGGACGCCAGTTGCCAGCGGGTGCGCCAGGCGCGCACGCGTTGGTGCAGCACCTCACGCGGCGGCTTGGGCAGGCCGACGCCGGCCGCGAAGACGATGATGCCCCGATCGGCCAGCACGGGCGCATCGATGACGGCCTGGCTGACGCGCTTCTGAAAATCAGCGAATGGATAGTGGTTCGGGTTGTTGACCGTCGGCAGGAACAGGCTGTCGAGCGTGCGCTCGGCCAGCGCGTCGCGGAAGCACTCGGCCGCCACCTGGGCGGGAAGATCGGTCCAGGCCACCGGCTGCTTCTCCCCGAGCGCCGCACCGTAGACGGCCTTGAAGCAGCGATCCGGGTCGAAGATGCGGGCAGGGCGGTTGCGGCCCAGCGGCTCGCTGATCGCGGGCGAGACGTCGCGGGGCTCGGGGCTCAACCCGAAGGTCACATTGACGCTGGCCGTGACCTCGATGCCGTCCTTCGTCAACGCGCGCGTCGTCATCCCCCGGCTCTGGCGGCGCAGGTCGAGCGTCTCGACGATGCGTTGTCCGCCCTGGATGAAGACGACGCCCGGCCCCTTGGCCTCGACCAGGGGCGCGCCGGGTGAGCGCGGCGTCGAACTCTCAAGGACCACGGCGCTGGCCGAGTCGAGCACTGCCACGCCGGGTTGCTGGCCGGTGAGCTCTTCTTTCTTTGCCACGAGCTTGCCGTCGCGGACGAACACGATCGGGCCGCCGCCGCCCAGGCCGTAGCTGAAGAAGTGTTCGAGCACCTGGAAGCGGTCGTCCATCGTCTGCACCGGCAGCACGAACTGCGAGATGATGGCCAGGCCGATGCCGTACATGCCGACGAAGCCGATCAGATCGAAGATCCAGTTGGCTGTGGTCGGCACCGGCTCAAGCATATACAGCAGCGCGACCACGATCACGCCAGTGACCGCGCCGAAACCGACCCAAAAGCGCCTGCTCCGGAGGACGTCGGACATTGAGAGGTGTCTCCGCCGCCCTGGCACCGGCTTCAGGCCGGGGCAGCGACGGGTAGGAAAATTCTATAGGTGACAGGGGATTTTGCAAACGCTGGAACAAAAGCTGCGGGAAACCCGTCTTTCTTGAGTTGTGCCCAGCTCTTTCGAAACGGTGTCACAATTCAATCACGTTGCCTCAGGTTGAGTGGGCGGCCAGGCCCGCTCGGGTATACTCGAATTTATGTCGGACGCTACCCTTCCTCTTGAACGCCCCCGTCGCTTTCATTTTGATTGGATCTGGCCAAGCCTCCGCGGTCCGGGCGGCTTTTTCGCCCGATTGGCCGAGTATGAGGGCGGTGCCTGGCTGACACCTCTGCTCATTGCGGCAGTGTCGCTGGGCGTCCGCGTGCTGGCCGAAGGCACGATCCAGACCCGGCTGAACGAGATGGCCGGCGGACCGGTTCCGCCGCCCGAATCGCAGTTCTGGACCCCCGATCAACTCAACTCGTGGATGCAGGCGCAGCAGCTTCAGCAGGGGCCGATGTTCGTGTACGGCTTCCCGTTCCTGGGTGCGCTGCTCGGCCTCGTCCTGGGCTGGGTGCTGACCTTCGCCATTCTGCATCTGACCCTGACCCTGCTCGGCGGGCGCGGCAGCCTGCGGGCGATGATGAACGTGGCCGCGTGGGCCTGGCTGCCTCTGGCGATCAGGGCCCTGGTCGTCGCCGCGGCTGTCTACTTCACCGGCCAGTTGATCAATGGCGTCGGGCTAAGCGGCTTCGCTCCGACCGGCGACACGGGATCCAGCGGCGCCTTCCTCACCGCCGTGCTGGCCCTGGTTGACATCTACTGGGTCTGGCATTTGATCCAGCTCGTCATCGGCAGCCATGCCGCAGTGCGCCTGTCGCGCGGCAAGACCTGGGTCGGAGTCGTCCTGACTGCCGTGATCGTGCTGATGCTGCAGGCGCTGCCCGGATTCATCCAGTCTCAACTGGTCGGCTTCGAATTCATCCGCATGTTCTGAGCGGATCAGGCCAGCCTGCATGCCAGCGTTCATCGAGGTCCGTGACCTGCGCAAGACGTACGTCATGGGGCGTGAGAAAGTTCACGCCCTGGCGGGCGTCGACCTGACGATGACGTCCGGGAGCTTCTCGGCCATCATCGGGCCGTCGGGCTCTGGCAAGAGCACGTTGCTCTACCTGGTGGGCGGGCTGGATCGGCCGAGCTCGGGCCGGATCTCGGTCGAAGGGCAGGAGCTGGATCACATGGACGAGAACCAGCTCGCGCTCTACAGGCAGAAGACCGTCGGCTTCGTCTTTCAGTCGTTCAACCTGATCTCGAGCATGACGGCGCTCGAGAACGTCGTCTTCCCGCTGAGGTTCCAGCCCGGCTCGGCGCGCCGGCGGCGGGAACGCGGCCTCGAGTTGCTCAAGCAGGTCGGCCTGGCCGACCGTGCGCACCACAAACCGACCGAGCTTTCAGGTGGTCAGCAACAACGCGTGGCCATCGCGCGCGCCCTGGTCAACGATCCACACCTGATCCTGGCCGACGAGCCGACCGGCAACCTGGATACGACGTCGGGCAACCTGATCATGCAGATGTTGCTCGACCTGCACAGCCAGGGCCGCTCGGTGTTGATGGTGACGCACGACCCGCGGCTGGCGCGCTATGCGTCCAATATCATTCGCATCCTCGACGGCAAAGTGGTGTCGGCTGAGGACTACGATCGCCTCACGCAGACGGGCCTCCCTGACGGCCATGCTGCGTGATCGTTGTCAGAGAGTGAACATGAACTCCTCGTGGTTGTACCGCCCCGCACACAACGGACCTGCGTCTGTCCCGAGCCGATCGAGGCGCGGGGCGCTGACGACGTTGGTGCTGCTGGTCGCCTTGGTGTTTGGGCCGGCGGCCGCCGCTCTGGCGCAGACGCCGCCCAGCAATATCTCGTTTCAACCTGGCACGGTCAGCAACGCGACGAGCACCAGCATCCTGGTGTCTGCGGCGGGCTTGCAGACGGGTGCCCAGGTCGTGCTCGATAACTTCGGCGCGCTGGTGACGACGGCTGAAGGGGCAGGGCTGCGCGCCGAGATCCCGGCCGGCATCCCGGCGGGCTCGTACACGGTGCGCGTCGTCAACCCTGACGGCGGTTCGGCGACGGCGGCAACGCCGCTCAACGTCCTCGGCCCGACGTCCACGCCGGCCCCCACAAACACGCCGGCGCCGACGGCCTTCGCCCGGCCGCAACTCGTGGTGCTCTCGTTCGGCGCCAGTTCGCCGCAGATCTCGCCAGACTCGAATCTCGACTTCGAGATGACGGTGCAGAACGCCGGCGGCAGCAACGCGACCAACATCGTCGCCGAGTTTGTAGCCGGCGACTTCCAACCGACCACGACCGGCGGCATCCGCTCGCTGGGCGTGCTCGCCCCCGGCGCCTCGGTGCGCTTCTTCCAGCCGCTGTATGCCACGAAGGACCTGCGCGGTAAGCAAATCGCGGTGCAGGAAGTCAAGGTGAGCTACACCAACACCGACGGCACGACCTACTCCGACTCCTTCAGGCTGACGTTCCCGGTGGTGCAGCCGGTGAACGGCCCGGCTAAGCCGACCGCCACCCCGACCACGGCCCCGATCGTGCGGCCGCAATTGCTCGTCACGGCATACCGCACGGACGTCAGCCAGCTCCAGCCGGGTTCGTCGTTCTCGCTCGAGCTCGACCTGCAAAACGTGGGCACCGGCCCGGCCCGGCGCGTGACGTTGATCGTCGGCGGCGGCGCCACGAGCGGGCAGCCCGGCGCGACCCAGGATCCCAACAATCCGGGCGGCGTCACAGGCGGCGGCGGAGACTTCACCAATTTCGCGCCGCTCGGCGCCTCGAACGTGCAGTCGCTCGGCGACCTCGACCCCGGCGCCACGTTTGTGGCCCGTCAGCCTTTGATCGTCAACAGCACGACGGCAGCCGGCGCGTTCCCGATGAAACTGACCTTCATCTACATCGACGCTCAGGGCAAGTCTTACCAGGACGATCAGGTGATCACGATGCTGGTGTACAAGAGCCCGCAGGTCGAGGTCGCGTTCTCGCGCGATCCTGGCGTGATGATGGCCGGCCAGCCGAACGTCCTGCCGCTGCAGGTGACAAACCTGCGCAAGGACAGCACGATCCTGGGCAACATGCGCGTCGGCGTGGCCGAAGGCTCGGCCGTCACCGCGACGTTCGAGAACAACCAGGCCCTGATCGGCGCGCTCGAAGCCGGCGGCAGCTATCCGCTCGACGCCACGATCTACCCCGACACACCGGGCACGTTGCCGCTCGTGGTGACGATCAATTACACCGACGACTTCAACCAGCCTCAGACCATCACGGCGACACTCGACGTCGAGGTCATGGAAGCCCCGCCGGTCGACCCCAATTTCCCGCCGGATGGCCCCGTGGATCCCGTTATTCCAAACGCACAGGAATCGTTTACCGACATGCTGGTACGATTTTTGAAGGGCCTGTTGGGCCTGGGCAGCGGATTGCCGAACTCGGGCGGGGGCGGCGTCATTGATCAGCCGAGCCAGCCCGATGTGATTGTTGTGCCGCCCAAGGGCTGATGCTGCGAAGGCAAGGACGTAACGGATGTTGAACGATCCACAAGAACCAACCGAGGCGGCTCGCACGCCTGAGCCGTCCGTGCCCACTCCGGAGGTCGCGCCAGTGCCGGCCCCGGCGGGCCCGAAGGCGCGCACCTGGGTCCGCGAGATCGCGACCACGCTGGTCGAGGCGGCGGCCCTCTATCTCCTGCTGGCGCTCATGTTCGGGCGTTTCGAGATCAAGCAGGTGAGCATGGAGCCGACGTTTCATGAGGGCCAGTATGTGCTCGTGAACCGGCTTGGCACCTGGGCCGACTGGGTTCTGGTCAAGGGTTCGCAGGCCGTCGACGCCCTTGGGGCCCAGCCAGCTTACGCCACAGATGGCTCGCCGATTGCGCCGCGCTTCGGCCCGCGTCGCGGCCAGGTGGTGGTGCTCTATCGGGCCGGCATCAACGAGGATGCCCTGATCAAGCGTGTCGTCGGGCTTCCAGGCGAGACGGTCGAGGTCCACGACGGCGCCGTGTGGATCAATGGCCAGCAGCTCGACGAGCCCTACCTGAACGGCGTTCGCACCGATCGCTGCGACGCGGTCTGTTCGATCACGCTCACGGCGAACCAATACTTCGTCATGGGCGACAACCGCCCGCACAGCAACGACAGCCGCTCGTTCGGCCCGATCACGGCCGATCAGATCGTCGGCGAGGTCGTGCTGCGGTATCTGCCGCTGGATAAGGTGACGTTTTACCCGTAGGCCACGGACGGCTGACCGCAGACGTCGCGTCCCCGGCGCACCGAGGTCGTCAAGGAATAAGCAGACCTCAGCGGTCCGCCGTCTGCGGTCTACGGTCTCTTGAAAGCCATGCGCATCATTGACCTGCTCGCCCTGATCGCCGAGAACCTGGGTCGTCGAAAGGCCCGCGTCGCGCTGACGGCCATTGGTGTGGTCATCGGCACGGCGGCCGTCGTCGTGCTGGTGTCGCTGGGCATCGGCTTGCAGCAGAGCTTCAACGAGGGTCTGCAAGGCATCGCCGACCTGCGCCAGATCGACGTGTATCCCCAGTACAACATGGGCGGCATGGGCGGGGTGGTGGTCAACGGCGGGGGCGGCGGTGGGGGCGAAATGCCGACGCCGGTGCCGATCACGCCGAACGTCATTCGCGACATCAAGGCCCTGGCCGGCGTCGAGACGGTCGTCGCGCGCGACAACATCCAGGGCGAGGCCTTCCTGGAAACCGGTCGGCTCCAGGCCTACCCGTACCTGATCGGTGTCGACGCCCCCGACCTCAACATCATGGGCATCGAGGTGCTGACCGGCACGACCGAGCTCAAGCGCGGTGAGATCATCCTCGGCGGCGAATTCGTCAACACCGGGTTCATGGATCCGAAGACCGGCCCGGTCTTTGACCCGAACACAGGAATGCCGATCGCGGATCCGCCGGATGTCTACGGCAAGCCGATCCGGCTCGTCATCGCGAAATACACGACAGATGGCCTGCGCGTCACGCGCACCATTTCACTGCGTGTGGTGGGCATCACGCTCAAGAAGGGCGGCGAGTCGGACTACGCCGTCTACATGAACCTCGACGAGATGGCCGCCTTGAACCAGTGGTTGACCGGGAAGCGGGTCAATCGCGACAAAGACGGGTTCCCGCAGCTTTTGGTGCGCGCGCTCGATCAGAACAAGGTGCTCGACATCGCCAAGTCCATCACGGACATGGGCTTTCAGGCCTCGAGCGCGCAGCAATACATCCAGCCGCTCAACAACTTCTATCTTGTGCTGCAGGTGATCTTCGGCGGCGTGGGCGCCATCGCGCTGCTGGTGGCCGCGATCGGCATCGCCAACACGATGACGATGGCCATCCTCGAACGCACGCGCGAGATCGGGTTGATGAAGGCGGTGGGGGCGACCAACCGCGATGTGCTCGGCATCTTCCTGGGGGAGGCGGCCGGCATCGGATTCGTCGGCGGGCTGGGCGGCGTGTCGCTGGGTTGGGTGGCCGGCTACCTGATGAACCTGCTCGCCGTCGTGTACTTCTCGAACAGCAGCAGCGGCTTCGGCTTCTCGGGAACGAGTTCGGCCGTGGTGACGCCGGCCTGGCTCGTGATCGGTTCTCTGGTTTTCGCCACGTTCATCGGGCTGCTCTCGGGCCTTTACCCCGCCCTCCGCGCCGCGACGCTGGTGCCGGTGATTGCGCTCAAGACGGAATAAGGATGGCACAACAAAAGAGGGGCCGTGGCCTGGTCAATACCCAGGCCACGTCGTTGGCCAGCACCGTGCTGCCTACGACGATGACGATCGCCAGCGCGATAAAGATGTAGTCACGCGTGGCGTAGGTGAGGCGGCCCGACCAGGTGCGTGGATGCGTGCCGAAGGCGCGTAGATCCATGGCGTCGACGATCTCTTCGCCGCCCACGATCGCGTGAACGACCACCGGAACCACAAGCGGCGCCAGTTTGCGCAGACGCTCGAAGAGGCCGCCGCGCAGGCGCTCGAGCTCGAAGCCGCGCGCCCGCTGCGCATCCATCGTCGCCCCGAAATCACGCCCTAATGTCGGGACCAACCGGAAGGCGAGGTCGATGGAGTAGGCGGGCTTGTCCGGTATCCCGAACTGCCGAAACGAGATCCCGTACTGCATCGGCGAAAACGTGAAAGGGATCGGGATCGCCATCAGCGACATGCCCAACATGCGCAGCAACTGAGCGACCAGGAACCACAGCCTCGGCTCGGTGATTCGCACCCAACCGAACTCGATGAGCGCCGGAGACGCCGTGTCGTTGCGGACGGCGGTCGGGCCGCCGCGCGCGCCGAGGATCGTGTTCGCGATGACGATCAGGGTCACAAAGACCAGGATGAACAGCCACACCCGGCGGACATCGGCCCACTCGATCCGCGCCAGCAAATACAGCGCCAGCGCGAAGCCGAACAACGGCACCACGACCCGCAGATCCCACAGCTGCGTGAACGACACGATCATGGCGGCCAGCATGATCAGACGTGCGCGCGGATCCAGGCGCTGGATGATGGTGTCGCGCAGGCGGTATTTCCAGGTGACGAGCATGGGCAGGGGTCCTTGAAGTGTCTGAAACGATGAGGCGTCAGGTCTCAGGCGTCGGGCGTCGGTGACGCTGCCGCGCGAAATCGCGTGGCGTGAGCTGACGCCTGAGACCTGACGCCTGACGCCTACCTCCCCTGTCTTGCCGCGATCTGCTGATACGCGATCATGAGGATCGGCAGCAGGATGATGATCACGACGGCGTTGCCGAGGAAGGCCGGCGTGAAGTAGCCGCCCAGGGCGGTGCCCATGTCGATGCCGCTGACGACGATCTCGGTCAGCGAAGCGAAGAGCATGCCGACCGCCGCGCCGATCAGGCCTGCGCCGATGCCCAGACCGAGGTCACGGCCCTTGTTGTAGCTCATCAGCATGCCGGCCACCAGGCCCGGGATCAGGCCCATCAGCCCGTTGCCGACGCTCCAGTTCCAGTACAGGCCCCAGCCGGTGAGGGCGTCACCGACGGTGTTGCCCACGATGCCGGCGATCAGGCCGACCCACGGCCCGTAGACGACGCTGAACAGCATTAACACCGCCACGGCGGGGCGGAACGTGACGTTGCCGGCGGCCGGGAGCGGGAAGATGTTCGTGGCCCACGAGAGCAGGCCGTAGAGCGCGGCGCCGATGGCGGCGTAGACGACTTCACGCGTGCCGAAGGCCCAGATGCTGCGCTTGCCAGTGGAATTCATGATGCCTCCTCAATGAATGAACACGAATCGGATGAGCCGATGAAGGGGTCGACGTCACTCGATAGGCGCCTCCTCCTGGGCGGCCAGGTCCTCGATGCGCAGGAACCGTCCGGTGCGTGGCAGGCGACGCAGGTTCTCGCGCAGCAGCGTGGTCGGGACGACCCTGCAACGCGAAAGCAAGTCTTCGTCTGCGAGCACTGTCTCGGGTGGGCCGTCGGCGGCGATGCGGCCCTGCGACATCAGGATGACGCGGGTCGCAAAGATGACAGCCAGGTCGACGTCGTGTGTGATGAAGATGAAGGCGTCGAACCGGCTGTCCAGATCGGCCGCTTGCATCAGGCCGTCCATAAAACTCATGTAGTTGAAGAAGTCCTGCCCGGCCGTGGGCTCGTCGAGGGCCAGGATGCGCGAGCGCATGGCCGCCACGCAGGCGATGGTCACGCGCTTTTGCTGGCCGAACGAGAGGGCCAATGGCGGCAAGGACCCGGCGTCGGGCAGGTTGACCAGACGCAGCGCCTCAGTGCTCGACGCTTCGATCTCGACCGGCTTGAAACCCAGATTGCGCGGACCGAAGGCGAGTTCTTCCGACACCGTCGGGGCGAAGAGCATCTGCGTCGGGCTCTGGAAGGCGTAGCCGACCGTCTGCGCCACCTGGGCCACCGATTGCTGGGCCGTCGGCTTCCCGCCGATCAGCACCTTGCCGGAGCGCGGCTTGACCAGGCCGATGGCATGCTTGACGAGCGTGCTCTTGCCTGTGCCGTTCGGGCCGAGCAGGGCGACGCGCTCGCCCGCGCGGATCTCGAGGCTGATGTCATGCAGGATCTCGGGGCCGTCGCCATAGCCAAAATGGACGTTCGCGAACGAGATCAAAGGCTCGCCGGTTGGCTGGCTGCGCGGTGTCGGTGGCGCCGCCGGGCGGCCCTCGGTCCGCAGGCGGTCGAGCACGACGGCCGCCGGGAGCTTGACGCGCCGCCAATCGACGGCGGCGGTCAGGCCGTCGGGCGCGCCGAGGTAGCGGACCTCGCCGGCTTCCATGTACAGCACGCGATCGGGCCGCGCCGCCAGCGCATCTTCGACGCGGTGCTCGACCAGCACGATGGTCGTGCCTTGATCGCAAAGGTGTCTGAAAAGCGCCAGCGCTTCCTGGGCCGAGGCCGGGTCGAGCGAGGCGAGCGGCTCGTCGAGCAGCAGGATCGAAGGCTCAAGGGCGAGCGCCCCGGCGAGCGCGATCTTCTGCTTCTCGCCGCCGGAGAGCGCAAACGTCTCACGCTCACGCAGTCGCTCGATCCCAAGTCGTTGCAGGGTGCGCGTCACGCGCTCCTGCACGTCAGCGATCGGCAGGCCAAGGTTCTCGGGGCCGAAGGCGACCTCGGCATGCACGTACGCGCCAAGGATCTGTTTCTCAGGGTCCTGCAAAAGCGTGCCGATGGTCTGGGCCAGCTTGCTGAGCTTGACGGTGCGGACCTCGTCTCCGTACACGCGCACGCTGCCGGTGAGCGTTCCGCCATAGCTGCGCGGGATCAGGCCGTTGATGCAGCGGATCAGTGTGGACTTGCCGCAGCCGCTGGCGCCGGCCACGAGCAACAGCTCGCCCGGCTGGACGCTGACCGAGACGTTCTTCAAGGCCAGACCCGGTCGGGTCCGATACTCGAAAGAAACGTCCTCGAGGACGAGGGGCAGGGAAGAAGACATGGCGCACTCGATGGTTGATGGGCGATGGCTGAGGATTGATGGGAGGCCATCAACGCTCGGCCAGCATCAATCAGCCATCACCTCCACCGGATCCCCGACCTTGACTTGAAGCCGATCCCCGGCGTGGCCGTTGACCTCGGCGACGATCAGTTCGTCGTCGCTGCCGATCAGGGCGACGAGCTCGCCTGGGGCGCGGTCGCCGAACGTGCGCACCAGCCCTGTGACCTCCACACCGGCCAGTCGGACCCGCAACGACGCGAAGTCTTTGCCCAGGGCCTCGAGATCCGGCGCGCTGATGTTTGTGAAGATGTTGCCGAAGTGCTTGACGACGAAAGACACTTCGCCGGTCAGGCCTTGATCGGTGCGCTGCGGGCGTGCGAACGGGATTCGAACCGGGTCGTCGATGTGGGTGCCGATCGCCTCGAACGGGACGCCGTTGGCGAGATGGGCAGCCACCGGCGCGAAGATGTCTCGGCCGTGGAAGACGTTGCTGATGCGCGGGCGCCAGTATTCGCGCTTGTCGAGGACGACGAAGCGCGGAGTGTGCCCATCAGCCTCCGCGCGCTCGATCGCCAGGCTCAGGGCGCCATTGTCGGGGCCGACGAATGTCTGCGAGCCGAGCTGGGCGGCTATCGGCCGACGTGTCGTGCCGACGCCGGGGTCGACCACGAAGATATGGATCGTTCCGCCCGGGAAGTAGAAGGGGGATCGCCCGAGGGTGCCGGCCGCTTCGCGCACGTTCTGGGCCGAGATGGTATGTGTGATGTCGACCATGTGCACGTTCGATGCGATGCCCAGAATGGTGGCCTTCATCTCCGAGACGGCCACGCCGCTCGGGCCAAAGTCCGTCAACAGTGTGATGATCCTGCTCATGCTCCCTCCACAACGACGTCGACCGGATCGCCGACGCTGATGCCGAACCGCTCATGAGCGCTGCCGTTGACGACGGCCACTTCGAGCTCGCCGACGTGATTGATCAGCGCGGTTAACTCGCCGGGGGACCGATCGCCGAAGGTGCGCGCAAGGCCGCTGACCTCGGCGCCCCTGACACGGACACGCACCGAGCCCAGGCCGGCGACCTCAGCTTCGCGGATGTTCGTCGAGCAGTTGCCGAAGTGATCGACGAAGACGATCTCGCCGTGCAGGCCGGTCGCCGTGCGCGTGGCAGGAGCGACGGGCAGGCGCACCGGGTCGGGCAGGGCGGGGCCGAGGGCCTCGAGGGGCACTCCCGTGGCGAGGTGGGCGCAGACCGGCGCGAAGATGTCGCGGCCGTGGAAGATGCTGCTGACTTCAGGGCGCCAGTAGTGCGGGTTCTCTAGCTTGACGAAGCTCGAGGTCAGGCCGCGCGCCTCGGCCTGTTGCAGGACCAGGGTTAGCGCGCCGTTGTCGGGGCCGACGACATACTGATCGCCGATGCGCCCGGCCAGGCCGTGGCGGGCCGTTCCGACGCCGGGGTCGACGACGAACATGTGGATCGTATCGGGCGGGAAGTAGAAGAGCGTTCGACTGAGGACGACGGCCGCCTCGCCGATGTTCTGCGGCCGAATGAGATGAGTGACGTCGATCAGGTCGGCGTCTGGCGCGATGCCTTTCATGACGCCTTTGGTGACGCTGACATCGCCGTCTCGCACGCCGAAATCGGTCGTGAGGGTGATGATCCGATGCATCGATTGCTCCTCGGCCGGAATGCGGCAAGTGTAGCCGAAATGCGCCCCAGCGTGACGGTCCGTGTGGGTGATTCAGAACCTGATCGCCTATGGCAAAGTGCCCAAGGCGACATCCGCCGATCCCCGGAACGGCCCGATGTGGGTTATCATGCCGGCGCTGCGATCCAAGATGAAACGCGTGGTTTTCGACTCGATTCAATCGGCCAGCGCCATTTCGCCTTACTTCATCGACGAAGAGGGGCTCGGGATCTGGCTGGGCACCGACGATCCGGCCCAACTCGCGGCGGGCAGGGTGGTCGAGGTGGTGCGCGATGCCCTGCACGTGCCAAGCGTCACGCGCACGGGCGCGCCGCTGTCGATCGCGGTGCGCGCCGAGGCCATCGGCCTGGCCGGGCGGATCGGGCTCCGTGAGCGGCATCAGGCCACAGGCTATTGGACGTTGTCACATTCCGGCGAATTGCAGACGGAACCCGTCCTGATCGTCTTCAGCCCATCTGCGGTGAACGCAGATGACCTACACAAGGTCGCGCTCTGGCTGCTGGAGCGCGCCGATCAAGACGCTGTAGCGATCGAAGTGGGGGGCCGAGTGAAGGTGGTGGGGCGGTGAGACCAAGAGCGAAAGGCGGGGCGCTAACGCCCTGCGCCTTTCGCTCTTCGCGCAACGATCAATGATGTCCGCCCGCGCCGTGGACGTGCCCGTGATCGAGTTCCTCTGAGGTGGCGGCGCGAACTTCCACCACCTTGACGTCGAACTTCAAAGTGGTGCCGGCCAACGGGTGATTGCCGTCGATCGTCACCTGTTTGTCGTCGAGGCCGACGATCGTGAAGACATGCTCGCCGTCCTCGAGCGAGGCGCGGAAGCGCATCCCCACTTCGAGTTCGTTGACGCTTTCGAACATGTCGCGCGACACCACCTGCACCAGCGCCGAATCGCGCACGCCGTAGGCCTTCTCAGGCGGGACGGTCACTTGAAAGGCGTCGCCTGTGGTTCGACCTTCGAGCGCGGCTTCGAGGCCCGGAATGATCTGGCCCTGGCCGTGGATGTAGGCCAGCGGCCCGGCGCCCTCGTTCGAATCGATGACTTTTCCGTCAGGGGCCGTCAGCACGTAATCGAACGCGACAACGGTATTGGCAGCGACTTGCATAGATAGCCTCCAGTTTTGTCCAAACACTGCACCGAGCCTGCTGCTGCCTTGCGCCCCGGCGTGGTGACGTAAAGCGAAAACAGGGTCAGGCCGGTATTATAACGTTCACAATCAGTTATTCTGAGAGGGGCTGGGTTAGTCCCAGTAAGGTGACATGGAGGGCCAATGGGCGAGTCAGTCAACTTTGACCCTGCTGCCGCCACTTACGAAGCCACACGTGGCTTTCCTGCCGGTGTCGGGCAACAGGTCGGCCGGGCTCTGGCTGATTGGATCGGCCCGCTCACGTCTGAGGCGCGTCTTCTGGAAATCGGGGTGGGCACCGGCCGGATTGCGCGCCCGCTGTCCGCTGCCGGTCTGCCGATGGTCGGCGTGGATCTCTCTGCCAACATGCTCGGTGAACTTCGCAGGCTTCATTCGCCCGCGGCGCTGTACCCCATGGTCGTGCGCGCGGACGCGACACGGCTCCCCTTCGGATCATCGCGCTTCACGGCAGCCGTTGGCGTCCACATCTTTCATCTGATCCCACAGTGGCGGCAGGCGCTGACCGAGATCCAGCGCGTCGTGGCGCCCGGTGGGTCGCTGTTCCTCGGATGGGACCACCGCAGCGATGACGCGCCATCTGCGCGGCTGATGCGTGCGTGGCGGGCGCTCCTCGCCGCGCGTGAGTTCTCCAAGGAACATCCGGGCGTTGCCGAATTCGAACGCGTGGATGATGAGCTCGCGGGCCGTGGCGTCGCCGCGTCGGAACGAGTCGCTGCGACCTGGATCAACCGGCGGACCGTCGCCGACTTGCTTGAAGGCTTTCGACGTCGCACCTGGTCATCAACCTGGAACATCCCGGCCGACGTCTTTGCGTCGGCGTTCGACGAACTCCGTGTCTGGGCTCAGCGCGAACTCGGCGCTGACGAAACCCTCGTCGAAACGCCTGTCGAATTCAGGTGGAAACGATTCATCCTGCCCGGCTGAAACGGATTGGTCGCCGGAGCCGAATGCTACAATCGTTTCATCCTCCTCCGAACAGCCTGTTTGTTCGGGTCGCGTCCGACCCAGGCAGGTGACCCGTGTCGTTCACGTCGATCGAAAGCCTTCAAGACGCGTTGCGAACTCGCGACTACATCGCTGAACGCGGCCTTGCGACGTCGATCTTCCTGGCGCTGAAACTCGGGCGGCCGCTCTTCCTCGAGGGCGAGGCCGGCGTGGGCAAGACCGAAGTGGCCCGCGCCCTTTCCGCGCTTTTGGGCACCGACCTGATCCGCCTGCAGTGTTATGAAGGCCTCGACGTCAACCAGGCCGTGTACGAATGGAACTACACGCGCCAGATCCTTCATCTGCGCCTGATGGAGGCGCGCGGCGAGAAACCAGTTGAGGCCGAGCTCTTCGGGCCGGAGTTTCTGCTCAAGCGGCCGCTGTTGCAGGCGATCGACCCAACGCGCGAGGCGGCGCCGGTGCTGCTGATCGACGAGCTTGATCGGAGCGACGACGAGTTCGAGGCCTTCCTGCTCGAGGTGCTCTCGGAATACCAGATCACCATCCCCGAGATCGGCACGCTGCGGGCGGCCCATACGCCGGTGACCATCATCACGTCCAACCGCACGCGCGAGGTCCACGACGCTCTCAAGCGTCGTTGTCTGTATGCCTGGATCGACTACCCGTCTTACGAGAAAGAGCTGCAGATCGTGCGCGCAAAGGTGCCTGACGCTCCGGATCAACTCGCGCGACAGGTCGCCACATTCATTCAAGAACTACGCCGGGCCGATCTATACAAGGCGCCGGGCGTGGCCGAGACGCTCGATTGGACCACGGCCCTCGTCGCGCTCGACCAGCGCACGCTCGAGTTGAGCGTCGTCAATGAAACCCTCGGCGTCATCCTCAAGTACCAGGATGACGTCGACAAGATCCGCGGCGATCAGGCCTGCGTGATCCTAGATCGTGTGCTGGCGATGCAGGCCAATTGAGCGATGGAGCCCGAGGCGATCCTCATCACCGATGCTTCGACGGCGCGCGTGTCGGCTGCGTCGAGTGCCTCTTGTGGTCCTCAGCGCTCCGCTCAAGGGGCAGGACTGCTGGGTGAGCCATGCAAGCCGCCTCGGTCTAGATAGGGCCTGACGCCTGACGGCCGTATCCCGATGCCTTCATCATCGTCCGGTCATCTCCTCGATAACCTGTTGCTCTTCGGCCGTGTGCTCCGCGGGCTGGGGCTCGACGTCAACCCGGGCCGCATGCTCGACCTGGCCTCCGCGTTGTCGCTGGTGTCGATTGGCAACCGCCAGGACTTCTACTACACGTCGCGCTCGCTCCTGGTCCATGATGTCGAGGACCTCGAGTTGTTCGATCAGGCCTTCGCCTTGTTCTGGCGTGTCCCGCCCGAGGGCTGGCAGGTCCGCCTGCCTGCGCCGCCACCCCCTCGTCGTCGTCCGCAGATCGTCGCGCCGCCGTTGCAGGCCCCGGCGCCCGATGAGCGGCGGGGCGCCCCGTCGGGACCGCCGCTCGTTGAGGTGAAGGTCACCTACAGCGCGTCGGAGGCGCTGCGTCGCAAAGACTTCGCGGATCTGTCGATCGATGAGATCGAAGCCGTCAAGCGCCTGATCGCCAGCCTGAGTTGGCGCATGGGCGAACGCCGCACACGTCGCTATACGCCCGGCTCAGGCGTAGGGCTGGACCTGCGCCGCGCGATCCGACAAAACCTGCGGCACGGTGGCGAGATCCTGCACTGGCCCCGGCGCGTTCACAAGACCCGGCCGCGCCCGCTCGTCGCTCTGGCCGACATCAGCGGCTCGATGGAGCGCTACTCGCGCCTGCTGCTTCACTTCCTCTACGGGCTGACGTTCGGGCTCGAGAGGCCAGTCGAGAGCTTCGTCTTCGGCACACGCCTTACCCGGATCACGAATCAGCTTCATCACAAGCAGATCGAGACGGCCCTGCGCGAGGTGTCGACGAAGGTCAACGATTGGTCGGGCGGCACGCGGATCGGCGAGTCGCTCAAGCGCTTCAACTTCGATTGGGGCCGACGCGTCCTTGGGCGAGGCGCAGTGGTGCTGCTCATCAGTGACGGCTGGGATCGCGGAGATCCGGCTTTGCTCAAGACCGAGATGGCCCGGCTGCACCGATCCGCGCATCGTCTGATCTGGCTCAATCCGCTGCTCGGCTCGCCCGAGTACGAGCCGTTGACGCGCGGTATGCAGGCAGCATTGCCCTACGTCGACGAGTTCTTGCCGGTGCATAATCTGAAGAGCCTTGAAGACCTGGGAACCGTATTGAGTCGCATCGGGTGAGCAGGCGACCGGGTTCGCCTACCTGCTGGCTCGAGAGGAGCGTTGGACATGCGAGATATCCTGAATGACGTCGAGAGGTGGGCGGGTGAGGGATCGAAGATCGCAGTGGCCACTGTCGTGCAGACCTGGGGCTCCGCGCCGCGTGTGGCGGGCGCGAAGCTGGCAGCGACGCCGGCCGGCGGAATGACCGGCTCCGTGAGCGGCGGCTGCATCGAAGGCGCGACCATCGAGGCCGGGCTTGAGACTCTGGTGGCCGGTCACGGCCGGTTGCTTCACTACGGAGTCGCAGACGAGACGGCCTGGGAGGTCGGGCTGGCCTGCGGTGGCAGCATCGACGTCTTCGTCCAACCTCTCGACCCGGCCCACTTCGAAGCCGTCGCGCGGCTGGTGCGAGCCGACGCCGTGTTCGCTGTGGCGACCTTGATCCAGGGCCCCACGGACAGGCTCGGCTCGGCGCTGGTGCTCGATGAGGGCGGGGCGCTCGTGCACGGCTCGCTACCGGTTGAGTGGATGGATGAAGGCCTGGCGGCTGCGCGTGCGGCGCTGGGTGCAGGGCAGTCGAAGCGTGTGAAGCTGGGCGAGGCGGCCGAGATCTTCGTCGAAGTCTCGTGGCCGGCGCCGACGCTCATCGTGGTCGGCGGCGTGCACACGGCCATCACGCTGACGCAGCTGGCCCAGGGCATCGGCTATCGGACCGTCGTCGTCGATCCGCGCAAGGCGTTCGGCACCCGCGAACGATTCCCGCACGTCGATAAGCTCATCACAGAGTGGCCCGATGACGCGCTGACCGAGCTTGGCCTCACGCGGGCCAGTGCCATTGCCCTGCTGACCCACGACCCCAAGCTTGATGACCCCGGTCTTCTGGTGGCCTTGCGCAGCCCGGCGTTCTACGTTGGTGCGTTGGGCGGCAAGAGCACGCAGGACCAGCGTCGCGCGCGCCTGAGAGAAGCCGGCGTCAGCGACGAGCAACTGGCGCGGCTGCGCGGCCCGATCGGCCTGGATCTCGGTGGGCGAACGCCTGAGGAAGTGGCCGTCTCGATCCTGGCCGAGATCGTCGCGGCTCGCAACGGCAAACTCGGACAACGGGCCGTGTGACGGGCGAGCTCTTTACACGGAGGGTCAACGCCGACAGGTGATCGATCGTGAAAGGAACCGTACGGAGCGCCCCATGAACCTGCGCCTGGCCACGATGGCAGACATCGACACGCTTGCTGAGCTCAACCACCAACTCATCGCCGACGAGGGCGCCGACAATCCGATGTCGGTGCCGCAGCTGGCCGAGCGGATGACCGAGTGGCTGGAGGGCCGCTATCGGGCCGTGCTGTTCGACGAGGGTGATGCGCCAGTGGCGTACGCGCTCTATCGTGACGACGGCGAGTCCGTCTACCTGCGCCAATTCTTCGTCGCGCGCGACCGGCGACGAACCGGTGCGGGGCGGGATGCGCTGACCCGGCTGGTGAACGAGGTGTTTCCGCCTGGCAAACGCGTCGTGGTGGAGGTGCTGTCGACGAACACGCGCGCCATGGCGTTTTGGCACGCCATGGGCTTCGTCGATTACTTCATGACGCTCGAGAGGCCGGCGGCTTGAGCCGCCCTAGACCCAGGTGACGTCGATCGAGAGCCCGATGAAGGCCCCGTAACGCTCAGCGGCCTCGAGCACCGCGCGCCGGTCGGCGCTGCTCAGCTTCTTGAAGACCCTGAGTTCGAGAAAGGCCACGTTCTTCTTGAAGTCCCGGCGCCATGTGCCGATGACCTGCCCGTCGACGACCACGATGAAGTGCAGGGCGCTGCCATATTCTTCGAGGATCTTCCCGTAGGCCGGCGCGCAGATGGCGCTGCGATCCTTATAGCCCGCCACGTATTCGTCATAGACCGAGAGCAGGAAGGCGCGCGGGGGATCTCCGGCTGGGGGTTGCCCAGGGACAAACCACAACGTCTGGCCATCCGCGACCTCCGACTCGAGGTGGGCCTTGTTCGCCTCGAGGCCGGCCTGTGCCTCTTTGACGGTGAGCCCCGACCAGCGCGCGAAGTCGTGCACCGACGCTGGGCCTCGGCTGGCGAAGTAGCGCCGCGCCAGTTCGGTCAGCGCGCTTTCTCGGCTGATGGCCTTGGCGGACGGCACGCGCTCGTCGAGCAAGGCATAGGTGAACTGCTTGCCCACCCGGGGGCCGCTGCAGATCACGCCGTCAAGTTCGGCGGCCATCACCATGTAGGTCAGCCGGTTCTTCGACGCGTCCGGGATGCCGGTTTGTTCGATCGCCTCTCCCAATTCCTCGCGTGTCAGGTGACGACCGCCCTTGAGTGCCTTCGCGATGATGGTCTGGCAGCGGCTCAGCGTTTTGGCGTCCAACCCGCCTTGGCGATACATCGTGTTGTTGATGCCATGGACGCGGGGCGCCGTCACCATCAACAGCCAGCGCAAATCCGCAGGAGCGACGAAGTGCCAGGTGGGTCGAAGGACGTGGGTGCGCACGATCTCGCCGGCGTTGAACGCGCGAAGCACGTCATCTTCGACGGCCTTCGTCATGCGCAACCCCAGCGCCCAAAGCGCGCCAGCGAAGTCCTGCGACTGCACGGCCGCCAGCCAGGACACCACGTCAAGCGGAGTCGCCAGCGGACCGGAGTTCAGGCGCAGGCTGTGAAGTCGGCGATGGGCGATGTCCATGGGGCAACGGGTTCCGGGGTGGCAAGGCTGTCGTGCGTTGGTCTAAAGCGCCGCCAGCACCTCATCGACGCCGCGCAGGCGAACGCGCAGTTGATCGCCGGCCCTGCGGGCTTCGAGCGTGAGGTTGCGTGCTCGGTTGAGACCGAGGTCCTTGGAGATGGCGGCCTTGACGTTCGGCCCCGGTCGCAGCCCAAGCTTGCGCATGAGCTTCTGGCCGAACTCCCAGCGGCTGAGGGCCTGCGGCCCGACGGCGTTGAACGGGCCGGTGAGGTCGCGCCGTGTCGCGAGCTCGATCAGCCAGTCGGCCAGGTCGTTGACGTAGACCGGGCAGCGGATCTCATCCGTGAAGAGCGACACGGCCGAGCCGCTCTTGACCCCGTCGACCAGCCATTGGGTCTGATGATCGAGCGGGTCGAGTCCCCAGATCAGGCTCGGGCGCACGATGGCGACGCCCGGGTGGATCATGGCGACCTGTCGCTCGGCCTCGGCCTTGGCCTTGGCGTAGGGGTTGTCGAGCGGGTTGGGCTCGCTGTCGTCAGAGTAGGGCGCGTGCTCGCCGTCGAAGACCAGGTCCGACGACACATGCACAAGGCGCACGCCGTGTCGCCGCGCTGCCGACGCGATGGCCACTGCAGCGGGCACGATGGTGGCGATGTGTTCGGCGTTGCGGTTCGAGGCCGCTGTGTGCAGGATGACGTCGGGGGCCGCTTCGCGCACGAGTTCGTCGACGGCCTCCCTGTCGCGCAGATCGACCCGGGCGGCGTGCGGGAATCCGGCCACCGGGCGCGCGAAGGAAGCCGGGACGATCATGAAGCCGTGGGCGCGCTCGACGACGGCCTGACCCAGATAGCCCGAAGCGCCGGTGACCAGTAGCGTGCCCATGGTTCTCCTAGATGATGTCGAGCCGGCGCAGGGCGTCGGTGGCGGCCGCCTGTTGCGCCGCGCGCTTGCTCGTGCCGATGCCGCTGCCGAATGTCGTCTCGCCGATGAAGACGGCGGCCTTCCAGCTTCGCGCGTGCTCGGGACCCTCGGCGATCTGGACGTTGTAGTGCGGCGTGATGCCGAAGACGCCCTGGGCGTATTCCTGGAAGCGACTCTTGGAGTCGTGGTCGTTCTGCTCAGCCATCACATGGCGCAGCGCCGGCGCGAGCAGCGGAACCAGCCAGGCCTTCACAGCATCGATGCCCGAGTCTAGATAATAGGCGCCGATGATGGCTTCCAGCGCGGAACCCAGCGTGTGCTCGCGGTCGCGCCCGCCGCCGTCCTCTTCGCCTTTGCCCATGCGCAACTGCCCGGCCAGCCCGAGCGCCCGCGCGATCTCGGCCAGGCGCTCGTTGCGCACGAGCGCGGATCGCAACCGGGTCATCTTGCCCTCGGCCTTGTTGGGCAGAGTCTCATACAGCATCGCGGCGGTCACGAACCCGAGCACGGCGTCGCCCAGGAACTCGAGCCGCTCGTTGTCCTCAGCGATGTCCGTAAACTCGTTAAGGTACGACCGGTGGGTCAGGGCGCGTTGCAGCAGCGCGGGGTTGCGAAACTTGGGAAGCACAGGTATTGGTGATCGGCTGTTGGAGCCTTGCGATGGGCGATTGGAAGGCCCATAACCCATCGCAGGTCAGCAACAGCCAATGCTTAGTATCGTCGGATCGCCAGCACCGAGTTGTGGCCGCCGAAGCCAAAGGCGTTGCTGAGCGTCAGGTCGACCCTGGCCTCGCGCGCGACGTTCGGCACGACGTCGAGGTTGCACTCGGGATCGGGCGTGTGATAGTTGATGGTCGGCGGCAACACGCCGTCACGGATCGCGTTGACGCACAGGATCGCCTCGAGGGCGCCGGTCATGCCCATGCAGTGCCCGGTCATCGATTTCGTCGACGACATCGGGACGTTGAGGGCGTGATGGCCGAGCGCGAGCTTGACTGCGCGTGTTTCCGATGCGTCGTTCAGCACCGTGCCCGTGCCATGGGCGTTGATGTAGCCGACCTGATCGGGGTTTGCGCCGGCCGCGTCGAGGGCGCGCAGGATCGCCGTCGAGCCGGGCTTGCCGGTGTCGGAGGGGGCCGTGATGTGGTGCGAGTCCGCCGAAGCGGCGTAGCCGGCCAACTCAGCCAGGATCGTGGCGCCGCGCGCCCTGGCGCTAGCTTCTGATTCGAGGATGAGCACGGCAGCGCCTTCGCCCATGACCAGGCCGTCGCGTTCCTTGTCGAACGGCTGCGGCACACCGTCGGTGCGGTGCGTCATCGCGCTGGTGCGGTCGAAGGCCGCCACTCCGAGCTCGATGATCGTGGCCTCACTGGCGCCCGCGATCGCGGCGTCGCAAACGCCACTGCGGATCAGCGACCAGGCCTGGCCGATGCCGTCCGAGCCTGAGGCGCAGGCCGAGGCCACCGAGAAGTTCGGGCCGCGAGCGCCCGTCTGGATGCTGATCAGGCCGCCCGCGCCGTTGGACATCAGCTTGGTGATCATGAAGACGTCGACGCGTCGCGGACCCGAGGCGTCGAGCACTCGCACGTTGTCTTGAAAGGCCTTGGCGCCGCCGATGGCTGAACTGATTAACACTGCGACTCGATCGGCGTTCTCGTCGGTGATCTCGAGCCCCGACTGCGCCAGAGCCTCCCGAGCGGCTGCGATGGCGAAGTGCTGGTAGCGGTCCATCCGCCGCGCCTCTTTGACATCGATGAACTTCGTCGGGTCGAAGTTCTTGACCTCAGCCGCCAGCTTGACCAGATAGTTCGTGGTGTCGAAGGCGGTGAGGGGGCCGATGCCCGAACGCCCGTTGCGAATCGAGTCCCAGGTTTCCGCGACGGTCAATCCGCACGCGTTGAGCGTGCCCATACCCGTAATCACGACTTTGCGCGTCATGGCTGAATTACCTTGATCATGTTGAGGTCACACCCACATCCGAGGCCCGCCGGCGAACCGGTCCCCTGGCGCTCAGACAGGGCGATTATATCGAGAGTGAGCGGGTGTGCGAGTGGTTGGAAGGACGACGGACGGCAGCCCCGAAACTGACTCACCATACACCGGGCAGCAGGCGATAGCGCACCCGGCTGGCGTAATCGGAGTAGCCCGGCAATTTGGCCTGCAAGGTCTGGTCTTCGAGACGTGTGCGGACCATGAGCGCGATCGCGAGCAGCATCGATGCCACGAGCGCCCAGCGGCCGTCCAGGAGGAACGGCGCCGCCAGGAAGGCCATGAGCGCGCCGGTGTAACCGGGATGCCGTATCCAGCCATAGGGCCCCGTCGAGACGACCCGGTGGTCGCGGTCGGTCTGGATCCTGACCACTCCCGAAAAGAATCGGTTCTCGAGCAGGGCATAGGTCCCGAGCGCGTACCCTGTCACGAGCACCGCCAGGGCGGCGGCTTTGACGGGCAGCCCGTAGACCGGTACGGGCATCCACAGCGCCTCGAAGCCCGCGATCAGCGGGATCAGACCGCCGCCCACTCCGACGAGGGGCGCGAGGACGCGGTCCCAGGGTTCGGCGTCGGCGTGATCGACCATCCGGGCCCGCTCGGCCAGCAGATCGGCGTGGCGACCTGCGACGAGCCAGCGGCTGCCGACAAAGCCGGCAATCGAGACGAACGCATACGCCCAGGCCTCCCACCAGCCCCAGCGCCAGGTGATCAGCAGCGGCAAGCAAGGGATCAAGACGACGACGATCAACAGCTGAACGATGACCTTCGGCGTAACCTCAAGGCCTTTGACCTTCATGGTGCCCCCCCTCTCGCAGGACCTTCCGCATTATGCGTCAGTACAGCGCATCGCGTGAGAGACGTGCTACACCGGGCGCCGAATGGGTGCCGGCAGCCCGACCCAAGGATCGATGACGGGTTGGGCGAGGGTCGTCTTCCTCCATCCCCGTCGCCTGTAGCACCATCCCATGCGCCGCGCGCTATCCCGAGCGCTTCTCGCCCTCGCCGACACGCCCCCTTGTCACCCAGGACTGCGTGTCCTCCAGAGCGGTCGTCGCTATCGCCGAGCGAGCCAGAGTTGGCCGCGCATCGCGTGTCAATCTGAGCGGTCGTCGCCATCGCCGAGCGAGTCAGAGCTGGCCGCGCGTGGCGTGTCAACCCAGGCACTTATCGTTATCGCCGAGCGAGCTCGAGTGCCCCCGCGTGGCGTGTCAACCCGAGCGGTCGTCGCCATCGCCGAGCGAGCCAGAGTTGGCCGCGCATCGCGTGTCAATCTGAGCGGTCGTCGCTATCGCCGAGCGAGCTCGAGTGCCCCCGCGTGGCGTGTCAACCCGAGCCGTCGTCGCTATCGCCGAGCGAGTCAGCGTTGGCCGCGCGTGGCGTGTCATCCAGAGCGCCTAACCCTTCCAGCCATCGGACACGCTGAATGAGCGCGAAGGATCTCCTGTCGGACTCGCTGGTCCGTGGGGTAACGCCTCCGAACGCCGGCGCGGCTTCGGAGGAGATCCTTCGCGCTCATTCGGCGTGTCTTCGGGTAAAGGTGGCTAGGCGCTCTGGATGACACGCCACGCGATGGATCGGAGCTCCGGATGACTCGGATGAAGGACTGACGATGAATGATGAACGACCAAGAATGAACGACGAAGGACGGATGACGAAGGACGAAGGAACGAACGACGAAGCACAACGTACAGACGACGAAGGACGAAAGTCAAACGGCCATTTAACCTTCGTCCTTCAGCGTTCGTCTCTGCCTCCGGCCTTTACAGCCGCAGATACGAATCGGTGTAAATCACTTTGTTGAGCAGCACCTGCACGGTCTTCCAGACCTCGGCCTGGGCCGGGTCAGCGTGGTCGACGTCGGAGTGCTCGAGCTCGCCGCCGGCGGCCACGGCGTCGAACAGCTTGAGGTACAGCGCCCCCAGCGCTGTCGAGTCGTCGCGCGCTTCGACGATGCGGATGGCATCCATCAGATCCTTGTCCATCGGATCGAGGATCGCGGCATCCACGCCGACCGCCAGGAGCATGACCATGTAGACGCGGTTGATCAACGGCCGCATCGGCGCGGGCACCTGGTTCGACACGTTCGAGAGCCCTACGTTGACCATGGGCGGCGGATCCGCCACCATCTTGAGCATGCGCACCGCTTCGATGCACTGCGGCACGTATTCCTGACACCCTGAGACCGTCAGCACGAGCGGGTCGATCAGCAGGTTCGACATCGGGATGCCCACTTCCTCGGCTCGGGGAATGAGCGTCTCCAGCGCCATCGACACGCGCGCGTCGGCCGTGACGGGGATGCCGCCCTTGGCCATCGTCAGCGCGATGAGCTTGGCGCCGTACTTCGCCGCGACCGGCGGCACCAGCGCCAGGCGCTCTTCCTCGGCCGACGTCGAGTTGATGATGGCGTTGACGCGCCCGTGCGCCTGCTGGCGCTCGAGCCCGGCCTCGATCGCGGCCAGGTTGGTCGTGTCGAGCGAGAGCGTGACGTCGCCGACGGCTTCGTGCATGCAGTCGACCAGCCAGCTCATGACCTCAGGGCCGGCCTTCTTCTGGGGCCCGACGTTCAAATCGAGCGCGCTGGCGCCTGCCGCCATTTGCTCGCGTGCCAATTCCGCGAAGTACGCGCTGTCTCGGGCAGCCAACGCTTCTTTGACCTTCGGGGAAATGATGTGGATCTTCTCGCCAATGATGAGCATGAGTAACTCCTTATGCCAGTCTCGCGACGCCATCAGGCTCTCGGCCGATGACGGTTTTTTCCACGAACATCACGTATTGATACGAATCTGCACGAACCACGCGTAACATTCGTGTCAATTCGACGAAATCCGTGGAATTCGTGGCAACGCATGTCAATGTGCGCCTTCGAGCAACCGGGCCACCGACGGGAAGATGCTCAGGTCGGTGTGCGGCAGGAAGAGGGCGTTGGTGAACGCGTCGTAGAACGTGTTATCCGCCGAGAGCTCGAGATAGGTCATGCGCGAGGCAATGGCCGCGACCTCGGCGCGAGCGTCGCGCGAGAGCAGTGCCAACGCCGCGCCCTTGACAGCCGTGTTGCCCAGGAACTCGAAACGCTCCCAGGGCAGGTCCGGCAGCAGCCCGATCTGCACGGCCTTCTCGATGTTGATGTACTGGCCGAACGAGCCGCCGATCAGGAAGCGCTCAACCGCGTCGAGCTCGAGGCCCACGCTCTGCGCCAGCACAGTGAACCCGGCGTAGATTGCGGCCTTGGCACGCAGCAGGTTGTCGACGTCGACCTTGGTCAGGACGATGTCGCGTCCGGTCGCGGTCTCGGCGGCCCAGGCGACGACGTACTCCGGGCCATGCGCGCCGACACGCACACGCGGCGAGCCGAGGTCGAGTTTGAAGTTGCCGCCCCGGTCCATCACGCCGGTGATGAACAGCTCGGCCAGCAGCGAGATCAGGCCCGAGCCGCAGATGCCGCGCGGGGCGACGTCGCCGATGACGCGCACCGTCGGCTCATGGGTCGTCGAGTTGACCCAGACCTCTTCGATCGCGCCACGCGTCGCGCGCATGCCGTCGACTACCCCCGCACCCTCGAAGGCCGGGCCTGCCGAGCACGCACACGAAACCAGCCACTCGCGGTTGCCGAGCACGATCTCGCCGTTGGTGCCGACGTCAATGAAAAGCGTCAACGCGTCGGTCGTGCTCAAGCCGGCCGCCAGCGTACCGGCGGTGATGTCCGCGCCGACGTACGCCGCCACGCCGGGCAGGCAGTCGACGCCGGCCAGCGGGTGGATGTGCAGCCCAGCCTCCGCCGCCGTGATCGGCGGCGGATGGTTGACGGCCGGCACAAACGGCGACAGCCGGATCGACGCCGGCGGCAGCCCGAGGAAGAGGTGGATCATCGTCGGGTTGGCGACCACCACGGCCTTCACGACATCTTCGGCCCGCAGGTGCTGGCGTTGCAGCAGGCGCTCGAGCAGGGTATTGACAGTGCCGAGGACCAGCGAGCGCATCTCCGCGAGCCCGGCGCCGTTCTCGCCCCGGCCGGCCGAGATGATGCGCGAGATGACGTCTTCGCCGCGCGTGATCTGGCCGTTGTACTCGGAGGCGCCGTCGATCAGGGTCCCGTGCTCGAGGTCGAGCAAGCGCACCGAGACGGTCGTGGTGCCGATGTCGATGGCGATGCCGCACACGATGGCTGATTGCTGACGAAGACCAATCAGCCGCGGCGGGGCGTCGGGGTGCTGCCAGGTGCCATGCTCGAGGACGGCCGTGACCTGCCAATCGGCGTCGCGCAGTTGCTGGCCGAGCACGCGCAGGGCGGGCAGCGCGATATCAACGGACCTGATGCCCGCCGCTGAGAGGCCGCGCTCCAGCCGGGCGACGTCGTCGATCGAGTCCGTCATCGTGGGCTGCGGCAGGCTGAGCGGCACCAGCTGGATCGTCTGGTCGTGGGCCGGGTCGTAGGCGAAGGGCAGGGCGAACGCGCTGGCCGCTCGATCGGTCGTCAGATGGCGCTCAACGGCTTCGTGCTCAGGCACGACGATCACGGCGTCACCCTCGACCACGGTCTGGCAGGCCAGAGCATATCCGGCCGCCAGATCCTCGGCCGACAGGCGCAGAGCCGAGCGCCGGCGTACAGTGCCGCTCTCGACTCGCACCGTGCAGCGGCCACACCGTCCCTGGCCACCGCACGGCAGAGCGCCGTCGACGCCGGCGGCACGGAGCACATCCGACAGCAGAGCGCCGGTCAGGGCGCTCTGCCGCAGATTGCTGGGTCGCAGGATCAGGGTGTGTTCAGACATAGATCGCCAGGCTCAGGCGGTAGCCTGCGGCTGGCCCCACATCTGCTTGAGATAGTTCGGGATGTCGACCGCTTCCTTCGGTCCGACCATGATCTGCCAGCCGGGCAGCGCTTCTTCGAGCTCGCCCGAGAGCACGGCCACCTGGCCAGGCAGGATCAGGCGCTTGTGGTTGATCCGCTCGGCGATCCCGCTCGCCTTCACGCCCTTGGCGATGCGCTCGGCGTCGAACTTGCCGGCGGCCCAGGCCGTGAGCACGCTCATGCCCTCGGCGTCGACCACCAACAGCCAGCCCGGCCAGCCCGAGCTTTCGACTTCGTTGTTCACAGCGAAATACGTGATCGAGAAGTTCGTGGTGACCATGACCGGCGCTGAAGCATCCGGCGCGTTGATCTCGTACAGCCCAGGCTGCACCTGGATCGGCTTCTGCGGGTCGGTGTACAGATTCTGGCGCAGCGCCAGCAGCGGATAGAGCGTCGCCGGGTCGAAGGTCTCGAGCACGATGAAGCCCGCGTACTTGGCGATGTGCTCGGCGGCCAGCATGCCTTCATCGACGTCGGCTGTCGCGCCGGGGAACGTGACGATCGGGTATCCCAGCGCGCGGAAATTCTTCTTCAACGCCAGGCGGCGTAGATGGGTGAGGGTGGTCAGCGAGTCGGCGTAGCCGGACACCAGCGGATCGAGGACGATGTCCTCCACGCCGGCCGCCTTCACCTGCTCGGCCAACGCCGCCAGCGCCTCGAGCGTCTCGGCGCGCACGACCAGCGGCGCCTTGGCGCCCTTGGCCAGCTCGGCCATGGCCGCCCAGTTGGTCGAGTCGGCCGCGCACAGCAACGGGCGCAGGCCCTTGGCCGCTTCGACGCCGGCGGCCATCACGGCCGGGTCCGAGGCGATCAGGATCAGGGGCTTGTGGGTCTTTTCGCGCGCAGCGGCGACAGCGGCGCCGAACGTCGCAGCATCGCCCGAACGCGCATCGATGGCGAGGCCATCCAGCCCGAGCTTGATGCCGACATAGTCGACGATGTAGGCGTCGGCCTCGGCTACCTGGGCCGCGATCGCGTCGGCGCCTTTGCGGTCATCGATCCGGACGAAGAGGCCGGGCCGATGCAGGAAGGTCTTCTCGTGGCGGAACAGAACGGTCTCGTTGCCGACCTCGAGCTTCGCGCCGTCGCTGGCCACCGCAATCAGGCGGATCGGCGGCGCTGAGGACGCTTCGAGCTGAGCCCGGGCTTCGTCGGTGACGTACGGGCAGAGCTTGAGCTCGGCCTGCTTGGCGGCCAACTTCATGCCGAACGCGAGACAGGTGGCGAAGCCGCATTCCTTGCAGTTCGTCTGCGGCAGAAGTTTGTAAATCTGGAGTCCCGTCAGGGCCATGGTGTCCTCCGGTCAGGTCAGCGCGGTTGGGCCTGTCGGCCGCCGGCGCGTGTTATCCATACTTTTTTGCCGCGGATTTCGCGGATGACGCGGATTATCAGAACCAATCCGCGTCATCCGCGAAATCCGCGGCTCAACCTTCTTACGCCGACAGAGAAGCGATGAATGGCTTGAGCCGTTTGAGCGTCTCGGGATGACGCACGACGACCAGGTCGGCGCCCGAGTGGATCAGCGAACTGGCGGTCAGGGTTTCCCAGTTGATCGCGCGCCGCTCCCACTCGCCCCAGGTGGCCGGCACGCCTTCGCCGACCTTTGACTCCTTGGTCTTCCAGGTCTCTTCGCCCGGGGTCACCACCATTGGCTGCTGGGTCATGCTGTCGCCGCCGAGCGCGGCCAGGCGCAGCCGCTCCATCACCGAGTAGCCGTACTCGATGCCGTAGCCGAGCGCGCCGGTGGTCGGGTCGATCACGATCCGGTCGAGCGACATGCCCATGTCGTGCACCAGGATGACGAGCTGCTTCGACAGGTTGACGTCCATCGGCGTCTTCGTCGTCACTAGGTGATCGTTGCCCATCGCGGCAGCGACCAGGGTGCGATAGTTCTTGTCCTCGCAGCTGCCGAGGAGCAGGCGTTCGCCCTTGGCCTCATCGGCCACGGCCACCAACAACGCGTTGTCCATCTCGGCCTGGCCGGGTCCGATCACGGCGAGCGGCAACCCGGTCGCCCCGAGCACCTTGCGCACGACGGCGCGTGCGTTCTCGGGCGTGTTGGGCTGGCCGTCAGCGGTGGTCAACGAGAGCGTCAGGTAGATCAAGTCGGCGCCGAGCGCTTCGGCGGCCTTGGCCCACTCGGCCGGATCGTCCAGCAGCGCGCCCCAGGCCTGGCGCAGCAACGGCGACCAGTCGTCCGGCCGTCGATCGCGGACCTCGAAGGCCAACGCCGTCGGGTGTGGCAGTGCGCCCTCGAAGTGCAAACCGGGCAGGGTCCGTTCACCGCCGAGGGTGAGCGTTCGCGATCGCGTGCCGCCGTCAGCGGCCGTGGCGCCGATCGTCAACTCACGGACCGAACCCGCCCATTTCTCTTTGACAATGTCTACTGTTGCCATGTCACCTCTCAATGCAATGGGATCTGGCCACGAATGACACGAATCTGGACGAATTGGCACGAATGATCGACAAAGCGAACCGCGCAATCAACCCATTCTCCGTTCGTGCCAATTCGTCACAATTCGCGAAATTCGTGGCTAAATCCCTCCGAGTTCGAGGCGCTCCAGCGTGCTGAGCGCCAGCACGGCCGACGGGCGAGGCTCGCCCGGCCAGCTGTGCATCAGAAACACGTGCGTCACGCCGCGATCGCGCATCATCTGCTGCGCGGCCAATGCCGGGATGTCCGGCGGCACTTCCGGGATGTCTTCGTCCATCACCGAGTCGATGGTGGTCATAGGCTCGGCCTGAGCCAGCCGTTCGCGGCTCACCCAACCGGCGGCCATCCCATCCTCGTCGAGCACCACAGCGGCCTCCGGCTGACCGGGCAAACCGGCGAGCCTGGCGTTCGCGACGTCGCAGCGTTCATCGGTGGCGCAGATCGGCACCCCGATGGTCATCACGTCGCGCACCAGGAGGACGCTCATCGCGGCCCGTTCGATCGCTGCCCGAGCACACGATCGAGGAGATCCTTCAGGGCCACGACCGCCGGCGCATCCGTCGGGGCCTCCCAGACCGGCCGGCCGGCCAACTCAAGTTCGGCGAGCGCGGCGTCGGCGGGGACCACGCCGGCCAACGGCACATCGAGCGTTGCGATCCTGTCGGTCAGCGCGGTCGGCAGCGTGGCCGGCGCGCGGTTGATGATCAGGTGCGCGTGCTCGATGGCGATGTCGATTTCATGCCGGAAGCTGGCGACGCGTTCGGCCGTCACGAGGCCGCGCGGGCCGGCGTCGCTGACGATGAGCAAGTGCTGGACGCCGCGGGTGGTGCGGCGGCTGAGGTGCTCGAGCCCGGCCTCGTTGTCGATGACGACGAAGGCGTAGTTGCGGGCGATGGCGTCGAGCACTTCGCGCAGGTTGTGGTTGACGGCGCAGTAGCAACCAGGGCCTTCGCCGCGCCCCATCGCCACAAGATCGACGTCCTGGCCTTCGACCAGGGCGTTGCGGATGCCGAGGTCGAGGTAGTCGTGCTTGGTCTGCCCGCCGGGCAGGGTGCCCATGGCGGCGCCGCCCTGTGTCAGGGTCTGCTTGACCTGCTCGAGCATGTCCTCGCGCAGCTCGGAGACTGTGGCGTCGAGCTCGAGGCCGAGCAATAGGTTGAGGTTGCTGCTCGGGTCGGCGTCGACAGCCAGCACCGGGCCGGCCTTGAGCCCGGCCAGGTAGCGGATGGTCAGGGCCGAGAGCGTCGTCTTGCCGACGCCGCCTTTACCCGCGAACGCAATCGTAGTCGTCATGGTTGGCTCACACAGTTCCTCAACTCAGCGTGTCAGCATCTTCACCACGAATTTCGCGAATTGAGGCGAATGCGCACGAATGGTAGTCACGGAAGGATCCGCTCCTTCGTGCCCATTCGTTCGAATTCGCGAAATTCGTGGCAAGAATCTCCGTCTGTAAGGACCCGGCTCCGTTACATCAACGGGTCCATGGCCAGGGCCGGGTGGCTCTGTTCGGTCAGGAACGCCACAAGCCCGTCCACATCGGTCGCGATCCGCTCGTCGCAGACCTTGTCCATCAGGTGCGGGTCGCCCTCGCGAGTGGCGACGGCCTTGAGTTGATCGGCCATCTGCTCCTTGAGGATCGATGACATCCACACGATGCGCTTGAAGCCGCCGTCAGCCGAGATGAACTTCGGGCTCAGGATGTAGAACTTGCCGTGGCCCATGATGCCCGGCGTCTGCTGACCGCCGCCGGCCATGCCCGCCAACGTTGAGAACGTCATGCCGGTGGGCGTCACGCTCGTGTCTTCGCGGCTGACGATCATCACGCCGTTGGCCTCGGGGATCACCATCGCGATGCACTCGAAGCAGCCACAGGCCGTCATCGGGTTCTCCATGATGGAGTAGATGGCGACTTCCTTGACCTGCTGATGCGAAGCGCTGTCGATGAAGGTGTTGGTCCCGGTCCAGTAGCCCTTGGACTCGTCCAGCGTCGTGCTCTTCTGGATCGGCTGGTTGGGGCCGGTCGGGTTGATCTGGAACGAGGCCTTGCAGTCGAGCCAGTTGTAGGCGCCGCACAGGCCGAGGCGCTCGGGCGTGACCACGCAGACGTGGTTGGGTGCGAACGACTGGCACAGCGTGCAGGAGTAGAACTCGTCGACGCTCTCGTCCACCAGGTTGCCGAGGCGCACGTTGCGCTCGTCGTAGGCGGAGCGGGCGGTGGTCAGCCAGGTGTCGACGGCGGCCGGGTCGGTGAAGATCGTCACCTGGACCTTGTCGACGATCGCGCCGAAGTCGGAGTGGAAGCGGGCATGCAGGACGTCGCCGAAGTGGCGCAGGTCGAAGCCCTTGTCAGCCGCGACTTTGCTGACGCGCAGCCAGGTGATGTCGCGCTGGCCGATGTGCTGGACGCCGGAGGCGCCGTTGATGAAGTGGTGGATCTGGCGCTCGAGCACCGGCTCGAAGTCCTTCTGCATCGTGCGACCCGCAACCTCGACCAGGATGCCCATGTCCACGGCGCCGCCGACCGGCACGTTGCTCAGGTCGGGCCCGACGACGGTGACCTGGCCATCTTGAACGGCGTCGAAGTCACGCATGCGCAGATATTCGAAGCAGCGCGCCTTCTTGCCGCCGAACTCGACGCGCATGTCGGCCTTGCGCACGACCTCGCCCTCGAACGCCGATCCGTACGACACGGGCACCGGCACGTCGGTGATGCGGATCTTGATATCGCGCACCTCGACGCACTTCTGCACGAGCTTCTCGGCGCGCTCCATGTCGTCCTTGCCCGCGATCTCGTCGAAGGGCATGCCGACCAGCGCCTCGTACTTGGTCACCGGCGAGGCCAGGATCTCGGGCACTGGCGTGTCGGAGATGATCGGGAAGCCGAAGTTGAGGGCGCCGGCTGCGGCCGACACCTTCAGTTCGTCCACGCCGCCCAGCGCCAACACGAAGGCCGGCACGCGGGCGCGGTTGTATTCCAGGATCTGTTGCTTCTGGCCGCCCTTCATGCCGCCGAAGGTCATGGCGGCGCGGGCCGCGAAGCCCAGGGCGTAGATGGCGCTGACGGTATCGGTGCCGAACGGCACGGTGTACGTGTCGTAGCCTAGCTCGACGCCTTCTTCAAGGAGCTGGTGAATGATGCTGCGGCCATTCACGTTGCCGCACAGCAGGCAGAGGATGTTGCGGCGCTGGAACTCGCGCACGATCTTGACGGCCACCTCGTTGGACTTGGCGCAGCCGATGATGGCCGCCGCCCCGGCCATGCGGCCGTCCACCAGCTGGATGCCCCAGGCGCGCAGTTGCACGTCCGAGATCGGCCCGATGACCTTATAGCCCGCCTCGTGGCCTTTGACCCCGGTCACGACCTCAGGCTGGTCGTTCTTCAAGAAACGGATGGCCTGGATCGCCTCGGCGGCATACAGAGTGGCCATTCCGGCGTCCAACGCCTCTCCCAGGCCCGGCTCACCAGTGGGAAGAAGCTGCTTGGCCGCGGCCAACACAGTCCCCAGGTCTTCCAGTTTTTCCACGGCCTGACCCGACATGCCCAGGATGAGGGGCAGGCGGTAGGCCGTGTCCGGGAAGCCAACGGGTGTGTCCGGCCCGTGCTCGGCCAATGTTTGGGTGTACAGGCCATCCAGAGCACCCACGGCCGCCTTTGCGCCGGCGACGGCTAGATTCACGACGATCTGGCTCATGTGTCCTCCAACCTGAGATGAAAGCGGGTGCACGTCGCATCCGCCTGAGTTCGCCTGAGGCCCGCGCCATGTTCGGACAGCCCGCGCGTTGGGGATTCACGTGCAACTGTCCGGGGGAAAGGTGGGGCTGAGGATCAGGATAGGAGCAGGGTGGCCTGTCCGGATAGTGAAAACAATCACAAACGAACCATGAGTTCCATATGGAACTTGAACGCCCAGCGGCGGCTCCCTGGCACTTCCTGGCTGTTTGCCTGGGTAGCCCGGGCTGGGTTCGCCCGCCGGTGACTGGCCGGGAGGAACGGTCCGCCGATTCAGGAACCCGCCGACTCGTCGACCCGGCCGCTCGGGCGCAGCATCGCCACATCGACGTGCTCCCGAATCTCGGCCTTCACGGCCTGGCGGAGGATGTGCCCGGAGACGTGCATGAGGGTGTCGCGGTAGTCGTCGTCCTGATTCATGCTCGCCAGGCACGGGTAGTGATGGTGCAGCAGGCCGGCGCGCAGTTCGGCGTCAGCTGCCGGACAGTCGATCAGCCCGGCGGCGACGTGGCGCGCGCAGCCGCAGGCCGAGTCGCGCACGACGTCGGCGCCACGGATGACGCGGTCGACGTCGACGGTCAGCTTCAAGCGCGGCGCCCCAAAGACCGTGGCAAACGCGCTGATCAGGGGATTGTCATACCGCTCGCGGAGGGGACCGCCGTTGACGGTCGTCTCGGTCAGCGAGCAAAACGGCTTGGGGAAGACGACGGCGACGCCCTGGTCGTTGAGCCAGCCGCGCACCTGTCGCACCAGGCCCGCCGGCAGCGACTCGTTGCGGTCGATCGGCGCGATCACGGCGCGAGCGCCGCACAGGCGCGCCACGTCTGGGATCAGCGTGGCGGCGCCGGGCGTTTCACCGAGCGCGAGCAGCAGATCGACCTGCGGGAGGTGAGCGGGCAGGAAGTCTTCGGGGTCGTCGACCACCATGGGGATGACGCGGGGCAGCCCATGGACGGCGACGGACCAGTGGAGCGGGCTCAACCGGCGAACCGTGTCGGCGATCCGCTCGCCCCACAACGCCTGGGTGATCGCCAGAATTCGCAATTCAGGTATTGAGGATTTGGAGGTTGTCATCGCATCCAGCTCGGCCCACACGCGGCAGTTAAGGCACACCGGGCAACAGGAGTGGGTTCAGAGTAGAGGCTTCACGGGAAAGGCGGCCAGTACGAGGGGTCACGCTTGTGTGATGACAGTGCTCCGCAGGTGTCGATGCCCGCCTACTTTGTCATGCCAGCGCAAGCCGACGACGGGCGCCTTGGGGCGAACGCGCGAACCGAACTCTAACGCCTTGCCCGTGGAATTCCTGATGTCAACATTTCACGTTTGATTTACATATTTGAGGTTGCCGCAACGGTAAAGTGAAGGGGGGCCGGCATAGGATGGCCGGGCCTTTGTGGTGCCATGATGGCTGAGACGCCCGTCTACTGTCAGAAACTGAACAAGCACTATCGCATGGGCGATGGCGACGTGCAGGTATTGCGAGACGTCGACTTCGCCGTCGCGCGTGGCGCCTTCGTCGCGATCATGGGCCCGTCAGGCTCAGGCAAGTCGACGCTTATGCACCTCCTTGGCGGCCTCGACCGGCCCACCTCGGGTGAGGTGGTGCTCGCCGGCGAGCGGCTCTCGCGACTCAACGACGACGCTCTGACGATCCTGCGCCGCCGCAAGGTCGGCTTCATCTTCCAGTCGTTCAACCTGATCCCAACCCTCAGCGCCGAAGAGAACGTGGCGTTGCCGCTCCTGGCCGATGGTCGGCGCCTGCAGGCCGCTGAACAGCAGCGCCTCCGCGATCTGCTCGAGCTCGTTCGTCTCGGCGATCGGCGCAGCCACCGGCCCGATCAGCTTTCGGGCGGACAGCAGCAGCGGGTGGCCATCGCCCGCGCTCTTGCGACCGACCCCGAAATTGTCCTGGCCGACGAGCCGACCGGCAACCTCGACTCGCGCTCGGGCACGATTGTGCTTGAGACCCTGCGCAAGATCTGCGACGGCCTTGGCGCCACGATCGTGATGGTGACGCACGATCCGCGCGCCGCGTCGTTTGCCGATCGCGTCGTCTACCTTAAAGATGGCCAGATCGAGATCCAGATCGACAACCTCCGCGACGGCCATGACGTCGTCCGCGTCGCCCAGCAGATGGCGGCATTGGAGGGATGAGGCGAAGGGCGAAGGGCGAAGGGCGAAGGGCGAAGGGCGAAGAGCGAAGGGCGAAGGGCGAAGGGCGAAGAGCGAAGAGCGAAGAAAAGGGATTTGAGGAAGCTTCATCGGCACTGACATCTGACACCTTGCATCCACCTCCGACCGTCCATGCGTCTTCTCTTCACCCTCACGCTGCGCAACCTGTCGGCCCGAAAAGGGCGGACGGCTTTGACGGCGCTGGGGATCGCGCTCGGCATCGCGGCCGTGCTGGCCGTGAACATCACGAACGCAACGCTGCTCGAATCATTCAACGCGGTCTTTGATGAAGCCGGCGGCCGGGCTCAACTTGCCATCACAACCCGCGCCCGCGGCGGCGGCGAGGGTTTCGGCGACGCGGTCCTGGCAGCGGCCAGGCGCGTCGACGGCATCCTCGCCGCGGCGCCCTCGGCGCAGACCATCAGCCTGCCGGCCGACGATCGCGTCGGCTGGGACGACGGCATCGGGCCGACCGGCGTCGGCGCCGGCGCCAGGCTGGTGCTCATGGGCATCGAGCCCGCCGTCGACGCGACGGTGCGCGATTATGAACTCGTGGCCGGGCGCCTGCTCGAGCCACGCGATCAGGGCTACTCGGCCGTGCTCGTGGCAGACTACGCGGCCGAAAAGTCAGTGGGCCTGGGCGACGACCTTGTACTGCTCAGCCCGACCGGGCCCTTCAAGCTGCATGTCGTCGGCCTGATCGCGCAACGCGGCGCCGGGCTGCTCAACGGCGGCGGCGTCGCCTTCGTGCCTCGAGGCGTCGTCGATGACCTGACCGGCCGCGCCGAGAAACTCGATCGCGTCGACCTGGTCGTCGACCGCGCCATCGCCGACTCGCCCGATGCGTTGGCCGCTCTGAAGGCCCGGCTCGAGGCCGAGCTTGCCGACTTCGATGTGAGCGTCACGTATCCCGGCGCGCGCGGCCAGGAGCTCTCGAAGCGGATGACATCGTACAACCTCGGGCTGGATATGTTCAGCCTGGTGTCGATGATCGTCGGCGGCTTCCTGATCTACAACACGTTCGCGATGGGCGTCGCCGAGCGCACCCGCGCGTTCGGCGTGCTGCGCGCGATCGCGTTGACCCGGCGTCAGATCCTGGCGACTGTGTTGATCGAAGCCCTCATGCTTGCCGCGATCGGCTCGGCGCTCGGCGTGCTCATCGGCCTGGGGATGGCGGCCGGCATGTCGTCGTTCCTGGCGATCATCGCCGGCTCGGCGCCCGTCGGCATGAAGCTCGAACCGGCAGCCTTCGTGCGCAGCCTCGGCCTCGGGCTGCTCGTCACGCTGATCTCGGCGCTCTGGCCGGCCATCGAAGCCTCGCGGGTCACGCCGCTCGAGGCGATCAAGGCGCGTTCGCGCGCCGACCAGTCGCCGTGGGGGCGGCTCGGCTGGCGCTTCGGGCCGGGTCTCTTCGCGGTCGGCTACTTCATCTTTATGGATGTGCCCCTGCGCCAGTCCGTGGCGTTCTCGGTCGTCAACGTGGCGCTGCTGATCTTCGTGGCCGGCGCGCTGTTGTTGGCCGGCGCCGTGTTCAGGCCGATCTCACGACGGCTCGAATTTCTCAGCGGCCTGTACGGCTACGCCGGTCGCCTTGGCGCGCAGAACCTGCGCCGCTCGGAAGGGCGCGTCATCGTGACTGTGGCCTCCCTGATGCTCGGCATCTCGATGAGCATCGGCACCACGTCGCTCGGTCGAAGCTTTCGCTATGAGCTCGGGCGTTGGGTCCAGGCAGCGACAGGCGGCGATCTCATCGTTCAGTCGGCGGTCCGCCTCGATCCGACAGCCGCGCAACGCCTGAAGTCGGTGCCCGGTGTCGCCACGCTGACGAGCGAGCGTTCCGTCGAGGTTTATCACACCGGCGACCGCGAGGATGAGCTCATCTTCGTCGGCATCGAGCCCGAGACGCGGCGGCAGATCAGCAACTTCATCTTCGTGCAGACGCCGCCGGGAGGCTCGGAAGCCGCGTTCGATCGTCTGCAAAAGGGCGGCGCGATCTTCGTCGCGAGCACGATCGTCAGCCGTTACGGCCTGCATCCCGGCGACACTTTCACGCTCGACACGCCGCGCGGCACTCACGCATTCGAGGTCGCGGCCGAGGTGGTCGATTTCGCCGGCAACGGCTTGATGGTCTACGGCAGCTGGAACGACCTCAACCGCTACTTCGGCATCCGCGACGCCGACAGTTTCATCATCGCGGCGGCGCCCGGCGTCGAGGCCCAAGACCTGGCGGACACGCTCCAAAAGCGCTTTGGCGAACGCCTGAACCTGTCGATCGACACCGTGCAGGATCTGCTCGCATCGGTGTTCACGATCAACGACCAATCGTTCGCGTTGTTCGACACGCTGGCCTTCATCATGGTGGCGGTGTCGGCGGCCGGCGTGATCAACACGATGACGATCAGCGTCCTCGAGCGCGGCGCTGAGATCGCGACGCTGCGCAGCCTCGGCTTCACACGCGGACAGATCCGGCAGATGGTCCTTGGCGAGGCGCTGCTGATCGGCATCCTCGGCGGAGGGCTGGGGCTCACGCTCGGCCTCCTGACCGCGCGTATGTTCATTCGCGTGATCGAGGTATTGGCCGGCTATTCGTTGACCTTTCTGCTGCCGATGTCGGCCTTGATCTCGGCGACCTTGATCGCGCTGGTCGTTTCGCAGCTATCGGCGCTTGGCCCCGCCTGGCAGGCATCCGGCCGCGGGATCATCGAGGCCTTGAAGGATGAGCGCTGAGGAGCAGACCGCGGACCGCCGAGGGCGGACCGCAGGTCTCCCGGGTCGCACTGGTAAGTCAGAGATCGATGGGCTGCCGTCCGCCGTCTGCGGTCCGCGGTCTCAAGGAACTTCTCCATGCGTATCGTGAAAATCTTGATCGGCGTCGTGGTGGTCGCGGTGTTGGTGCCGCTGGGGTGGTGGGGCTATCAAACCTACCTGGCCCCGGTGCCGGCGACGCCGACACCGACCCGTGACGTCGCCGCCGACCCCGTGATCATCAGCGCCGAGGGCCGCATCGCGCCGGAACGCGAGGCGCGGTTGTCGTTTCAGAGCGGCGGTCGTGTCGACGCGGTGTTGGTGGCGGAGGGCGATTCGGTGAAGGCCGGCGCTCCGCTCGTGCGTCTCGACGCCGTCGAACGACAGGCCGCCGTGGATCAGGCCCAGGCGGCGCTCGACGCCGCGCGAGCTCAGCGCGATCTCGTGCCCGACGGAGCCGAGCAGGCGCAGATCGATCTCGCCGACGCTCAGGTCGCTCAGGCCGAGGCGGCGTTGGAACTGGCGCGGGCATCGCTCGACCAGGCCGAGCTGCGCGCGCCGTTCGCGGGCATCATCGCGGCCGTCAACGTCGAGGTCGGCGAGGTGGCGGCCCCGGGCGTCCCTGTGCTGGTCGTGGCCGATCTGAGCCGCTGGCACGTGGACACGCTTGACCTCAGCGAAGACGACGTCCTCGCGCTCCGTGTCGGCCAGACGGCCGAGGTGCGCGTCCCAGCGGCGGAGGGTCGTGTGCTGACCGGCCGGATCGCGCGCATCGATTTGAGTGCTTCGCAGTACCAGGGCAACGTCACCTACACCGTCCGCGTGGATCTCGACCCTAGCGACCTGGCTCTGAGTTGGGGCATGACGGCCTTCGTCGACGTCGAACCGGGTCAGTCGGGCAGCGCGGCCCTGGCGCCCACAGACGAGCCCACCTCCGCCGGCGCCGCGCCGCGGCCGACTCGAACGCCGGCCGCCACGGCTCAGCCCGCGACGGCCACGCCCATTGCTGCAGCTGCGGCGAGCTCGACGCCGACGACGCGGCCGGCGACAGCCACGCGCGCTTCCACGGCGACCCCGACGCAACAAATCCACGTCGTGGCCCGCGGCGAAAACCTCTCGCGCATCGCCGATCAGTATGGCGTCTCGGTCAACGACATCCTCCAGGCCAACGGCCTGACATCGACCACGATCGTCACCGGGCAGCAACTGGTCATCCCGACAAAGCCGTCGCAGCCCTGAGCCCTCGGCGACTCGAACGCAAAGGCCGGGCGACGGTTGTCCATCGCCCGGCCTTTGCGTTCGGTGAGTGTCAGCCCATTCCGACAACCGAATCTTCCGCTCGCCGATTGTCTACACGCCCTTCAGGCACTACCGTGACCTCACCTCCTCCGCTGTGGCGGAGCCAGGGGCTCGTGGTGGACATCGCCAAAGACAGACTCAATGTGGGTCCAGGCAGCGGACAGCCGGACGTCCGCCACCCAACGGTTGCGTGCGTCGCACACTCAAAGCTTCAGACGTCTGCATGGCAGCGGCGCGGGTGTTGTCGTGGAACGACGAGGCTGACCCTGGCGTTCTGCACAGCCAGGTATGCGCAAGGGCCTGCCCCGCTTGTGAGCAGGCGTGTCTCGTCATCCTCGAGCAACTGTCTCAAGTGTGAACATCGGTCGCGCCAATCAACGCGCGGCTGTCTTTTACTCGACACTGAAGGGAAGAACTATGGATGCAACAACGACCCGCGAAAGCCTGATCGAGCACCTCAACGAGGATCTCAGCCGCGAATACCAGGCCATCATTGCCTATGTGGTGTATTCGCAGGTCCTCAAAGGCGCCGAATACATGCACATCGCCAAGGAACTTGAAACGCACGCTGAGGAGGAGCTTGCTCACGCCCTCCTGATCTCCAAACAGATCGATTATCTGGGCGGTGTTCCTACAGTGACGCCGAAGCCGGTCAAGCTGTCGGAAGAGGCGCGTGACCTGCTGCGCTTCGACCTCGAGAACGAGGCCGAGACGATCCGCCAGTACCGACAGCGCGTTCGAGAAGCGGAGGCTCTTGGCGAATTCGCGATCTCGGAACACATTCGCGAGATCCTGGTTGATGAAGGCGATCATCTGATCGAACTTGCCACGGCACTTGGCGAGGAAGTGCCTGATGTCTCCGACGCCGTCTCAAAGGTGCCCGCCCGCTCGACTCGCAACGGCTCCAAACACAAGTAGACCCAGACCCTTCTGCGTCGGAGCCCCTTCGCGGCGGCCAGCACCGAGACGTCGGCTGGCCGCCGCGTTTTGTGTCGATATGGCAGCCGCAGCAGCCGGGAACGCCCGGCTCGCCGCGGCTGGCCCGGTCAGCGGGTCGGGGTTCCTTGATCGCGCAGGTTGCGGATCACATCGGCGCTCACCGCCAGGCGCACTTCATCTTCAGTCACCTGCGACACCCAGTGATACGGGATGTAGCGGTGCTCTTTGTTGAGGATGCCGCTCTCGATCACGAAGTGGGTGGCGCGCCCTGTGTCGCGGTTCGTGATGACTTGGTCGACGTCGCCGACGTGCTCGTCGTCGGCCGAGACCACCCGCGCGCCCTTCTTCAGCGCCACGGAGTCGTCCGGGATGTTGGACCTGGAGCTGGCCACGAACGACGGGTCGAGATACACGTCCGGTTGGTTGAGCGGCCCCGGGTTCACACCAAGCGGATAGTAGTAGAGCGGGGCGGCGAAGCTCGCATCCGCGTTTCGGCCCGGCACGAAGTAGGTCTCGTGATAGGGAGGCAGCGGATCGAGTTCAAGATCGTGCCGCGACACCTTCAACCGGACGTCGTGCTCGCTCGCGCTGTCGATCAGGTCGTACTTCAGGACCTTGTCCTCTGTGAACAGCCAGCCCTGGCGAATGATGAGATGCGAGATGTCTCGTGTGCCCGGGTCGATCACGACGCGGTCCACGCGGCCCACATCTTCGCCGTCTGTCGTCAATACCTTGGCGTCTCGTTTGATCTGCATGTCGATGCTCCTCTCGGTGGTTCGGCGGCACCGCTCGGGCCGCTCGATGGGTCTGCGCCAGCCTGACTCGATCGTACGCAAACGTGCCTTGAGGCTCTGTCGGCCCTGCGATATGGCGTCTGTCGGCCGGGCGTGCACGTCTCTGTCGGCCCAGGACGACGGCCGGTCCTTATGCGCTTCTCCCGGTTTCTTGAGCGATTTCTCAGAACGACTGGGTAGTCTGTTCACCAGCGGATTAGAAAAGGTGTGCGAAAATGGACATGTTGCTGATCGACGATTCCACGATCCCAACCAGGTCTTCCATGACGACCGTGTTGATTGCCGACGACGACGCAAAGATCGTCGACATGCTGCGTCGGACCCTGACCTACGAAGGCTACAAAGTGGTCACGGCGGCCGATGGCTATGAGGCGCTGGTGCAGGCGCAGAGCGCTCGCCCAGACATCATTGTGCTCGACTGGCTCATGCCCGGGCTTCAGGGCGTCGAGGTGGCGCGCCGTCTGCACGCGGGGGGCACCGCACGCGGTCCCGCGATCCTGATGCTGACCGCCAAGGACGCCGTCGAAGATCGCGTCGCCGGGCTCGACAGCGGAGCCGACGACTATTTGGTGAAGCCGTTCGCGCCGGCCGAGTTCCTGGCGCGCATTCGCGCGCTCCTGCGCCGCAAAGACCCGGCCGGGGCCGGCGACCAGCCCCTGACCTTCGCCGACCTGCACCTCGACCCGACCACGCGCGAGACCCTGCGCGGCGAACGGCGTTTCGAATTGACACCGAAAGAGTTCGAGTTGCTGGCCTTCCTCATGCGCCACCCGCGCCAGGTGGTCCAACGCGAGCGTCTGCTCGAAGAGGTCTGGGGCTACGATTTCAACGGAAACGACAACGTCCTTGATGTCTACATCGGCTACCTGCGCACCAAGACCGAGGCCGGCGGAGAATCGCGCCTGATCCAGACCATGCGCGGGGTCGGATATGTGTTGAGGGAAGAGTAGCGGCGGCGATTGACGAGGATCGATTGACGAAAGAAGGCGCCTCAAAGATGAGGCGCCTTTGTTTTTCGGGGTATGCCAGAAGCGACTGAAGAGATCGCGTCAGGCGTCAGTCAGCAGCCCTACCAGCTCGGGTCGATGGGTCTTGAGCACGTCGAGCACTTCGGCCCGCGTCGGTGCGGCCAGGGCGGTTCCGATCTTTCGGCACTTGGCCGCTCCTACGGCGTTGGCCACAGCGCCGATCACGTCCCACGGTCGGTTGGTCATAACGCCCCAGGCCACAGCGGCCGCAAAGCAATCGCCGGCGGCCGTGGCGTCGACGGCGTTGACGGGATAACCCGGGCAGACGAGGCTCTTCTGGCGGGTCACGATGGTGCAGCCAGCCGCTCCGGCTTTCACGAACACGGCCTGAAGGGAAGGAAAGGCCTCGTTGTCGGTCAGGTCCAGGCGCGCGGTCAGGCCCTGATACTCGGGCTCGGTCACCAGCACGACGGCGGTGGCTGCGACCACGGAGCGCAGCCAGCCCAGATCGATGGCGCCGACTCGCGGCCCCGGATCGAACAGCACGGTCAGGCCCATCGCGCTGGCCTGCTCCACGCCCTCAGCGATGACCTGAGCCTCATCGTGAAAGTACGACCAGCCGTCGACCAACAGCGTGCCGGCCGTGGCCAGCGCGCCCATCCAGCGTGTCGGCCAGGTCGACAACGTCTGTGAGCCAGGCTTGCCCATGAAGACCTGTTCGCCAGCGGCCGAGCGCAACCGCACGGCGGTGCGCGTGGTCGCTGAGGTCAGCCGCTGCACGGCGCTCGTGTCGACGCCTTCAGAGTCGAGCAGCGCGAGCACGCGATCGCCGACCCAGTCGTCGCCGACGGCGCCGAGCGCCACCGCCGAGAGCCCGAGCCGCGTGGCGGCCACCAGGGCATTGCCGGCGCCGCCCGGGCCGAGCTCCAGATCCGACACGGTTTGATGGCGGCCGACCTGAATCGGCAGATCCTGGATGTCGAGACACAGGTCGGCGATCAAGTCACCGAGCGTGGCCAGCGCAGCCGAGTGCAAGCTGGCCATCAGGCGGCCACCTTGCCGATGAGGCGAGCCATGTGCTCGTTGGCTTCGGCCCGGCCGAACGTCCTGCCCATGAAGAGCCCGACGGCGATCGGCACCAGCCAGACGATAGCGCGACCCGCCTGGATCAGCGCGACGCTTGAGGCGTCGCCGCTGCCCTGCCACCAGCTCTCCACGGCCTGAGCGGCACCCCACGCACCCATCCCGACGCCCAATCCAAGAGCGCTTCCCAGAAGAGCGCCGACCGCTCCGACGCTGGCGAGCCGTACGCCCAGGCGCGCCTGGCCGTCGATGAAGCCCGCCAGAGCGCCGAACACGGCGCCGACGATCATGAACTCGGCCACGATCGCCAGGACCACCAGCAGGGCGTATGTTCCGGCGACGCTCTGCTGAACGAACGTCAACGCGGCAAGTTGGAGCACGTAATCCAGCCCGAACGCCGCGGCGCCAGCGCCTGCCAGAGCCAGCCGGCGTCGGCCCGGCCCACCGATCAGGCTGACCAGCCAGCCGCCCAGCGCGCCCGCGACGATCGAGATGACAAGACCGCCGTTCCAATGCGCGTAGGTCGGCCAGCGCGCCAGGGCAAAGGCCAATCCGAATGCCAGAGCGCCCAGCCAGGACGCCCGGCCTGTCGACATCGCGTTCATCAGATCCTCCTGGGTGGTGCTGAAACGAGCCAGCAATCCGCACCCCATGATCGACATCAACTCGCGCGTCGCGACGAGCGTGAGGCGGGCAGGCCCCTCAGAGCGGGCCTCGCCCACCACGCTCGCGAACACGCTCTCCATCTCGGCGCCGAAGGTTTCACGATGGCGCCGCGGATAGAGGTGTAGGAGACCGGAAAAGACTCGGTTGACAACGGTGTTCATGCCGCCTCCCGTGCCATGCGCGCCCGGGCCACGCGCAGCAGGTCACGCAGCCGGGTCAGTTCGGCGGCCAGGATGCGGCGGCCCAGCTCCGTCAGGGTGTAGGCCTTGCGCGGCCGCCCGCTTTCATCCTCCACCTCGTCATCCCGGCGCTCGATCCAGCTTTGCTCGAGCAACCGTTTGAGCGCGCCGTAGAGCGTGCCCGTGCTGAAGACGATCCGACCGCGGCTCAGCCCTTCGACGTCTTTGAGGATGGCATACCCGTGCCGCGGCTCCGACGCCAGGCTGAGGAGGATGAAATAGGTGGCTTCGGTGAGCGGCAGCTCGTTGTGGAGATCAAGGTTCATAGGCCTCCGATATGACGCTCGGCGATATGTCGCCTAACGACATATTAGGCCGGATGGCCGGCTGTGTCAAGCCTGAATGTCACCGGTGATCTGGTGAGGTATCGGTCAAGGCCTACAGGCAAAGCACCGTCTTCCGATACAAGCCTTTTGATCTGCCATTAGCCTGAAGGAGTCGGGTGAAGGGTCCAGGTTGGGCCCTGACGCCGCTGCCCGAGGAGGTAACCATGGCTCAACAACAACAGATCTACGGTGAGGTCCATAGCCGGACCGATCTCGAGCAAGTCTTCCTCAAGATCCGTAAGGATGCCGAAACAGCCAAGTCGCGCAAAAACCTGACGGAGCTCTATCGCCGCGCGGGCTATCTGATCACACTCACTCAGGCGCCGTCCTGGGAGGCGAAGTACGGCTCGGAATCGGCAGACCTGCGGCGGGCGGCTGAAGCTCAATTTGCCACCACGGCGCGAGCCATCAATCGCAAGGCCCGCGAGATCGGCACTGAGGACGACTACGACGAGAAGTGGGGAAAGTAAGGAGGCCTTATGAAGACCGTCGATGACATCATGACCGCGAGCCCGGCCACGTGCTCGCCCGACACTCCGCTCCAGGACGTGGCCCGCATGATGGTTGACTACGACTGTGGATGCATTCCGGTCGTGAGAGCCGATGGCGAGCGGATCCCGGTCGGCGTAGTCACCGACCGCGACATCGCCAGCCGGGTCGTCGCCGAGGGCCGCGACGCTCGCGTCCTGAGCGCCGGCGACGTGATGAGCCAGCCCGCGATCAGCGTCGCACGCGACGCCAGCCTCGACGACTGCCTGCGAACGATGACGGATCGCCAGGTGCGGCGCGTCGTGGTCGTCGACGGGGGCGGGAATTGCTGTGGCATCGTCGCGCAGGCTGACGTGGCCCTTAACGCGACCAAGCAGAAGACCGGTGAGGTCGTCCGGCAAGTGTCTCAGCCGATGCCGGCCCTGCCGCAAGACCTGAGCGACGATCAGTCCGAGCAGCAAAGCTCCTGAGCGCGCTGCTCGCGCGATGCTCACTCCAGATCGTGCTGAATGAACGTCGGCGAGTCGTGGATACAGATGATGTCGAGCCGGTCGTCGCCGGTGTTCGTGAACTTATGCGGCGTGTCGGCCCCAACGACCATGATGTCGCCGGGGCCGGCATCGAGCTCGACATCGTCGGCGCGGAAACGAGCCCGGCCTGAACGCACAACCCAGGTTTCGGAATAGGGATGCGTGTGCAGGACCGGGCCGGCGCCCGGCTCGCTGTAGACCAGGAACATCGACACGCCCGAGCCGTAGCGTTCGCCCTCGAACGTGAGCGTTCCCCCGGGGCTGCGTTCGATCTCGCCAGAAGTGATCATGCGGTACACGTGATTCTCCTTGTGGGTGTTCAAGCCAGCTGGGGTTCTGGGTGCTGGGCCGTGTCGCGCCGGTAAGCCGCGGAGAGCGATCGGTACGCATACGTGCGCATCGCCAGGACCGTCACGATCAGGCCGATCACGCCGGAGAGCGTGAAGAGCAGGGCGAGGCCCCGATCGGTGCCCGTGCCGAACCACGACCCGATCAGGTCGACCCCGACGCCCGTCGTCATGAAAGGTATGAAGAACCATTGCGCGATCGGGCCGATCAGAAACGCCGTGATGGGCGTCGCCGCCTGTTCGACGCTCTGAGCAAAGCCGAACACACGGCCCTGACGATCGGCGGGCACGACCTTCTGCAGAATGGTCTGCTCGGCTGCTTCCACCGCCGGGATCAGGCACAGCCAGATGAACATGCCCACCGTGAGCAGTTCGATCGAGCGCAGCAGGGTGAACACTGAGCAGATCACCCACATGACGATGTTGCCGAGGAACAACGTGCGCAGCGGGTTGACCCCGAGACCACGGCGCGCCACGATCATGCCGCCGACGATGAAACCCAGGCTGAGGAAGCCCCACAGCACACCCCAGACCTGCACCGAGACCAGTTGCAGGCCATAGGCATCCATGAGCGACATGAAGACGCCGCCAAGGAAATTGTTGAACGTGTGAAAAAAGATCAGGCCGAACAACCCCGGCACGAGCCTGACGATGCGGATCGTGCCACTCAGGTCGACCATGGATGTCTGAGTTGTTCCTTCGGTCGCTGCCGGCAGCGGCTGATTGACATCGATTCGAATCGTGAGTAGATGCGCGATCACGGCGACGGTCAGCGCGATCGCCAGGATCAACATCCACGAGACGCCGATGTAGCCGATGGCCAAGCCGCTGAAGATCGAGGCCACCAGGAACGCCGCACCGTTTGCGCTTCCGACCAGGCCATTGGCGCGGTCACGATCGGGCTCGGCCACCCATACTGTCACAAGCGTCGAGAGCACGATGCCGCGCACGTTCCCGGCCAGCGCCCCCATCAGCGTCAACACGATGAAGAGCCAAAGGGCGGGGTGGCCGGGGTCGTTGAATGCCGTCGCCGGGTTGACGACGTAGACGACCCAGGCGAGCACGAACAGCCCGAGCGACGCCAGGCTCGAAACGAGCATGACGGGCCGCTTTGGATAGCGGTCCACGAGTGAGCCAAGGAAGAACCCCGACCCCGCGACCGTGATGGTGTACACGCCGGCCATGACCGACGTGGCGATGACGGATTGGGTTTGCAGGTAGACCCAGAACGTCACGGCGAACCAAACATAGGTGTTCGCCATCGACGCGGCGACGGTGTTGGCCAGGACAGCATAGAAGGCTTTCATGGGGAAACTCCGGGGATTTCAAGCAGGGACCTGAGGCCGTTTGCCACAGGCGCAGGCGATTGGAACGGATGTTCAGTTTCGCCCAAATCCACCAAAAAGTCAACCGTTTATATCGTCATTTTATGTCGTATGCGGAGCGGGGAGGACGACGGTCCTGGCGCCCCGATCGAAGCTGATCCATGGCGTTCGATCTCAAGCATCGGCTGACCGACGAAAGGGCAGGGTCGACGCTCGGCGGGATGAGCACCCTTGCCGGGTCCTGTCAATGCACCCCGCGGATCGGTCCTAGAGGCGTTACAGCCGTCGCCCGCTGACGTGGACGTTCTTGCGGCGCGTGTCGCCGGCCATAGCCGTCATGCACGTGGCGCGGGCCCGTCGAGGCGGCGGTTTAGTCAATTCTCAGGGGTTGATGTTAGGATGCCGGCGTGTCTCTCCGACTTCGACTGACCGTGATGTACAGCGTGATCCTGGCGCTGGCGCTTGTGTCGTTCAGTGCCGTGATCTACGTGGTCACCAGTCGCCTCTCGCAGCGCGTCATGGAAGACTCGCTCGCCACCGAGGCCAGCCGCCTCATCCAGGAGCCCAAGTTCAGGCTCGGCAAGATCGTGGTGCCGAGCGACAGCACCGGTGTGCCCTACATCTTCTTCGTTCAGACCCGTGACATCAACGGCAAATATCTGAACAAGAGCTGGCTCTACACCGGCATCGCGTTGCCGATGACGGCCGACACGCTGGCCATGACGTCCGAGGGCCATGTGGTCTATACCCGGGTCAAGATCGGGGATCTGAGCCTTCTGGTCTTCAACGGTCCGATCTACGAAAAACAGACCGGTGTGTTGTTGGGCTTCATCCAGGTCGCTCGCTCGGTGGGCGATTTCGACGAGGCGTTGCGGGTGCTGGGCACGCTGCTGATCTTCGGCAGCGGCGTGTCGGTCGTGGTCGCTTTTGGCGTGGGCTGGTTGCTCTCAGGCTTTACGTTGCAGCCGATCGGGCGCATCACGCGCAGTGCCGCCGCGATCGGCGCGGCCCGCGACTTCACTCAACGGGTCACCTACAACGGTCCGCGCGACGAACTGGGCATCCTCGCGGCGACGCTGAACCAGATGTTGGCCGAGTTGCAGGCGGCGTACGACCAGAGCGAACAGACCCTGACGTCGCAGCGCAGGTTCGTGGCCGATGCGTCGCACGAGTTGCGCACGCCGCTGACCACGATCCGCGGCAATCTGGGGCTGCTGCAGCGTGTGCCGCCGATCGACGAGGAAGACAAACGCGCTGTCTTGAAGGACTCGATCGACGAAACCGAGCGCTTGATCCGGCTTGTCAACCAACTGCTCTCGCTGGCCCGCGCCGACGCGGGTGCGCCGGTGACTGTGACCCCGCTCGACATCAAGCCGATCCTCGAAGCGGCGGCGCGGCAGGCTTTGTTGTTGGCGCCGGGGAGGCCGATCACACACGCGCTCTTCAAGCCGCTGCAGGTTCAGGCCAACCGCGATTCGTTGGCGCAGATCCTGCTCATCCTGCTCGACAACGCTCGCTCGCACACGCCGCCGGGCACAGCCATCCACCTCGGGCTTGATGTGCAGGGCACCACGGCTCTTGTCACGGTGCGCGACGCCGGCCCCGGCATCCCGCCCGACAAGCTCGTCCACATCTTCGACCGTTTCTATCGTGGCAGCGAGACGCGCACGGGAAGCGGGGCGGGGCTGGGCCTGGCGATCGCCAAGTCGCTGGCTGAGGCGCAGGGCGGCCACCTGACCGTCGAGTCGCAGTCGGGCACGGGCACGACGTTCACACTGGCGGTGCCGCTTGCGGCACAACCGGTATCGGCCACAAGCCTGACGACCGTCAGAACCGGAGCCACTTAGTCAAGAAGACGACGACCCAACGGCATGCGTCAGGGCAGGCTCAAGGCCTACGCTTGGCGCATGTCGTTGGGTCGCTCGATGTATGAAGAGGGCTTGGCACACGGCCGGGGCGTCACCCCGGCCGTGTGTCATTCAAGCCATCGTTTCAGCTGAAGGTGTTACTTCAGGTTCTTGATCACCGACAGCGCATCGTTGATCAGCAACGCGGCGGCCGTCTTGTCGATGTTCTTGCGAGACTCGATCTGAACTTCGACGACGAAGGCGGCCAACGCGATCTTCGCGGTCTTGATCTGGCCACGGCTGATCGCCTTCTGCGCGATCGCCAGTTCAGCCAGAAGAGACGTGCGAATGCCCTTGGTCTTGATCTTGCCTTCCGTGTAGTAGGTGTTGACGGCCGTCACCAGGCTCTGGAGCGTGGCATCGACCTTGAAGGCCACCGAGGCGGTCGTGACATGGCCGATGCGATCGGTCGCGGTGACGGTCAGCGTGTGGCTGCCGAGCGCTAGCGTGCGCAGGTCGATGACCTGGTCGTCCACAACGGCCGTTCCGTCGATGTCGGCGGCCACCGAGCGCAGGCCGGCCGGGCCGACGTCAACGGCCGTGAAGTCGACCGTGAGCGAGTCGGTGTGCAGGTAGGTGCTCGCCGTCGGCGACGTGATCGCCACGGTCGGCGCCTCGATGTCGGCGATGAAGCTCAGCCGACCTTCGATCGCCGGGGAGACCGGCGCCGTCTGCGCCTGCATGTACTCGATCACGGCGTCGCGTACGTAGTACTGCGTGTCGGCCACGATCTGGCTCAGCGGCCACAGCGTCTGGCCGTTGTCGCTGAAGTTGCAGGCCCCGGCCGCCAGGTAGTTCACGGTCGAGACGTTGTAGTACGTGGCGGCGTCGCCGAAGTCGACTTCCTTGCCGCCGATTTGCAGCGAGACCACGTAGCTCTGGGTCGGGTCGTAGGCCGTCGGGTACAGATCGTTGTACGTGATCTTGTTTCCGGCGTCGGTGTCGAGCATGCAGGTCGTGTAGTACGAGTAGCCGCCGTAGCCGGCCACATACTTGTAGTAGTAGTAGTTCCGGTAGGCGCGCTCGAGCACGGCCTTGAGCTGCGGGCCGTTCATGCTGAGCACGACGAGCGAGTTCTCGTACGGCATCGCCGTGAACATGTCGGCGACGGTGAGGGCGGTCGGTGAGGCCGGCGTGGATGCTGCAGCGATCCTGGCGTTGGTCATCGCGCCCGAGAGGTGCACGTCGACCGGAACGCCCGCGGAGTGCTCGAGCTTCCACACTGCGGCGTCCGCCTGCAGGTTGGCGCCGTTGGTCTCCTGCGTGAAGGCGGCCGTGGTGTCGATCGGCGCCGTGGTGACGCCGGCCGGCTTGGCGTTGTAGGCCGCGATCGCCGTCTGGTACGGCGCCATCAGGGCGACGATGTCGGGATCCTGCGGCGTGGCGGAGGCGCCGGTGGGCGTGACAGCGATGTAACGCCCGGCGCGAGAGACGACCTTGTAACCGCCGGCGCCGTCGGGCAGCAAGCCCAACGAGACTTCGCCGAGGTACGTGTTGTAGCGGTTGGCCTGCGTCACTAGCACCGGGGTGTTATCCGGGCCGGCGATGAAGGTCGGCAGGAATTTCGTATCGCCGAAGCCGGTGCTCGGGTTGGTGTGGCTGTGCCCGCCGATGACGGCGTCCACGCCCGGGACCTGCGCGGCGAAGTAGGTGTCGACGTTGCTGTCGACCTCGACGCTCTTGGGATCGGTCGTGAAACCGATGTGCGTCAGGGCGATGACCACGTCGTTGCTGAGCTGCAGGGTCGGCGCGTAGTCGCGGCCAGCCTGGATCGGGTCGGTGAAGGTCAGGCCCGGGATGTTGCTCGGCAGCTCATAGTTGGGCACGCGGTGGTTGCCGATGCCCAGGATGGCGACCTTGATGCCCTCGGGGCCGACCACCTTGGTGGTGTACGGCTCGACCGGCACGGCCGACAGGCCGTAAGCGCCGGTGTCGGTCACGTTGGCCTGCAGGAGCGGGAAGTTCGCCTGGCTGAGCGTGGCGAAGATGTCCTTGCCGAAGTTGAACTCATGATTGCCCAGCGTCCAGGCGTCGTAACCCACCAGGTTGAACGCCTTGACGAGCGGGTTGATGCTCATGTCGGGCGAGAGCGGCGTGCCGTCGGCGGCATAGCCCAGGCCGGCCGACTTGAAGTAGTACATCGTCGAGTCGCCCTGGATGTTGTCGCCGGAGCTGACCAGCAGCGTGCGCTCCGGGTTGTGCTGGCGTTCCTGCTTGATCAGAGTCACCAGCTGGCTGTAGCCGGCGGCCGTGCCCGTCTGGACGAGGCGACCGTGAGAGTCGTTGTGGTGCAGAACTGTCACGGGCACGATCTCGCCCGCCTCGTAGGTCGCATCGCCGTCGCCGTTGCGCGTGACGCGTCCGTCGAGCGTGCCGTCGCCGTCGGGGCCACGATAGGCCGTCTCAGGCGTGCCGTGGTTGGCCGTGACCCAGGCGTTGACCGAGTCGAGCATGTCGCCCCAGTACGTGATGTTCTTCATGTACTTGAAGGGCGCGTAGCCGTCCTGCCCGGCGGGGGCCAGGAACTCGTTGGTGCCCACGTTGTACGTGCGGGCCATATCGAGCGGCTGCCAGCTCGAGCTGGCCTTGTCGTACACCTGCACGTCGTAAGCGCCCCAGGCATAGGGCTGCGGGCCCGGGACGGTGTCGGTGTAGGCGAAGAAGCTGTAGCGGATGCCCGAGGGCTGGATCGCGCCCTTGAACAGCGTCGCCGACTGATTGAGCAGATCGTAGATCTGCGCGCCTGTCATCGTTCCGACGGCCGTGGCATTGCCGAACGGCAGGATCTGGAACATCTGGCCGTAGGTCAGAAGCATCGGATCGTGCGACCACAGGCCTTCCTTCGAGCAATCGGCCGCTGTGCTGCTCCAGACGTACGTGCCGGGGTTGGCCGCATCTTCCTTGTCGCACCAGTCGATGCGGATGCCGCCGGCATTGTTGAAGAACATGTCGACGTCGTTGGTGGTCGACGCGTCGTGGTTGAGCGCATTGTAGATGGCGTCGTCGACGAAGTCGCCCATCATGTTGTCGCCGTTGTAGTCGCGCAGGAGGTCGACCTGCGAGTACCCGACGGGCTGGTTGATGAGGGCCAGGTAGGCCGGATCGTTGGCGTAGCTGTCGACGACGGCCTTGATCGCCGTGTTCTCAGGATCGCCCGTGGCGACTGTGATGCTGGCCCAGCTGACGCTGACCGCCCCGGTGGCGGGGTTGTAGGTGAAGTCGGCGCGGCCCAGCCGGCGTCCGGCGTAGTAGGCCTGCACGACAGCCGTGTTGCCGACCATCGTCGCCGCTGCCAGGTTGGTGTGGCTGTGGCCGCCGATGATCAGGTTGACGGGCTTGCCGGCCGTGTTGAGCCGTGAAGCCAGGGTCTGATCGCCGTAGACCGTGAAGCCGTACCCGTAACCGCCGTCGGCATAGCCGTTGTGCGACAGCACGACGATGACATCGGAGGCGGCGTCGAGCGCGTCGTAGTAGTGCAGGATCGACTCGACCGGGTCGCGGAAGCACAACCCATTGGTGGCCTCGGCGATGGTGATGTAGGGCGTCTCAATCGAACCGACGCCGATCACGCCGACGCGCACCGAACCACCGACTGTGAAGACTTCATACGGGGTCACGCTGGAGTTGAAGGGCTCCCAGGTGCAGTTGCCGCTCCCGTCTCTCGTGACGATGTTGGCGGAGATCATCTGCATCGGGCTCTCGTCGGCCGTCGCCGGGGCCTCGGCCTGGGCGATGCGGTCGGCGAGGACCGTCTGGCCCCAGTCGAATTCGTGATTGCCGAACGTGGCGGCGTTGTAACCCATCGAGCGATAGACGTCGATGGTGGGTAGGCCGTGTTGGATGTTCGAGATCAGGCTGCCCTGCATGATGTCGCCCCCGTCGAGCAGGAGCACGTTGCCGGCGCCGACCGTGGTGCGGATGTCTGCAACCTTCTGGGCAAGACGCGCCGAACCCGGGTTGCTGCCCGAGAGCTGCAGGTTGCCGTGAAAGTCGTTCGTATGCAGGATGGTGAAGGTGATCGGCCCCGACTGGGCCAGAGTGGGCCTCGGCACGGCGAGGCAGAAGACAACGAGTAGGGCTAAGAAGTGTCGAAATTGGCGTTGCATAGACTCAGATCCTTGAGCGCTAACCGCGTGGCAGCTATCGGCGAGATTTGCCGCGCGACCCGATACACGAAAGTCCAGAGCAGCGGTCGGTCACCTCCTTTCAAAGTGGCGCAGCGTCGGTGAGTCAAGTCGGTTTCGAGGCGCGAACCGATATGCCACCCTTGGCAGGAGAACCCATGAATTTGTTTGCGAAAGGAACCGCCTCATGGTCATGCCTTTGGGCAACGAATCACAGTGATTAATGTCATGATGAGCCCGTATCAGGCGGCAACCACAATTGCAGGCGCGATAACTGAGATCGACATCACGAAAATCGAAAGGGATTTCGCCCTGAGAATCGTGGGACTCTGAAGCCTGGCGACTGGACGCTCGAGCCGGGCTCGGTGAAAATCGGAGTCCAACCGAGTCATTCAGACAAGCAATCGAGTCCCTATGCCACATCCGCGCGTACATGCCGATGGCCGCTACTTGCAGACTCAGTCCGGTGAGCCGTTCTTCTGGCTCGGCGACACGGCCTGGGAACTGTTCCACCGCCTCACGCTCGAAGAAGCCGATACGTATCTGGCCGATCGTGCGCACAAGGGCTTCACGGTTGTCCAGGCCGTGGCCCTGGCCGAGTTCGACGGCCTGCACAAGGCCAACATGGCTGGAGAACGCCCGCTCGTCGCCGACGATCCGCTCACTCCCAACGACGCCTACTTCACCCACGTCGATGCCGTGATCGCCCGCGCCAACGCGCTCGGTCTCGTGGTCGGTCTGCTTCCGACCTGGGGCGATAAGGTCCGGCCGTTCTGGGGGCTCGGGCCGCGCGTCTTCAACGTCGACAACGCCCGCGGCTATGGGGCCTGGATCGGCGCGCGCTACCGCCACGCCGACGTGATCTGGATCCTCGGTGGCGATCGCCCGCCGGTCGGCGTTGACAACGGCGCTCCTTTCGACGACCGCTCGATCTGGCGCGCAATGGCCGAGGGCATCCGCGCCGGCGCGGGAGACGACGCGCTCCTGACGTACCATCCGGCCGGCTACTCCAGTTCAGCCGAGCATCAGCATGTCGAGGGGTGGCTCGACCTGAACATGTTTCAATCGGGCCATGGCAGCGGCCACGACGTGCCGGCCTGGGAGTGGGTCGCGCGCGATCTGGCGCGCGAGCCTCGCAAACCCGTGCTCGATGGCGAACCCAACTACGAAGACCATCCCGTCAACCCGTGGCCGACCTGGGATCCGGCCTCGGGCTACTTCAACGATCACGACGTGCGGCGCCAGACTTACCGCACCGTCTTCGCCGGCGCGTGCGGCGTGACGTATGGCCACCACGCGATCTGGCAATTCTGCGGCGAGCGTTTCGCGCCGATCAACCACGCGGATCGTACATGGCGGGATGCACTGGATCGCCCGGGCGCCGGGCACATGATTCATCTGCGCCGTTTGATGGAGAGCCGACCGTACTTCACTCGCGTGCGCGATCCTCTTCTCCTGGCCGCTTCCCCGGGTGAAGGCGATCGCCATGTCGAGGCGACCCGCGACGAGCATGGCCGATATGCCTTCATCTACTTGCCGCAGACCTTGCCTGTGCAGGTGGATCTGAATCGCCTTGCAGGCGAGAGGACCGATGTCTGGTGGTTCGATCCGCGCACCGGCGCGGCGACGCCGCAAAGCTCGCTGCCGCGCGTCGGCCTCGTGACCTTCACGCCGCCGTCCAACGGTCCCGATTGGGTGCTTGTGCTCGACGACTCGGCGCAGGGCTTCGGCCCGCCGGGCGGTTGAAAACGTTTCTGTTGGCCGCGATTGGCTCATTCACGGCATCGCTTTCGTCAGCGCATGAGAGTTGTGTGGCTGCAGGCGCTACAATCGAGCAACCTATGCAACCTTCACCCGAATTGATCGATCTGCTGACTCGTTACTATGATGCGTCTGGCCGTGGCGACGCCGAGTTCCTGAAGTCCTACGTGTCGGCGTCGCCTGAGGCTGTCGTGATCGGCACTGACCCGGGCGAATGGTGGTCGGGCGGTGAGACCATCGTCGCGACCTGGGGCGGGGCGTGGCGTTCGCGCGGTGGCCTGACCGTGCGGGGCAGTCGACCCGTCGCGTACCGCTCGGGCTCCGTCGGCTGGGCGCTCGACCGGGCTGAGTTCGTGGCACCGAACGGCCAGACCGCGCCGTTCAGATTGACGGCCGTGTACGAAGAGGGCGCCGAAGGCTGGCGCATGGTGCACGCCCACTTCTCGCTGGGCGTCCCCGATGCGGAGGTGTTCGATGGTGATCGGGCTTGAGTCTGAAGACCTCGTGCGTCTGTTGCTCTCGCTCGCCGTTGGCGGCGCGATCGGCCTCGAGCGTGAGATCCGCGACAAGGCAGCCGGCCTGCGCACGATCATCTTCATCTGCGTCGGCTCGACGCTTTTCACGCTCCTGTCGGTGAAGCTCGGCGGGTCAAATGAGATGGCCCGGATCGCGTCGAACATCGTCGTCGGCGTCGGCTTTCTGGGCGCCGGCACGATCTTGCGCGAAGCCGGTCGCATCATTGGGCTGACCACGGCGGCCGTGGTGTGGCTTGTCGCTGCTCTGGGCATGGCCATCGGCGCCGGGCAGTACGGTCTCGCCCTGGCGACCGCCGTGATCGCGCTGATCGTATTGAGGGCCTTCCCCCTTGTCGAGCGCCTGTTCAGCGACGTCCGTCAGGAGTCGACGGTCGAGATCCTGGTGCCGCACGATCGAGATCACGTCGCCACGCTCGAGGGCCAGATGCGGGCCGAAGGTCTCCAGGTGAATCGTATGCATCAGAAGCGCTCTGAAGGGACGCTGGCTGTCGGCTGGCGGATCAGCGGCAAGGGCTCGGCGGTGCGCGCCGAGATCGAGCGCTTGATGGCAGACGCCGAGATTGAAGAAGTGAAGGTGTCGTGAGGCCTCAGCGCGACGCCTGCAGAAGCGTCGGCAGAAACTGCGTGTGAAGCGCGTCGAGCCGGAGCAGCGTCTGATACCCCGCGATCAGTCCCGTGTCGCCCACCACATCGACGTCGTAGGCCAGACCGACGACCGGTCGGTCGCCCGGCTCGACCGACGCCCAGCTGACTCCATCCCAATGAAGGATCACGCCATCGCCGACGGCCCAGCCGTCATCGGTGGCGGCGAGCGCCACAGCGAACAGGTCTGCTTGAGTGGGCGACGACGTCAATGTCCACTCCGTGCCGTCCCAATGCAGCAGCGTGCCGGCGTCGCCCACCGCCCAGGCGTCGTCCTCGGCGAAGATGTCGATGCCCAACACCTCAGAGCTGGTCGGGCTCGGCGCCATCGTCCAACCCGCGCCGTTCCAATGCGTGAGTTCACCGTTTCGAGTCGCGAGCCAGCCATCCGTATCGGTGCGCATGGCGAGGGCCGTCGGGAGCCCTGTGACGCCCGGGATATCGGTGGCCGTCCAGTCCCGACCCTCCCAGTGCACCACCTGGCCGTGATAGACGCCGAGGACCTCGATCCACGCCCAGGCCCAGGCGCTTGACTTCGAGATCGACTGAACGTCGTTGAAGCTGCCACCGATGCGTGTGGGCGCCTGGCTCCAGCTCTCGCCATCCCAATGCAAGGCGGTGCCCATGTTTCCAACGGCCCAGCCCTCGTCAGCCGCCGCGAAGTCCACATCTTCAAGAGACTCGGCATCCATCAAGGGCGGCAGGTCCCAGCGCCTCCAGCGATCGTTGACGCGCTGAAAGAGGCCGCTTGCGCCGACGGCCCAGGCTTCGGTGGGCGAGATGATGTCCACGCCGCTGAAAATGTCGCCGCCAAGGAACCGCGTGGTCGGAGACCAGACCGCGCCGTTCAAGGCCATGGAAGCGCCCAGGGTCCCAACCACTGCGCCGTAGCCGCCAGGATCGACGTCGATCGCCCGCCAGTTGAGGTGCCCGGTCTGATCCACCGGCGACCAACTGACACCATCCCACCGCTGAAGACCGGACGAGCCGGCCGCCCACGCGGCCTGCCCGGAAACGGCGTCTACGCTGTCGATCCCGACTGCCGCCTGCGTATCGGGCAGCCATTGGGTCCCGTTCCAGCGCAGGAGCCGTGTGCCGCTCTCGAGCATCCAGCCTGTCGTCGCGTCGGCCAGGCTTACGTCGGAGTAGGGCGCCTTGTCGGCGCCGTTTTCGTCCAGCCAGACGGCCCAGGTGGTTCCGTTCCAGCGCAGGATGATGTGCGAGCAGGACGCCGCCAGCAGGTTCTCGGAGAGGCAGCGCCCACCGACTGCCCAGCCGTCGTCACTGGAAACCATATCGATCGAGAGCAGCGGATACGGCGACGGTGAGGCGATGGCGCTCCATGTCTGCCCATTCCAACGCAGGATCGTGCTGGTGCATGTGTTGCCGGACGCGTCGCAGGCGCCGCCAACGGCCCAGGCATCTTGTGGCGTCAACGAGTCGACATCGTGAATCTCAACGTTCGGGACGGTTACAGCTGTCCACCCGGCGGTGCCCCAATGAAGCGCGACGGTGCCCAAACCCATCGCCCAGCCCTCGCTCGCCGAGGACATGTCGAGGGCCCTCAACCTGCCGGTGGCCGGCGTTTGAGAGGTTTGCCAGCGTTGGCCATCCCAGCGTGCCAGCGTGCCGTTGCCTTCGACGGTGACCTCGATCATCCAGCCATCGTGGGCCGAGACCAGGTCGACGGCGACCTGGTCGGACTGCCCGCAGCGGTACGCCTCGCACCACCAACCCTGGCCGTTCGCCGGCGCGGGCCCAGCGGCGCCGACTGTTGGCGTCGACAGCAGGCTGATGAGGACGGCGGCAGCGACGCACCAGCGCGCTCTTGTCCGTGGCCACAACTCGACTCGCGATCGCCATGGATTCATGGAAGATCCCCCGCACATGTATCGAGGCTTCGCCCGGCGCGCCACGGAGTAAACTTATGCGACAGACATCACTGAATGCCATCGTGCCGGCGCCGCGCAGGTCGAGATCATCTTACTCCATGTCCACCGACACCCGCTATCGCATCAGGCCGCTTCGCGCTGACGAAATCGCTCTGCTGCCGGCCATCGAGCAGGCAGCAGGCGTGCTGTTCCGTGGGACGAGCGAGGATTGGATCGTCGACGATGATGGCCGTGGCCTCGACTCGTATGAAGCCTGGCAGCGAACGGGTCAGATCCTCGTCGCGGTCGACGACGCCGACGTTCCGATCGGGTTCGCGGCAGTCGGCCCGCTCGACGGCCAGGGTTATCTGCACGAGATCGACGTGCACCCTGAGCATGGCCAGCGCGGGCTGGGTCGTCGCCTCGTCGAGGCCGCCTGCGATTGGGCGCGCGAGCAGGGCTTCAGTTTCATGCAACTCTCGACCTTCCGGCACATCGCCTGGAACGCGCCGTTCTATGCGCGCCTCGGTTTCCGCGAGCTCAGCGGCACCGAGCTCGGTCCCGATCTGATCGCCGAGGGCCGCCACGAGGCCGACTCGGGCCTGGACATGACGAAGCGGGTATTCATGCGCCGGGAACTGTAGGTGGAAAAGTCAGGAGAGAGAAGGGAATAGTCCCTCATCTCGGTTCGTTTACACACTTCTATCCTCGCCGACTCCCTCAATGGCTTGTCCGACACACAGGCGAGTGCTAGAGTCGAGGATGCGTTTCCGGTACAAGATACTGTTACGGTGAGGGGGGCGCTCTCGCGCCATTCATATGACAACAGAAGATCGCCTGTCAGCCTCGTTGGCACGTGTGTCAAGAGCGGGCGTGGCTTGCCTGCTGGCATGCGCCTTGGTGTTGCCGCCCGGCGTTGAGCAGGGTGCGGTGCGGGCGGATGATGGCTTGCCGCCGCGAGCCCCGCGCACGGTGGAAGAGATTGACGTGGCTCCGCCCGCCAACGAGGTGGCGACTGTCGCGCCGCCGCTCGATAATGCACAAGGCACCGCCAGCCTGCTGGCGTATCAATCCTTCCAGGACGGCAACTGGGAGATCTACGTCACGGTGCCTTACGCTGGAGTGCCCCGGCGCCTGACGGCAGATCCCGCATCGGACCTTGAGCCCAAGCTCAGCCCGGACCTCAGCCGCATCGTCTTCACGTCACGGCGCACGGGCAACTACGACCTCTTCCGCATCAACGTCGACGGCACGGGCCTCGTCCAGTTGACCGGCGACGGCGCCACCGACTCGGCCGCGACATGGTCGCCTGACGGATCGCGCCTGGCGTTCCAAAGCCGACGCACCGGCAACGACGACATCTTCATCATGAACGCCGACGGCGGCGGCCTCGTCCAGCTGACGAACAACCTGGACTATGACGGCGAGCCCGCCTGGTCGCCTGACGGGAAGCAGATCGCGTTCATCTCTCGACGCACGCCGGGTGATCACACTTTCTTCCTCTACGTCATGAACGCCGACGGAAGCGGTCAGCGGGTCCTGGCCTCCTCTCCGTACAGCAGCCGCCCGGCCTGGTCGCCTGACGCGCAGCGCCTGCTATACGATGCCTTTGACCCGTCCGCCGGTCAACGGCTCTACATCTATGAAGTTGCCAGCAACTCCCTCCATCCGACCGGCCACTTCCCCGTGTCGTCGTACCCCTATGTGGACGTGATGGCGGGCGCGTGGGGGGCGTCGGACACTGTATACGTGACCGTCGCCGAGTACACGCCCGTCAACGGGCAGTTTTATCTACAGCGCCTTCAGGTGTGGTCAGTCGACGTCACAAATCCGGCGAGCGGTAGCCCCGTTGCGTTTTCTCCAGCCGCATTTCCGAGCTGGGGCAGTTCGGACCGCCGGCCGCCGATCACGACGCCGTGGTTCCCGACGCCGATCGGCAAGCGCTTCGCCCCATTAGAAGTGCGCGTGACGGGAGGCGATCAGGGTGAAGCCGGCATCGCCACGGTCGAGGTCCAGACCCGCCGGTCGTCAAATGAAAGCTGGCAGACTTACGGCGGTGGGTGCGTCGTCGCTGCCCGAGCGGTGTGGTCATGTCAGGTGCCCACCAGCGACGGCGCGCAGCTGCAGGTTCGCTCACGGGGCATCGATGCCTACGGCAATCGCGAGGCCTGGTCGAACGATCCACAACGCTGGGCGACCGCCGAGATCTACGACAAGGAGTACATGGGGGTCGTGCGCGATCTGCGCGGCATCCCCCTGGCGAACGTGTCGATGACGGGCTTCCCGAGCACGGTCGAGCCCGTCGTGCTCACGGACGGCGCCGGCAACTGGCGCGCTCACCAGCGTGAGACGAGCCAGATCTACTCCGTTGCGGCCGGCCTGCCCGGCGCACTGACCAGCACGATCCGTTCCGACAGGTTCGACCTGACGGGCACCGACCGCATGGTGCGCGGCGATTTTGACCTGATCCCGTCCGACAATGTGCTGGTCAACCCTGGCTTCGACACGCCGGGCCTCGGCTGGAGCGCCATGAACCGCTCGCCATTGGCCTGGCTCGATCCGGCGGTCTTGACAATCCCGTCCGGTCAACTGCGGCTCAGCTCCATGGCGTCATACGAATACCTCCGCAGCCCGATTGGAGGGGCGGCCTCGGTTCAGGTCGGTGATACGACCGTCATCGCCTATCACAACTGGAGCGAGACGACGTTGCGACTGTGCCAGGGGAGCCAGCCGTGCGTGGAGACCGATCCGATCCCGGGCTGGATGACGGATCTGGGCGCCGCCGCTGACGGAGCCCTGGCCATCATCGCGCGCAACACCAGCAATGCCAGCCAGTTCCAGCTGCGCACACAGGCCGGCACCTGGCAGGCCGCGATGGCCTTCCCGTACTACAGCGAAGGCGCGAACCATCGTCTGCTTGCCGACCACGATGGACGCTGGCATTACGTCTGGTCAGACCTGGTCGGCAACGTGTACATGGCCCATCGAGCGGACGGCGGCGGCTGGTCGTCGGCCGACCCTGTCGGGTATCTGCCGCTCGGCATGGATGCAGTCATCGACTCCGACAACCTGTTGCGCATCATCGGCTGCGCGGATGACGGTGTGACCGACCGCACCTGGTCGCCCTGGAGCGGCCTTTCGGCGCCGACGTCGATCGCATCTCAGGTGTGCCAGAAGAACACGCTGGCAGCCCAGATCGACCTGGCGGGCAACATCTATGCCGTGTGGACGAACGGCGGCAACACCGTGGCGAGTCGCCGACTGGCTGGCGGATCGTGGGGAGCCCCGGTCGCGCTCGATGGCCACGCCCAGGCGCTACGTGGGCTCGTGGCCGGCAACTCGGGCCGGCCGCGCCTCGTCGTCAGTGATGGCGCCGAGCGATTACTCCTCATGGAAATCACGGCGGATGGACAGTGGTCGGCGCCGCTGGCCAGGACTCTGGCAGCGCCGTATGCCGGAGGACGTCTGCTCGCGACCGATCTGAACGCTATGACCCTGACTACCAGCGACCAGTACCCGTACGCGTCGGCGAGTTCGCTCACCCACTATATGTTGATCGACGGCAGTGGGGTGGCCGGTGTTCGCCAGGTCGTGACCATCCCGGCCGATATGCGCTCGCCGACGCTGTTCATGCGTTACCAGTATTCGTCAGTCGACCCGGCAGACTCGTTGACGATCTCCATTCAGGCCAGCGATGCGCCGACGCCGACCGTCGTCTCGATGGCGACGCCGTTCAACGGGATCTGGGGCACGCAATGGCTCGATGCCTCAGCCTGGGCCGGCAAGACGGTGACGGTCACCGTCGCGTTGGCCGACGGCGCCGGCGGTTCGATGCCCGGCGCGTATCTCGACACCGTCGCGCTGGCGTCCTGGACCACCCCGGCCGTCACGGCAATCGCCCCGCTGCAACTCGACGGCGAAGGCTCGACCTTCACGATCACGGGCGAGCGTTTTGCGTTGACGCCGACAGTGCTCGTCGGCGGGCATGCCGCGTTCGTGACGATGCTCGATCCACAACACCTGACCGTGACGTTGCCAGCCGGCACACCCCTCGGCCTGCGATCCGTGATCGTGGTCAACCCGGGCGGTTTCGCCGCACAGGCCGCCGAGACCGTGTCTGTGGGCAGCGATTGGGTGACCCTGCCTATCCTGCTGCGCTGGACTCCTTAAGGTGTCTCGTTTGGTGAATGTGCTCTGCAACCAATGGTGACTCAGATGAACTCCCGACCCATCCGCCCATCCGTCGTTCTCGCCTTACGTTTCTTCACGACCGCGCTGCTTGTTGTCGGCCAGGCGATCGGCGGCCCCGCCCCGGCCAGCGCGCAGGACGCGCCGCCCCCTCCGCGGGCGCCGCGCACCCTGGAGGATCCCACGATCCCGGCGCTGCCCGGCGAGGAGGCGACGACGGCTGAAGCGCCCAGCGAGCTGGAACGGGCGCAAACCGATATGGCCAAGTTCGCGTACCAGAGCTACGCTGACAACAATTGGGAGATCTATCTCACGTCCAGCGATTTCGGTGGCACCTATCGCCTGACACAGGACGGCTCGCCCGATCTTGAACCCGCGTTCAGCCCCGACATGTCGCGCGTCGTGTTCTCATCGCGGCGAAGCGGCAACTACGATCTCTATCGCGTCAACGCAGACGGCTCGGGCCTTGCCATGTTGACCAACTCAGGGGCCACGGACTCTGGCGCGGCCTGGTCGCCCGACAGCCAGCGCCTCGTGTTCCAGAGCAATCGCGAAGCCAATCAGTACGACGTCTACGTGATGAACGCCGACGGCGGCGGGGTGACGCGTCTCACGACTCAAACCGGCTATGACGGCGAGCCCGCCTGGTCGCCGGACGGCAAACAGATCGCGTTCATCTCGCGTCGCACGACCGGAAACGTCGACTACCACCTCTATCTGATGAACGCTGATGGCAGCAATCAGCATATCCTTGCGGCCGTGCCGTACGCTGCGAACCCGGCCTGGTCGCTGGATGGGAAGCGCATCCTGATTGATGGCCTGAACGCCGACGGCTGGCAGCGCCTGTATGTCGTCGACTCCGCCACGGGCCAGACGCGCACGCTCGACTACTTCGTCGGCGACACGAACGTTGATCTGCTCGCCGGGTCATGGGGCCTGAATGACCAGATCTTCTTCACTCGCGCGCACTACGTGTACTACAACAGCACCTGGTATTGGGACTCGATGGACATCTACAGCGTCTCCATCGATTGGTCTTCGAGTGTGCCGTGGCTGCGAGTCGGCAATCGGATGGCCAATCCAAGCTGGGCCAATCCCGATCACTGGCCGCCGACCTCGACCTTCTTGAACGATCGCTCGGGGTACGCCCTGCGCGGCACCGGCGTCTCCTTCGACATGCTGGTGATGGACCAGGGCCCGGCCGGCGCCGGGGGCGGCATGGGTCAGATCCGCGTCGATGGCGGCGCGTGGATGAACGACGTGAACTGCCAACCGACCTGGTCTTCTGTGGTGCACTGCTATGTGATGGGCTATTTCCCCGGCACGCTCCTCGAATATCGCTTCCGCGCGATGGACGCCTATGGCAATCAGGAAGCCTGGCCGACGGATCCGGCGCGCTGGGGGCAGTTCAGGTACTACGATCTGGACGTGTCTGGGACGGTGGTCGATCAGACCGGTCGGCCGCTTGCGCAGGTTCCCATTACGGGCATCCCCGCCGTCGAGTCCAACCTCCAGAGCGATGCTGCCGGTCGTTGGGCGGCGCATCAAACGCAGCCGAGCACGAATGTGACGGTGACCGTCGGCACCGGCGGTTCCGCGGTGAGCCGACCCGAATCGCAGTTCACGGCGGTTGGCGGCGCCCTGTCGAGCACCTTCGTCCTGCCGCCGGCCGACAACGCCATCGCCAATCCGCGCTTCGATGTCGATACGCAGGGCTGGTCGGCGCTGACGCCGGCGGGTCTGCAATGGGTCGACACGGTCGACGGCGCTCATGGCGTTCTGCGGGCCAGCGTCGCGGCCGGCGGGTGGGCGGCGACGGGAACAGTGATCACGGCGACCGCCGCGCTCTCGGGCACTTCGACGCTGCTCGCGTACCGTGATCTGTCGGGCAATCACTTCCAGGCCTGCCTCGGAGCCCCTGCCTGCCCGATTGAAGATCTCGGAACGACGTCGACGCGCGACCTCGTGGTGGGCGCTGACGGCACCGTCTCCATGATCCTGATGAACGACGACGGCACGCGATCGTTCCGCCAGCGCAGCCCCGCAGGCGTCTGGTCGAGCGCCACGTCCTTCCCGTACATGGGCGGAGGGGCCAGCCATCGACTGCTGTTCGATCATGCAGGCCACCTGCATTACATCTGGGCCGAGGGCGATGGAATGGTGCATGTCGCGCACTACGAGGGCGGCGGCAGCTGGTCCGGCGCGGCGCAGGCCGGGCTGATGCCCCTCGGCTCGGACTATGTCTTCGACGCCAATGACGTCCTGCACATGGTCGGCTGCCCGACCAGCGGCGTGGTCGAGGTCACGTGGTCGGAGGCGGTCGGCATGTCGTTCCCGAGCCCGGTTTCGAGCGAGACCTGCGACGGCTCTCATCAGGGCACGACCCTAGACGCAGCGGGCCACCTCGACACGGTCTGGAGCAGCGGCGGGGTGGTTCGCTTCAGCCGCCGCAACGGCGACGGCACGTGGGGCGAAGGGCAGCCGGCGACGGGCTTTGCGCTCGCGGCGCGGGGCAGCGTGCCGGGCTCCAATGGCCGCGCGACGGTGATGACCGTCAACCCGACCACACACGTCGTCACGCTTCGCCAGCCCGCGGATTCGGGCCTTGGATGGAGCGCGCTCGCCGCCACGCTGCCGACTGTGACGGCCAACAGCGGCCGGCGCTTTCTGGCGCTCAACACGTCGATGAAGGAGGCGCTGGCCCTCGAGGCGACGGCGGGCGGCTTCAACGTCATCGCCTATCCGATCGACTTCACGGATTCGGCTTCAAGCGTTGGCCAGGTCGTCACGCTTCCCGCGAACATGCACCATCCGTTGCTTTCGGCCGTGTACCGAAATCCCCTGGCCAACAACGATGACAGCGTCGCGTTTGCCGTTCAAGGGGTTGGGCAGGCACAGCCCACGCTGTTCGCGCTCAGCCCGGGCTCGGCCTGGCAACGCATCTCGTTCGACCTCTCGGCCTGGGCCGGCCAGACCATCACGGTCTCCGTGCGCCTCGCCGACGTCGGCACGCCGAACGAACTGGCCGTAGATCTTGACGAGCTCTATGTGGGATCGTGGACCACGCCCGTGGTCGACTCGTTCTCGCCGGCCCGTCTCGACGCGCCGAGCGGGTCCTTCACGCTGGTCGGAGACAACTTCTACGGCGCCCCGACCGTCACCGTCGGCGGGCTGCCCGCCACGGTTACGGTCGTCGATGCCCAGCATCTGAGCGTCACGGTGCCGCCGGGCCTCACCTACGGCCGACACGTCGTCGTGGTCACCAATCCAGACGGCACGACGATTGTGTCGACCCGCCTCGTCTCGATCGGCCAATCGCAGCTGGCCCTTCCGGCCCTGATGCGGAACGCTATGCGTTAGGCCAGACGCGCGGGGAG
>JBGAGY010000011.1:0-238888 GCA_044226485.1 Anaerolineales bacterium
AACCAGCTGGGTCAGTTGCGAGATCTCTTTGGTGCGGCCCTTGGAGCGCTCGGCGAGCTTGCGCATCTCGGCCGCGACGACCGCGAAGCCGCGCCCGTTGTCGCCGGCATGGGCCGCCTCGATGGCGGCGTTCAGCGACAACAACGTGCTCTGAGACGCGATCTCCTCAATCGTCTCCGACATCGCGTCGATTTCGCGGAAGTGCTTGCCGAGTTGGCGAACGCGTTGCGCCAGCTCGGTCGAGGCTTCTTTCATGTGACGCATGCCGACGGCGAGTTGAGCGGACACGGCTTTGCCGTCGTCGGCCGTCTGCACCGAATGCTCGGCACCCGCCGTGACGTCTTCCATGGCCGAGGTCGTTTGTCCGACGGAGATCAGCAGCATGCTGCGGGCAAGGCTGGCCTGCTCGATGACAAGCCGTTGTTGATCCGTGCTCTCTTGAAGCTCGGTGATCAGCCGGGCCGACTCACGCGCAGCGCCGGCCATATCCGCAACGGCCGCACGCGAGCCCGGCGTGGTGTTGGGCGACAGTGGAGCGTCAGAAGGCACGTCAACTCGAATCTACTCAGGTTGTCAGCGCGATGTGACAGACAACCTGAGTAGATCCTACTGCGACGGTTGCCGCTTGGCGAGAAAAGCCCTGTGAATATCCCGGGATGAGCGCGTTTTCCGACCGAGGGGGTCGGCTATCGGCATTCAAACGGGGGTGTGGAATCGGTTCAGCGCTTGATCCGACCCACCAGCACGGCCGCGACAAAGAGAATCACCGCAAGCGCGCTGCCGCCGATCAAGGTCCAGTTCGGCCCGACCTCGGTCTGGCTCGGAACCGGCTCTGGCGCCTCGACCTGAATGGCCGGCAGCCCGATGGTCGCTTCCCGAACATCGGTGAGCGCCAGGCGTTCATCTACACCCTGGCCCGCGAGCGAGCCCGTGACATGAACGACATACGATCCGGCCGACGGCGGGGAGAACGCACCGCGCCATTGTCCGGCTTCATCCACAACAGTCAGGGCGACTTCCTGGTCGTCATGAACGACGGAAACCGTCAGGCCGGTGAGGTCGGCTTGCGGGTCAGCGGCGATGATGATGGTGTTGGCCTGACCGGCCGTGGCCGGCTCGCTCAGCCAACGGGCGGTCAGGGACGATTGCGCGGCGGCCAGGGGCGCTGCTAAGACAACCATGACAAGCAGTGCAAGAGCCAGCGCGCGCGCGGCCTTCATCCACATGGCAGCATTATACGACCCACGCCCACGTGCCTCTTAGCGCCTGAGCAGCGGAAGGAAGACTCGTTGCGCGCCGAGCACGGGCCCGGCCGGACCGCCGCCCGACCATGCGATCGACGCGGCCGAGAACCCGAGTGGGCGCACGCTCTCGCCGTCCAATCGCACTACGTGGACCTGCAGGGTCTCGCCTGTCCCGGCATCGATATCTCGCAGGAACGCCACCCAGTTCCCATCGGACGAGACGCGCGGCCGCGTGGCGGGTTGGCCGGCCGCCCCGCGCGTGAGCTGCGTGAACTGGCTCAAGCTGCCGTTGCCGTTCACGATGGCCCGCCAGATCTCGTTCTGGCCGGTGTAGTTGGCCGAGAAGACGAGGCTGTTGGCGCGGTTGGCGAAATCGCTACCCTGGACGTTGGCGGGAGCCTGGCAGACCTCCGTGAAGGCCATTGCCTGGGTGTCGATCAGGCACAGCCGATTGGAATCGTACTGGACGGTGCCGGCCAACGTACAGTAGAGGCGGTTCGTATAGGCGACCCAGCGGTGATCGGGCGAGACCGAGATCGAGGCGGCGTTCGTGTTGCTCGTGCTCGACTGAGAGGCGCGCGGCGCCAGCTGCACCAGGCGCGCCTCGAAGGGGACGCAGGCGCCGTTGAAATCGTCCTGGAAGACGCCGGCGATGAAGTTCGCGTCGGCGGGAAGATCGAACTCGCCGATCGCCTGGGTGTCGCTGTAGGCCACCTGGGTGTTTTGCCCGGTTGTATTGCCTGCGAGGACCGTGCCAAGACCCGCGGCCGGGCTGCGGTAGTACAGGCGCTGTCCATCCGGCGAATAGTTCGGGAAGGCGCCCGAGAGCGTGCTCTCACCGCCAGCGGCACCCGCCGTAAGCGCGCGCACGCCCACGACGCTGCCGCCTTTGTCGTAAGCCAGCGTTCCACCCAGCCCCGTAAGAACTCCGCCCACGGTGGCGGTCCCGCTGACCTCCTGGCTCGCGGCGCTGATATTGCCGGTGCCATCTATGGCGGCGACGCGGTAGTAGTACGTTCCGGCGGCCAGCCCAACATCACGGTAGTAAGTCTGCGTCGTCTGCACCGCGTTCAGGCGTGTGTAGGGCCCGCCAGCGTTGGTCGCGCGCAGGATGTGATAGGACGTCACGCCGTTTGCATCGCTGGATGCATCCCATTCAAGCAGGACGCTCGTGTCGCCGGTGCTGGCGCGAAGCTGACCCGGCACTGTCGGCGCCACTGAATCGAGGACTGAGGTCGCCGACCAGATTAGGTTCTGCGTCACCAGGGGATCACCGCGATCATCGGCCCAGATCGTGTGGGCGCGTGCATCATTGGCTGATCCGGACGTCGTTACTGCAACTCGATATTGTGTTGAGATGCTCAGGTACTGCGCGTTACCCGCCTCCAGGGGTCCATTGAGGGCGAAGGTTTGGCCGCCGTCGATCGACGTCACGATGTTCAGGTCGGTCTTGTCCGCCGTGGAAAGGGCCCCCATCACCACGGGCATCACCATCTGTCCATCCGGCCCGACAGTCAGGTCGTACTCGAACGTGTAGGCCGATCCTATCTGAGTGGCGGCAACGGGCGTGCTCCAGGTGGTGCCGTTGTCCGTTGACGTGCGGACCACGATGTCCTTCTTGTCGGCATCGCGATAGCTGAGATAAAGGCGGCCGTCTGGAGCGAAGGCCAGCCGCGGCGCCGTGTCGGAGCCATTGGTTGACCACCGCGTACCTGCTTGAAAAGACACGGCTCCGTTCGTCGAGCAGGTGCCGTAGATCGAGGAACTATCCCTCTGATCTTCCCAGGCCGCGCAGACGACGGAGCCACTGACCGCCAGCGCCTCCAATGGCCCGCCGAAGGTGTTCAGCCTGCCACTGCTCGTGGGAGTCAGGAGTTTGTACGAGGATGCCAGGTCGGTGCCATTGCGCGCGATCTCGTGCAGGACGATGTCGAAGCCAATGAGGTTGCCGCCGCTGAAGGTTGGGTCGTGGAGGATCGTCCAGATCTTGGTATTCGTGGCCACGATCTCGGGCCGTTGCTCCAGGCTGTCAGAAATGCTGCCCGGCGTCCCGTTCCAGAGACCGCTTTCGTTCCAGCTCGCCCCACCGTTGAAAGACCAGGCCACGCGGACGTCATTTTGCAACTCACCCCCGCCGCACGAGATCGAGACGTCGTAGCAAGCGTCCAGCCCCCAGGCAATCCAGATCGTCCCATCTGGTGAAACGCTGATGGACGGATTGTCGGTGAAACCGATGTACTGGCTGTTTGAGACGGTGGAATTGGCGCTCCAGGTGGCTCCGCTGTCGGTGGACTTTGCGAAGACGATATCGGCTTCAACCTGGCTCCCGGTGCGGCGGGCGTCTCGCCAGACCGCGTAGAGGACACCGTTCTGGTTGGTCACGTCGGGCTCGCCGACCCAGGCATCCAGCTGGTTGGTATCGGTCACGCGGGTGTTAGCCGGTGTGACGAGAGCGCCTGCCTGCGCGCGTGGCGGTGTGGCCCAGGGTGCGAGCAGCAAGGCGCAGGCGGAGAGAGCGACAGCGATGGTCGAGACGCGCATGAGACGGCTCCTCAGAAGGATGAATTGTCGGGTGTCGGGCCGGATGAGCGCCCCACTCTAGTGAGTATTAGTGGGCTGGATCAATCATAACCAAACGTAATGTGTCGTCATCCGTTGTATAGCGGATTTTTGTAACTCAGGATCTTGGTTTAAATGGTCAGTGATACGGATATATCCAATTTCGGGTGATGGCTATGCGCATTAATAGCATATAGAGATGGGGGCCTCTCGTCGCTATACGGAGAGAACTCGCGCTAACGGCTTCCGCCGGTTCAGTTGGAGCGGATCCTGGCCCGCGCCAAGGTCAACGGTGCACCGCAGAACACCGCTCACCTCTCATGGGCTTGGCCGCGTCCTGCCGGCCGTGCTCCTGGTATTCTTCGGCAGCCTCATCGTTCCGATCTACGTCGAGGAGGTCACGAAAACATCGCCGGCGTCTCTGGCGGCAGGTACGCCGTGGTCCTTCTGATGGTCAACGTCTGCGAATGATTTCTGTGGAACAGCATTGTTTGCCAGCCCGAGAGCACCAGTCTCCGACAGCCGTTGACATCAGTCCGTCCCATTCGAGTCCACATGCGGACGTGGCTATGCGCACAATCAGCGAGGGCTTGCGTGCGTGCGATATAATGTAAGGGTCATGGGGATGACCGGTTTCGACGGATTGAGCTGGTCACCAATGGCGAGCCGGGCGGCGCCGATCCCGTTAACTCAGCGCAACCTTCAAGTGCCAACCGCACTTACACGGCTCTCCCGCTCGCGGCCTAACCCCGCTAGCATTGAGCCCCGCCTGCCCTAGCGGCAAGCCGCTGGCCGTCAGCCCACCTGGCGACACACAGGTCAGCGTCATCTAAGCCAGGTTGCAGAGTGGGACGCTGCGACCCACTCCAAGACCGACGGCAACGTCGGCAGCAGCTGGTCGGCGGTGCTACCCTGCCCGACGGGGGCCCGCCGGTGAAACCAAAATAGCCGGGCTACGCTCGTAGAGGTTGGTGGTTGACTCTTTTCGGACGCGGGTTCGACTCCCGCCATCTCCACTCATCTCCCATGCGAAGGACCGGGTACAACCCGGTCCTTCTCGTTTAACCTCCGACACGTCTTCTGCTACCGTCTACCGATCCGCAAGCCGCCAGAGCCGGAAGGCCGGGCCATCGAACGGGAGGAACACCTCGCCGGCCACCGCCTGGAGATCGGCCGTGCCGGCCAGGCCTGTCAGTTGCGCACCGACCAGGCCCACAGGCAGTCGAACGGGCTCATGTGCGGCGCGCGCCGCGTGCACCAGGATCGACACTCCCGGCGCTTCCCGCAGGAACGTCAACGAGTCGGCATTGATCGACAGCCAGCGCAGCCCGCCGCGCCGCAATGCGTCACTGGCAGCCCGGGTCTGGAAGAGCGACTGCGTGAGGGACAGTCGACGTTCGTCCCAGCGTTCGCGGTGCTCCCACGGCATCGGGATGCGCGCATACTCGGGGCCCATCGTCGCCAGGCCGATCTCGTCACCGGCGTAGATCATGGGGACGCCCGGGTAGGCCGCGAGCAGGCCGAATGCCACGTCGACGCGCGCCGGCTCCTCGAGCAGTGAGGCCACCCGGTGTGTGTCGTGCGAGCCGATCAGGTTCATGGCATGCAGCGTCGCCTGCCAGGGGACGACGCCCGAGAGCGACCGCATGGCCGCGACGATCCGATCTCCAGGCAAGCTAGGAAGCGTCGGGTACTTGCCATGGCGGTAGGGTCGCTGCTGCGGCGGCAACAGCCATTGCCAGAGCGGCCGTGTGAACGCCGCGTAGTTCATTGTGCCGTGATAGCCGTCGCCGAGCAGATCCGGGCTGGCGTCGTGGTTCGACTCGGCCTGCAGGAACGACTCGGCCGTGACAGCCTTCATCGTCCGCCGGATGGTGCGCGCCACCTCGCGGCTGACGTCGATGTCGCCGTGGTGGCCGGTCATGTTGGCCACGTCGATTCGCCAGGCGTCGAGGGCGTGCGGGCCAAGCCAGCGCGCCACAACCGAGTCGGGCCCGTCATAGAGACGCCGCCGCAGTTCGGCGCTGCGATGGTCGAAGATCGGCATCTCGCGCAGGTTCCACCAGGCGTCGTAGGCGTCAGGGTGCCTCGTGAAGAAGAAGAATGAGGCTTCGGGCGCGTTGGCATCGGCAAGCGCCGCCTGGAACCATTCGTGAGTGTCGCCGCAATGGTTGGTCGTGAGGTCGCCCATTAAGCGCATGCCGCGCGCGTGAGCGGCCGCCGCCAGCCGCGCCATAGCTCCGTCGCCGCCGAGGAGCGGATCGACCCGCGCGAACGTCGAAGCGTTGTAGCGGTGGTTGGACTCGGCCGGGAAGAACGGCGTCAGATAAATCGTGCCAACCCCCAACGCGGCCAGATGATCGAGATGCGCTGTGATGCCGTCGAGGTCTCCGCCATAGAACTGCCGCGGCGTGTCGGGGCCCTCGCCGATCACGGGATCGTCCCACGCCGCGGGCCGCGCCCAGGCCGGCGCCTGACGATCCGTTGATTTGGCAAACCGATCCGGAAAGATCTGGTACATGGTGCCCGTCGCCCAGGGTGGCGGCGGTTCGGCAGTGCTGAGCCTGAAGTCAGCGGCGTCCGGGACGTCGTGATCGTGCAAACCCTGGCCGTTGAGCCATTGATAGCCGTAGGCGCCGCCGTCCATCAACCAGCGGTAACTCACGACCGGATTGACCACGCGCAGGTCCGCGCGCAACCAGAGGTCATACTCGTCCTGCGCGTCGATCGTAGCCTCGACAAGCTCGGGTTCGCCGTCGATGATCACCCGCGCCCAGGCCGACGTGACATTGCCGGCGCGCGGCACACGCAGCCGCACCGTGACCTTCCCGCCCAGAGGCGGGTTGGGCTCAGGCACATAGAGTGCCGAACCGTCGTGATGCGGCAACGTCCAGGATTGGTCGATCGTCATGGAACCCCCTCAAGAGAGACGGCAGACGACAAGCCCGCGGAGGTTCGCCAAGGCGAACGTCTGGCGGTTCAGGTACTGCGGTCCACTGCCCGCCGTTCGCGGTTCGCCCGGCGGGCATATACCCAGAGCGCCAGCAGCGTGGCGACGTACGGCAACGTGTCAGTGATCTGAGGCGGTAGGCCATTGCCCTGCAGCAGCAGGCCGACGCCGTCCGCCAGGCCGAACAGCAGCGAGATCAGGGCGATGCCCCACGGATTGCCGCTGACGAGAATGATTGCGGCCAGAGCGATCCAGCCGCGGCCGGCCGACATGTTCTCGCCAAAGAGTTGCAGATAGCCGGTGGACAAGAAGGCGCCGCCGATCCCACAGTACACACCGCAGGCGAGCAAGGCCCACACGCGCACGCGCGTGGCGGGCACGCCGGCGGTGTCAAGGGCCTGGGCGTTGTGGCCGGCCGCGCGCAGCCGGAGACCGTAGCGCGTGCGGAAGATCACGTAGGCGGCCAGCCCGATCAGCATGACCGCCACATAGACGATCAGGTTCTGCTTGAAGAGCAACGGGCCGACCACCGGCAAGGTCGAGAGCCCTGGTACATCGAGCGCCGGGATGGCCGGGATGCCCGGGCTCTGAAAGGCGCCCGAGGTCTTGAAGATCTGGCGCAGCGCGTAGGTCGTGGCGCCCACGGCCAGCAGGTTGAGGGCGATGCCCGTGACGAACTCGTCGGTGCGCAGAACGATCGCAAACAGGATAAAGAGCAGCGCCACCACGACACCCCCGAGGATGGCGCAGAGCAACCCCACAATCCAGCTGCCGCTGAAGAATCCGCCGAGCACGGCACAGAAGGCCGCGACCAGCAGCATGCCTTCCATGGCGATGTTGAACATGCCGCTGTAGTACGTGAATGCGCCACCGAGCGCCGCCAGCAACACCGGCGTCGTCGCCGCGAACGTGCCATTCAGCAAGCCCAGAAACTCACGCATCGGCGGTCTGCTCCTGAACGGCGCCATCGCGCGGGCCGTGAACGCGACGAAGGCGTCGACGCGCCCACCACGCGGCCAGGGCATCGTTAAGGCCGCCCCGCCCCGCGACGACCAGGAGGACGGTCAGGGCCTGCAGCACCTGGATGAACTCGCTGGGCAGTGCCGTGATCAACTCCATCCCGAGCGCGCCGGTCTGAAGGGCCGCAAAGAACAGACCGTAGGCCAGCGTTCCCCAGAGACCGTTGTTGGCGATGACGGCCACCATGATCCCGTCCCAGGCGTAGTTGGCGCCGAGGCCGCGGATGAAGCGATTGCTCTCGCCCATGATGATCAGCCCACCGGCCAGGCCCGCCAGCGCGCCGCTGAGCGCCATCACGCGGCTGTAGTTGGCCACCTCGGGCACGCCGCCCAAGCGAGCAAAGAGACTGTTCTGGCCGGTGAGCCGCCACTCATAGCCGAGCCGGCTGCGCGAGGCCACGATCCAGCAGATGACGAACGCCACGGCTAACACAATCACACCGGCATTGACAGTGCCCAGGTCCGGGAGACGCGCGGCAGCCGCGATAGGCGGCGTCATCGGCGTCGAAGCGGATTGATCCTGCAAGGGATAGGAGATCACCCACAGCGTCACCTTGTCGGCGATGCTGTTGAGCATGAGCGTGACGATGAACTCGTTCATGCCGAAGCGAGTCCGCAGGAAGCCCGCCAGCGCCGCCCAGAGCGCTCCCCCGAGCAGGCTGAGCGCGATGAGGGCCAGCGGCAACAATGGCGCGGGCAGCGGCAGATACAGCCCCCCGACCACCGCGAAGAGCGCGCCCCACAGGAACTGGCCGGGTTGGCCAAGGTTGACAGCGCCCGCTCGAAAGGCCAGCGTAGCCGATAGGCCCGTCAGGACGAGCGGGATGGCCCGGAACAGCGTGTTGCCCAGGGCCTTTCCAGGCTGGCTTCCGCCAAGCGAATAGTCATAGAGGGCTCGATAGACCGCGGCTGGGTCGTAGCCCTGCGCGGCCATGACGAGCGCGCCCAGGCCGAAGGCGGCCAGGATGCCGACCAGGGCAACCGCGAGATCACGACGCATCGTCGTTCCCCGTGAGCATCAGGCGCCCCACCCGTTCGAGGCTGGCGTCCTCGATCGACAGCGTGCCGACCAGGCGGCCGCGGTGCAACACCAACACGCGATCAGACAGGGCCAGCAATTCATCCAGGTCTGACGAGACGAGCAGGATCGCGCGCCCGAGGTCGCGCTGTGCCTTGATCTCGCGATGTACAAACTCCGTCGCGCTGACGTCGAGGCCGCGCGTCGGCTGATCGAGGATGAGGAGCGGGCGCTCGGCGGCCAGCTCACGCCCGAGGATCACCTTCTGCTGGTTGCCGCCCGAGAGTGAGCGCATCGGCGCCTCGAGGCTCGACAGACTGACGTCGTAACGGCGCCTGACGTCGTCGGCCAATCGGCGAGCTGCGCCCCGATCGATGAGCGCCCCGCCCGCCCAGGTCATGGCAGGATCGAGGCGGTGGTGGCCCATCAACACGTTGTCGACCACGGGTGCCACAAGGGCGGAGCCGGCCCGCCCGCGATCCGCAGGCACGTAGCTCAGATGCCGTCGGCGCGACAGCACCGTGGCGTTGCGCGCGATGCGGGTGCCCGCGATCTGGACGAAGCCCGAGATCCGTTCGGGCGGCGTGAGGCCGATCAGGGCTTCGACCAACTCGGTCTGACCGTTGCCCTCGACGCCTGCCACGCCCACGATCTCGCCCTGATGGACCTCGGCGTTGACGTCGATCAAAGCTGGCCGGCCATCGGGCGCTGTGACGCGCAACGCGTCGAGCTGCAGCACGACCGAGCCCAGGGCCGTCACACGGGCCTCGTGCCGGCCCTCAGAGATGTCGCGGCCGACCATGAGGGTCGCCAGTTCGGCGCGGTCGAGCTCGCTGGCCGCGCGTGTGGCGATGTGAACGCCGCGCCGCAACACGGTCACCCGGTCGCTGAGCGCGAGGACTTCATCGAGGTGATGGGAGATGAAGAGCAGCGTGCGGCCGGCCGCGCGCAGGCGGCGCAGCTCCTCGAAGAACGGCGGGATCTCCTGAGGCGTGAGCACCGCGGTCGGCTCATCGAGGATCAGGATGCTGACGTCACGACATAGGAGCTTGAGGATCTCGACCTTCTGCCGCGCCGCGACCGACAGATCCGCAAGTCGCGTCTGCGCGCGCAGACCGAAGCCGAACTCGTCGATGCGGCCCTGCACGAAGCGGATGGCCTCGTTTGCTCGCAGTGACTCGAAGGGCCCGACGGGCTCCATCCCGAGGACCACGTTCTCCCAGATCGTGAACTCCGGGACCTGCACGAGTTCCTGGTGCACCATGCCGATGCCAGCGGCCAGAGCGTCGCGCGGGCTGCGGATCTGCAGGCGCTTGCCGGCAAGCTCGATCGTGCCAGCGTCAGCCTTCTCGAGGCCGTAGAGCACCTTCATCAACGTGCTCTTGCCCGCGCCGTTCTCACCGACGACGGCATGGATCTCGCCGCGCTCGCAGCTCAACGAGACATCGTCAAGCGCGAGCGTTGCGGGCGGGAAGGTCTTGCGGATGCGGGTCAGGTCGAGATAGGCCATGCGAGAGGACCGTAGACGAGGGACGGCCGACAGCGGTCGCAATCGCCAACGCTACTGGCACCAGCGCCGGCTGAACCGCGGTCCATGGTCGGCCGTCCCTCGTCTGCGGATCAGTCTCCGGTGTAGATCTCAATCGTGAGCGTGCCGTCGATGATCTGCTTGCGTATCTCCAGCACCTTATCGATCGAGGCCTGCGGCAGCACGGGCTTCTGCGCCTTGAAGTCGATATCGACGCCGCCTTCCTTGATGCCGTACTTCAGCACCTGGCCGGGCTTGTAAGTGCCATCGGCGATCGTGGCGTAGACGGTCTCGATCGAGGCGCCGACGTTCTTGATGTCGCTGGCGATGATCGAGCCGGGCTGAAGATCGTTCTGGTTGGTGTCGACGCCGATCGCGTACAGCCCGCGATCCTTCGCGGCCTGGAGGACGCCCAGACCGGCGGCAGCCGCGACCTGGAAGACCACGTCGGAGCCCGCGTCATAGAGTTGCTCGGCGGCCTGCTTACCGCGGCCCTGATCGTCCCAGGCGCCGCCCAGGTACTTGCGCTCGACCACGATGTCGGGGTCGATGCTGTGCGCGCCGTTCTCGTAGGCGAAGAGGAAAGCGTTGGTCACAGGGTCGCTGTCGCCGGCTACCACGCCGATCTTCTTGTCGGCGTTGACGTTGGCAATCGACGTGTCGGTTGTGGACAACGCGGCAGCCACACCGGCGAGGTAGGCGCTCTGCTCCTCGATGTAGTCGACCGATGTGATCGTGCCCTTGGAGTTCTGCACGACAGTGTCGAGGTTCACGAAGATCTTGTCAGGGTTGGCGTCAGCGATCTCCTTGAGCGGGTCTTCGAAGCCATAAGAGATCACGAAAATGACGTCAGCGAAATCCACGGCGGCGTCCAGGCTGGGCTGATACTTGGCGGGGTCGAAGTTCGCCTCAATCGTGCGCGTCTCGACGCCATACTTGGCGGCGATGGCGTCAAGGCCGGCCTTGCCCGAGTCATAGAAGGCGTTATCGCCCAGGCCGCCGTTGATCAGGTAGACAACGCGCTTCGGCGCGCTGCTTCCCGGTTCAGTTGCGGCGGGCTGGGTGGCGGCCGCCGGGGTGCAGGCCGCCGCGAGCAAAGCTCCTGCGGACAGGATCGACGAAAGGGTGTACAGAGATCGCTTCATGGTCGGATTCTCCTCCGACACGATTGTACACAAGAGATGAAGGTCCCCGGACGACCGACAAACAGGTGCCGCGTGGGCTTCGCGCGAAGCCCACCGGGCCACGGAGTGGGCCGGCGACGCGACCGGTGCAGGCATACGCTCGGGCGCGGTCCATTCTCGGGAAGGGCCCGCCCTCTTTCGAAGAAGTCTACGGGCCGCCCGCCGAATTGGCCTGCGCCATAATCCAGCGAGCACGGTACAAATTGAGTGGGCACTCGGCATATCCGACGGCCACACTCTGGTTGGGCTTCCGAAAGCGCGTATGATCGGGTCCACACTCGACGCCGCCAGAAAGCGCGCAGATCGAGCTACGTGAAAGGACTTTGGGAGTGGCTGTCAAACGAAGCGCCGCCTCAGGCGCTGCCAAAGGAGCGCGCCGCACAAAACGCGCCGCGCGGCCCGCAGACCCGCTCACGGCGCCCGAACGTGCCGTTGAAGACGCCGTGCGCGTCGTGCTGAGGAGCTACGGTGAGGATCCGGACCGCGAGGGCCTTCGCGAAACGCCCCGGCGAGTCAGGCGTATGTACGCGGAGCTGCTGCAGGGCTACGCCGTCGATCCGAAAGCCCTGATCAACGACGCGCTCTTCGACGAGCCGCACGACGACATGATCGTGGTGCGCGACATCGAGTACGCGAGCCTGTGTGAGCATCATCTGCTGCCGTTCCTGGGTCACGCGCACGTCGCCTACATCCCGGACCGGCGGATCATCGGGCTGTCCAAGATCCCGCGCATCGTCGACATGTTCGCGCGCCGGCTGCAAGTACAGGAACGCATGACCGGCCAGATCGCAGATTTTCTGATGGACGTGCTCGAGCCGCGCGGCGTGGCGGTCGTCGTCGACGGCGTTCATCTGTGCAGCCTGATGCGCGGCGTGCGCAAACACGACAGCAGCATGACGACAAGCGCGATCCGCGGGCTCTTCCGCAAGGACGCCCGCACACGTGCCGAGTTCATGGCGCATTTGGAGCGGCCGCCGCAGCGCCAGTTTTAGGGAGACAACATGATCGATTGGTTGCCGGTCATCATCAATCCGGCCTCGGGCCCCGATCGTCCCGTACTGCACGCCCTCAATCGCGGTTTCGGCCAGGAGTTGAATTGGCGCGTTCACCTGACGCGAAAGGCCGGCGACGGGTTGCGACATGCTCAGGAGCTCGTGGCGGCGGGCGCACGCCGGATCGCGGTGTGCGGTGGAGACGGTTCAGTCAAAGAATTGGCGATCGCGCTCGCCGGGACGGACGTCGAACTGGCCATCCTGCCTGGCGGAACCGGAAACGCGCTGGCGACAGAGCTCGGCATTCCGCTCGATCTGACCCAGGCCGCGCAACTGGCCGCCTCGCCGACCGCTCGCATCCGCAAGATCGACCTCGGCAAAATCGGCGACGACGTCTTCGTCCTGCGCGCCAGCCTCGGCCTCGAGACGCTCGTGGTGACCAACACCCCGCGCAACCTCAAGAACGAGCTCGGCCAGTTGGCGTATCCGCTGACGGCGCTCAATCAACTCAGCCAGATCCCGCTCACCAAGTACACGCTCGACATCGACGGCGAACACATCGAGACCAGCGGTGTCCAGTGTACGATCGCCAACTCGGCCCAGATGGGTGTAACCGGCCTCAACCTCGCGCAGGGCGTGAGCGTCGACGACGGCCTGCTCGACGTGATCGTGGTCACCACCGCCGACGTCGCTGCCCTGGCCAACATCGCAGTCAGCAACTTCCTCGGCCAGGATCTTGGCGACGACATCCTCCACTGGCAGGGGCGCGAGATCCGGGTGGACGCCGAGCCTGAGCAGGATGTCGCCTTCGGCGGGCACGTCATCGGCAAAACGCCGGCGACGCTCTCCGTCTGGCCGCACGGCCTCAATGTCGTCGTGCCGAGCTGACCCCGGTTCAGCTCTCCTGCCCCGTCGGGCGCACCAGCAACTCGTTGATCGCCACGCGGCGCGGCCGCGTCACGATGTAAGCGATCGCGTCGGCGATGTCTTCAGGTTCCATCGCCTCGAATTGCGAGCGGCGCGCCAGCTGCTCGCGCACTTCAGGCCGCAGATGATCGCGCAGCTCGGTGTTGACCGCGCCGGGCTCGATCACCGAGACGCGCACGTGCCGGCCGGTGACTTCCTGCCGCAGCGCCTCGCTGAACGCGCCGACGCCGTACTTCGTCAGGCTGTACACGCCCGAGAGCGTGTTGATGCGGCGCCCCGCGACCGAGCTGACGTTGACGAGATCCGCCACCTGGCGCGGGGCCTCTGACGCGGTTTCGAGCAGGTGCGGCAGCGCCGCATGCGCCACGTAGAGCAGCCCCATGACGTTGAGCGACACCATGCGCTCCCACTCCTCAACCGGCGCGTCCACCACACCGCCCAGCAGCATCACGCCGGCGTTGTTGACGACGATATCGAGGCGGCCGAGCGCCGCCACCGTTTGCTCCACGGCCGAGCGCGCCTGTTCCTGATCGGTGACGTCCAGCGGCAACGGCAGCGCCAGGCCGCCGGTCGCTGCGATGTCGGCCGCCAGTTGCTCGAGCCGCTCCTCCCGCCGGGCCACGAGCGCCACAATGGCGCCCAGCGACGCGAGCGTCCGCGCCGTGGCCTCGCCGATCCCGCTGCTCGCACCCGTTACCAGTGCGACGGTTCCTGACAGTGAGGCACTCATGATCGCGTCCTTTCGCTTCGGCGCTCACCAGGCGTAGGCGTTCGGCGCTTCGCCGCCTGGGCCGGGCCAGATCTCATCAAGACGCTTGAGCACGTCGGCCGAGAGCGTCAGTTCGGCGGCGCGCAGGCTTGTCGTGAACTGGTCGAGCGTGCGTGGCCCGATGATCGGCGCCGTCACGATCGGGTTGTGCAGCAGCCAGGCCAGCGCGACATCCGCCGGCCGCTCGCCGAGCTCACCGCACAGCGCGTCGTAGGCCTTGAGTTGTTCGGCGTGCTTTTCGAGGCGTTTCTGCAGCTCAGGCGCGGCGCGACGGCCGCCCGCACCCTGATCGAAACCGCCGGCCAGCAGGCCGCCGCCGAGCGGGCTCCACGGGATCAGGCCGAGGCCGTAGTGGCGGCAGGCCGGAATGACTTCAAGCTCGATGGTGCGCGCGCCCAGGTGATACAGGCTCTGCTCGGAGACGAGCCCGAGGAAGTGGCGGCTGGTCGCTGCGGCCTGCGCTGTGGCGATGTCCCAGCCCGCGAAGTTGCTGCTGCCGACGTAGATCACCTTGCCCTGCTGGACGAGCACTTCCATTGCCTGCCAGATCTCGTCCCAGGGCGTCGCGCGCTCGATATGATGCATCTGATAGAGGTCGATGTGATCGGTCTTCAGGCGCTGCAGGCTGTCTTCACAGGCGCGCCGGATCGCGGCGGCTGAGAGGCCGCGATGGTTGGGCCACTCGGACATCTGAGCGTAGGCTTTCGTAGCCAGCACGACCTTGTCGCGTCGCCCCCCACCCTGGGCCAACCAGTTGCCGATGATCGTCTCAGTCGCGCCGGGGCCGATCGGCCGGCCATAGATGTTCGCGGTGTCGAAGAAGTTGACGCCGTCCTCGAGGGCGCGATCCATGATCGCGAAACTGTCGGGCTCGCTCGTGCGCGGCCCGAAGTTCATCGTGCCCAGACACAGCCGGCTGACGGAGAGACCGGTGCGACCGAGTGACGTATATTTCATTGAAAGCTCCTGTTCGGACAAAGTGGCGTTAAGCAATTATGCCACGCGCGGCGATATAACTTGTGGCGGCGGCGCGCCTTCACGCCGCGGACAGGGGCAATCGATGACGACGTTCAATCGACTCGATCGACGGATCACCACCTGGCTGGCTCACAACGGCGTGACGATCTTGAGGGTCAGCCTGGGCATCGTCTTCTTCTGGTTCGGGTTCCTCAAGTTTTTTCCGGGCATGTCGCCGGCCGACGATCTGGCCAGCCGCACGATCACGATCCTGTCGTTCGGCCTCGTCCAGCCGGCGGTCTCGGTGCCGGCCCTGGCCGCGTGGGAGGTGTTGATCGGCCTCGGCCTGATCAGCGGCGTGTTCATGCGCGCCACGATCGCGCTGCTGCTGGTTCAGATGATGGGGACGCTGACGCCGCTCGCGCTCTTCCCGGGCGAGACGTGGCGGGTCTTTCCGATCTCACCGACGCTCGAGGGCCAATACATCATCAAGAACCTGGTCCTGATCAGCTCTGCGCTCGTCATCGGCGCGACAGTGCGCGGCGGCACGCTGGTGGCCGATCCACGGCTGGCCAAACAGGCCGCCCATGCCGAGGGGCGGCAGTAACGTCAGCGCGTCAGCCAGGGCCACGCCAGGAGCGCGATGGTCGCGAGGACGATCCCGACCAGGGCGATGCTCAGACCGATCTTCATGCGATCGCGCGGCAGCTCGCCCGTCGTGTCGCCAGTCTGGCCGTTGACCAATACGCGATAGATGCGGTCACCATAGCGATAGGTGCCCATCCAGAAGGGCCAGAACACGAGTCTGAAGGCCTGGCCGCTGAAGTCGGAGCCCGTCACTTCTACGTTGGCCGACCCGACCTCCGAGGAAGCCTGAACCTGAGCGCGGCCGGCCCGCACCATGCGCTCACGAGCCCGCAGCGACGCCTCCGCCAACGAAAGGTCATAGAGCGCCGCCGGCCAGTCGGCCAGATACTCGGGCTTGAAGACCACCAACCGGTTGTGATCCAACTCGGGCAGTCGCTGCCAGAGTTCATCGGGCAATGAGCTCAGGCCGCACTGCGGGTGAGCCGTGAAGAACGACGTCCGGTCGCCGGTGCGAACGACCGTGCGGCGGCCCCGGCCTTCGCCCTCGGTCATTTCGGCGCGCCAGTGCAGGGTCAGGGTCGAATCGAAAAGCCAGAACGGCACGTAGGCGGGCCGCAGGTCACGGTCGCGCACCAGCTGTGCGAGACGATCCGGCGCCCACCACTGCCGGCCCAGCCAACCGTGCACTGCAGCGGCGGCCGCTTCCGCCTCGAGCGCCATCGGCGCAATGCCCTGGGGCTCCAGGAGCTCGCGGTCCGAGACGGTGTGCACGAGCGCGGCGTTGCCACAGAAGGGGCAGGCCGTCGACGTCGCTCCAACCGGGAGCACCGTCGCGGCGCCGCACTGCTCGCAGGTGAAGACACGCTCAGCCTCCGCCCAGCGATGGCCAGACCGGGTCGGCAGCGCAAAGTCGAGCGGCGTCGCCTCCCCCTCGAGCGGGACCTCGTCGGTGACTTCCACATGGCCGCAACTCACGCACATCAGGTCGACCGTTTCGGGATCGAAGCGCATCCGCCCGCCGCACTGCGGGCAATCGAACGTGCGGCGCACGTCGGCCGTCTCTGGCGCGACCTGGCCCGGGGTGGGCGTTGTCGCGACGGCTTCGTCTGGCTTGACCAGCTCGGCCGGATCGATCCGACCCATCAGGATCGCGAGACCACGTCTGGCCTGCGCGTTGCCGGGGTCGGCCGCCACGGCCCACTCGAGGTACTGGCGTTGCTCGGCCGGATCATCCGTGGTGGCCGATAGCCAGAGCCACCCCTCAGAGAGCTCGCGATCCGCTTCGACAGCCTTCAGCAGCAGCCGGCGGCCCTCGGCCCGATCGCCGGTCCGGATGCACGTCCGCGCGAGGCGCACGAGCGACTCTGCTTTTTCTCGCTGATGGTCGGCCAAGGCTTCCACGCTGCTCATGGCTCGATTGTAGAAAGTCCGGGCGCCGAACAACGCTGCGAATTCGTTAGCGATGGTGTGGAAAATCGCCCCGAAAGACGAAGGACGACGGTGGAAGGGCCCTTCCACCATCGTCCTTCGTCTTTCGTCCTGCTTCTTAGTTCATCGGCAACGCGGCGAGAGGATCGACGCCGTCACCAGGTGGCCGTCCAACAGCCAGCCGATCGCGGCCCGGAACGGCACCTCGACCGCGACCGTCACCAGGCCGGGCTGGAAGAGCGTCGGCTGGCCCTGATTGCGATCACCGGGCAGGAAGAGATTATTGAGGCCGACAGGCACCGTCACGGCGACGGCGTTGTCGTTGCGGTAGCCGAACACGGCCGTGTACTGGCCGGGGCCGTCCCGGCGCACGCACGACAACACCGGCCGCAGGTCCTTATCCAGCGCGCGCGACACGCTCACGATCAGGCTGTCGCTCGCCGTGCGGCCATCGGTGGTCGTGACGGTCAGCGTGGCCGTGTACACACCCGGCGCCGAGAAGCCATGCGTGGCCGTGAGCGTGTTGGCGGTGGCGCCATCGCCGAAGGACCACAACGCCGTCGCGCCCGGCAGCCCGGCCGCATCGGTGTAGACGCCGCTGAAGGTCAGGACCCGCCCCTGCGGCGTTGATTGGTCGCGGCCGGCTGAGACGGTCAACGGCGCCGCGGTCACCGCGACCACGAGATCGGTCGTCGCCTGAGCGCCCTCAGCGACCAGCGTCGCCGAGAACGTCAACGAGCCGAAGGCAAGCGGTCGCACCACCACGTCCACCGACGACGCGCCGACCGGCAGGCTTGCAAGTGACCAGACGACGGTGTTTCCGCTTTGCGCCCCACCCTGCGTGGCCGAGACGAACTCGACGCCCACGGGCAGTTGCAGGGTCAGCGTCGCCGGCACGGCCCGATCAGTCGACAGATCGAAACGGAGCGTCAATGGCGCGCCCTGCACGCCGCCGGACACCACCGAACCGGAGAGCGTCAGCGCGGGCGGCGGCGGCGCCAAGTCAAGGCCGACCAGAATCGGGTCGTGGTCGGACACGCGGTACTGATCCGGCGCGTACAACGACGCGACCTGGCCCGCGCTCTTGAAGTTCGTGTTGTAGTCGAGCACCGAGGGCTCGTCGGCGTTGATGTGGTACTCGCTGACCCCCGTCACCTGCGCGAGCAGACTTGTCGAAGCCAGCGCATAGTCGAGGTAGCCGAACTGGCCGTCGAAGAGATATGAGTAGGCGTCGGCCCCGATGAGCGCGGCCACCAGGTCGGTGAAGCCGCCGGTCTTGAGGGCCGTGATCGGGTTCTCCTGAGCGTACGAGTTAAGGTCGCCGACGAGCAGGACGTCGGCGTCGGCCACACCGGTCGGATCGCCCGCAAGCCACGCCAACAACTCGTTGGCCGCCGCGGTGCGGGTGGCCGCACAGTTGCCCTGACCGTCACCCAGATCCGGATCGGGCCCATAGGGCGCGATCTGATCGGCGCAGGCGCTGCCCTTTGACTTGAGGTGGTTGGCCACGATCGTGAACACGCCGCCCGTGGCCGCCGACTCGAAGCTCTGCGCGAGCGCTGGGCGATTGCGCTGCTGGGTCAGGCCTGTATTCAGCGGGATCTGGCCAAAGGCGCCCGTGTTGAGCGCGGCGGTCGCGCCGACCGGCGTGACGACGGCGGGCCTGTAAAGGACGCCGTCCTTGATCGCGTCAACACCCAGCGCGTTGACCTGGCCGGTGGCGGCGTCGACATCAATGAACGCGTACGTGCCGGGGGCCGTTGCGACGTTCAGCCGGTTGACGAGATCCTGGATCGCACTGTCAGGGCCGTAGCCATCGTTCTCGATCTCATTGACGGCGAGCACATCCGGGTTGAGCGCGAGGATAGCGGCCACTGTCTTGGCAGCCTGCCGTTCGAACTCGGTCGCGTTCTCGGCGCCACGGCACTCGGCCACGCCGCCGCCGACGCCGAACGTGCAGGCGGTCGTGCCGAACGTGTTGAAGTAGTTGAGCAAGTTCATCGAGCCCGCATGCACCGATCCGCCGATGGGTGTCGGCGCTGTTGGGCGGGGATTGGCCTCGACGAACGCGATCGCGCCGCCCAAGGCGTTGAGCGGTCGCACGCGGTAGGCGTTCGGGCTGGCCGAGTTGCCGGCCCAGGTGTAGGTCAGGATGCCGACGACGTCGGTCGCGGTGTCGCCGGTGCGCAGCGTGTTGGAAGCGCTGAGCGGCTGCCCATTGCGGCCGAACACGATCGGGTCGGGGTTCTGGTTCTGCAGCGAGTCGTCGACGATGATGCGGCTGCGCGCGTTGGCCAGCGCGACGGCCTCACGCTCGCTGCCCACTCCACCGGGCGCCACGAGATGCGTCGGCTGGTATTGCCGGCCGAGCGAGAGCGTCACCTGCCCGAAGCGGCCGAGCTGGAAGTGCTCGGTCACGGTCAGGGTCTGCGGCAGGCGCACCAGCATGCCCTCGAAGCGCTCGAGGTAGTCAACGCCGCCGACCGGGGCCGGCAGCGGGAAGGTCACATCGACCGGGGGGACGGCAGCCGTCGAGCCGCAGGCCACGATGGTCAGCGGCGCGCCGAGCTGGGTCTGGCCCTGGAACTCGGCGACAGTGCCTGTCACTTGCACCACCTGGCCAACCGACACGCTGTTGGCATTGCCATTGAAGACGAACACGCCGTCAGACGTCGTGGCATCGCCGTCACCGGCATCCTGCAGATAGAAGCCGCGCAGGGCCGGCGAGGCGCCCTCATCGTCGCTGACGACCACGCCCTGCACCGTCACAGCAGTGCCGCTGGCGGGCGAGACATCGGTCGCGCCCTGCACCGAGCCGATGGTGACGTCGGGCAGACCGCACACGTCGGAGGGCTGGGTGGTGAAGGCCACGACGACGTCGGCCGCCAGCGAGTCGGGCGGATCGTTGGCGTCGACGTCCGACACGGCCGCCGCTGCGACCGTGAGTTGGCAAGCGGCGTCGGTGGGCAGCGGCGTCGTCGGATCGAGGCTGAAGGTCGTCGGTCCGCCCGACACCGCCACATCAACGGGGTTCGTCGAACTGCCGATCGTGCACGTCAGCGCAAAGCCGCCATCGGCCACGGTGACGGGCTCGGAGAACGTCACGCTCAGCACGGCGTCGGGTGCCACATTGACGGCGCCGCCAGCCGGCACTGACGAGGACACGATCGGAGCTGTGTCGCCGACAGGCGGAACGCGCAGGCCGCTCAGGTCCTGACCCGGATTGGGCTCGCCGGGAGTCGCCAGCACGTTGGGCATGACGTCGAAGCGCACCCAGTTCGCGGCCAGGTCGTTGCCTTCGGCAGTGTTGCCGGTGTAATAGGCATTGTCCGCGACGGAGGGCAGGTTCAGATCGACCATCCCGGGAGGCGGGTCGCCCGCATCGTTCTCGAACGACACGAAGTCGAGATAGACGTTATCGGTGCCCGCGCTGGTGCCGTCGGGACCGGGCAGATAGACGTAGAGGGCCTCGCCGCCGACCGCCAGGCCGGCATTCGCGCTGCCGCCCAGGCCGTCGGTGCCGAGCGTGAAGCCGGTTCCGGGCGCCAGAACCATGCGCCAGTCGCTCTGGGCCGGGTCGGCCACGGTGTCGGTCGTGACGCCGTTTACGGATGTGTACACCGCTATCGTCGTACCGCGCGGCACGGCGGCCAGGTAGGGATCGCCCCCAAATACATAGACGATTTCGTTTGTGTTGAGTGCGCCAGTCGCCGTCGCATACTCGTTGTCGCTGATCCGAAGGCCGCGGAGGTCGACGTCGCTGCCCGTGACCAGCAACTCAAGGTAGTCGCTGTTCGCAGGATCGTCATCCGCAACGTACTCGTTGATGATCACCTCGCCGTTCGCCGCGGCGCGGGCTGACGGGCCCGGAATCAGGGCGTAAGCAGCCAGACCAGTCGACATAGCTAGGGCAAGCAGAGAACTGAGCTTGTTCATGGCACCTCGCGAGGGGTCCAGCCTGTGGCTGGGCTATGGGGTTGTGAAGACACGGTGCTGGGTCGCGCCGACTCATCATAAAGCAACCATACCCCGAATGGGTGTAGCCCAGATTATGGAGATTTCAAACTTCCCTGATCTTCAGAAAACTTACTGCTTTTTTGGCAAGGATCGACGCAACCTGCCGATATCTCTTCCTTAGAGGCAGGCCGGGGGTGTTCAGCCCCGCGACCCCAAGCACGATCGAGCCCTGCTGCCTCGGAGTGACATCATGAGCGCGCCCAGGATCCTCGTGGTCGAGGACCAGAACATCATCGCCATGGACCTGCAATTCAGGCTCGAAAGCCTGGGCTATGTGGTGGTCGATGTGGTCGCGACCGGCGAGGACGCCGTGCGTGTCTTCAGCGAGACCGAGCCGGATCTCGCGTTGATGGACATTCGGCTGAAGGGAGCGCTCGACGGGATCGAAGCCGCCGAGCAGATCCGCATGCACTCCGACTGCCCGATCATCTACCTGACCGCGCATTCGGACGATCAGACCCTTCGGCGCGCGCGCATCACCGAGCCGCACGGCTACCTCCTCAAGCCCTTCGAAGATCGCGAACTGCATCTGACCATCGAGATCGCGCTGTATCGCTATCAAATGGAGCACAAACTGCGCGAGAGCCAGCGCTGGCTCAACGCAGTGCTGCGCGGCATCGGCGAGGCCGTGATCGCCGTCAACTCGCACGGGATTGTGCAACTCGTCAACCCGGTTGCCGCGGAGCTCATCGGACGCGCAGCCGATGATGCCATCGGCCGCCAGGTCACCGAGGTCTTCACGGTCATCGATGCCCAGACGCGCGGACCGCTCGCCAATCCATTGCTTCAGGCGATCGACCAGCGTCGCGCCGTCGGGCTGCCCGAGCGGGCACTGCTCGTCGCCCATGACGGCCGCGAGATCCCGATCGACGACAGCGCCGCCCTGATCCGCGATGACGAAGACCGCGTGACCGGCGCCGTCCTGACGTTCCGCGATGTCACAGACCGGTTGCGCGCCGAACAGCAGATCCGCCACATGGCGTACCATGATCCGCTCACGGGCTTGCCGAACCGCGCGCTATTTCAGGCGCTGACCGGGCGAGCCCTGGCCGAGACAGGTCGAACCGGCGGCGGCGTGGTGCTGTTGCTCGATCTGGATCGGTTCAAGGCGATCAACGACTCGCTCGGGCACTCGACCGGCGACCTGTTGCTCAAGTCGGTCGGCGCACGCCTGGCCGATACGCTTGGCGCGTCAGCCGCCATCGCGCGCTTCGGCGGCGATGAGTTCGCGGTCTTGCTCGCCGGCACGACCGACTCGCTCGCGGCGGCCACGGCGGCCGAGGCCGTCCTGACCGCTTTCGCCGAGCCGTTTCATCTGAACGACCAGGACTACTACGTCGGCACGAGCATCGGCGTGGCCCTTTACCCTGGTGACGGCGCCGACACCGCCACCCTGTTGCGCAACGCTGACGCGGCGGCTTTCAAGGCGAAGCAGCGCGGCCGAAATGGCTACGCCTTCTACCAGGCCAGTATGAACGCCGACGCCGAGAGCCGACTGGCGCTGGAGAGCGGCCTGCGGCAGGCGCTCAAGCGCAACGAGTTCGTCTTGCACTATCAACCCAAGGTCGAGATCTCCACCGGCAGGCTGCTTGGTGCCGAGGCTCTGGTCCGCTGGCAGCACCCCACTCTCGGTACTGTCCCGCCGGCCCAATTCCTCAGTATCGCTGAGGAGAACGGCCTGATCTTGCCGCTGGGCGCCTGGGTGCTGCGCACGGCCTGCCGTCAGGCGCGTGTCTGGCGCAACAATGGGTTCGAGGACTTGCGCGTCGCCGTGAACCTCTCGGATCGGCAGTTCCGGCACCCGGATCTCGTGGCGCTCGTGGCCTCGGTGTTGGCGGAGAGCGGCCTTCCAGCCGAGGCCCTCGAACTCGAGTTGACTGAGACCATCATCATGCAGGATCGGCAGGACTCGACCGCCAAGGTTCGAGAGCTGAGGCAGATGGGTGTCCGGCTCTCCATCGATGACTTCGGCACCGGTTATTCGTCGCTCGAGCACCTCAAGCACTTCCAGGTCGACGAACTCAAGATCGACCGCGCGTTCGTCAGGGAAGCTCACACGAATGCGCAGGACACGGCCATCATCCAGGCGATCGTCACGCTCGCCCATAGCCTGGGCATGATGGTGACGGCCGAAGGCGTCGAGACCGCCGAACAGCTGGCCTGTATGGAAGAGTGCCACTGCGACGATGGCCAGGGCTACTTCTTCGGGCACCCGATGGCCGCCGATATATTCAGTCGCGCGGTGCCGACCCTCTGCCCGGCCAGCGGCGCCCGTCGCCCGGCCCTGTCATGAACCCCGCAGTCCCCGACCCGGCCGTCGCGCTCCTGTGGATCAGCGTGGCGTGCTCGACAATGGCCGGCGCCGCAGTGCTGGCCCGTTGGCGTGCGCCGCTGGCCTTGCCAGCCGGGACCCTGCTTCTCACCGTTTCCGCACAACTCATCGTTCAGCGCACCCTGCAGCTCTGGGGGCCGCTGTTGACATCCACCGGTCGAGAAACGCTGCTGTCGATCCCGCATCTGGCGATGTTGGCCGCGTGGTTCTACCTGGTGCTCGATCTGACGCGCGACAGCCGCTGGCGACGCAGGACATGGTGGGCCGCAGCGCTCATCAGCCTCGCCGTCGCAGCTGTGTCGGGCGTCGCCGCGTTTACAGCGCCGGGCGTGGCTTCGTCGTGGCCCAACTGGACGACGCCGGCCTGGCTCGTGGCGCTGTCGTCGGGCATCGGGACGTTCACGGCCACCCGCTTGTTGGCGACCAGCCTCAAGCCTGGGCCAAGACGCCCCCTATCTGCGGCGGCGCTGGCCTGCATGACGCTGGCTGGTCTGGCCGGTTTGTTGCAGCGCGGCGGTGTCGCGTCCGACGCCCCGCTCTCGCTCACGCAGTGGATCTACATCGCCATCGGGTTTGTCGCCGCGCTGGGCGTCGCCCGCGGCCAACCCGACCGGACGATCAGCTCCGCGCAGACGCTGGTGTACGAACACATCCGCGACGGCGTCATCGTCCTCGGATTCGGCAACGACATTCTCAGCCTCAATACGGCCGCGCGCGAGATCCTCGGCTGCGGCGATAGGCCCGTGGCGCATACGCGGCTTCGCGACATCTGGCCCGAGGGCGAACGGTGGCTGCACGACGGCGAGGCGACGACCGGCGGCACCGATATCGTGATCCAACGCGACGGAGTGGCGATGACGTACGCCGTCGCGGTGCTGCCGACCGAGAATCTCAGCGGCGCAGGAGCCGGCCACGTGGTCGTGCTGCGCGACGTCACGGGTCGCGAAGGCCTTGAGCACATCTTGAGGAAGCGGGCCCAGGAGTTGAGCCGCACGAATCAACTCGTGACAGCTCTCGCCAGCGTCACCGCGCGGCTCGGCAGCACGCGCAACCCGCGCCAGGTCTGGGAGACGCTCGGGAGCGAACTCGGCACGCTCGGGCTGAGCTGCAGCATCGTGAGCAAGAACCTGACAGGCGACTCAGCGACTATCCGTTACATCTCGTTGAACCCGAAGCTCCTGAACGCCATCGGACGCCTGACCGGCATCCATCTTAACAACTATGTCGTGCCACAGGAGCACTGGCCCGAGGACCACGCTTTGCTCGTGGGTTCACCGCTGTGGTACGCGAGCATCAAGACGTTCGTCCGCCGCACGTTTCCGCAGGTCCCTTCGTTGTTGCTCGAGCAGGCGCTCAAGCTGGCCGGGATCGGCGACCAGGGCCAGCTTTGTATGCTGCCGCTGGTGGTCGAGGAGGACATCATCGGCGCCCTGTTCATCTGGGGGCCGGATCTGCTGCAGGACGACAGCCCGGTTCTCGAAGTCTTCGCCGGTCAGGTGGCCGGCATCCTGAGCAGCGCCGACGCGCATGCTCAGGAGATCGTCCGCACCACCGACCTCGAACGATCGAACGCCATGATCCTGGCCATGTCGAAGGTGGCCGCCCGCCTCGACAGCACGACCAAGTTCGAGGAAGTCATCGACACGTTCGGCCAGGAACTTCACACCATGGGCTTCGAGTGCCTGGTGGGCACGTTCGACGAGACGAAGCAGAACATGCGTCTGCAGTACATCTCGATCAACCGCGACATCATCCAGTGGGCCGAGCGCGTGACCGGGTACTCGCTGTCTTATCTGCTCGTGCCGCGCCGGCTCTGGCCGTCCGACAGAGTCGTGACCGACCGCGCGCCCTATTGGGATCCGCGCGGCATGGCCGGCGCGCTCAACATCTTTCCGGTGCTCAACGAAGGCATCCATCGCAGCGCCCTGCAACTGACCGGTGTCAACCTTAACGACCCGGTGTGCTACCTGCCGCTGGCCCACGACGAAGACATCATCGGCATCCTGGCCGTGTGGGGCTCCGGCCTCCAGCCCGGCGACGTGCCGGCGTTGAGCGTGTTCTCGACGCAGCTGGCGACCGCGATCCGCAACACCGAGCTCTTCGAGAACGAAGCACGTCGAACGCGCGAACTCAGCGTGCTGTTGGAAGCGTCCCAAGCGACCGCGGCTTCTTCGGACCTCGACCAGGTCCTCTCGACTCTGGCCACCCAGTTGCTCGAGATCAGCGGCTTCGAGGCCTGCCAGATATCGGAGTGGGATTCGACGGCCAATCGCGTCAACACCCGCCACCACAGGTCGCGCATCGCCTGGGAGCGAAATCGCCAGCGGGTCGTGTCGATCGACGACGCCCCGGACCTGCGCGCGGTCCTCGAAACGGGTGCCCCGACCACCTGCCGGCGCCAGTTGGCGGACGGCGCCCGGGACCTGATTCGACTGCCCCTTCACGCCGATGACCGCATCATCGGCCTGGCCGAGATCACACTGCCGTCGCGCCACGACCGCGAGCCGGCCAGCCTTGTCGTGCGGGGCACCGACGTCCTGGCAGGGGCGGCGGGCCGGCTATCGTCGCCTCTCGCGGCGACCCCGGTTCATGACCTGCTTGCCGTTCAAGACGCGCTCTTGCGGGCGGCCGGAGGCGGCGAGTGCAGGTTGCTTCAGGGCGACGGCACCGATCAGGCGTTGAAGGTCGTGGCCAGCGCCTCCGACGTGGCCTGGGGGATCGGGACCGGGCCAAGCCGTGAGCCTGGCACCGGCGATGCCGTGGCCCTGGCCATCCACGCCGGCGAGGCCAGCACCACCGTCGAGCCGATCATGATCGATCAGGCGCCCGACGCCCTCGAAGGCGACAACGAAGCCACGCCGCGCTCACGAGTGGTGTTTCCGCTTCAGGTCGGGCCGGATCGGATTGGCGTCGTCGAGTTGAGCGATTTCAACCACGAGCGCACCGTGTCGCCGGCTCAGGTCGCCTTCCTGCGGACCGTGGCCGACAAGGCCGGTTACTCCATCGACAACGCGCGCCTGCTCGAGGAAACGCAACGTCGCCTCGGCGAGAAGGAAGTGCTGCTCAAGGAAGTCCACCACAGGGTCAAAAACAACCTGCAGGTCATCTCGAGCCTGCTCAGCCTGCAATCGGCCCGGATCAGCGACGCCGGAGTCAAGGACGCGTTGCGCGAAAGTCAGAACCGCGTGCGGTCAATGGCGCTCATTCACGAGAAGCTCTACCAATCGTCGGATCTGGCGCAGGTCGACTTCGCCGGCTATCTCCGCAGCCTTGTCAACTTCCTGGCGCAGTCCTACCGGCAGCAGGCCGACCATGTCGCGCTCGACGTGCAGGCGACGAGCGTTCGGCTCGACCTTGAAACGGCGATCCCGTGTGGCCTGATCGTCAACGAGCTGGTCTCGAACTCGCTGAAGCATGCCTTCCCCGACGGTCGCTCGGGGTCGATCACGGTCAGCCTGCAGCCGGATGAGGTCGGGCGCTGGTGTCTGCGCGTCAGCGACGACGGCGTCGGCTATGTGTCGGCGCCTAACACGTCGCGCTCCAGCCTCGGCCTCTCGCTCGTCGAAACGCTGACGGCCCAACTCGGTGGAACCATCACGGTCTCAACCGAGCACGGCGTGAACACATCGATTTGCTTCAACGCCACGGCGACCAAGAGCGCGCGCGAGCCGCGTGCCGCTCAGACCGCCCCGCCCCGGGCTGTGCCCGAGGTCGCCACCCTCACGCCGCAAATCTAGGCGGCGCGTCGCCCCGATCGCGGCCGGCCGGATCGACGGCCGCCAGTTTGTTTCAGAGAAGCCGCGCTGCGCAAGGCCGTGAGATACGCTTCGAGGACGAAGTGAAAGTCCTCACCGGCGTGGGTTTCCAGAAACAATGGAGCCAGCCGCGCCAGGTTCGGCAGCATTTGAGGATCCCAGCGCGTTGGCCCCTGACGGTCCCACTCAGCCTGAGCGGCGGTGGCGCTCATGGTCAGCCCTTGCGTGTGAGCGACAACGAAACCGATGCAGAGCGAAAGCAGACCGCGATATGCGTTGACCTGCTGACGCGGGTCGAGGCCCGACTCGGCCAGGGTGGCGAGGATGCCGTCCATGCCCTGCAGCACGCGCGGATCGTTGGGCCGACCCTGCTCGGAAGCCACGACCACGACCAGCGCCGGATGGGCAATCAGCGCGTTGTAGATCCCGTTGGCAATCGCTTCAAGACGCGCATCCCACGGCAGCGACACATCGGGCGGCGCGATCTCAGCCAGCACCAGGTCGACGAGCCCATTTAGCAGATCCTGCTTGTCGGCCACATGGTTGTAGAGCGACATCGCTTCGACGTTGACGGCAGCGGCGACCCGCCGCATCGACAAGGCCGCGAGCCCCTCCTCGTCAACGATCTTCAGCGCGGCGGCGAGCACAACCTCACGCGTCAACGGTTTGCGGGTGCGGGCCATGGAACATCCTCCCAGAGGCTTGACAACTTACAGCGTAAGTGGTATCGTGCTTACGACGTAAGTTTAGCATAACCGCCTGGCGATCGCCAATCAGTGCGGGCGAGGGCCAACCAAAGTGATGAACCCCGGGGATGATTTCGAGGCACTCAGGCGCGTCGTCCAATCGCGCCGGTCGGTTCGGTTGTTCGAGCCCGACCCGGTACCCGACGACGTCCTCGCAGCGTGTCTGGACCTGGCACTATTGGCACCGAACTCGCAGAACCTTCATCCCTGGGAGTTCGTTCACGTAGCCGACCCCGAACGCCTCGCGGCGCTGCGGACTCTCTGCCTCAACCAGACGCCTGCGCGCCGGGCGCCCACGCTGCTTGTCGCGGTCGCCCGACCGGATCGCTGGCGCCAGGCCCGACAACTGAACCTCGATCACTACGTCGCCGACGGTGGACCCGCCTGGGCGATCGAGAAGTATCGGCGCACCGTGCCACTGATCTTCGACGACGGGCCGTGGCGTCTGCTGGCGCCAGTGAAGGCGTGCGCGCAGGCGCTCCAGGGTCTTTTCGCGCCGACATGGCGTGGGCCTTTCGGTTACTGGGGCGCCCAACTCTGGGCGACCAAGACCACGGCCCTGGCCTGCGAGAACCTGATGCTCGCGCTGCGCGCAGCCGGCTACGACACCTGTCCGATGGAAGGCTTTGATGAGCCCCGCCTCAAGCGCCTGTTGGATCTGCCGCGTGAGGCTCGGGTAGTGATGGTGCTGGCGGCCGGCCGGCGCGTCGCAGGTGGCGTGGTTCCGCAGGTGCGCTTCGATCGCGCCTTGTTCGTCCGTCGGATCTAGCTCACCCCTGTTTCGTCTGGAGGTCTCTCATGCTGTCTGTGGCCGAAACCCTGACGCCGCTTCACGGCCTTGTGCGCTGGGCGGCCGTCGCCGCCGCGAGCTGGATGCTGGCTCTGGCGATCGTAGCCCTGCTGCGCAGGCGCGGGCCGAGTTCGCTCGCTCGACGCTCGCTGGCTGTGATGACGGGTGTCCTTCACGCACAGGTCGGGCTTGGCGTGTTGATCGCCGCGCTCCTGTTTACCGCTGGCTCCCCGCCCTTCGATGGGCGCAGCGGCACGCTGTTCGGTCATGCCCTGGGCGGTGTGTTGATGGCGGCGAGCGCGACCCTGGCGATCGTCCTCAGTCGCCGTGGCAAGACGCCGCTCGCGCAAAGCGCCTGGATGACGGTGTTCGTCGGCCTGGCCTGGCTGCTGCTTGGCAAGTGGACGATCTCGGCCCCGCTGGCGGCGGCGGCGCTCATCGTGGCGTTCGTGTTGGAACGACAGGCGCCCCTCGCCGCGCCTGAACACAGGCAGGGATGAGCGGCTCGGTTCCCAATCACGGTGCTGCGGCTTCAGCCACCGATGGGTCGTGCGCCAGCTGGCCCGCGACGTACGCCAGACCCGCGCCGATGAGGAACAACACGATCACAAGGATGAACGGAAGATCCTTGTTCATCGCCGAGAGGTTGCCGGCGATCCAGCCGAACGGCGCCGTCAGTGAGATGACGGCCACCGAGATGATCGACTGGATGCGCGCCCGCTCCTGAGCGTCGACGGTCAGGACAATCAGGCGGTCGGTCAGCGGGCTCACGACAGCAAAGCTGCAGGCCTCGAGCGCGATGCTGATGGCCAGCTGGATCAGCCCACGATCCGGCGCCGTGATGAGCACCACCTGGCTGACGACGTACATCAGAAAGCCCGCGATCATGGGCACTTGAAAGCGCTGGCGGCTGAGCCAGGGCGTCACGCTGAAGAAGAACGTCAGCATCACGGCCGATCTGATGAACGGAAAAGCCGCCAGGTCTTGCGCGGGGAGGTGCAGCTTCTCGGTGGCCAGGATCGCCCAAAAGTTTCCGCCGATCAACCAGGCGATGCTCAAGACGAGCATGATGCCCGCGGTGGTCACGGTGCGTGGTGAGCGGATCAATTCAAGGAAGACGCCCCAGTAGCCGCCGAGCACCTGGCCCACGCTGAGGTGTCGGGTCTCATGCATGCGGATCACGCCCTGACGGGTCTCGTGGGTGGCGATGTACGTGACGAACGCCTTGAACGTGAACATGAACGCCGCGAACAGGTACATGCCGCGCATCGTCGGCACGAGAGAGTAAGCGCCGATGAGATAGCCGCTGAGCGGAGCGACGAGGCCCACCATGGTGTTAGAGATGTAGATCCACGAGTAGATCGATACGAGTTGACTCGGGTCCGCATCCTCGACCAGCAAACACGTCCAGGAGTTGTGCGTGACGCGCCAGACACCGTTGATCACGGCGGCCACCGCGAACCACCAGAAGTTCTGCGAGAAGGCCCAGATCAGCGCCGGGACACTCCAGGACAGGATGTCGAACACCAGCGTCGTCAGGCGTCGGCCGAGCTTGTCGGTGATGACGCCGCCGAGCAGCGCGAACACGAGCTGCGAGACCCAGGCGATGCTGACCACCAGGCCGATTGAGTGATCGGACAGACCCAACGCCACCATAAAGACAGACACGTAGGGCGTATAGAGGTTGAAAGGGATTCCCCACAACGGCTCGGTGTAGACGCAGCCTCTTTGATTTCCGGTCAGATTGACCAGAGCGCGGATCAACGAATGGTTTTTCACGAAACGTCCTTGGCGTCGCGGTCGCGGGAGCAAAACGCGGGCGGCCCTACCTGCACGATCAAGCAAGTCGAGTGTAGCACGTAGTTACATGGCCGAGTAGCCCGGTCGGCAGGTCGCCGATCAGCGAGAACTCACGACGACCGGGCACATTGACGACCCAAGAGGCCGCGGCTAATCCCGCAACACATCGTGCAAAGCCGGCAAGGCGTCGTCGATGGTGTCGCGATCGATGATCAGCGGAGGAGCAAGTCGCAAGACGTGTTGGTGTGTCTCTTTGCAGAGGATGCCACGCTGGAGAAGCGCTTCGCAGAAACGGCGTGCGCCGCCGGCCTCCGGATGAAGCTCGACGCCGATCAGCAGACCTTTGCCTCGCACCTCGCGGATGTGCCGGCTCGGGATCTCGGCCAGACGCTCCTGGAGATACTCGCCCACCTCTGCCGCGCGCTCGGTCAGGCGCTCTTCGCGAATGACCCGCAGGGCCGCACGCGCCACGGCCGCGGCGAGCGGATTGCCGCCGAAGGTCGAGCCATGCTCGCCCGGCGTGAACAGACCGAGCACGCCCTGATCTGCGAGCACGGCCGACACCGGATACACTCCGCCGCCCAGAGCCTTGCCGAGGATGACCACGTCGGGGCGCACGTCTTCGTGGTCGCAGCACAACAGGCGACCGGTCCGGCCAAGCCCCGTCTGGATCTCGTCAGCGATGAACAGGACGTTGTGGCGGCGCGTCAGCTCCGCTACGGTCTTCAGATAGCCGTCCGGTGGCACAACGATCCCGGCCTCGCCCTGGATCGGCTCGAGCAGGACGGCGCAGGTGTTCGGATTGATCGCAGCTTCGATCGCGGCAGCATCGCCGTAAGGGACAACGACGAAGCCCGGCGTAAAAGGTCCGAAGTCATCGCGATAGAGCGGCTCCGTCGAAAACGAAATGATCGAGATCGTACGGCCTTGAAAGTTCCCGGAGACGACGATGATCTCCGCCTTGTGGCGTGGAATACCCTTGGCGACATAGCCCCACTTGCGCGCGACCTTAAGCGCGGTCTCGACGGCCTCGGCGCCGGTGTTCATAGGCAACGCCAGGTCGTAGCCGAACAGGTCGTGAAGGTCCTGATACAGCAGGCCGAGCTGGTCATTACGGAAGGCGCGGGAGGTCAAGGTCACTCGGCCCGCTTGCTCGAGCAGCGCGGCCATGATGGCCGGGTGGCGATGTCCCTGGTTAAGGGCCGAGTAAGCTGACAGGCAATCGAGATAGCGGCGCCCATCCACGTCCCAGACCCAGACGCCTTCGCCGCGCTCGATGACCACGTCCAGCGGGTGATAGTTGTGGGCGCCGAAACTCTCTTCGAGTTCCACATAGTCGTGAGTTTGCATTCGGATTCACCTCAGGTCGCACCAACACCGGTTCTCACCCAAACGGGTGACACCCGGCGCAGTCTAACGCAAAGTCAGCGAAATTGCCACATCCATTCGCCGCTGTCCCTGATACACGAGACCGATGGCTCAGAAGCTTTCATAGCGCTCGCCTATAATCTCGGGATGCCCGCCTCGTTTCCCACACGATCGTCCCGCCGCGGTCTTGCGCGGCTTGTCGTGGCGGCCAGCGCCGTCCTGACCCTGTTGACCGGTTGCTCCCCAACGCCGGTGGCCGAATTCGCGCCGGCCGGCTCGCCGCCCACCTCGCTACCGACCGCCAGAGTCGAGCTGGCGCCGACCGAAGCGCCCACGGCGACGCCAGTCTCGTCGCCCACCGCAGAGCCCACGCTCGAGCCATCGCCGACGGTGCCCGAGCCGACCCCGACGCTTTTCTACATCGTGCCGCAGCAGGTCCAGATCGACCCGACCCCGGTGCTGGCCGAGGCCGCGCCCTTCCCAACCTCGTGCGACGGCCCCGGTCGGGTGAACATCCTGCTGATCGGCATCGACGGCTTCAGCAACGACTACACCCGCGCGGCGCGCGCCGACACTGTCATGCTCCTCGGCATCGACGTGGGCGCCAAGACGGCCGAGCTTGTGTCGTTTCCGCGCGACCTGTGGCTGCCGATGGCCAACGGGCTGCCGGTGGCCGAAGCTCGCCTCAACAGCGCCTATCACTACGGCGAACTCTACGGCGTGGAGGGCGGCGGCCCGGCCGAGGTGGCCGCCACGTTAACCCAGGCCTTCGGGGTGCGCATCGACCGGCACGTGGTCGTCAGTTTCCTGGCGTTCGAGCAGGCCATCGACGCGCTCGGTGGAATCGAGATCGACATCCCTCAACCGATTCGCGACCCGAACTACCCGCGTCGCTCGACCGAGGGCACCATCGCCATCGAGTTCCCGGCCGGCCGTGTGTTGATGGACGGCGGGACGGCCCTGATCTACGCCCGCATCCGCCATGACAGCAGCGACTTCCGACGCATGCAACGACAGCAGCAGGTGCTCTTCGCCGTGCGCGATAAGCTCCTGTCGCCGGCGGTGTTGCCGCAGATCCCGGCGCTCGCCCAGGTGCTCTGGAGCGCCGCTCGCACGGACCTGACAGTGGATGACGTCGGCCTCCTGGGCTGCGCGGGTCTGCAGATTCAGGAGAGCGCGATCACGCGCACGACGATCACCGAAGCCATGGTCGAACCCACAAAGCTTCAGGACGGCGCGCAGGTGTTGATGCCCAAGACCGACCTGATCAACGCCGCCATCGCCTCGTTCCGATAGGGGAACTATGAACTATCGCCATACGCTTGAACAGGTCGGCCTCTTCGCGCTGGGCCTGTTGATCGTGACAGTGACGTTCGTCGCCGGCTACTACGCGCATGCCTTCAGCGGCCAGGTGGCCTTCCTGCGTTTCGGCCTGCCCGGGCTCCCGGCCGGTCCCGAACGTTACGGTTTGCTGATGGAAGCTCAGGCGCTGGTTGAGAAGAACTTCAACGGCCCGATGCCGGATGCCGCCAAGATCAATCAGGGCATCGCCCGCGGCTACATCCAATCGCTGGGCGATCCCTATACCGTCTTCATCGATCCGCCCAACGCCGAGATCGAGAGCAACTCCCTCTCGGGCGAGTATGGCGGGATCGGCGTGGGGATCTCACGGAACGACAAGAACGAAGTGGTCCTCGACCCGTTCCCCGACTCACCCGCGTTGGCCGCTGGCGTGCAGCGCGGCGACGTCCTGATCCGGGTGGACGACAATGCCATCACGCCCGACACGCCGACGGACGAGATCACGTCGGCGGTGCGCGGCCAGATCGGCACCACTGTCGTCATCGAGGTGCGTCGCGGCGACGAGACGCTGTCCTTCACCCTCACTCGAGCCGTGATCGCCCTGCCCTCGGTGCGCGGTCAGATCGTCGATGGGCAGCCGCAGATAGGCTGGATCCACATCGAGCGTTTCAGCGACAAGACCGCCACCGAGCTCACCACTGTCACACAGGACCTTGTCAATCAGGGCGCCACTGAATTCGTGATCGACCTGCGCGACAACGGCGGCGGCCTGGTCGACTCGGCCGTCGAGACGGCCGGCCAGATGTTGAACGGCGGCGTGGTGCTGTACGAGGAAAGCAAGACCGAAGCGGAGCGCACCTACACCGCGCCGGACTCAACCTCGCCGTTGAAGACGGCGTCGCTCGTTGTCCTCGTCAATCACAACACAGCCAGCGCCGCCGAGATCCTGGCGGGCGCGATCGCCGCGCAGGATCGAGCGCCGTTGATCGGACAGAAGACCTACGGCAAGGGGTCGGTGCAGTATGTGTTCACGCTGTCGGACGGATCCAGCATCCACGTCACGGCCAAGACCTGGCAGACACCCGACCGGCGCAACCTAAACGGCAACGGGTTGGATCCCGACGTGGCCGTCGAGCCCGGCGCGGACGGGCAGGACACTCAGTTGCAGGCCGCCATTCAGTACCTGATCGATCAGCGGTAGAATCGGCCTGCCTGCCCAATCCAGGCGACCGACCCAAGCACCCATGAGTTCAACCTCCGACGGCGAGCGCGTCCTCGCCAACAACCGCCGCGCCAGCTTCGACTACTTTCTCGAAGAGCGCTTCGAAGCCGGGCTGGCTCTGACCGGCACCGAGATCAAAAGCCTGCGCGAAGGCAAGGCTCAGATCAAAGAAGCCTATGTGCGCATCGATGCCGGCGAGGCCTGGCTGCTCAACAGCCACATCTCGCTGTACGACCCTGCGTCGCGCCAGAACCACGACCCGCTTCGTCCGCGGAAACTGCTGCTTCACAAGAAGGAATTGCGGACGTTGTTCGATCAGGGCAAGCTCAAGGGCTTCACGATCGTGCCGCTGCGGATCTACTTGAAGAAGGGTCGCGCCAAGCTCGAAATCGCCCTCGCTCGCGGCAAGAAGAACTTCGACAAGCGCGAGTCGATCAAGAAGCGCGAGACCGAACGCGAGCTTGCCCGTGAAATCGGGCGACGCTGACCGCCCCTGCCCAACCAACCTATAACTCCATAAAAGATGACATTTATCTGCATTTCGCAGATCAATGTCACTCAGGTGCAGGCCATCGCTCTTCTATAGTGCTAGCAGAGATTCTTTGTGAACGTCCTGGATCGACTGAACCTGACACTCACGACCGAGAGGCTTAGCCGGCTGAAATGGATTCTGCCGCTGGCGATGGTCGTGCTGGTGGTCAGCGTTGAACTCATCGAGGCGTATTGGTTTCGCGGCGGCGTTCTGGGGGCCGAGTTCGTGGCCGACGGCCTCGTCTACGGAACGGCAGGACCGTTGCTGCTGTTCTGGCTGCTCGATGTCATCCAACGTTGGTTGGCCGAACGCGAGACCTCAGCGCTTCAAGCGCGTTTGCTGGCACGCGCTCAGGAGCATTTGCGCGATAGCCACTCACTGAGCGACGCCACACTGCAGTCGCTTTTTGCCACAAGCCTGTATTTGAACGACGTGCATCAACACACCGAGGATCTTCCGCCGCAGGCTCGTGAAGAACTCGACGCGGCCCATCACGCCCTCGACGCCGCCATCCGCGATCTCCGCGATCACCTCGTCAAGACCGAAGCCCGGTTACGCTAGGCGCCGGTGCGAGCCCTTCCAATCCGCGCTTTCTTCTGCGGCTACAACGACTCGAGCACGGTCAGAAGTTGCTCACAGAAGAAGTCGGCATTTGCGCGCGAGAACACCATCGGCGGCTTGATCTTGAGGATGTTGTAGTAATCGCCAGTTGGATAGACGATGATGCCGCGCTCGCGCATGCGCTCGGCCACCCAGAGCGCCTCAGCCGCCGCCGGGGTCTTTGCGGCACGATCGCGCACCAACTCCACGCCCATGTAAAGCCCACGGCCGTGAACGGCGCCGATCCAGTCGGTCTCGGCCGCGACAGCCTCGAGCCCACGTTTGAAGTGAGCGCCGACGCTGGCTGCCGACGCCTGTAAACCCTCGTCGCGGATCACGTCGAGCACGGCCAGCCCGACCGCGCAGGCCACGGGGTTGCCTCCGTAGGTGCTGAAGTACGTGGCCCGACGGCGGAATGAGTCAGACACCTCGGGCGTGGTGACGACGGCCGAGAGCGGATACCCGTTGCCGATCATTTTGCCGAGCGTGACAATGTCGGGTCGCGCGCCGGCCATCTCGAACGCCCAGAAGTGCGAACCCATGCGACCGAAGCCGACCTGCACCTCATCGGCGATGGACACCGCCCCGGCGGCGTGCGCCAGATCGTATACATGCGCCAGCCAGCCGTCGGGCGGCAGGACGGCGCCCGGCGAACCGAGAAGCCCCTCGGCGATGAAAGCTCCGATCGGTCGTCCGGCGTCGGCAGCCGACGCGATGACGGACCCGGCCTCCGCCGCGTAACGCCGGCCAGCCTCGGGATCGTCGGCCCCATAGCGGCCGCGATAGAGGTTGGGCTGCGGGATCGGGTGGATATGTGCCGGTGGAGCGCCGCCCGAGGGGTTGTCGAGCAGCGACGTGCCGACGTCCGACGTCAGCGTTGTGTTGCCGTGATAGGCGCCCGCAACCGACAGGATGTCGCCGCGGCCCGTGTGAGCGCGGGCCAGGCGCAACGCGAGGTCATTGGCCTCCGAGCCCGAGTTGCAGAAGTACACGACACGCAATGGGTCCGGCAGCAATGCCGTCAGGCGCTCGGCGTACTCGACCATCACATCGTACAAGAACCGGTTGTTGGTATAGAGCCGCCGTGTCTGGCGATCAGCCGCGCGCGACACCACGGGGTGGCAGTGACCCACGTGGGCGACGTTGTTGATCGCGTCCAGGTACGAGCGGCCGTGCTCATCCAGCAGGTATTGCCGCCAGCCGCGCACCATCGTCGGCGGTTCGCGGTAGTACGTTTCCTGCGAGCGCGCCATCACGCGCTCGCGCCGCAAGACGAGCCGCTCAGATGGCGCTTTGTAGGCGCAGGCGGCGGGTTTGAAACCGAGCAGCGTCGCCGGGTTCGGGCACAGAGCCAGCCACAACTCCAGTTCGTCGCCGCGCACGAGGGCCGGCAGGTCGTTGTGGGTCAACAGCAGGCCGGCCTGCACATGGAGATGCGCGGGCAACGCCACGTCGTCATCGACCTCGGCCACCTCGCCGAGACGATCGCCTGAAGCGACGGCGTCTCCGGGCGTGAGCGCCTGCCGAAGCCCAGACCAGCGCGTATAGAAAGGCCCGACAGACGTCTGGTGCTCAAGCACCACGACATCGTCCTCGGCGGCGCGAACGTGCCCGGACATCGGCGAGCGCACCACCGTCCCGGGAGCCCGGAAGATGTCGAGGCCCACGTGCACGGTGTGCGGCGACTCGATAGCAGGCCAGAGTGCGTAGATCAAGCGCGGCTCGGCCCAACGCCCCACCCCGACCAATCGCTCGGCGCGCAGATGCTCCAACTCGGACTCGAGGCTCGCCTGCACCGCCGCTTCAGTGTCCCAGTTGCCGTCGATGAATAGGTCAGAGCCGATGGAGAGGTCAAGGGCCTGAAAGGGACCATCGATGCCCGCCAACACTTCGCCGTCCGGCTCGAAACGCGCCAGCCAGTTGGTGAGTTGATGGCTATGCGCAAGCGGTGGAAAGCCGGCGGATTGGCGCAGGGCGGCGCGCCCGAGACCCGGGTCGATGGCCGCGAGCTTGCGCAGGGTCGGCCAATCGACATCGTTGAGCTCACTGACGTACGGATTATCGGGATCCAGCGCCGCCTGCTGCGCGGCGCTGACGGCCGTCACGCACACGCGCATCCCGACCAACGCGAACAGGGCGTCGACCTCGGCCTCTTCAAGGGCATACACGCCATGGAAGGCCCGCACCGCCTGGCCAAGCGCTGGGAGCGGGCGGTCGGTGTGCATGGCGATGTCGGCCAGCACCACTGCGAGTTCGCCCACGACATACGAGAGCGCTGTGTCGCCGAAGTCGATCAGCCCGACGATCTGATCGGGGTCGTGTTCTACAGCTCCGCCTGTCACCGTGAGTTGCGCGCCCGTCGCCGATGGCCCGGCCTTCGGCGACGCCGCCACGATCACGTTCCAGCCCACCAGGTCGCCGTGGATGATCCCAAGCCGAAGGCGGCTCAAGAGCGGCAACGCGTCGCGCTCATAGCGCGCCACCATCTCATCCACCAGCGCTCGACGCTCGGGATCTTTGACGTGCTCGACGAACGCGGCCACCACCTCGGCCGCCACGCGCAGATCCCACTGCAGGCGGCGATCGGCGGCCGGATGCTCATACCCGGCCAGGCCACGCACCAGCGTCGCCGCGCTGCGCGCGAACGACTCGATCAGGGGCGGCGAATAGAGCGGCCGGTCCGCCAGGATCCGCCCCGGTGCGAACGTGAGCACCCTGGCCCAGTGAGACTCGCCATCACCCTGGACTCGAACGAGCTCTGACCCGTCACGCGCGGCGATCAATCGCGGCACAGGCAGCTCTGGGGCAAGTCGCGCCAGGCGCGTCAGGGCGCCGTTCTCGAGCTCGAGCGACGCGACAGGCTCCATGCTGTTAGCGATCTTGAGGACATACGCCGACCCGTCCACAACGTCGACGCGGAAGTTCTGGTCACGGAAGCTGTCAAGCGCCTTGAGACGTGACGCGTTCAGGCCGTAACGGGACGCGAGCAGTTCGCGGGCCTGTTCGAGGGTCACAGCAGGCCGACGCAGCGCCTGGTGAGCGAATGGGTTGGCCGAGGAGTCGGGCATGGATGATGTAGATGTGGATCCGCAAGTGGCGACCGTTACCCAAGGGCATCGGCCAGGAGGACGCCGAGCAGGCCGGTCGCGGCTCCCAGGTACAACAGGAGATGTCGTTCGACGACCCAGCTGAACGGCCCCAACGGAACGAACTGAAGCACAAAGCCCAACACGATCAGGGCGATGCCAACCAGGATCGGCAGACCCTTATAGCGGGCGAAAAAGGCCGAGACGCGCGTGATCCACATCGACGGTCATTCCTTCGGGGCCGCTTTGCGAGGCGCTCGACGGGTCGGCGTAAAGACGGTCAGATGCGCCGCGACCCTTTCAGGCGCCCGGCCCTTCATCCGCAATCCTTGAGACAGAGGCTCGGTCGATTCCACCACGCCCTGCTCGTGGAACATCGTGATGAAGTGGCCTGCGGAGTAGGGGATCACGATATCGAGCGGAACCAGATCGGCATAGAGGGCGTTCGCGACGGCGTCCAAGAGATCGGGGATCCCCAGCCCCGTTCGGGCCGAGATCAGATGCGCGTCGGCCAACACGTCGCCAAGGTGTTGATCGGCCGCGACCTTGAGCTCGTCGGTCAAAGCGTCGGCCTTGTTGAGGACGAGCAGGACCGGGATGTCGCCGACCTCGAGTTCGGCCAGCACCTCATCGACGGCATCGATGTGCTGCCGCGCATTCGGATGCGTGACGTCGACGATGTGCAGGATCAGATCCGCCTCGCCGATCTCTTCAAGCGTAGCGCGGAAGGCCGCGACGAGCGTCGTCGGCAGCTTCTGGATGAAACCCACTGTGTCGGTGAACAGCGCCGGCCGCTTGCCCGACAGAGTCACGCGCCGAGTCGTCGGGTCGAGCGTGGCGAACAACTGATCGGCCGCGAGCACACCGTCAACCTCGCCGGTCAGGGCGTTGAGGAGCGTGCTCTTGCCGGCGTTCGTGTAACCGACGATGGCGATGACGGGCACCGCCGTGCGCTGGCGCTGCTTGCGGTGGCGCTGCCGATGCGCACGCACCTTTTCGATTTCGCCCTTGAGGTGCGCGATCTTTCGTCCGATCTCACGCCGGTCGGCCTCGAGCTGGGTTTCGCCAGGGCCGCGCAGGCCCACGCCGCCGTTGCCCGTTCGCCCGCCGCCACCGCCGGCCTGGCGCGCGAGGTGCGTCCAGGCCCGCGTCAGCCTCGGCAGACGATATTGCAGCTGCGCCAGCTCGACCTGCAACGCGCCTTCGCGGGTGTGCGCGTGCTGGGCAAAGATATCGAGGATCAGGGCCGTCCGGTCGAGCACCTTGACGTTCTCGCCGAACAGCGTCTCGAGCTCGCGCTGATGGCGCGGCGAAAGCTCGGTGTCGAAGATCACGACGGTGGCCAGCGTCTCCTCGACGAAGTCCTTGACATCCTTGGCCTTGCCCGACCCAATCAGGGTGTTCGGGTCCGGCCGCGAAACCTTCTGGTAGGTCTCGCCGACGACTTCGAGACCGGCCGTGTCGGCCAGAAGGGCCAATTCTTGGAGCGAATCATCGATCCCGAGGATCGAGGGCTCAGAATGGACCTCGATGCCCACGAGGAACGCGCGCTCGACGGGCGAAAGGGTAGGGTTTGGTGAACGGCTCACTGCGTGCTCGCTTTCTGCCCTGATTGTACTGACGATTGGGTTTTGAGACACCCGGAGGGCGAACGACGTGTCTGTAGGCCTGAGACTCGTCGCTCGCCCTCCGCGGTCTTCTCTCTGCGCCGGTCGCGCTCCCGGCGAGCGTCGTTACACCGGCAGTCCGGTCACCGTCATTGAGCGGGGGTGCTCCACGACAAAGACCACGCGGACCTCACGTTTGCCTTTGGCCGGCACATCGATTTCCCAGGTCAGAAGGCCAAGGTCGTCTTGCGTCGCAGGCTTGGGCTCAGTCGTCTCAAGCTTGACGCTGATCTGCTCATGGCGTGGAAGCGGAATGTGGTCGCGCACCTGCACGGCAACAGCGGTGTCGCGCAGATTCTCGATCTCGTAGCACATGCCGACCCGCACCCGGCGTCTATCGCCGAAGAGCGTCTTATCGACGCCACGGTGAGTGGGCTCGGCCTCGATTCGAACCCGGTCGTCGACGCCCAGATACAACTCAGCCTCCTGCCCGCGCGACACGAACTCGAGCTCGGTGGGCCCGAGGTACGTGTCGCCTTCGAACAGGCTCACCGGCCCGGGCAGCCAGGTGTAGGGCGTCTCATTGACGATCCTGGCCCGACGAAACGCTGCAGGCGTGCGGCGCGGCGCGGCCGCATAGTCCCAACGCGGCTTGAGCGGCATCTCCGCGATGGTGACGATGCGCGGTTCGCCGCCGCCAGGCACATCGGCGTGGCTCGGCAGTTTGAAGTTGACCGCGACGCCGGCATCCTGCACCTCAGCCGCCTCCGCTAACAGCGGGGCCGGAGCTGCCGCCGGGGCAGCCGGCAGGGCCTGGGCGAACAGTTCGGCGTCCTGAGGCATCTCAGCCACGCGAGATGCCTGCATGGCCTTGCGGAACACCGGGGGCTGGAGTGGCGCGATCGGCCAGGGGTCGAGCTCAGGCACGCGCAATGACAACGCCGGCTGGGCCGTCGAGAGCGTCAGAGCAACGTCGGACCAGTCTTCCCCGGTGGCCTGATGCACTGACGCGAGGTAGCGCAACTCGATGGCGCTGTCGATCACGCGCAGATCGTAGCGCGGCTCCCAGCCCGCGCCGTTGACGACGTACGTCACGGCCAGGGTCAACGAACCCGCGACACTCACGTCGAGATCGACCACGGCCACGCGGCGCTGACGCCTCGCGCCGGTCGAGGCCCGCGCCAGCTGCCGTTTAAGCAGATCCGCCTTGCGCTCGGCGGCGCGTTGGTCGCGGCGCGCCTCAGCGAGGCGCGTCTGCAGCTCGAGCCTGCGGTTCTGCAGGAAGTCGAACACCGCGCCCTGCTGCTCGACGCTGCGTTCGCGCAGCGCGAGACCACGCGCGAACGTCTCGGCCTGCGCGGCCAGAGCATCCAGGTGGGTCACGTCGCGTTCGAGAATGCCGAGTCGGGCCGCGATCAGCGCCGTGTCGTCCTGAGCCGCCTCGAGATCCCGCTGCAGAGTCGCGACCTGCTCGGACGGCGTCTCGGCGAACTCCTCGATCTCGGCCCGCACGCCGAGCAGCCGCGCCGTCGCCGCGCCCGAGCCTGAGGCGCGAAAGGTGTCAGCGTCGGCGGCCATCGGCAACCCATCCAGGCGGACGGTGCAGCGCCCGGCCGGCACGTCGAGGGAGCCTTCGCGCGACAGCCGCGCGCGGTCCGGGTACAACTCGGCAGCCACCACTCGGGTGGCCAACTCCAGGTTCATGGCACTCCTTCGTCGTCGGCGACTGGGCCGACGGAAACATCAGGCCACAGCGATAGCAGTCTCCGCCTGCGCGGCGCGGGGAGCACGGGTTCGGCGCGTCTCGCGGCCGGCCATCCGCAGCGTCGCACCGGTCAGGATCCGGCCGATCACGTCGGTGTAGGTCAGGCCCCGAACCGCCGCCGAACGCAGCACGACCGACGTGGCGTCGAGGTCGCAGTTGACATTGACGTCCAGGATCATCGGCTCGTCTCCGTCCATGCGCACATCGATGCGCCCGTAGTCGCGCGCGCCGAGCGCCTCGAGCGCGCCGGCCGCCAGCTGGCGAAGCCGTCGACCGAGCCGCAGGCTGACGTCGGCCGGCACCTGCACCTTGACGGCGTGATAGCCAAAGTTGGTCTCGTCGTGCTTGTAGCCGTAGGAGTACAGGCGGTCTTCGGCGTGTTCGAACGCCGAGTAGTCGATCTCGCCGGGCGGCAGGCCTTCGAGCCGGCCGGCGGTGGTTGCCAGCGCGCCGATGTGGAACTCGCGCGAGTCGAGGAACTTCTCGACGAGGGCATCACACCCCAGATGTTCGCGCAGCCAGACGATGCGCTCGGCGAGCTCTTCGGCGTTGTGTACGACCGAGGCATGGTCGATGCCATAGCTGCCGTGTTGCGTCGCGCCCTTTACGATGGCCGGGTAGGTCTTCCAACGCAACGCCTGACGTGGATTCGCCAGCCGCATGCCGGGAAGCGTGGGCAGGCCGGCAGCGATCAGGCGCTGCTTGATACGAATACGATCGACTGAGAAGGTCAGGGACTGGCTTGAGGCGCCGGTGTACGCAAACCCGCGGCGCTCGTAGGTCCGGGCGGCTGTTGCGTCGGTCCAGGGTTGGCCACCCAACTCTTCGACCCAATTCCAGACAATCCACTCGCGCGGGTCGTAACGCTGTAACAGGTTGAGGTCCGCGAACACTTTGTGGACTTCATGGCGGTAGCCGAGGTGGTCGAGCGCGGCCGACATGTGGTCGAGCATGCGATCGTTCCAGGCCTTGTCGTCGTCAGGCCAGCCTGGATTCTCGTTGGTGATCACCAGCACACCAGGCCTGGCGAGGGTCTTTGACGAACGCATGCGACCTCCTTTGTTTGGCGCCACACCCGCGATTAAGGGGATGAGGTGTGGCGGTCGTACCGGGCGATCCGTCCAGCTGCCTCCGCCAGCCGGTCCTCATCGAGGCAAAGCGACAGACGCACGTAGCCGCGTCCCGCGGGTCCGAACACCTGGCCGGGCGTGACGCTGACCAGTTGCGTTTCGAGCAGGCCGTCGACCCAGGCGACGTCGTCGACGCCGTCGGGAAGCCGGGCCCACACGTAGATGGCAGCCTGAGGTGCGTTCACCGACAGCCCGGCTTCGCGCAGCGCAGCGACTGCGATATCCCGACGACGCCGGTAGATGGCGTTGCGCTCGATCGTCCAGGCCTGATCGCCCGTGAGCGCGGCGACAGCGGCGTTCATCAGGCCGCGCAGCACGCCCGAGTCCATGTTGCTCTGCAGCGTGCTGAGCGCCTGGACCGCTTCAGTGTTGCCGACGGCCGCGCCGAGGCGCCATCCGGCCATGTTGTACGTCTTCGATAGCGAGTGAAACTCAACGGCGACGTCGAGCGCGCCAGGGGCCTGCAGGATGCTCGGCGCGATGTAGCCGTCGTACGTGATCTCCGAATACGGTGCATCGTGCGCGATCAACAGGCCGTGCTTCGCCGCAAAGCTCACGGCCCTGGCCAGGAACTCGGGCGGCGCGACGGCGCCGGTCGGGTTGTTGGGATAGTTCAGCCAGAGCAGCTTCGCGCGGCGCAGGACGTCGGTTGGGATCGAGTCGAGATCCGGCAGATAGCCGTTTGACTCGTACAGCGGCAGGTAGTGGACGTCGGCACCCGCGAATGTCGCGCCGGCCGCATACGGCGCGTAGCCGGGATCGGGCACCAGCGAGACGTCGCCAGGGTCGAGGTAGGCCTGGCTCAGGTTGAACACGCCCTGTTTCGCGCCGATCAACAGCGTCACCTGCGAGTCGGACAGCGCGACGCCGAACCGCTCGGCGTAGAAGTCGCGCCAGGCGTTGCGATACTCCGGGCTGCCGCTGTACGACTGATAGCCGTGGTGGCTCGCGGTGCGCACCGAGGCCTCGAGCGCCTCGACGATGTGCGGGGCCGGCGGCAGATCGGGCGAGCCCGCGTCCACGCGGATCACGTTCTTGCCGGAAGCCTGCAGCTGCGCGATACGAGTGTTCAACCGCTGGAAAAAGTACGTCGGGAGTTTGGCCAGTCGCTTCGATGTCGAAGGACGCGGTGCGTTCGAGGTGGTGGAGTTCGGCAACGTCATGAGGGACTCAGGTTGATCGCGCCATCATAGACCGCCTCTGTGCGAATTGCAACCGAGGTCAAGCGGAGGCGCGGGTCACAGGCAGTGGCGACGATGGGCGCACGATGAAGGGTGACTGAGCCCATTGGCGATTAACACCTGTGATCTGCTGACGACCATTGGCCGACGCGGAGCGCGATCGGAGTCGCGCATCGATGAAGTGCGATACACCCAGGCCAGATGGGTGAAACCCCTCATCGGCCAGGTGCTCGCGGCCATCATCAACTTTTCGACAGCGCCGGCCCGACGATTCACACCGCTTTTACGCAACCTTCACGGCGTTTTTATGGCGCTTCACGCGCGTTTTACACATAATCACGCCGACATCCGCAGCTGCAATTGCATACATGCGCGCCATTCACTGGCTCAGGACGATGCCAACGGCGCGACGGAATGACCCGATTCGGGACTCGGCCACTCAGGGGGCGACACGATGCGCCGCTACATACAATTCAATCCAACCGCCGAAGCCACCTTAACGATCTATCCTGATTGGACTCGCCAGCTCTATCTTTCGGACGACGTCACCACGTTGACGCTTGACAACAATCAGGTGCAAACCCTGATCGCTCGACTCATTCCGGGGAGCTACACCGACCTGCTGCCGGGTCAGGGCAGCGCTTGCGAGCCGCTCCACGTCCGTTGGGAGGGCGATGACCTCCGCTTCGCCGCCAAAGACGGCAGCGCTATCCGCTGGAAGCGCGGCGCGCGCTCCTTCATTGAATGGATCCGCGAACTGGAGCCGAGCCGGGCGCTCAGCCCGCGCCACAAGCTCCCTGCCCGCCGACTGGCTCTGGTCTGACCTCCACACCAAAGAGGGCGTCGCCCGATAGCGGGCGACGCCCTCTTTTCGTTTCCGCGGCAAGCGCACCCTCAGCCCGGATGATCCAACGGAACGACCGAGTCCCACGAGCGGTTGAACACCGTCACGCCACCCTCGACCGCTGTGAGCGTGTGCTCCAATCGGAACCCGCCTCCGTCGGCGGTCAGCGACATGCGACTGACGGCCTGAACATCGACGCTCCACTCATCGCGCGACAGCGAAAGCATCCGTCGGCATTCGACAGCGGCAGACGCCGGGTCGCGCGGATCGATCGAGTAGTTATCGTGCGAACGCGCATCGAACACGAGGCCGCCCAACCCGCGGCCGACGTCGTCGAGGCCGCCGGGGTCATCCAGCCGCACTCGGCCGTCATCCTGCTCATCGATCAACATCCAACTGCCCGTCTCGGTCATCGCTGTGGTGCGGCTGCGCGTCGACGGGCGCACCCGGTCGTGAGCCATCAGCGGGGTCGTCTCAGCAGGTTCGAAGCCGGCGACAAGCGACGACTCGACGTGTTTCGGCAACGATAGGTCCGCCCGCACCAGGTTGAGGCGAGCGGAGACCGGCTGCGGCCACATGCGGGGCCACCAGGTTTGACTGAGCGCCACGCGCCAGTGGTGCCCGGGCAGGAGCCGATAGCCGATCGAGTCGAGCCTGAGACGTGCATCGAAAGGCCGATCAAGCGGCAGCGCGATCGGATCGCTCGAGCCGGCGCGATGCGTCAGGTTCAGCACGCCGCAGCTCACCAGCGTCGACGTCCCACCCGGCGCGACATCACACAACCGGGCCACGAGGTGCGCCGCAGGTTGATCGGATGTCAACACTACGGTGAGGGTTGGGTGACCCAGATAAGACGTAACTCGCTCGACCGGCGCCAGATCGAAGACAGCGCAGCGCGCGTCCTCGTCACTTTGCTCGCCCGGCGGATCATCCGGCAGTCCATACGCGCACCACATCCCCGCCCGTGCCCCATGCGTCAGGTCCGCCGGCACCCACAGCGCCTCGGCAGAGGGCTCGCGCAAGACATGTTGCTCGAGATCCATGGTTCGCGGTGGCCAGACCGCCGCGCTGGACCATCGCCCTGCCCGGACGTCGTATTCTCGTGAGGGCAGGGTCGAGTCTTGCAGGAAGACGCGAGCCATCGGCTCGAGCATGATGCCGGTGTCGCGGCCCTTCAGCCAGTGATCCCACCAGCGCAGGCTTTCCTGCAGGAACCCGATTTGCGTCGGCGCGCCGGCCACGCCGTCGAGCTTGCTCGACCCTGGCGCCCAGGGCGACTCGCTCAAATGCGGCACGGCCACTTCCGGATACTCGTGCACCCACGGTCCAACAAGGCCGAGGCGCGGCGACGTCAGCCCGGCCAACAGCCGAAAGACGGGATCTGTGTAGCCGTCAGCCCAGCCCCCCACCGCGAACACGGGCACGTCGATCGCACTGAAGTCCTCACAGACCGAGCCGTGTCGCCAGAACGAGTCGCGCCGCTGGTGGGCGAACCAGGCATCGGCGAAAGGCGATGTGCGCTCAAGTCGGTTCAGCCAGACGTCGCGCCAGTCGTCACGCCGCAGCGGATCCGGCGGACGAGCGTTGTAGGCGAGCATCGTCGTCGCCCAACTGAGCGCCTCGGAGGCCAGCACCGCCCCGCCCCGGTAGTGCACGTCGTCAGCGAAACGATCGTCGGTGGAGTAGATCGTCAGGATCGCGCGCAAGGCTGGCGGTCGGCGCGCCGCAACCTGCAGGGCATTGAAGCCGCCCCACGACTTGCCGAACATGCCCACCGCGCCCGTGCACCACGGCTGCTCCGCGATCCAGGCGATGACATCGCAAGCGTCATCGAGCTCGAGCGGCAGGTACTCGTCGAGCAGCAGACCGTCCGAGTCGCCACTGCCGCGCAGGTCGACGCGCACGCAGGCGTAGCCACGCGCCGCGAACCAGGGATGGCGCAGCGAGTCGCGCAAGGCCGTGAAGTCGTTTTTTCGATAGGGGATGTACTCGAGCAAGGCCGGCCAGGGCCCATCGCCATCGGGAAACCACAGGCGAGCGCTCAACCGCGCCCTGTCGCGCACTGGAATGAAAACGTCGCGCGCCGGACGAGCCGGTGGGGACGTCGTCATTTGTTCTGGAGCCGGAAGCCGTGGCCGCGAACGGTCAGGATGTAAGTGTGGTGGCTGTCGATCTCGCCGATTCGTTCGCGAAGCCGTCTCGCCAGGGCGTCGACGGCCTGCTCGGTCACGCCGGCGTCGGCGTCTTCGGGCCACACGCGCGCCACGATCGCGTCGCGGCTGACCACCTGGCCTTCGTTTTCGAACAACAACTCGATCAGCCTGAACTGCGGCAGCGACAGCGGCGGGTTCAGTTCCTGCTCGCCGACCCAGACGCGGCGCGACGCGCTATCTACGAAGAGCGTCCGGCCGCCGCGGACGGCCTCAGCCTCGGCCACGCGCGCGGCCAGGTCATCGCCGCCCGCAAGCGGCATCGTGGCGTCCGAATCGACGTAGGCCAGCTTGGCGACCAACGCCACCTGGATCAGGTCGCCGTCGCGCAGCCTCACCTTTCCGTTGACGGGGGCGCCGTTGACGTGCGTGCCGTTCTTGCTCCCGAGATCCTCGAGCGTGTAGCCGTCGTCGTCACGGAGCAGTCGCGCGTGAACGCGGCTGACCTGCCGATCGGGGATCACGATGTCGCAGGTCGGCTCACGGCCGATGGTCAGGCTCGCCTGCTTGAGCGGCCAGTGGTGGCCGGCTGCCGGCCCGGCCTGGGCGATGAGCATCGGGACTTTGTCGTCAGGTTGTGCATTCATCATGGTCGACTGAACAGCATTCTAGACCAACCTGCGGATAACGGGCGAATCCTCTGGTTCTTTCCGCCTATTGGCGTTCCCACCCCCGGGTTGGTTACAATCAACGGATCATGTTCACCGCCCTGGAACCCGGCAACGTCCTACGCGGACGCTATACGATCGTGCGCGTCATCGGCCAGGGCGGCATGGGCAGCATCTTCCTCGCCGAAGACCAGCGCCTGATCGGCCGCCAGTGCGCGGTCAAGGAAGTCATGCATGACCCCGGCCTGCCTGAGCGCACGCGCCAGCAGGCCCGCGATCAGTTCTACCGCGAAGCCTCGGTGCTCGCCCGTCTCGATCACCCCAACCTGCCCAAAGTGTCGGACTTCTTCGCCGACGAGGGCCGCGACTACCTGGTGATGGACTACGTGCCCGGACGAGACCTCAAGGAACTGATCGACGAAGCCCGGCAGAACGGCCGCTTCATCGCCGAGGCCGACGCGCTCGCCTGGTCGGCGCAGGTGCTCGCGGCTCTGCAGTACCTCCACGAACAACCGCAGCCCATCGTCCACCGCGATATCAAGCCGTCGAACCTGAAGCTGACGCCGAGCGGCCTGATCAAGCTCGTCGACTTCGGCCTCGTCAAGGTCCTGGCGCCTGACGAGCGCACCGTCACGATCGTGCAGGGCGTGGGCACTGTGTTCTATACGCCGCTCGAGCAGTACGGTGCCGACACGGGTGTCTCCGATGCGCGCTCCGACCTTTACTCGTTCGGCGCCACGCTCTACCACCTGCTTTGCGGAGAGCCGCCGCCGGAGGCCAAGCAGCGCTTCCTGCGGCCCGAGTCGCTCAAGCCGCCGCGGTCGTTCAACCCCAACATCAGCCCGCGCACCGAGAAGGCCATGCTCTGGGCGATGGCCATGCACCCCGACGGTCGGCCGCCGAGCGCCGCCGTGCTGGCCGACGCGCTCCGCCCCGACTCCACCGGCCCGGCGATGATCGACACGGGCGATCTCATCCTCATGCAGCCCACGATCCGCGTGCCGTCGCTGTCCACCGGCGTCGAGCGCGCCCTGGCGGTCAGCGCCGTACTCTTGCTCCTGTTGGCCTTCATCCTGACCTTCCGCAGCTAAAGGCCTGGCCGACGTCAACTGCGCTTGCGGAAGGCCAGCCAGCCGACCAGCAGGCCGATCGCCATCCCCAGGACCACCCACAACGTGCCCGCCCAGTTACCGAGGATGCCGCGCGACTCGACCCAACCGGGCAATTCCAGGGCGAACCAGTTGTATCCGAGCAGCGCCCCGATCACTGTCGTCAGGGCAAGGCGCAATGCCCGCCGGGGGTTGAGCTCGGGCGCGCCGAGTCTGTAGCTCGTCACGATGCCGATGGCCACCACCACGAGCATCAGGGCGAAGTCGATGCTGTTGGCGTTCTCGACCTTGAGCTCGGGTTCCTCGGTTGGCACCGGAGTCGGGGTCGGCGTCGGAGTCGGCGGCGTGGTCGCGGTGGCGGTCGGTGTCGGCGGTAGCACCGTGCGCGGGACGCCCGAGCCTTCCGATGGCACGTCGATGGTGAACGCGAAGCCCGATACGCCCGACGTCGTGCGGACGCGCACTGAATAGAAGCCGGCCTGATCGAGCACGAAGCTGGCCGTGCCGATTCCGTTTTCGGTGCCGTCTTCGATCTGATTGTTGGTCGTGCCGGCGTCGGTTCGTACCGAGATCTCGAACGTCACAGGCGTGCCATCCGGGACGGCGTGCCCATTCCGATCGAGGATCACCGATGTGCGCAGGTTGACCTGCGAGTTGACGGCATAGGTGATCGACACTGCTGCGGTGCTCGTCAGACCCGTCGTATCGCTGAACAATTCGATGCTCTGCTTCGGGTCAGGTTGAAGCGCGTCGAGCAGGCGATAGTCGATGCCCGGCACGTCGACCGGCGATGCGCTCTTGGCGTCGACATCTTGGAACAGGATCCTGGCAGCGGTGTCCACGAAAGCGGCGCCGCGACTGTACAGGGCGTAGTAGGCGCCCGTCACGTTGCTCAGGTCTGTCGCGTCGAGGTAGTACGGCGCTCCGAAGCCGAAGATCACGACGTGCTTGTTGCGCGTCAGGTCCTGGCGCTGCGTCAGGAAGCGCGAGATCACGGCCGTCTCGGCGACGTTGGCTCGGACATCCTGCATGGCGATGACGATCCAATCGGTTTGCCCCAACCAGACGTCGATCGCCGCCGGCTCAGGCGTCGGGTCGCCCTCGGCGACTCGCGGCGTGAGCTTGCCGTCGAGATAGTCGGTCAGCTCTTTGAGGGTGAAACTCTGGAGGTTGCGGCCCTGGACCTGGCCGCTCGCGTTCGGCCCGTACAGGTTCAGGACGGCATTCTCGAGCGCCCGCACATCCATGGCCGGCACGGGCACACACAGCGGACATTGGCGCACAGTCCGCCCATCGGTGATGAACACGATCCGATCGCCGGCGCCTGGCGGGTCGGTGAGCCTGGCCGAGACCTCTCCGCCGCTGGGGAAGATCAACGTCGCAGCCCGTCGCGCCACGGCCGAGGCTTCGCTCCGGTTCTGGTTGAGGCGGCCAGCCAGCTCAGTGTCAGAACGCTGAGCGGCCTCCGGCACGAACGCGCCGCCGGATGTCCGAAGCTTCATCTCGAGAATGCGCAGTACCGACGCATCGACGCGTTGCGCGAATGAAGCATCCAGCGCGTACTGGTCTCGGAAGTATTGGATGGCGTCGATGATGTTTTCGGTTTGATCGGCCCGCGGGCCGAAATCCGACAGCAAGAGGATGTCGTGGCCGGCGCGGAAGGCATCGCGGGCGAGGCCGCGGCCGTTGAACGTGGTCTCGGTCGAGTCGAGGAACCGCCGGATCGATCGAGCGCCGAGCGAGTCGCTGATCAGCACCCCGCCGTTCTCCCTCCAGGCCGCCAGTTCGCCTTGAGCGAGGAGGGCCTCGAGCGACGGAGCATCGAGCGTGATCGGGTTGGTCGTCGGGCGTTCGAGCAGGCCCTGGAAACGGATGTGGCCGGTGACAAGCGCATCGACCCGAACACCGGAGTCGCCGCCCGGACCGGCCAGCCTCGAGAACGGCAACAGGTCGACGCGGATCAACTGATCGAGCGATCGGCGAACGGTCGGGATCTCCTGCTCCCAGTCGCGGTTGCTTGCGCCCTCGCCGGGGAAGTGCGGCGCCGCCACGGCCAGGCGCCCACCGCCGCCGATCTGAGCGCCGCGGTAGTAGGCCTCAGCCATCCGGCCGACCCAGTACGGGTCGCCACCGAACACCTGTGCGCCGTCGTCGCGAGCGCCGTTGACGCGCGCCTGATCGAGCACATCGGGCGCCGGCCCGATCAGCAGCGTGATGCCGATGGCCGACAACTCGGAGCCCGAGATCCGACCGATGGCCCCGGCGCTGTTCGGGTCCCAGGTAGCCCCCAGGGCCAGCGGCGAGGGCAATTCGCTCAAGCCCGACAGGATCTGGTCGTCCGGCGAGCCTCCCCCGCTCTGTTGCAGCGCGATCAAGAGCGGCACAAAAGGCGCCGCGCGGGTTGCGCCGGTCGTCTCGGTGCGGGAGGCCTCAGCGGCGGAGGCCACCGTCGCCTGGAGTTGGTTGGTGAGCGCCAGCACCTGCGCGGGCGCATTGGATTCATCCGTGATGTTGCCGGCGGTCCCTCGAAGGAGGACGCCGCCGACCTTGTAGTCGCGGATCAGGCGATCGATGTCGCCGCCGGGCTCGACGTTCGCGCCGTCGAAGGTCACCATGAACAACTGACCGACGCGCTCGGCCGGCGTCATGCGCGCCAGAACCGATTCGGCAGTGGTCGTCTGTTGCGCGCCGGCGGAGCGGCCGAGGCTCAGGATCAGGCCGAGGGCCAGGATCCAACGGTACAGATGTTTCACGCGCTCGATTATACGCAGGCGGAAAGCATCGCCGGGTAAGAAGCGGATTTCGCCGAACGTGAACGGGGGATCCCGCGCAGGGGGCGAACGGAGTCGGCCTCGCGCAAACCGCAGAACACAGTCGGCTCAATGGCCGGCCAGCAGGCCGCGGACCGTGTCAGCCAGCTCGTCGGCGAAGGTCTGGCTGACGTCGAACCAGTGGATGCTCGGCTCATCGGGCTTGAACCAGTTGGTCTGGCGCCGGACGAACACGCGGGTATCTCGCCGAATGTGTTCGAGGGCTTCGTCGAGCGTGCACTCCTCGCGCAGGAACTGACCGATCTGTCGATAGCCGATGGCCGAGAGAGCCGGCAGGTTCCACGAGTAGCCGCGCGCGACGAGACCGCGCACTTCGTCGACGAGGCCCGAGGCCATCATCGCGTCGACGCGTTGATCGATGCGCGCGTACAGGAGAGTGCGCGGCAGGCTCAGGCCGACCGTGTGGATCGACAACCGTGGTGGAAGCTTGCGGCGTTGGCCGACAAACGACCGGCCTGTCATGAGCACAACCTCGAGCGCGCGGATCACACGGCGCGGGTTGAAGACGTCAATCGTGCGAGCCGAGTCGGGGTCAAGCTCGCGCAGTTGCGCGACAAGCGAGTCCAGGCCGTCGACGATCAGGCGTTGCTCGAGCTGGTTGCGGAGCTCAGGGGTCTGAGAAGTGGGCGGCGGCTGCCAGCCCTCGACCACGGCGCGAATGTACTGGCCGGTGCCGCCGGCGAGGATCGGCAGCTTCCCGCGAGCATGGATCGTCTGAATGGCCGCAAAGGCCTCGGTCTGGTATTGCGCGAGCGACCAGGGGATATCGGGCGTCGTCACGTCGATGAGATGGTGCACGACCCTTTCGCGCTCGGCAAGGCCGGGCTTGGCCGTGCCGATATCCATGTAGCGATAGAGGTAGCGCGAGTCGGCCGACACGATCTCGCCGTTGAGACGCTCGGCCAGTTGAATGGCCATCGCCGTCTTGCCGACGGCGGTCGGCCCAACGAGCACCAGCAAGGGAGGAAGATGTTGGCGGTTCACAGATCAGCGCCCGTGACAGCGTGCTCGGTCAGGTCGATGCGCAGCAACTCGCCGGCCGCTGATAACTCGACGGCGGCCAGATCGACGCGCCAGGCATCGTCAAGCGCCTGTCGGTCCGCAAGAAACCATTGAGCCGCCGTCGCCAGATGGCGCCGCTTGGCGGGTGTCAAAGATTCCTCGGGTGTGCCGAACCGTCGACCGCGACGGGTGCGAACTTCAATGAAGACCCAGGCGTCTTCATGTCTCGCGACGATATCAAGTTCGCCATACGCACAGCGCCAGTTGCGGGCCACGATCTCATAGCCGTCGGCGAGCAGCCGTTCCGCGACGAGAGTCTCGCCGAGGCGGCCCAGGCCCTGCCGGGCAGACGTCATTCCTCGGCCCCCAGAATCGGCCGCGTCCACCAACGCTTGAAGCGCTGCCACCAGGTCAGCCGCTGTTCGACAGTGACCGCGAGCTTCTCGTATTCAACCAGCACAGCTGGCGCGGTCTGCTCGATGTCGAAGCGTCGTGCCGATGTTTTAGCGGCCGCGCCCAGCCTGAGCCGCAACTCGCGGTCGCGCACCAGTCGCGTGAAGGCCGCCGTGAAGCCCGGCAGATCGTGATCGGCCGTCAGCAGGCCGTCGACCTCGTTGGTGATCGTATCGCCGATGCCGGGCGAATCGATGCCGAGCGCAGGCAGCCCGGACGCCATCGCTTCGATCAGCGAGAACGGATGCACCTCGGTGTTCGACGCCGTGACAAACAGATCAGCCAAATGCAGATAGCTCGGCACCTTTTCGGGCTGGACCTTGCCAAGGAAGTGGACCCGCTCGCGATACGGCGAGTGGTTGATCATCTCCTCGAGATCCTCCTGCTCCGGGCCGCCACCGATGATGAGCAGGTGGACGTCGTCGCAGGCCGCGGCCACGCCCATGAAGGCGCGCATCAGGAAGCTCAGATTCTTCTCCGGACTGAGCCGCCCCACATACATGGCCATCACGCCGCCTTCGGGCAGACCCACTTCGGCGCGCGAGATGCGCGGCGGATGGTCGTAGGGGGCGAAGTCGATGCCGTTCGGGATGACCTTGATCGGATCCTTCACGCCGAGATCATGCATGACCACCGCCACACTCGGTGACGGCGCGATGACGAGGTCGCACCGATGGCAGAGCTGCGGGATGAACGTGCGGACGAAGGTCTCGCCGATGGCTTCAGGCACCATCGGGAGCCAGTGCTGGAAGTAGAGGTCGAAGCGAGTGTGGTTGGTGAAGACGACAGGGATGCCGGCCGGCTTGCAGTAGCGCAGTGCCAGCGGCCCGCTCAGATAGGCATGGTGCACATGCACCACGTCCATCGTGCGCAGTTTCCGTTCGGCCACCGTGTTATATCTGAACGAGAGCTGGAATCCGCTGTCGTTGACGTTCAGGGGGAGCCCCGGCGACCGCATCACATACAGCTCATCGTCCTCGTAATCCAGATTGCCGAATGTGAAGACAAAGACCTTATGGCCGTGCGCCTCCAGCCAGCGCTTGTTCAGCGTCACGTAGCTCGTGATGCCGCTGATATTCGGCTTGTACATGTCGACAAGCATGCCAATGCGCATGCAACTCGCCTCCGGCTGACCCTGACCTTCGGCTATGTTACACTAGTTCAGTCGGGCTGCATTTGGCGAAGCCCACCCAACGGCATCTGACTTCCCCACATTCCCCGCCATGCATGCCGAACTCATCGCTATCGGATCCGAACTCGTTCTGGGCGAGATCGTCGACACCAATTCCGCGCACATCGCCCGAACGCTGCGCGGAATCGGATTGTCGGTCGAGCGCACCACCACCATCGCCGACGATCTGCCCAAGATCACGGCCCTGATCAAAGAGGCCTGCGCGCGCACGCCGGTGGTCATCACCACGGGCGGGCTCGGCCCGACCGTTGACGACCCGACCCGGGCGGCCGTCGCCGACGCGCTTGATCAGGGGCTGGTCTTTCACCCCGAGCTCTGGCAACAGATCAAAGAGCGCTTCGCGCGCTGGGGCCGCATCCCGGGCGAGAACAACCGGCAACAGGCCTACATCCCCGAGCACGGCACTCCAGTGGAGAACCCGGTCGGCACCGCGCCGGCCTTCTGGGTCGAGCATCAGGCCGGCCACGGGCTGGGCGTCGTCATCAGCCTGCCCGGTGTGCCTCGCGAAATGGAATATCTGCTGTCTCAGCGCGTCGTGCCGTATCTGCGCGAACGCTTCAGCCTCACCGGGTGCATCAAAGCCCGCGTCCTGCGCACGATCGGCATCGGCGAAAGCAATATCGATCAACTGATCGGTGAGCTCGAAAGGCTCGTCAACCCGACGGTCGGCCTGAACGCTCACGCCGGCAACGTCGACATTCGCATCACGGCCACAGCGACCAACGAGTCGGAAGCCGATTCGTTGATCGCGCCGGTCGAAGCCCAGGTGCGCGCCGCCCTCGCCGAGCACATCTACGGCGTCGATGGCGAAGTGATCGACCAGGTCGTCGGCCGCCAACTCGAGGCGCTGCAGCGGCGGATCGCCATCGCAGAATACGGAACGCTGGGCCAACTCAACGCGCGCCTGGCGGTGGTCCCGATGGCCGCTGCCGTGTTCGCCGGCGCGGCGCCTCTCAGCGCCGACGAGGATCTGGCCGTCGCAGCGGAGCGTCTGCGCGCCAGCCACGGCGCTCACATCGGCCTCGCCCTCCGCGTCTTTCAAGGCGCTGGCCCGATGGATCCGCGCGGTCTCGAGTACGCCATCAGCGACGCGACTGGCACAGACACCCAACGCTTCGGCTATGGCGGCCCGCCGGCGAGTCTGCCGATCTGGTCGACCACAGCGCTGCTCAACGTCCTCTGGCGCCGGCTGCGCACCGTGACGCCGGAACGGCCATGACCACGACCTGGCAGCGCGACGGCTTCGAGATCAGCGTCGACCCGGCCCGGCTGCAGATCGACGCGATCGCCGACGCCCTGGCGAAAAGCTACTGGGCGGCCAACCGCCCCCGTGACGTGATCGTCCGATCGCTCGAGCGGTCACGCGCCTACGGCCTCTACCAGGGCGGCCGTCAGATCGGCCTGGCCCGAGTCATCACCGACGAGGCGACGTTCGCCTATCTTTGTGACGTGTACGTCCTTGAGGACTTTCGCGGTCGCGGCCTCGGCAAGTGGTTGATCGACGTCGTCACCCACGACCCGGCCCTGGCAGGCCTGCGGCGCTGGCTCCTGGCCACGCACGACGCTCACGGGCTATATCGGCATTCGGGCTTTACCGAGCTCAAAACGCCGGATAAGTGGATGGAGCGTTTCGAGCCGAAAGGCCCTACGCTGTCGTCGACTTGAAGTACACTTCGTGCACCCCCGACGGGGGCCGTTTTCACTCGCTGAATACCGCCGCGCGCCAGACGCGCCGGCCGTTGTCTTTCGGAGGATTCCATGCTCGTCCGCGAACGAATGACCCAGAACCCGATCACGGTGTCGCCCGACCTCTCGGTCCCTGAAGCGCTGCGCCTGATGCGCGAGAAGAAAGTGCGGCGCTTCCCGGTGGTCGACTCCCACGGCAAGCTTGTCGGCATTGTGTCGGACAAGGACCTGCTGCAGGCCGGCCCCTCCTCCGCGACGACCCTGGCCATCTGGGAGATCACGGAACTGCTCGGCAAACTCAAGGTCGCCGAAGTGATGAGCCGCGATCTCATCACCGTTCAGGACGACACGCCCCTCGAAGAGGCTGCTCGCATCATGGCCGACGGCCGCATCGGCGGCCTGCTGGTGTTGAGCGGGGAGAAACTGGTCGGCATCGTCACCGAAACCGATCTGTTCAAGTCGCTTCTCGAACTTCTCGGCGGCCGCCGGCCCGGCGTGCGCATCACGGTCGCTACGCCCGGCGGCAAGGGCGAACTGGCCCACATCACGAATGCCATCTACACCGCCGGTGGCAATATCGTCGGCCTCGCGGCACGCGAGATCGATGCCGGCGCCGACACCCACTGGGAAGTGACTTTCAAAGTCCAGGACGTGGACGCCGACACGCTCGTCGCGGCCCTCAAGCCCGTCACGCGCGCGATCCACGACGTCCGCAAGTCCTGACGGCCGCCGTGCCACCAGATCTTGTGGCCTGACGGCGAACGACGCAGGTTGATCAGACAATCAACCTGCGTCGTTCGCCGTTCATCCTTCGGCGTCCCAACCTTATACCCTTGCGGGCGCAAAGAGGCTTCGACTGCTACAGTGTCGGCCGAGGTCAAACATGCCCCTGGCTATCTGGTGGATCCGCCGCGATTTGCGGCTGCGCGACAACCCCGCTCTGCTCGCTGCCCTGGCCCACGGTCAGGTCCTGCCCGTCTTCATCAAAGATCCCGCGCTCCTTCAGGGCCGCTATCACAAGGCTGCAGCGCGTCGACAGGCCTTTCTATTCAACGCGCTCCATTCGCTCGATCGCGATCTGGCCTCACGTGGATCGCGGCTGACCGTGCGCAGCGGAGCGCCCGAGGCAGTGCTCAGCCAGTTGGTACGAGAGACGGGCGCTGACCTGATCGTGGCCTCTGAAGATTACAGTCCCTCAGCACGCCAACGCGACGCACGCGTGCAGGCCTCACTGCCTCTCAAGCTCACCAACGGCCCCACGGTCCATCATCCCCTCGCCGTCCAGAAAATCGGCGGCGGGCCGTACACCGTCTACACGCCGTTCAGCAAGGCGTGGAAGGCCTTGCCCTTTCCGGATGGTCACGAAACCGCTCCCGAACAGGTGCCGGCGCCCACGATCTTTCCGCTCGGCGAAGCGATCGCCCCTCCAGCGCCCCTCGCGCCCTTCCCCGCCACCGAAGCCGAAGCGCTGGCACGGCTGAAACGCTTCACGGCGGGCGCCGATTCTCCTGTTCTGACGTATGCCTCGGATCGGGATGGGCTGGCGCTGGATGGCACGTCGACGCTCTCGCCTTACCTTCGTCTGGGCTTGCTTTCCCCGCGGATGGCTGCCCGCGCCGTAATGGACGCGATCCGTCGGGCGCCGCAGGCCGAAGCCGCGCGTCAGGCCGGGGTCTGGCTAAACCAGCTGATCTGGCGTGAGTTCTACGAAGGCATCTTGTATCACTTCCCGCATGTCCTGAACACAGCCTTCAACCCGGCGCTGCGTGACATCGCCTGGCGCGACGCGCCCACCGACTTCGAGGCGTGGAAGGCCGGACAGACTGGCATGCCCATCGTCGATGCCGGCATGCGTCAGCTGGCCGAACTCGGTTGGATGCACAATCGCGCGCGCATGATCGTGGCGTCATTCCTGGTGAAAGACCTGCTGATCAATTGGCAACTCGGCGAACAGTGGTTTATGGAGCAACTCGTGGATGGCGATCCGGCCAACAACAACGGCGGCTGGCAATGGACGGCGGGAGTCGGCACTGACGCCGCCCCATACTTCCGCATCTTCAATCCGATTCTGCAGGGACGCAAGTTCGACCCATCCGGTGACTACATCCGCCGCTTCGTTCCTGAACTCGCAAAGGTATCTAACCAGCGCATCCATGAACCATGGGCGCTGTCGCCCGAAGAACAGCGCGTGGCCGGCGTCTACATCGGCGCGGATTATCCGGCCCTCATCGTCGATCGCGCCGCCGCTCGTGAACGAGTCCTTGAGGCGTATCGCGTTTCGCGGGAACGGTACGCAGCCCGCTAATCGGCTCGCACACTCAGGATTCTTGCGGAGAGTGAGCCCCCATTGATTCGCCGATCCCATCCGGGCGCTCTTGCGGTGAGCAGCGACGCCGTTCGCCGCGATTCGGGCGGACTGTCAGTAACATACGCGCTAAATGTCATCAATTTGAGTGGGATTGTTGGACCCCGACGGTCGATTCGCCTACCATGAGGCCGGCACGGCACCCTGACAGGCTCAAACCTGTTCCCATGCCACGGAGGCCCCATGACCAGACCACTTAGTTTTCGCCGAATGGCGGCGACCGCGGCCATTATCGGCCTGTTCGGCCTGAACCCGGCCTGCCTGGTTCAGAGCCAGTCGCTCGACCAGCATCTCTATCTGGCGTCACTGACTCGCACTGCGGCGCCCAAGGGTGGTGCGTCACCCACGCCCGTTCCAACGGCCAACCCGACCACCCCGCCCAGCCCGACGCAGACGGCGGTGCCGGGCGGCTTGAACCCGGCCGCGCCGTCGTCGACCGTGCGTCTGATCTTCATCCATCACTCCACAGGCGAGGCATGGCTGAGCGACTCACACGGCGGCCTGGGCAAGGCCCTGCGCGACAACAACTACTACGTCAGCGACACCAACTACGGTTGGGGTCCTTCCGGCGTCGGCGACTACACCGACATCGGCCATTGGTACAACTGGTTCGGCGATGGGCGCAACGCAACCGTGTTGAGCGCCCTTTACAGCGAGAGCGGACAGCACAGCAGCTATTCGCGGTTGGCAAACAACCCGGGCGGCGAGAACACTGTCATCATGTTCAAGTCGTGCTTCCCGAACTCTGCGCTGAGCGGCAACCCGAACGACACGCCGCCAGCCATCCTGAGCAATCCGCTGCGCGGCCAGGCCGCCGGCTCCAGCAGCTACACAGTGGCCAACGCCAAGGGCATCTACACCAATCTGCTCAGCTACTTCTCGACACAGCCGAACAAGTTGTTCGTGTTGGTCACGGCGCCGCCGCTGAGCGACGGCACCTACTCCGCGAATGCGCGCGCGTTGAACGAGTGGCTGGTCAACCACTGGCTCGATGGGTATCAGTTGAAGAACGTGGCGGTCTTCGACTTCTACACTGTGCTGACCACGAACGGCGGCAACGCCAACACGAACGATCTCAATGCCTCGACCGGCAACCATCACCGCTATCGCAACGGCGTGATCGAGCACACGATCTCGGGCGACAACGACGCCAACGCGAATGTGCTCGAGTACCCGACCGGCGACGATCACCCATCGGCCGCAGGCGATCAGAAGGCGACGGCGGAGTTCTTGCCACTCTTGAATATCTACTACCACCGGTGGAAGCCGTGATCCTGGCGGACTGAGCGCGATCCAGAAAAAAGAGCCCGGGAGTATGCTCCCGGGCTCTTTTTTGTCCGTATGGATGCGAAACGCGCGTCGGTCAGCGCTCGTCCACCTGCTTGAGCAAGGCCACAGTCGCCTCGACGATCGCGGCCTGTTGGTCGGCGCGTGTTATTTCGGCGACGGGATCGTTCGCCTGACCTGTGTAATAGCCGAACTGCTCATGATTGCCGCCCGGGATCTCGACGAAACGCGTGTCGGCGGGCAGCTTGGCGCGTGTGTCAACCGAATCGACGGATTGCGCGGCTGCGTCGAGCGAGCCCCAGATCGACGCCACTTTGAGCCCGCTCATCGACAAATCATCGGTCGGGTAACTCGCCCACAGGACGAGGCCTTGCACGGTGCTCAGATGCCGAGCGGCGAACTGCGCCGCCGCTACGCCACCCAGGGAGTGACCGGCAATGACCCAGCGCTCGATCTCGGGATGGGCGGCCTGCACCCGGCTGGCCTCGTCGACGTCGAGCAACGCGAAGTTGCCCGGCATCGGCACCAGGAACACCGGAAAGCCCTGCTCGGCGATCGCGCGGGCCGCCGGGGCATAGCCCGTCACCGGGACTTTCGCGCCCGGATAGACGATCAAGGCAGTGGTGCGTGCGTCGCTCACAGGCAACAACGCGATGACGGTGTCCGTGACCGTCACCTGAACCCGCTCACCTGGAACGAGGGCGGCCGCCGCCTCAGGCAACAACGTTTGCGGTGTCAGCAGCCAGACCACACCGGCCGATACGGCCAACAACGCGACGATCGACAGAAAGGCCGTGACCCTCAAGAACCATCCGCGAGATCTCGCTCGTCTCTTTTGAACGCTCATGACCACCTTTCCCCCTCATCCCCCTTGGACGATCAATCGATTTAACATGTTATCAGGCAATCAGGCTTATCGTGGCCGTCATCGTCGAGTGTCACGCGTTAACCGAAACGAAAATGCGTGTGTTGACAGAACGCAACTCGATTTGCCGTTCAACGGCGCGACTCACGCAGCAACGCGCCGGCCACCCGCATCGCGCCGATGGTGACACCGGCCGTCGATTGCCCGGGGAAGATCGAGTCTCCAACCATCCAGAGGCCGCGGATCGGCGTGCGCGGTCCCCAGGCTGACCACAGTGACGTCTGCGCAAAGCCGCCGACCATGCCGTCAGCGCGCCGTGTGAAGCGCTCGAACGAGGCCGGGGTGGCGGAGAGCCGAAAACGCACGCCGCCGGCAAAGCCGGGCAAGGCGCGTTCCGCGGCGGCCAACAGCCGGCTCGCATAGCGGGCCTTGCGCGCTCGGTAAGCTGCTACATCCGAGCGCTTCAGGCTCAACCAGGGCTCGACCGCTGTGTGCGTTGAGACTGTGACAGCGCGCTGCCCTTGCGGCGCCCTGCCCGACTCCTCCGTCGGCGAGGCAGAGATGAAAACGGAGTTGCCCTCGCCGAGAGGCAGGCGCGGATCCATCACGACCTGGTGGTGAGAGGGCCACGAGTCGAAGACCGATTCGTCCACTCCGGCATACAGCATGAAGGCTCCCCACGTCGCGCCGCGGCGCGCGAGTCGGCGCCGTAACCTCGTGGGCGCGTCTTCGCCCAACAGGCGCACCAGGGCCCACGGCGTCAGGTTGCCGACGACCACATCGGCCGACGCCTCGAGCCCGTGGGCCGTGCGGACAGCCACAGCTCGCCCCCCCTTCACGATGATCCGCTCGACCCGCTCTCGATACAAAACCGTCGCGCCGTGAGCGCGCAACCAGGTCACGAGCGTTTGAGCCAATCCCCCAACACCTCCCTGCACCCGATACACGCCGCGCCGCGGCAGGTCGAGCGCCGCGCTTCCGTACAGGGCGTTGGCATGCCGCGCCGTCGTCTGCGCCGAGATGAGCAGTTGCGCATCGAGAAACGCGCGCAAGGCCGGATCCGCCCAGGCCGCGCCTGCCAGGTCGCGTACCGTTCGTACCGTCTGGGGCGCCGCCATGATCAACTCGGGGGTGACGGCCCGGGCCAGGCCGGCCAGGTCGTCGAGCGATTGCGGCGGCCATGGCAGGCCGCGCGCGCTTAGGTCCCAGGCCACGTCGGCCCAGCGTTCCTGCCCGCGCCAGAACTCGCCGGACCCAGGCAGGGCGCGTTCGCGCTCCTCGGCCCACGCTTCGCGTGGCGCCCACTGCGTGATGGTGCGTTCCGGCAGATGGACGACCCAGGCCGGATCCGCCGGAGACACCGGCCAATGAAGGCCAAGCAACGCGCCGACTCGTTCATGCGGCCCGCCGGGCTCGAACCCGCCCACCAGCGTCGCTCCGGCATCGAACCGATAGCCGCGGTGAAAGAACGTGCCGGCGCACCCGCCCGCGTAGACATGCGCCTCCAGGACGGTCACCGACCAGCCGGCTCGCGTCAGCAGTGCCGCGGTGGTCAGACCGCCGATCCCGCCGCCGATGACGATGGCCGTAGGCATGCCGGATCGTCACCGCTCGTCGCGCGGAACTGACTCCAGCGCGCGCTTCGTCACCCAACGGCGATACGCGAAAAGAAACTGAAGCGCGAGCGGGTTGAACAGCAACCGACTAAACAGTCCAGCCAGCCCAGGTCGATGGGCGTACTCGAGGTGCTCATGGACCTCGGTCACTTGCGGTCCAACGGCCGTGAACGTGTGTCGGTGTTGCCAGCGCTCCAGAGGGCTGCGCATCGCAGTATCGCGGAAACCGCGCAGCGGATCGACCTGATCGTGCACGGCCGACCACGCCACGGGGATCGGCCCGAACCACATCGTCATGTCGGCCGTCGCTCCTTCAGCGAGCGGGTCGACGTGGTGAAAGCGAACGATGATCGGGGGCGGAGTCAACCGCGACAACGCGCGCGTATCGCGGTGGAAGTCAGCCACGGCTTGCAGAGTAGCCCTGACGGTGAAGCGGAAGTCAAATGTGGACATCGTCAGGCATCCTATCAAAGCACATGCCTGACGCACAGGTGATGTACAACTGATTCTGTTTAGAGGTGCGTGAAAAGCCGCCGTAGACTCAGGCGCCGAGCAGCTGCTTCACGCGGGCCACACCGGCCGAAAGCGTGTCGCCGAGATAGATCCCGGGGACGGATTCACGGAGACTCGGATTCGCCGCGCAGGCGCGACCGCCAAAACCGAACTTCGGCTTCGGCCGCATCGCATTCAACCCGGCGTGAACGCGCTGAAGTTCATGCGCGGACTGGGGCGAGTTGGCGGTCAGGATCACCATGGAAGGGCGCTCAACCCTGACATAGTCAAGCAGATCTCCAACGTGCACGTCCTGGCCCAGGTACTCGACGCGATAGCCTTCGCGCCGCAGCATGATCGACAGGATCAAGGCAGGGATGTCGTGGAGCTCACTCGGCCCGCAACCGACCAGTATCCGGCTGTGCAGCCGACCATGCGGCATCTGCTGAAAGTACGTCATCAGCCGGCCGCGCAGATAATTGCTGGCGAAGTGCTCGGTCGCGATCCGGATGCGCCCGGCCGCCCAGGCATCGCCGATGCGGTGCAGGCAGGGCGTGATCACATCATTACATACTGCGACGATGTCGTATTGAACGAGGACATCGTTCAGCAACAGGTTGGCGGATTGCTCGTCGTGGCGCACGAGCACGTCGAAGAGCCGTGTGGAGTAACCATCCGGCGCGGTTCCGGGCAACCGATTCAAGGGTTGCTGCGGCGTGGGCACAACGGCTGGCCACAGCCCGGCGCGCCGCAGGTCGAGGAGCTCGCCGGCGGCTGTGCTGATCGTCTGGCCGGTGTCGACCCTGGACTTCAACCAGTGCAGGATGGCGACATCACGCTCCGAGTACAGCCGGTAGTTGCTGCGCGTCCGATGTGGCACCAGGAGCTGGTAGCGACGTTCCCAGGCGCGCAAGGTCACGGGTCGGATACCGACCTCGCCACATACGGCCTTGATGCTGAACTTCGGCACGTCGGGCAGGTCGCCAATGCTGGTTTTCGCCTCAGCAGCCTCCGAAACGGAAAGTGGTTGTATCATCGCTGTGCTCGGCCAAGGGGATCGAACGGCGGCCCCCCGGTAAAAGTAGGTCGCCGACGCCTAATGTCGAACATTGTACACCCTTTGTGCAAGGATAGCCAAGGGCGACGCCACCTGATCGCCAGCCACCATGTCTGACACTTCTCCACTCGATCCGGGCCATGCCTGGGACGGTCTGCGCGAAATCGCGCGTTCGCTGTCCGGTGCTCATGACCTCAATACGACCCTCGACCTGATCGCCGCCAAGACCGCCGATGTAATGGCGGTCGACTCGTGCTCGATCTACCTGCTCGACGATGAGACGCTCTGGCTGCGAGCGTCGACCGGGCTCTCCAGACAGGCGGTCGGCCGCGGCTCGCTGCAGATCGGCGAAGGCCTGACCGGTTGGGCGGCAGCCAACAACCAGCCTGTCGCCGCCTCCGAAGCTCAGAGCGACGCTCGTTTTAAATTCGTGCCCTACACCGGCGAGCGCGCGTTCCACTCGTTGCTGGCCGTGCCGCTCGTCTCAGAAGGCCGCGTGACCGGCGCCATGAACGTCCAGACCTACGCGCCGCACGAATTCTCTGAAAGCGAGATCTCGCTTCTCAGCCTGATTGCGGATCTGGCGGCCGGCGTTCTCAAACGCGCCAGCCTGACGGACAACCTCAACCGGCAGTTGATCGAACTCAAGACGCTGGCGCGTGTCAGTCAGACCATCAACCAGCCGTTGTATCTTGACGACATGCTCAACGTCGTGGTCGAGATGGCCGCCAAGGTGATGGGCGCCGCGGTCTGCACGCTGCGGCTCATCGACGAAGCCCAGGAAGGCCTCGTGGTGCGAGCGGCGGCGGCGCAGATCGACGGCTATGAGCCCAAGCCCACGCTGCGGCTCGACGAGGGCATCAACGGGCTGGTGCTCAGCCAGCGCAAACCGCTGACCGTGCTCGACGTTCGCACTGACCCGCGCTTTCCCTTCCGCGAAGCCGCCCAACGCGAGGGGATCGTCAGCATGTTGGCGGTGCCGCTGATCGTGCGCGATCGGGCGATCGGAGTGCTCAACGCCTTCACGTCGCAGCCGCACGTGTACACCGAGGCCGAGATCGGGCTTCTTTCGACACTGGCCAACCAGACAGCGCTAGCCATCGAGAACTCTCAACTCGTCACGAGCGCCTCGATCGTGCGCGAAATGCACCACCGCGTGCGCAACAACCTGCAGCAGGTGGCCATGCTCCTGCGGCTTCAGGCGCAGACGGCCGGGGACGCCGGCGGGCATCTGCAAATCGCTGTCAATCGTGTACAGGCCATCGCCGCGGTCCACGAAGTGCTGGCGCAGGAGGGCTACAGGCTCGTCAACGTCCTCGAAGTGGCCGAACGTATCGTCCGCGCGCGCGGCCAACACCTGACGCAGCCCGGGCTGTCCGTCCATCTGTCCGTCGACGGCGATGCGGTGCTGCTGCCGTCGAAGGCGGCGACCTCGATGGCGCTGGTGATCAACGAACTGCTCGAGAACGCGATCGAGCATGCGTTTGTCGGCCGGACCGAAGGGCAGGTGCGCATCCACTGCGCCCAGGTCGGGTCCGACTACAGGGTCGACGTCAGCGATGACGGCATCGGCATGCCCGAGAAGCCGGGCGACAGCCTCGGCCTCGAGATCGTCAACGCCCTGGTGCGCGACGACCTGCATGGCACGCTGGCTTTCACGGGGCGGACGGGCGGCGGCACACATGCCAGTGTCCAGATCCCGCGGCCGCCGCAGGCCGAGATGGATTGACGCCGTCCGATCGGCCCCCGTTTGGTCGAGCTCGACACGCCAAATGGGGCATTGTCCAGAGTCGGGCGGCATGACACAATTTCGGGCTATACCGTTCCCTCTTGAGGTGGGCTTTGGAGAAACTACGAATTCTGGTTGCCGATGACGAAGCGATCATTCGGCTGGGTCTGCGCAGCATGCTGGCGCAAATGGGCCATGAAGTGTTGCTGGCCTCGGACGGGCGTGAAGCCGTCAACCTGGCGCGCACATCGCGGCCAGACCTGGCCCTGCTCGACATCCGCATGCCGCAGATGGATGGCCTCGAGGTCGCCCGAGCGCTCAACGAGCGCCAGCCGATGCCGATCATCTTCCTGACGGCTTACAGCGAGCAGGACCTGATCGCCGAGGCGGCCGAACTCAAGGCGCAGAACTACCTGATCAAACCGGTCGACGAGCGCGACCTGGTGGCCGCGATCCCGCTCGCCGTCGCTCGCTATCGTGACAACCAGGCGGCCCAGAGCCGGATCGACGAACTCGAGGAAACCATCACGACGCGCAAGCTGATCGACCGCGCGAAGGGCATCCTCATGCAGGCCGGGTCGACGGAGGACGAGGCCTACCACACGCTCCAGAAGCGCGCGCGCGACGAGCGGATTTCCATGCGCCAGGTCGCCGAGGACATCCTGCGCAAGGCAGGGCGCCTGAAGTAGCCGGCCTCATGGCGACACTGACCGACTGGCTTCCCTTCGAGGCCGTCATCTTCGATTGCGACTCCACCCTGTCGACGGTCGAAGGCATCGACGAGCTCGCGCGGTGGGCCGGCAAGGAAGCCGAGGTCGCGGCGCTGACTGAGCGCGCTATGAACGGCGAACTGCCGCTCGAGCAGGTCTACACACGCCGGCTCGAAATGATCAACGCGACGCGCGAGAACGTCGAGCGCCTGGCCCAGCTCTATCGCGAGACGCTCGTGCCCGACGCCCGCGAAGTCATCGCGGCGCTGCAGGCCGACGGTCGCCAGGTCTACATCGTCAGCGGCGGGTTGGCGAAGGGCGTGCGGGACTTTGGCGTCTGGCTGGGCGTGCCCGAGCATCGCATCCATGCCGTCGAGCTCGAGTACAACCAGCTCGCCGGCAACTGGTGGGAGCCGTGGCGCCACCCGGCTGGCCGCAACCTCGACGAGCAGATCCTGGCGCACGACGGCGGGCCGCTGACGATCGGCAAGGGCAAGGCCGAGATCATCCGCCGGCTACGGGCCGGGGCACGCGGGCGCGCGATCTTGATCGGCGACGGCGGGTCGGATCTCGAAGCCGCTGAGGCGGTGGACCTGTTCGTCGGCTTCGGCGGCGTGACGGCCCGCCCCCGAGTCATGGCCGGCGCGCCGGTCTTCATTCACTCGGCGAGCCTGGCGCCCATCCTGCCGCTCGCCCTGGCGCGGCCGATGGCGCCGGCCGGCCACGAATCGCTTTACGCACGAGGCGTGGCCTCTGTGCAGGATCTCGCTCAGGTAGGCTTCAAAGACCCCGAGCAGCGCAACGCCCTGCTTCGTCGGGTGGCGTCGTAGCCGGCGCAGTCGCCGGCGTTCCAGGCCGCTGATTCTTCAAGGGCCGACCCTTCGGGTGCGCGCATGCGTCGTTGCCCGAGATCCCCAGAAAACGAACGGATATAGAGTCAGCGGCAAACCGCGTGGCTCTGCGTGCCAGGTCTTGGCACGCCCTCTCGTTGAGTTATCTTCGATGGACCTGCCTCGATTGCACGCGCTGACCTGGGAGGCTTTCAATATCTGGCGGTACAATCGCGCCCATGATGGCCCTGGGCTCCTCGCTCACTGAACCCGAAACTTACCGCATCCTGGTCACCGATCCACTCCCGGACGAGGGCCTGGTAGTCTTGCGCGACGCTGCCGACGTCGAGCTCGTCGTCCAGGATCTGCATGACGAAGCTCTGCGCAACGCCATCGGCAGCTTCGATGCGCTCATCGTTCGCTCCGGCACCGCCGTTGACAAAGACTTGATCGAGCGCGCCACGCGGCTGAAGCTCATCGGTCGTGCCGGGCAGGCCATCGACAACATCGATATCGCGGCGGCCAGTGCGCGCGGCATCATGGTCATGAACACGCCTGAGGCTGTGGCCGTGGCCGCCGCCGAGCACACCTGGGCCCTGCTCCTCGCGATTTCGCGGCATGTTCCCGCGGCGGATCGATCGCTGCGCAGCGGCCGGTGGGACCGCAGCCCTTACCTCGGCACCGAGCTGCACGGCAAGACCCTCGGCCTGATCGGCTTCGGCCGCGTCGGTCGCCTCGTGGCAGAACGCGCCCACGGCTTCGGGTTGCGCGTGCTGGTCAACGATCCGTACATCGACGAAGAAGTCGCGCGCGGCAGCCAGGTGACGCTTGTGCCGCTCGACGATCTGCTCGCGCGCGCCGATCTGATCAGCGTGCATGCATCGCTCACCGGGGCGCGCCCAGGTCTGATCGGCGCCGCGGAGCTCGAGCGCTGCAAAACAGGCGCGCTGCTCGTCAACACCGCAGCGGGCGAGCTGATCGATGAGGCAGCGTTGCTGGCCGCTCTCACATCGGGGAAGCTGGCCGGCGCGGCCCTCGACGTGTTCGCGACAGAGCCGCCTGGAGACTCTCCGCTGCTGGCACTACCCAATGTCGTGGCGACGCCGCACCTCGGCTCCTCGACGGCCGAAGCCCAGCGTATCGTCGCGCGCCAGATCACGGCGCAGGTGCTCGACGGCCTCCGTGGCCACGACTATCGCAACGTCGTCAACCTGCCCTTCGCGGTCGGGCCGGACTTCCGTCTGATCGGCCCCTACCTCACGCTGGCAGAGAAGCTTGGTTCGCTGCTGGCTCAACTCGACGATGCCCCACCGCAACGCCTCGAACTCGAGGTTCGCGGGGCCGGGTTGCTGGAGATGGTGCGCCCGATCGCCGTGGCTGTGCTGACCGGCGCGATGCGGCACCTCAGCATGGATCCGGTCAACTACGTCAACGCGCCGGCTCTGGCGATGGCACGCGGGATCCAGATCACGCAGACGCGTGGCTTCGAGCTGGTCGACTACCCGAATTTGATCTCGGTGCGCGCCCACTGGGGCAGTGCCAATCGCCTGCTGGCGGGGACGTTGTTCGGCGGCAGCGACATCCGCCTCGTCCAGATCGATCACATCCGCATGGACGCACGCCCGTTCGGTCCCGCGCTGATCATGGAGAGTCGCGACGTGCCGGGCCTGATGGGCGGCGTCGGCTCGCTGCTCGCGCGGCACCAGATCAACATCGCCGAATGGCGGCTCGGCCGCGACGTGCCGGGCGGGATGGCGCTCTCGCTGCTTAACCTCGACAGCATCCCGGCCGACGAGGTCCTCGAACAACTGCGCGCCCTCCCCCAGGTCGTGCACGTGCGACTCGTTACACTTTAGCCTTTCGCGCCGGCGGGAAGTCAGAACGCCGCACGCTATAATAGGCCGGCGCGGTCGGCCGTGCCTGCGTTGCACATCGTCAACCCGCACCCAAAAAAGTACCCACCCTCATGTCGGCCTATACTTTCAATCGTGGCCAACCGCCCGCGACGCGACCATCGGCGGCGGTGTGGGCTTTGGTCATCTCCATTTTGTGCGGCAGTCTGGCAATCCGAACCGCTCGATTGCCTACACTGCCACCGGGCCTGTTCTTCGATGAAGGTTACTACGGCCTAGACGCGCTCAGGAATATCCAGGATGGTCAATGGCGCCTGTGGTATGGCGGTAACAACGGAAGAGAGCCGCTCTTTATCGATCTGGCATCCATTAGCTTTGCAGCTTTCGGAGCTAGCGCGTGGGCTCTGCGAATGGTGTCGGTTTTGGGTGGGGTGTTGGCAGTCGCCGCGGTCATCCGGCTTTCGGCGGACCTCTGGTCAGAGCGCGCACAGGATCGCCCGATTGCCTGGCTGGCCGGCGCCGCGATCGCGTTCCAACTCTGGCCCCTGTTGCTCTCGCGGGACGGATTCAGGGCTTTTTGGGTCGTTCCGCTGGGCACACTGGCTGTGTGGCGCCTCTGGCGGGCGTATCGCGTTCCATCATCCTCTAATGGTCTCATCGCCGGCGTGGTACTGGGCCTCTCGCTCTACACCTACCTCTCGGCCAGGATCTTACCGATTGCCTGGGCGATTTTCATCGCGGTTGAACTCGGCATTCTGGTAAAACGTTCAGGATGGCGTGCGGCGGCCACATCGCGCCTGTTCCGGGCGTTTGGCCTCACAGTCCTGGCGGCGATCGTGACTTTCATTCCGCTCGGCCTCTACTTTGTGTCGCATCCGGCGACTTTCATCCAGCGCGCAGGCGATGTCAGTATCCTGTCCGGACCGTGGGACCAAACCCACTGGCAGGCACTGGTCGACAACGTCACGCGTGTGTTGCGAATGTTCGTTGATCAGGGCGACCCTAATCCCCGGCACAACCTGCCGGGCCGGCCGGCGCTGGATCTGGTGGCAACGGCCGGGTTCTGGACCGGGCTCGGTATCTGCCTGATCGATTGGCGTCGGGCTTCGCATCGCTGGCTCTTGATCTGGCTTGCGGCGATGTTGGCGCCGACCGTCGTCACGACCGAGGCTCCGCACTTTCTCAGAAGCGTCGGCGCAATTCCGCCTGTGATGCTGTTGGTTGGTGTGGGGCTATGGCGCCTGACACAGGCAGTCCGGGCGCCACGGCGCTTCGGAGTGCTTGCCTCAGGCGCGGTGCTGGCGGCAGCGTTCTCGACGTTAAGCGGTGCGGTCACGGTGGTCGACTACTTCAATACATGGGCCCACCTGCCAGGACTCACGAGCACGCTCGGATACGAAGTGCCCGTGACCGAAGCCGTCCAAGAAACGGTCGCATTGATGCCGACTCACGATATCCTGGTGCCCGCAACGCTCTACAATCACCCGGCATTCCGATTTGGGATCGAGGCGAGGTTGCGCACGCTGCCAGGCTCCTGGAGCGGACGCGACGTGTCTCGACCGGTTGCCGTGGTACGCCTCAGTCCGGCGGTCGCGCCCGATGAACCTGTCGCCGGTTGGATCGCGATGTGGCGCGGCCTCGATGGCGTCTGGCGTTCAGGCCCTGTTCAGCCGGTCGACCCGGTCAACAACGACCCCGGAATCGAGTCGCCAGGACTGACCTATACGAAGGACACGGGGCTAGTCGCCCTCACGGAGAACGCAACTGCTCCGTTCAGAGACGCCGTTCCAACGCACGAAGTCTTCGCACGCTTTGGCGACGAGGTAGAGTTGTGGGGATACGATCTCGAACCCAATGTCGCTGCTCCGGGCAGCGCAGTGTTGATTCGACTGTACTGGCGAGCGTTGTCCTTCAGCAACCAGGACCTTACCGTCTACACGCAGTTACAAACGGTGCCCGATACGCGGTTGCTCGACCAAAATGACTCGCAGCCTGTGGCCGGCCGGTCGCGAGTAACGCTGTGGCGGCCCGGCGAGGTTGTGGTCGACACTTATCAACTGGACGTGCCAGGGGATGCACAACCCGGGAAACTCATCGTGATCGCCGGCCTCTACGAGAATGTCACGATCCGGCGTATCGATGTGTACGATGCCTCTGGTGTCAGGGTGTCTGATCATATTCTCCTGGGCGCCATCACCTTGCCCGCTACGGGGCCACAACCAACGGCCGCACAGCCAGTCGATTTCGTTGCCGGTACACCGCCGACCATTGCTGTGGCAGGTGTCACCTTACCGACTCAGCCACTACGTGCGGGTGACCAGTTGGATATGACGCTGTTCTGGAAGTCCATCGCATCTGTGGACAAAGATTACACCGTGTTTGTCCATGTCTTGGACGACGCTGGGCAGTTGGTCGCGCAGGCCGACGCTCCACCGGCAGGTGGGCGATCGCCAACCTCGCTCTGGCTCGCTGGAGAAGTAACCATCGATCAGCGAAGCGTTGTGCTCCCGCCCAACCTGCCAGCAGGGACCTACCATGTGTCGTTCGGGTTATACGATCCGGTGTCCGGCGCACGTCTGCCCTGGCACGATGCGAGCGGAACGCGACTGGCCGATGACCGCGTGATTCTCGATGTGCCAGTTCACGTGGTGGCTCCATGAGTGTCGCTTCCCGGTCGGTGGGCACTTCAAGGCGACTCGGATTTTTCGAACGGCACTGGGACGACGTCCTGTTGGCGTTTGCGCTATTGCCCCAGGTTTGGCCTCTCCTGGAGGAAGGCTTACCGCAATCGGCTGATGGCGCGTTACATGTTATGCGGCTCGTTGCCCTAGACAGCTACGTGCGTCAGGGGCAGTGGCTTCCTCGCTGGGCGCCCGATCTGGCGGGCGGTTTCGGCTACCCAGTGTTCAACTTCTACAGCCCAGCCAGTTATTACCTGGCGGAGATCCCTCGCCTTCTCGGCGCCGACCCATTCACGAGTGTCGCGATCGCGTTTGGCATCATGTTGATCGCGGCCGCTCTGGGGATGCGTTGTCTGGTTCGCGCGTTGTGGGCAGATAGGTTAAGCCGCACCGGCGTCGAATGGGCGGGATTGGTCGGCGCGGTTGCCTATGGATACTCACCTTATCTGCTGCAAAACGTTTATCTGCGGAGCGCGATCGCTGAGGCAGCGGCGCAGGCCCTATTGCCCTGGATCCTGTGGGCCTTCTACCGACTGGCCACTCACACACAACCTCAGCGCTATGTTGTGCCGGCCGTGGTCCTCCTGGCCGGGCTGGCGTTGACGCACAACATCACGCTGATCCTCTTTCCACCGTTGTTGCTGGTGTTCCTCGTCACGGCCTGGTGGGCGGCCGGTCGACGGGGCACGAGAGCGCTTTGGCTCGTCGCGGCTGGCCTGGGGGCAGTCATCCTAAGCGCCTTCTTCTGGGCGCCCTTGATCGCTGAACGCGGTTCACTGTCCACTTATGCGTATGGCCTTTCCAGCAGCTTGCTTATCCCCGAAAACATCTGGAGCCTGACCAACTTTGTAGACTTGTCGCTCGGTTTTCGCTATAGCCTGACGACGGTCCCATACAAGATCGGGATCGTCCAACTCGCCCTGGCCCTTTTTGGCGCAGGCTTGTTGGTGTGGCGATCCCGCAGTTGGCTTTGGTGGATCGTCATCGCCGTCGTCTATGCCATTTTCGCCAGCACCTGGGCTCAGTCGCTCTGGACGGGGATCGACATCCTGCAGATCATCCAGTTCCCGTGGCGGGTTCTATCGGTGATGTCGGTCGTGTTGGCCGTCTTGACCGTCGGTCTCGTAGTTGCCGCCGATCGCCGCCCTGGGCAGGCGATGGCCGCCGGAGTGCTGTTGGTTGCGACCATTGTGATCTGTCACGTCCCCCGACCGGATCAAACGCCTCTGGCACCGACCAGCGAAGTTGCAACCCTGTTGAGCAGCATCAACACATTCGAAGCCGACACAGGGGCCTGGGGCACCGGCTCGGCGCATGAGTTCATGCCGCGCTGGGTCGAAGAACTGGAACTCAGGTCCGAGACCATTGAAGCGCCGCTGCCCGCCGCCGATATACGCGTGCTTACGGCGTCGCCGTGGTCGACCACCATGCAGGTAACGGCCACCGCTCCGACGTCATTGCGGCTGACGGATTTCTACTTTCCAGGATGGGTCGCCACGCTGGCGGATGGCTCGGAGCTCCCCATCAGGCCAACGACGTCGCTCGGCCTGCTCACCATCGACATTCCAGAAGGCGCTCACACCATAGAGGTCCATTGGGGGTCGAGTGACGTGCGAACGTGGTCGGAGCGACTCAGTCTGCTCGCGCTGGCCGTATTAATCGGTTTTGGATGCTGGTGGGCGTCGCGACGTCAAGGGGGCTGGGCTTGGACTGCTGCGCTAACGTGCGCGCTGATCGTCGCGTCGGTGGGGCAGTGGTGGCCGACGACCGGGCGCGCCTATGCTCTCGAGCCAGCCAACATCGACGTCGTCCCCGGCACCTTGAGCCTAGTGGGACTCGGGACTGAACGAGTGAATAACGACACTCTAGTCCTTCATCCATATTGGCTGACGAAGACACAGATCGGCGACTCCTTGTTCACCTGGAGCCTGCGCCGCCCCGGCGGCGAGATCGTTGCGCAAATCCAGGGGCGCCCCGTCTATGGTAGCCGCACATCGACCGACTGGCCGCCGGGAACACTGGTGGATGATCGCTATCAAATCGCCCTGCCCGGGCATCTTGAGGCCGGCGACTACGACGTTACTGTGCACATAACACCCTTGTGTTGCGCGGATTTGAGCACCGCTGAACGCACCGTCGCTCGAGTTTCACTGGCTGAAAATCCAAATCCGCCATCAGCTTCGGCTGAGGCAGTGGCGGACTTCAACAATGTCATCGAACTCGGCACGGCCCAACTAAGGGTCAATGGTCTGGACGTTGCCATCGACCAAGATGGCCTTATCGTGGTTCGTCCAAACGACCAGCTCGAAGTGACCCTGCCCTGGCGATCGAGAGCCGGCGTCGTTGCGGCCCTGAAAAGCTACGTGCACATCGTAAACGATTCGTTCACAGCGGCGAAGAACGACCAGACTGTGGGCACGCACTTTTTCCCAGTTGGCCTCTGGAATCTGCGTGAATGGCGGCGAGACGTTAACCGTTTGCGGATCTCGGCTGACGCACGGAGCGGCGTCTACGACCTGATCGTAGGCCTATACGAAATCCGAGACCTTACGACCGGCGACCTCAATATGTGGCCGATGAACTCTACTGCCTTGCCGCGACGGGGCGATGCCGCCGTCGTGCTGCGCGTCAAGATCGTCGGCTCTACCGACGCTCGATTGAGCGCGCCACTCGCTCGCCTGGGAGATGTCGCCGACCTGCTCTCGGCGGAAGTCCTTCCGGCCAACGGAAGGCCAGGTTCGTCCTTGAATCTGCGGTTGGTCTATCGAGCCGTCGGGCGGCAGAACACGGATCTCAAGGAATTCGTGCACCTTTACTCGCCTGAGATCGGACTGGCAGGCCAGGTCGATTCGACACCAGGGGCCGGCCTGAATCCCACCTCGAGTTGGGTGCCTGGCGAAATCATCGTGGAGGATCTCGATCTGCCTATTTCCCCGGATGCGGCGCCGGGGACCTACTCGCTCCTGGTTGGTTTCTACGATCCAGTCACAGGTGAACGCGTGTTGGTTCGAACTAGCTCAGGCCAGGAGCCAACCGATCGCACCGTCCCTCTCGAGACTTTCGAGGTCGTACGCTAGCTGGTTGCAGTGTTGCGGGGGGCCTGTGGTAAGGTTGACAGCCCCCACCCGTTCGTGTACCATCCGCTTGCGAGCGAATTGGATAACCATATTGGGCCATGAAGCCCTGAGGCCACAAGTGCTCAGGGCTTTGCCATTTGTATGAAAAGTATCGATGTCACTGTCACGTCCCTCGAAATGCGCTCGCTCAGCGACCTGCGCCGATCGACCCGCGTCATCGAGGGCCTGACCCTGGAGCGGCTGACAGAACCGGCCCCAGAGTTCGCGCGGTTTCTTTACACAGCTGTCGGGAGCGAGTGGTACTGGACCGATCGATTGCCCTGGTCCCGCGCGGACTGGGTCGCCCACCTGGCACGGACCGACATCGAGACCTGGGTGGCGTATCTGGGCGGCGCGCCGTGCGGGTACTTCGAACTCCAGCACGAGCCTGGCCCCGACGTCCAGCTTCAATACTTCGGCCTCTTTAGGGATTTCTTCGGCCGCGGGATCGGCGGACCGCTGCTGACGGCTGCTCTGGAGCGCGCCTGGAGCAGCGGGCCGCGCCGGGTCTGGGTGCACACCTGCACGCTCGATCACGCGGCCGCCCTGCCCAATTATGAATCTCGGGGCTTCCGGGTGTATAACCGGGAGTTGATTCGTCAGACCGTCTCCGACGAGCCGCCAGGCTATTGGCCCCGCTCCGAGGCGACCGAGGACACTGTGGCATGACTTCACAGTCTGTGGCCCACGACACGGATCAGGCCGCGCACGATTGGCGCGCAGCCCTGGATCTGATTCGACAGGCCGGCTCACGCTTCAACCGCCTTGGCGCGCAGACGTCACTGCCCGAGGCGCTCCGCCTGATCGCCGAGACGGCCGTTCAGTTGATCGGCCCCGGCGCCTCCGCCGTCATCTATCTGTTCGACGCCGAGCGCAACGCTTTCGACAAGTACTCGCGCGTGTCAGCGGGCGAAGCCCAGGCTGTGACGCGCGACCTGCAGCGCGGCGGCAGCGCCGCCGGCGACGACTATCCACGACCCAACGGCGTTGGCATGGCCGCGATCCGCTCGCGCGACCGCGTGCTGTCGTACGAAAGCGGCCGACCGTTCCATCCGCTCAAACATGCGGCGGGCATCCGCACCGCCGCCTGCTATCCGTTGCTCGTCGGCGAACAGGCGGTTGGCGCGCTCTACCTCGACCTGCGCGACGAGCGGCGCTTCACGGAAGACGAGCTTCGACTGCTCGACACCCTCGTCGCGCTCGCGGCTGTCGCGATCTACAACACTCGCCAGTTCGAGGGCGTCAACCGCGCGCTCGAGCGCAAGGTCGCCGAACTCACTCGGCTGCAGGACGCCGCGTCGTTGATCAGTTCGCGGCGCAACCTCGACGACACCCTGGCCCAGATCCTCAACAGCGCCCTGGCGCTCATCGGCGGCGAATTCGGGTCGTTCAGGTTGATGGAGCGCAAGTCGAACACGCTGCGGCTGATCACGGTCAGCCCGGCGCAGAACACCGACGAAGACACGCCGCTGCCTGTCGAAGAGACGGCCAGCGTGATGAGCTGGGTGGCCTATCACCGTCATACAGCCCGTATCGGCGATCTGAACGTCGAGCCCTGGCGCGACATCTACCGCCCTCTGCTGCCCGACCGTCTGATGCGCTCCGAGCTGGCCGTGCCGATCTTCGGCCCGGGCAACTCGCTGCTGGGCGTGCTCAACGTCGAGAGCCCGCGTCCGCATGCATTCAGCCCGGACGACCAGTCCGCGATCGAAGCGTTCGCGTCGCAGGCCAGCATCGCGATTCAGGAAGCGCAGTTGCTTCTCGCCATCGTGGAGATCACTGACGAGCTGGCCCGGCGCTCGCCCAGCCAGCTGCTCGACCTGTTGATCGAACGCGCCTGCGACCTGCTCAACGTCGCGCATGCCGCGGTATGGGAAGTCGATCGGGCCACCGCCGACATGCTCGTCCTGCGCTCGGCCAACTTCGACTCGTTTTCTCAGTATCGCGTGCCGATCCGCGGCAGCCTGCTCGGCGAGGCGCTCAAGACACGCAAGCCGATCTACACGGCCGACATGTCGACCGACCCGCTGATCACGCGGCGCCGGCTGTCGACGCAGTTGCGCTGGGTCTCGGCCGTGGTGATGCCCCTGATCGGCCGCGACGGCGTGCCGCGCGGCGCCTTCGGCGTATATAGCCAGACGCCGCGGGTGTTCAACGACTGGGAGATGCGTCTGCTGACGGCGCTGGCCAACCACGCCGCCGTCGCCTTCCAGCAGGCCGAGGCGCTCGCCCAGGTCAAGCTCGCTCAGGAGCGCCAGGCGGTGGCCGAGACCTTTGCGGTGCTGGGCGACGTCGCCGCGAACCTGATCCACCGCGTCAACAACATGGTCGGTGTCATTCCGGCCCTGACGCAGAGCCTCACAGAGAAGCGCCCCGACCTGCTCGGCGATCCGGTGGCGGCCAAGAAACTGGCCGACATTGCGGCGAGTGCTCGCCAGGCCATGACGACGGCGCGCGAGAGCGTGGCGTATCTGCGGCCGTTCCAGATCGGGCCGGTGAGCGTCAAGGCCGCCTACACTGGAGCCGTTCAGCGCATCGAGCGGCCCACCAACATCCAGATCGCCAGCGTCGGCCTCGGTCGCCTGCCGCTCGTTTTGGCCGGTGAAGAGCAGCTCAGGCTGGTGCTGGTCAACCTGATCGAAAACGCCATCGAGGCCCTGGGGGATGGGCCCGGCCGCATCGTCACGCGCGGCCAGGTCGTCAGCGACATCCTCGACCCAACGACGCGTTGGGTGGAGCTCGTCGTCTCCGACACCGGCCCCGGCGTGCCCGAGGACGTTCGCGACCGAATCTTCGACGCGACCTTTTCGACGCGCGGAGGCGGGCGTAAGTTGGGCTTCGGGCTGTGGTGGGTCAAGTCGTGGGTGCAGCGCTTCGGCGGCAGCATCGTCCTGGCCGAGCAGACCCCGAACAGCCGACATTCGCCGATCGGATGCACGTTCGTCATTCGCTTGCCCCCGGCCAAGGCCGAGGGCTGAGAGAGATTTTATTCAGTGCGGGTCACCGCAGAAGGCAGCAGCAAGAACATGGATAAGCAGATCGTTCTGGTGATTGAAGATAACGCGCAGTGGCGCGAGATGTACGCCGAGCTTTTGCCGGATACCGCCTACGAGCTGCGCTTCGCGGCCAGCTACGCCGAAGGCCGCGGCGAGCTGCAGCGCGGAAACTTCCACCTTGCCATCGTCGACCTCAACCTGGCCAGCTCCGATGCGCGTCAGGACAACCGCGACGGCTACCGTCTGCTCCAGGCCGCTCAGCAGCGCCGCGTGCCCACGATCGTGGTCAGCGGCATGGACGACCCCGACGAGGTCGATCGCGCCTACGAAGAGCACGGCGTCTTCGCCTTCGTCGAGAAGGCCCTGTTCGACCGCAAGGCCTTTCAGCAGCTGGCGGCCGATGCCGTGAGGATGGGCACGACGGCGCCCACCGATCAGGAGACCCCGGCGCAACTCCAGGAACTGACCGACCGCGAGCGCGAGGTGCTGCTCCTGATGGCTCAGGGCTACACCAACCGCCAGATCGGCGAGGCGCTGCTGATCACGCCCAACACCGTCAAGAAGCACGTCGACCACATCCTGCAGAAACTGCGCGTCAGCAACCGCGCCGGCGCCGTGTCGGTGGCGCTGCAGGCCGGCATGCGCCCAACGTCGCGGCCTGGGGAATGAGGCGCGAGGCGCAAAGGGCGAGGCGCGACCGCTGCCGCGCGGCAGCATTCGCGCCTCGCCCTTCGCGCCTCGCCCTTCGCCCTTCGCCCTTCGCTCCTCCTGTACACAATGCCCAGCCAGGTGGCTTGATCTTTCTTTGACATACCTGGCCTAATGGGGTGATCGTTCGGACAGGCAAGATCGATATACTCCCAACATCTGAAGGTCTGAACTGCATACAACAACCGCGAGGTTGCGGGCCCGGACGCCCTTGGCAATCACTGCCAGGGGCGTTTTTCGTTACAGGGCATTGCAGCAGACTCCGCCGAGGGCCGCGCCCAAGACGCCGAGGCACCTGTTCATCTTTCTTCATTCATTCCGAGGAGACCTGAACGATGCGTACATTGACCCGACACCGACGCTGGCTTGTCCCGGTGCTCACGGCGCTCGTGCTGCTCGCCGTCGCAGCACCCGCCTTCGCCGATGACCCCGATCCCGTGGCCATGGTGAACGACACCAACACCGCCTTGAACATCATGTGGATGTTGATCGGCGGCTTCCTGGTGTTCTTCATGCAGGCTGGTTTCGCCCTGGTTGAGACGGGCTTCACCCGCGCCAAGAACGTGGCCCACACCATGATGATGAACATGATGGTGTTCTGTATCGGCGCGATCGGCTACTTCATCTGCGGCTTCGCCTTCCAGTTCGGCGCCGTCAACGTCACCTGGCCAGAGATCAACGGCCTGAGCGCCTGGGCCCACTCGCCCGTGACCCTCGGCAGCTGGGTCGACGCGGCCGGCAACGCTCTGCTGTCCACCCCGCTCATCGCGATCGGCCAACACGGCATCCTCGGCGGCAGCGGTTTCTTCCTCGCAGGGCTGGGCGGCAGCACCGGCATCCTCGCCTTCTTCCTGTTCCAGATGGTCTTCATGGATACGGCCGCCACGATCCCGACCGGGTCGATGGCCGAGCGCCTGAAGTTCTCGGGCTTCGTCCTGATGAGCCTGTGGGTCTCGATGGTCATTTACCCGATGGTGGCCGGCTGGATCTGGGGCGGCGGCTGGCTTCAGAACATCGGCCGCACGATGGGCCTCGGCAACGGCGCCGTTGACTTCGCCGGTTCCGGCCCCGTGCACACGATCGGCGGCGCTGTGGCGCTGGCCGGCGCGATGGTGATCGGCCCGCGCATCGGCAAGTTCAACAAGGACGGTTCGGCCAACGCCATCCCCGGACACAACATCCCGATGGGCGTCCTCGGCACGATCATCCTGTTCTTCGGTTGGTTCGGTTTCAACCCGGGTTCGTCGCTCGGCTTCCTGGGCGGCTTCGGCGCTCTGGCGACCAATGCCGCGGTCAACACGCTGCTTGCCGGTTCGTTCGGCGGCGTGGCGGCCATGACGTACATGTGGCTGGTCAGCCCGGCCAAGAAGCCCGATCCCGGCATGTCGGTCAACGGCATCCTGGCCGGCCTCGTCGCGATCACGGCGCCGTGCGCGTTCGTCGACCCGATCTCCGCTTCGATCATCGGCATCATCGCCGGCGTGCTGGTTTGCCTGGTCGCGGTCTGGCTCGAGCAGGCCAAGATCGATGACCCGGTGGGCGCCGTGCCCGTGCACTTCGCCAACGGCATCTGGGGCGTGATCTCGGTCGGCCTGTTCGCCAATGGCAATCCCAACACCGCCGGCTGGAACGGCGTCAGCACCACGGTCACGGGCCTGTTCTTCGGCGGCGGTTTCGGCCAACTGGCTGCGCAGATCGCAGAAGCCGGCGCGATCGTCGTGACCGTCTGGGGACTCAGCTATCTGGTCTTCCTGGGCATCAAGTCCGTCGGCTTGCTGCGCAGCGATGTCGAGCACGAACTGCAGGGCCTCGACATCCCTGAGATGGGTTCGCTCGGCTACCCCAAGGACTTCGAGCCCAGCACCGAAGCGGTGCGCGAGGCTCTGAAGGGCGCCAAGGCCGGCGCGACCGTCCCGGCCTCGGGCGACTAACACTCGGTTCGGCCGTTTACACAGGAGTTGGGCCCGTTCGATCGTGGCTTCGGCCGCGATCGAACGGGCCCTTCGATTCAGACGGAGGGTGGACGCAGTGTCGGCGACGATCGGCCTACACGCCTGCAGCGCTCACTGCAGTACTTGACCGACTCCCAGGTCAGCGCCCACTTCTTGCGCCAGGTCATCGGGCGGCCGCAGACCACGCAGGTCTTGCTCGGCAGGTGTGGCTTCTTCACGCCGCGCATGGTCGGTCCGGTTGCCTGGGGGCGAGTTCCTTACGGGCGCCGGACGACTGGCAGGTGCAGTCGCTCGGTCTGGCTCGGCGAAAACGTCGGCGGAGGCGCCGGGGTTGCCACGGTGCCCCCATATCGGTAGGCCCAGACGCGACGGCCCGAAGCGCCATCTGTGATGAAGACGTAGACCCCATCGATGGGGTCGAAGCCGATGGCATGAAATGCCTGAGTGCCGATCGCCGTGGCGCCCAGCGAAGACTGGATCAGCATGGTGCGACTGGTCCAGGTGTTGTTCGTCGGATTGTAAGCGTGGAAGACGCCGCCCGACACGCCGCCGCCGATGAGGCCGTTGACGGAGTCGTACACCCAGCCGCTCTCCTCCGAGTCTGGAGCGTTGGCCGGCGTCGGCAACCGGGTGACCGTCGAGGCTGACCAATCGCTGCGGTTGAGTTGCACCTCGATGACGACGGTCGGATTGCCGCGCGCGAAGTAATACATGCGCTGGTTGGCGGGATCGTACGTCAGGTTGTTGGCGTAGCCCAAATCCGACGCCAATGGATCCGAAAACTGATCGAGCGCCTGGATCGTCGTGTGTGTCACCGGATCGAGCACCCACATCCCATAGGTGCTCAGGATCACGACCTTACCCGACACCGGATCGTATTCGGCGCTGGCGAGCCCATCCCACGGGGTCTCGCGGTCCTCGATGTGCCATTGCCCCGCGCTCAGGTCATAGGCCGTGTATTTCTTGGGCAGGTAGAAGGGATCCGATCCGGTGCCCGGGTCGATCTCGGGCGTGCACATGCCGCGGCCGTTGGTGCCGGCCAGCACCAGGAACTCCCCGGTGTTCGCGGCGACCACGTTCAGGTCATAGGTATGCCGTGAGAACGGATGGCCGGTCGTCGACCAGCGCATCAAGGGCTTGTCCATGTTCGCCAGAGTCATATCCGCGCACAACGTCGACGGATAGGCGCTGGTCCACTTGAGCGTGGCGAAGTCGAACATCGAGAGGTCATCGCGAAACGTTGCGGCGTGGCCGCCACCGAACATGACGAACCGATGGTGGGCCGAGTCGTACACGAACCCGCTGTAGTCCGTGATGCTTTCGCAATAGTACGAGTCATCGGCCGGCTGATCGCACTGGTAATCGCCAAGGTCGAGGGCCGTGTTCGCCGGAATGGCCATGAGCGTGGCGTTCTGGGCGCCAGCGACGGCGCGCGGCGGACTGCCTGTCAGGGCGGTCGCCAGAAGCCCGGTACCCAGGCCCACCACGATCAAGGCCGAAGCTGTCCGTCGTCGATTCATCTTGTGCCTCAAGGGAGTCCGGGGAAGCGGCGTATAACCGTCAGGTACAGCCGCTCTGTTTGATCGGGTGTCGGCGTCGGCACCACGCCGACGAGCCGCGGGACGATGGCGAACGCGGGCGACCCGCTGTAGGAAGGCTTGACACTCCGGCTCATGAAGATCGCCCAGGCCTGATCGGCTCCGGCGATGCCCGATTGCACGGCGACCGCCAGCGCCGGCTGCATGTTCGACGGATAGCCTTCATCGCTCGAGGAGTATCCCGACATTTCTCCGGCAGCCAGCGGAGGATCAAAGGCACCGCCCATCGCAGAACTGCCGCAGGGCTGCGCGCGCACGGCCGGCTCGATGGTGGCCGCATAGGCCTGGGCGAACGTCGTGTAATCGGGCGACGACTCCGCATCGCGCACAAGGAGATAGTAAGACGCGGCGGAGATCCAGCACACGCCGGGCGCCGTCATCCGGCCGACCGGGAAGCGCGCCTTGTAGTCGAGCAAGGGTTTCCAATTGGTAAACCCAAGGTCGACGATGTAGCCCACGGCCCAGGTGAAGAAGTCGTCCTGCCAGGGGGCCACGCCACGGCCATTGTCGTAGGCGTAGGCATAGCCGCTGGGGTTGAAGCCGAGTTGATTGGCTCCAGCCCCAAGAAACGCGGTGGCGTACCAGGCCCGGTTGTATTCGAGACGATCGTTGAAGTAGGCCTTGAGCGGGTGCGCATCCGGCGTGATGAAGGCCGCCTCCGCTAGGCCACGCAGTGACCAGGCCTGACCCCGGATCTGGCCCCAGTGCAGCAGACCTTGCTCGAAGCCGCGATAGTACGGGTTCGACTCGAGCAGGTTGTAGTTCGCCCAGAACTGCAACTCTTCGAGGTCATACTCATCGCCCGTGACGAGATAGGGCAGATAGGCCAGCGAGGGCTGATGCGCCGAGTCGGGTGCGAACGGAGTCGCACAGTCGCCGACACAATCCGGGAAGGCTTCCGATTGGCCGGTGTTCGGGTTGACCATGTCGCCCGGGTTGCCCAACAACGACATGTAGGGGTAGTCGGCCAACGAGACCGGGCGATCGGTGTTCTGATCACGATAGTGAATCGGCCAGCTTCCGGCAAGATCGCCGACGCCAAGTGTGGCGACGCGGGCTCGGTGATCCATCGAGATCACATACTGGGCAGCCCAGCCCGGCAGCGGCCCGATGTCCCGCCGGCCGCCCGTCATCGGCATGTAGGGCTCGACCAGACCGGCCCCTAGGGGGCCAGTGTCGGCCTGAGTCGTCCACTCGGTCCACAGTGCCGCAAGGTCAGACTCCTGCACCGCGACGCCCAGATCGTACGCTGGGACGGCGCGGCTCGCGATCAGGGCATCGCGATCGTAACGAACCTCGACGGCCGGCTCCCCGCCCCACCAGAAGACTTTGCGCCAGCGCGAAAGGCTGTAGTGCTTGAGGCCGGCTCGGGAGTAAACCGAAGACCCACCGACCGTCACATTGACGTCGTAGGTGAATGGCTGCGGCAGAGGCGCGAAGGCCCAGTTGTTCTCGACGGTGAGATCGACGCGCACGCGGCTCAGACCCTGGTAGGCGCGGATGTTGAAGCGCGCTGTGAGGTGCGGATGCGCCTGACCACCGACTGTCCGGAACGGCGCGACGAGCCGCCACTCGGTGACGAGCGGCCCGCTCAACCACGTCCGGCTCGAGTCTGCCTGCAGCAACTCGCGCGCGGAAGCGCGGTACACCACGCCGCCCACCGTGAGCGTCGCCACTGCATCGAAGGGCGTCGCCAGGAGCGCGCTGGCGGCGATCGGCGTGGCTGCGCCGGGAGAGGCGGCAGTCAAGATGAGCGGCGCCACGCTTTGACCCGATAGGCTTGGCACGATGGCCGTCAGGACGGCATGGCGCGCGGAGCCATCGCCATGGGCCGCCTTGAAGTCGACCTGCAGTGGCACCGGCACCCCATTGAGCGTTGCCGCCAGAGATTGACCGGCTGGCAACGTTCCGGGGGCGAAGGTCTGGCCGAAGGTGATCGGCACAGCGGTTTGGGGTTGGGCACTGAGGCTGACGACCGAATTGAGCGGCAGCGCGGCGGCGAGTGTTGTATCGATCGACGCCTGGCTCTGGGCTGGAATGGCCGGGGCCAGGCCCGACAGGGCGGCAACCAGCAGCAACCAAACGCTTGTCAATTGACGGGGCATGCGGGCGGGCTCCTCCGCGCCGAGTGTAGCGCCCTGCCCGCCGTGGCACATCCGAAAAAGCCCGGGGATGGCATCCATCAGTCTCGGATGCAGGACCGCCGCCAGTACCCTCTTTTACCCACACTGAACAATGGCCCAGCGGCGTGGCGACGATTCCTTACATTAATAATACTTTATCTATCATCCGTGATCGTTGGCAGCCAAAATAACGCAGGAGTCTGACCATGAAGTCGGAGCCTTCCCCCTTCATCCCTCGGTTTGAGCGCGGCAACTGCGGAATGGGCTTTGTGGCGGACCTGCATAACCGCCCCAGCCACGAGATCCTGCTGGCTGGGCTTGAGGCCCTCGGCAACCTCGAGCATCGCGGAGCGCTCTCGGCAGACTCCTCCACCGGCGATGGCGCCGGCATCCTGACCCCGATCCCGACCACGTTCTTCTCAAAGACGGCCCAGGCCTTGAGCGGCCGCACGCCTGATCGCTTGGGCGTGGGCATGTTCTTCTTCCGACCGGGCACCGAACCCGAGTGCCGGCGGCAGTTGGAAGAGGCCGCTCACTACAACGGCCTGACCGTGCTGGCCTGGCGGCCGGTGCCCGTGGCGCCTGAGGCGCTTGGCGAGCGCGCGCGCAAGATGATGCCCGTGATCGAGCAAGCGCTGCTCACGCCGACCGGCTCGCTGTCGGCGGAGGCTTTCGAGCACGCGCTGTACCTGGCGCGTAAACGCTTCGAGCGCGCGGCGACGCCGGCAGGCGCCTATGTGCCGTCGATGTCGAGCCGCACGATTGTGTACAAGGGCCTGCTCAACGCCCCGCAGATCGCGGCCTTCTATCAGGATCTGCGCGACGAAGACTTTGCGGTCAGCCACATCGTCTTTCACCAGCGCTACAGCACCAACACCCTGCCCACCTGGGAACGCGCGCAACCTTTCCGCGTGCTGGCCCACAACGGCGAGATCAACACCCTTCAGGGCAACATCAACTGGATGAAGTCGCGCGAGCCGATGCTCAACACGGGTTGGGCGTCTGCCAGCGACCTGCGTCCGGTCGTCGACGAACGCGGCTCGGACTCGGCCATGCTCGACAACGTCATCGAGCTGCTCAACTTCGGCGGCCGCGACGTGCACCACGCCATCACGCTGCTCGTGCCGCCGGCCTGGGAAGCCATCCCCGATCTTCCCGAAGCGGTTCGCGACCTTTACGAGTATCACACCTGTTTGACCGAACCGTGGGACGGCCCGGCCGGCCTGGTCTTCTCGGACGGCGTCCGCGTCGGTGCGGCGCTCGACCGAAACGGCCTCCGGCCCTGTCGTTACACGGTCACCGAAGACGGGCTCGTCGTCGCGGGCTCCGAGACCGGCATTCTGCCGATCGAGGAGGCCCGCGTTCGTGTTAAAGGGAAGCTCGGCCCGGGCCAGATGGTGCTGGTCGACACACGGATGGGCGCCTTCTACAAGGACAGCCAGATCAAGGCCGAGCTCGCGATGCGCAAGCCTTACGGCCTGTGGGTGCGCGAACACATCCGCCGCCTGCCGACCAACCTGCCCCGCACCGATATCCTGCCGACGCCGGCCGAGCCGCTCATCACGCGCCAGGCTGCCTTCGGCTACACGGGCGAAGAGCTCGTGATGGTGTTGCGCCCGATGGTGGAAGACGGCGTCGAGGCGATCGGGTCGATGGGCGACGACACGCCGGCGGCCATCCTGTCCGACAAGCCGCGCCCGCTCTTCTCGTACTTCCGCCAGCGCTTCGCCGAGGTAACCAACCCGCCGATCGACTCGCTGCGCGAGAAGGTCGTGATGTCGCTCAAGACCCAACTGGGCGCGCGCCGCAACTTCCTGGCGGAGACGCCCGGCCAGGCCGACCTGCTCGAGCTGTCGTCGCCGATCCTCGGCCTGGCCGAGCTGACCGCCATCCGCAAGGATCCGGCGCTGCATGCGGCCACCATCAGCACGCTCTTCCCGGCGGCCGAAGGCCTGACCGGCTTCAAAGCCGCGCTCGATCGGATCCGCTCAGAGGCCGAGACGGCCGTGCGCAACGGGGCCGAGGTCGTGATCCTATCGGACGTCGGTGTGAGTGCCGAGCACGCCTTCGTGCCGAGCCTGCTCGCGCTCGGCGCCACCCACAACCATCTGCTGCGACTTGACCTGCGGACGCGCGTCGACTTCATCATCGAGACCGGCGAGGCGCGCGAAGTGCATCACTTCGCCTGCCTGATCGGCTACGGCGCCGCGGCGATCCACCCGTATCTCGCGCTCGAAACCGCCGTCGAGCTCGGCCGCACTCTGTCGCGTGAGACCGCCATCACGAACTACCTGCACGCCGCCGAGTACGGCTTGCTCAAGATCATGTCGAAGATGGGTATCAGCACGGTCGATGCCTACTCCGGCGCCCAGATCTTCGAGGCGGTCGGCCTCGACGGCGACGTCATCGACGCCTACTTCACCGGCACAGCCGCGCACATCAGCGGCTTGAGCCTCGACGGCATTGCCAAGATCGCGCTCGCCTGGCACAACGCCGGTTTCGGCGCCGACAAAGCGACACTCGACAGCCGCGGCTATTACAAGTTCAAGCGCGAAGGCGAACTTCACGCCTGGAACCCCGACGTCGTGCGCGCGTTGCATCTTGCAGTGCGCACCGAAGACGCGCTCGAGGGCAACTGGGCGAACGGCTATGCGAGCTACAAGCGCTACGCCGAACTCGTGCATCAGCGCCCGCCCGTCGATCCGCGCGACCTGCTCGATTTCACCACGCCCGTCCAGCCGGTGACCACCACCTCAGCCGACGAGACCTGGCAGCAGCGCGCCGACCGGCTGCGCGACATCATCCGGCGCTTCTCGACGGCGGCCATGTCGCATGGCTCGCTCTCGCGCGAGGCTCACGAGTCGATGTCTGTGGCCATGAACCGCCTGGGCGCGCTGAGCAATTCGGGCGAAGGCGGCGAGTCGCCTGACCGTTACCCGACGCTCGGCAACGACGCGATCAAGCAGGTGGCGTCGGCGCGCTTTGGCGTCACCACGAGCTATCTCGTCAACGCACAGGAACTGCAGATCAAGATGGCCCAGGGCGCGAAGCCCGGCGAGGGCGGACAGTTGCCCGGCCACAAAGTGTCGGTCGAGATCGCCACGGTGCGCCACGCGACGCCCGGCTTCACGCTGATCTCGCCGCCGCCGCATCACGACATCTACAGCATCGAGGACCTGGCGCAGTTGATCTACGACCTCAAGCAGGTCAACCCACGCGCCGTGGTCTCGGTCAAGCTGGTGGCCCAGGCGGGCGTCGGCACGATCGCAGCCGGCGTGGCCAAAGCCGGCGCCGACGTGATCCTGATCAGCGGCCATTCGGGCGGCACGGGCGCTTCGCCACTCAGCAGCATCAAGTACACGGGCGCGCCGTGGGAGCTCGGCCTGGCCGAGACCCAGCACATGCTGGTCGCCAGCGGCCTGCGCGGCCGTGTCCGTGTGCGCGTCGACGGCGGCCTGCGCACCGGCCGCGACGTGGTCATGGCGACCCTGCTCGGCGCCGACGAGTTCTCGTTCGGCACATCGGCCGTGATCGCCGAAGGCTGCAAGATGGCGCGCGCCTGCCACCTCAACACCTGTCCGGTGGGCATCGCCACTCAGAAGCTCGAGCTGCGCGCGAAGTTCGACGGCAAGCCCGAGCACCTGATTGCGTTTATGCTCTACATCGCGCAGGAGACGCAAGAGATCCTCACCGGCCTGGGGTTCAAGACGCTCGAAGAAGCCATCGGCCAGGTCAGTCGGCTGCGCCAGGCCATCTTCGAGAACGCCAACGGCGAGACCCTCGACCTGAGCCGCATCATCAGCGCTCCCGCGGCGGGTCCGCGCCGCTATTCGAGCGAGCCCAACCCGGTCAGCACGCAGAGCGCGCTCAACGCGCAGCTGGTGGCGGACTGGGAGTTGCTCGGCAACGCCAGGCACGGCCAGTTCTTCTACACGATCTCGAATCGCGATCGCACCTTCGGCGCTCGCCTGGCCGGCGCGATCGCCCGGCAATACGGCGACGCCGGGCTACATGCCAACACGGATCTGGCCGGCGGCAATGGCAAAGGCGGCGAAGTGCTCGACATCCGCCTGCGGGGGAACGCCGGGCAGTCTTTCGGCGCGTGGGGCGTGCCCGGCATGAACCTGACGCTGGCCGGCGCGGCAAACGACTATGTCGGCAAAGGCCTGACCGGCGGCCGGATCGTGATCCATGCGCCGCGTGAAGCCGAGTATGACTACCTGCCGTTCCTGGCGGGCAACACCGTGCTGTACGGCGCCACGGGCGGCGAGCTCTTCATCGCCGGCCGCGTGGGCGAGCGCTTCGCGGTGCGCAACAGCGGCGCCGATGCCGTGGTCGAAGGCGTCGGGGACCATGGCTGCGAATACATGACCGGCGGCACCGTGGTCATCCTGGGGGCCATCGGACACAACTTCGGCGCGGGCATGACCGGCGGCGTCGCCTACGTGCTCGACGACGGCTGGGCGCGGAAACGCATCAACCTCGATCTGGTCGAGGTGCAGACCCCGAGCAAAGATGACTTCGTCGAGCTCCGCGCGCGAGTGCAACGCCATGCCGAACTGACCGGCAGCGAGACGGCCGCCGCGCTCGTCGCCCATTGGGGCACCGGAGCCGGGCGTTTCCTCAAGATCCTGCCCAAGGCCGTCGCCGCCGCCCAGCGCGAGGCCGAGGCGCTGGCCGAGGGCAGCGTCACCACCGTCAACGTCACGCCTTCGCGAGCGGCCTGACACACCTCTCACTCAACTATGAAAGCGCCCGGCCGGGATTCGGCCGGGCGCTTTCGTGTCTCACCGCATGCACGTCAGGCGCTCGAGTTCGCTCACGCCCGGCAAGCCGATCGCGGCGTGCCGGCTGCCTATACAGAAGGCGTGCGGCACCTCGAGGCCGCGGTGCCGCACGCTGTCGAAACCTGTAGGTGGGTTTTGCCGTGAGCCGAGCTTATGGATTGGGCGTCGGCATGAGGCCGAGTTGCATCATCACGCCCAGGCCGTCGTGCTCGCCCCAGTGCTCGACGATCTTGCCGTCTTTCAAGCGATAGATCGCGATGCTGCCCGTGCGAATCGGCTTTCCAGTCGGCGGCGCGCCGAGAAACGAACCCGTGTTCGTGCCGGTCAGCGTGTAGCGCTCCACGACCCGGTCGCCGTCAGCCACAAGATCCTCGGTGGTTGCCTGAGCGTCGGGGAAGGCGCTGATGAAGCCGGCATGCGCCATGCGCGCGCCGTCGAGGCCGCCGGGCAACCCCGGCAGCATGTTGTGGGCGGTGAAGTCGGCGGCCAGCACATCGCCGAGCTGGTCGAGGCGGTTCTGGTTGTGCATCTCGCGGTACCGCCGGATCACGGCCTTGTTGGAATCGCTGGACATACAATGCCTCCTGGTGATTGGATCGCGAATAGGTCGCCGACAGGTTCTGCCTTCGCATCGGGGGCCCACCGAGTCGAAGCTGAACGTGACGGCAGTGGCGTGCGAGATTGAGAGTGGCACCCCGGCGGTCGATCGGCCACCTGGCGGGTGTTTCAGGGCGTGCCACGTCGGTCAGGGCGCGTCGGCAACCGCCGGGCGTCCGTACGCGTCAGCACCTGGCCACGCTGACGTCGGAGTTCTAGAGATGAAGACGAGACGCTGACTCGATCCGTGCTCAGACGGATCTTGATCTCGGGCGGCTATGCCGGCCCGTCTGGTGCCTGGTCGCGACCCTCGGCCGCCGTGACCAACCGCGGAAGAAAATGTTCCCAGCCTTCGGCGTGGCTCCGGCGCATGGGCTCATCGGGCAAGCCTGAATGACGCAGGCGCACGCGAGTGCCGCCGCGCTCCGGGCTGAACGTCACCTCGACGCGACTGGCGCCGGGTGGAAGCGGACTCCCCTCGCCCTCCCAGCCCCAACTGAACACGATGCGCTGGTGGGGCACGACCTCGATGAACGTGCCGCGCGCAACATCGTGGCCGTCGAAGTCGACCCGGTAGATGCCGCCCGGCTCTGGCGCGAGCAAGGCCTGGCGGCCCTTCCAGCGCACCAGCTTATCCGGATCTGTAAAGAAGCTGAAGACGGTCTCGGGTCGCGCCGCGATCCAGACCTCGTGCTCAAGAGCGGGTTCTTCGACGCTCACGGCTTCCCTTTCGCTCCTCGGCCTCGGCAGCCCGCTTGAGCTGCTGCAGACCGTCGGACCAGAATGAATTCAGGTAGTCTCGGATCTCGGCCAGTGTCTCGGGGCGGGCTCTGTACAAACGGCGCGTGCCCTCCTGGCGGACGGACACCAGCTGCGCATCACGCAGGATCTTGAGATGCTGTGAAATGGCGGGGCCTGTGACACTCGCGAAGTGCGAGGCGATCTCGCCCGACGACAGCTCGCGGTCCTGGATGAGCTTCAGGATCTCGCGTCGCCGACTCACAGCCAGAGCTGCCAGGATGTCGTCCATGTCTACGTATTTTAGCATGTGCTTATATAAGCGTCAACTTACAATCGAGCCGGTTGAGCTGTGGGCTGAGGCACAGCAAAGGCCGTGTGATCGCTGAGACCGCATGTCTGGGTCTCAACGATCACACGGCCTCTATGGTCTGACCAGAGAGCCACGCAGCCTGACGCGCGCGCGTCAGCGACCGGGCTACGACCGGCGCGTCTGGAAGTACAGAGCCCCCACCATGCTTGCCAGGATCGTGACGATCAGGACAACCCCCGCCGCGCCGCCACCGAAGGGCACGGAGGTCGGAGCTTCGGCCGGCGTAGCTGTCGGCTCGGGTGCCTGCGGCGGGTTCGTGCTCACGGGCGCAGCCGTGGATTCCGGCGCGGCTGTCGCGGCCACTGCCGTCGGCGTGACCGCCGGCAACGACGCGGCGGACTCGTCACTCAACACGAACACGGCCGTCGTGCGGCCCGGGACCGTGAAGACGGCGCTGGCCGGGTCGAAGGACGCACCGCGCACCACAGAGTCGGCCGACGCCTGTTGCACCGGATGCAACTCGAGCGGCAGCCCGCGGAACGCATCAGCCGTGTAAAGCACATCGGAGCGGTTGGCGTTGAACACGACGACCACACGGTCGTAGATCGGATCGAGGTTCTGGTCCGGGTCGTCAGACAGCACCATGACGATCAGACCGGGCACCTGATCGGGGCCGACGTTGAGGAAGGACAGGACTTTCGAGACGTCGTCGGCTGTGCGCAATCGGAAGAGCGACGAGCTGCGGCGGATCTGGAGCAGTTCGCGGAAGGACACCGCAGCCGCCTCGATGTCGGCCTGGGTCGGCTTGATCGCGGGATCGGCCAGCAGCGGCGCCAGGACCGCCGCCCTGCCCTGCGAGTCCGGCGGGAGGCCAACGCCCCAATTGTCGCTGGCGTAGCTGAAGTCGAGTCGGTTGAACCAATCGCCGGAGTTGTAACTGTTGCGATCGCCGGATTTCGAGCGCAGCAGGTCGTCGCCGGCGTGGAAAAACGGGATGCCCTGGCTGAAGAGCACGACGCTGTTGGCCAGGTTCTGCATGCGCGCGCGATCTGCTACCGTCGCCGTGACAGGGGCCTTGAACTGGATGGCGTCGAAGAGCGTTTCGTTATCGTGCGCTGAGACGTAGTTGACGTTCTCCTGCGGATCCTGCGTGTACCCGGCCGGGTTACCGTTGTAGTCGACGTCGGCGCCGGACACGTTGCTGCCGGTGCGGTCGACCAGCATGTAGTCGGCGAGGTTGCCGGCCAGACCCACGCGGATCCAGTCTTCGTACTTCAAAAGCTTGGCCACAAGCTCGTTAGCGCTGCCCTGATCGGTGCCGTTCGGATCATCCGAGAGCCCGGTCGCAAAACCTTGTTCCTGCAGGCCCGAGAACGGCCCGCCGCCGCGGACGCCGTCGCGCAGGCGGTCGTTGAACACCGCGATGCCCGTGCCCCCGATGTTGAGTTGCGTGGCATTCACGCCACGGGCGTTCTTGGCGACCTCGCCAAAATCCCAGCCCTCGCCATAGAGCAGGATCGACTTGCCGTCGACGCCATCCTTCTCAAGGGTCAGCGCGTCGAGCGCGGCGCGGACATGCTCCATGTTGTCGCGCATGTGGTGGCCCATCAGGTCGAACCGGAAGCCGTCGACCTTGTAGGCCGTGGCCCAGGTGACGACCGAGTCGATCATGAGCTTCTCCATCATGGCGTGCTCGGTGGCCGTGTTCTGGCAGCACGTGCTTGTCTCGATCTGACCGTCGGCGTTCAGGCGGTGGTAGTAGCCAGGCACGATCTGGTCAAGCACAGACTTCGGATCCTGGCCGCTCGCCGTCGTGTGGTTGTAAACCACGTCCATCACGACCCGCAGCCCGGTCTGGTTCAGAGCCTGGACCATCGAGCGGAACTCGACGATGCGTGGTGTGCCCTCCGGATCCGTGGCATAGCTGCCCTCGGGTGCCGTGAAGTGATAAGGGTCGTAGCCCCAGTTGAAGCCGTCTGTGTCGCGGACCTCGCTTGTGGCTGCCGCCTGGCCGGCTGAGTCGGGCGCCATCGCGGCGAGCGCAGCCTCATCGACCGACTTCCAGGTTGACTTGTCCTCGTTAACGCTGGCGATGTCGAAAGCCGGCAGCAGGTGGATGTGAGTGAGGCCGGCCTCGGCCAGGGCCCTCAAGTGCCGCATTCCGTCCGAATCGGCCTGAGTGAAGGCCATGAAAGTGCCGCGCATGTTCTCGGGCACCGTGGTATCCGAGACGCTGAAGTCGCGCACATGGAGCTCGTAGACTACTGAGTCTTCGGGAGCTTCGAGCGCAGGCTTTTCGGTGGCGGCCCATCCGGCGGGTTGCAAGGATGGGTCAGTCAGATCAACGATCTGGCTGCGAGTGCTGTTGGTCGACAGGCTGAGCGAGTACGGGTCGGTGACGAGATTGCTGGTGACCTGGCCGATGCGCGGCACGTACACGCTGACCTCATAAAGGTAGTACTTGCCCTTCCAGTCTGGCTTGCCGACCACCGACCAGACGCCGGTGGCCGTGTCCAGAGTCATCGGGACGGTCTGATCGACCTTGGTCTCTCCGTCATCGTAGAGGTGCAGCACCACGGCGCCGGCGGTCGGCGCCCACAAGCGGAGCGTCGGCACATCTCCGTCGAAGGCCGGGCCGAGCGGGCCGTCGTAGGCGTACAGGTCATCGAGGACGCCCGCGATCTGCAGCGACGTGGCGTCGACCTGCTCGCCGTCGGCGTTGCGCATCGACACGGCCACCTGGCCTTTGAGCCATTCAGGCACCTTCGCCACATCCTCAGGCGCAAGCTTCAACGACGAGTAGCCGCTGAGATAAGGCGCGTTCGCAAAGATCGAGATCGGCACCTTCGAGTCGAAGTAGGTCAGTTGGACCTTATCGCCGCCCTCGATGCCGAGCGGTCCGACCTTGAGCCCGCCCTCCGGAGCGAAGTGCAGCCAGTAGGTGGTGCCCTCCGAGTTCGCCGGAATCTTCCAGGCGATGGTGTCACGCGACGCCCAATAGGCGCGCGCCGTGCCGAGGTTGCCCTTCGGGCCGCTCCCGGATCCGACGTTGATCTCGTGCGACTTGGGGTCGTAGCTGAAGTAGGTCATCCGTCCGTCCTTGTCCACCTTGAAGGGGATGCCCGCGCCGTCCTTCGCCCCGCCCTGGCCATAGATCGAGTCGGCGCTCTCGTTCTCAGCGACCCGTACGATGTAGTCTCCGGCCGGGATAGCATTGGTGACGAACAGGTACGTGCCGTCGCCTTCCGGATCCTGCAGCCAGCCGGCGAGGCAGGTCGGGCTGTTGTCTTCGGCGCAGCCCAGGCTCTTCTGGAAATCGCCGACGACGGCCGCGATCGTGGCATTGACGCTGTCGGTCACCCAATGGGTGCGGTGGTCGTAGTAGAAGCGCACGGTCGTGGGCTTGTCGATGGCGAGCGGGATGTTAGGGCCGTTGCGCTGCGCGAGGCCACCATAGTTCTCATCCCAGCTGCCGTTGAGCGCGACCTTGTATTCGTAGCTGCCGACCGGCAGCTCGAACTCGCCGCGCCAGATGCCATCGGCCTCGCCGAAGGTCAGGGCTGTCTTCTGGCACTCCGGCTGCCAATCGCCCGGACAGCCCAGCTTGCTCTGGATCGTCCCGGGGATGACGACCAGGTTTGGTGCATCGGTCTGGGCCCGGGCCTGCTGGCTGAGGGCCGGCACGAGCGAGACCAGGACAAGGAGCGCGAGATAACGAGCGACGCGCGAGAGAGTTCGTTGTGTCATAGAGTCTCCCCAAACGTCCGCTAGGGCTGAGGCTGTAGCTGGATCACGTAGACGCCATACGGATCGAGATGAGCGACTGGTTGATACGAGTCGAAGCCGCCGGCCGCATTTGGCGACGGCGCGTAGAAGTCACCTTCACCGAAGAGCGGCGCGATGGCGTAGGCACCAGACAATGGACCCTTGCCCAGGTCAAGCGCGTAAGCATCCACGGCCTCAGCCTTCAGATTGACGACGATCAGGATCTTCTCGTCAGCGGTGGAGCGCAACATCGCGAACACGCCCGGATCGTTCGATTTGACGACGGCGGCGTCGCCGATGCGCAGCGCGGCATGCTCGGCCCGCAGACGGATCAGATCGCGGTACAGGGACCAGATGGACGCAGGATCCGCCGAGTAGGCCTCGACGTTCTTCTTTTCATACTCTGTGTTCGGGTCCTCCCACGGCGTGCCGGTCGTGAAGCCCGCATTGGCCTCCGCCGACCACATCATCGGCGTGCGGATCTTCTCATCGGGCTTTGCGCCGCGCATGCCGAGCTCTTCTCCGTAGTACACGAAGGGCACGCCGGGCGCGGTCAACATCATGCCTGCGGCCGCCTTGGCGCCGCCCATCTCGCCGAGGAGCTGCGAGAGCACCCGATCCTGATCGTGGTTGCTCAGGAACGTCGCGAACTGGCCCGGCTTGAACAACTGGTTGCCGAGGAGCAGCTGCGTGTTGGCCGCGTCGGAATTGTGCGTCTTGACGGCCTTGATGAACGCCGTGGCCAGATCGAAGTTGAAGGCCAGGTCCAGCTGATCGCCCTGTACATAGGGCGCGACGTCCGAGGTCTTTGTCCACACTTCGCCGACCGACATGGCCTCAGGGTTGACCGCCTTGTACATCTCGCGGAAGCGGGCGTAGAGCTCGTGGTTGAGTTTGGTGTCGGCGAGGTTGCGCCCGTCCTCGACCAGGTATCGGGCGCCGTCCAGGCGAAAGCCGTCCACGCCCATGTCCTGCATCCAGAACTTCGCCACATCGAGCATCTCGGCCTCGACAGCGGGGTTGGCGTAGTTCAAGTCCGGCATGCCTGACGTGAAGACGCCGTAGTAGTAGCCCCCAGCTCCGGCGCCGGCGTAATGCCAGACAGTTTCGCCCCACGGGCCCGTGAACCCAGGGCTTTCGGCCTTCCAGATGTACCAATCATGGTAGGGCGAGTCGGGGTCCTGCGCCTCGACGAACCACGGGTGTTGATTGGAGGTGTGGTTGAGGACGAAGTCGATCACGACGCGGATGCCACGCTTGTGGGCGGCAGCCATCAACTCCTTGAAGTCGTCGGCCGTGCCGTAGTCGGGGTTGATCGTGCGATAGTCGACGACGTCATAGCCGTGGTAGGACGGCGAGGCGAAGATCGGCATCAGCCACAGACCGGTCACGCCGAGGTCAGTCGTGGTGGTCGGGTCGCCGTCGTTGAGATAGTCGAGTTTCTCGATGATGCCGCGCAGATCGCCAACGCCATCGCCGTTGCTGTCGTAGAAGCTGCGGACGAAGATCTCGTAGAAGACCGAGTCGTTCCACCACGGGAAGCCGTCGGTGCCGGCCGGCAGTTGTGCGATCGATCCGACGGCCACCGGAGGCACCGTCGGGTCAGGCGCCGGCAGCGCTGTGGCCGTGGGCGCCCGTGTCGCAGTCGGCTCCGGCGGCACTGCCGTGTTCGTCGCCGCGGCTGTTGCCGTGGGAACCGCTGTGGCCGTGGCGGCAGGCTCAGGCGTCGAAGTCGACACGGGCGGCGCCGTGCAGGCCGCCAGCAGAGCCATGACAATCAGAAGAGTCAGCGAGCGATGGCGAAGGTGCATGTCTCCCCCAGACGAGGACGGGATGGTGTCCGTATTCTCCCCGCAGTCGGCGCCGACCGGGCCGATGACCCGGTCGTTGTAGCGAGTTGTCCGGCCCAGGCGGGTCAGGCCGGGATCGACCCGATCAGCCCGAGCGGCCAGAGTTCAAGCGACGTCACCACTGGATCGCCCCCGGTCGACCACAGCGCTACACTGTGTTGGGCGCTGCGCGGAAAGATCAGGTCGGTCAGAGCCACAGTGCCGTCTTGCGCGAAGACTTCGATCGAACAGCCGTCCAGAATGACGCGGAGATCAACCTGACCGTTCTTCACCAGCACGGGCGCACGATGCACGCCCGGGAAATGCTCGGAGAAGTCCGTCACACCCGAGCGAGTCCGATCGAGGCACAACTCAGACGTTGAAGCATCGATCCAGAGGCGAGTCTCTTCGCCCTGCCCGTGACTGATGGCCAGGCCCCACTCAGTTGCGCCGCACAAATCGACGCCTACAGCCAGTTCGAGCGCATGAAGCGGTTCGAGATTCGCGAGGGCCGCCGTGGCCTCGTCGATGTCGGCGCGATGGAGCTTGAGGCCCGCGCCGCGGGCCGCCTGCATTTCGCGCGCCGGGCGCTGAAAGAGCTGAGGGCCCTCGGGCGTGTCGCGCAGGCCGACCTCGCGCGGGATCGAGCACAGGCCGCGCCAGACCGAGGCCGGGGTGACGTTCGCGTAGTGCCAGTTCGACATCCAGGACAGCCACAAGCGACGGCCATCCGGCACGTCGCTCCACGACTGTGCCGCGTAGAAATCAACTCCATGATCGATCCGGCGGGCTTGGGCGTTCGCGAGCGGCGTAAACACCCGGCCGTCGAAGTCACCGACGATGGCCTGCGCTCCCGTCGTGCGGCAGACGTCGACCTTGATAACCCAGGCCCGTCGATCGGGTTGATCCTCGAACGCGATTGGAAACAGGTCAGGGCACTCCCAGACTCCGTCTTCAGCACCAAATGGACCGAAGTCGCTCAGGTGCTCCCAGTGAACGAGGTCGGGCGAGCCGTCGAAGCGGACCTTGTGCAGGTCGGCCAGGACCGTGATCATGATCCAGCGGCGCGTCGGCGCATGCCAGACGACCTTGGGGTCACGGTGCTCCCGCGAGCCGATCGCGATCACGGGGTTGGCCGGATGCTTTGTCCAGGTGCGTCCGCGGTCATTGCTCCAGGCGATGTTTTGCGTTTGCTCCTGTTCGGTGTGGCCCGTATAGATCGCAACCAGCGGCGGCCGACCGTGTTGGCCAAGGCCGCTGGTGTTCTCCCAATCCACCACCGCGCAGCCGCTGAACATCATGATGCCGTTCTCTTCGGTCAGCGCGATCGGCAGATGCTCCCAGGTGAGCAGATCGCGGCTGACGGCATGGCCCCAACTCATGTGCCCCCACGTGATGCCGAAGGGATTGTGCTGGTAGAAGAGATGATATTCGCCTTCATAGAAGACCATGCCGTTCGGGTCGTTCATGAAGTTCTTTTCGGGCGTGAAATGCACAAGCGGCCGCATGCTCAAACCACCTCGGGCGACACATCGATATGCTGGAGCTGGCCGCGATATGTGAACGAGAAGCTGAGCCGCTTCCAGCCGCGCGGCAAACGCGGTGAGATCGTCCACCCGTCCGCGGTCAGGCGCAGGCCGGCGAACCCGAAGACGACAGCCTGCCAGGTGCCAGCGGCCGACGCGCCGTGGATGCCGTCGCGAGCGTTTCCGCGCACATCGCGAAGGTCGGCGCGAACGGCCCGAATGAAGTGCTCGTAGGCGTCGTCAGGGTAGCCCATCATACAGGCCACGATCGCCTGGATCGACGGGCCGAGCGACGACCCGTAGGTGTGGTCGGTGCGCGCGTTGTAGTAAGCGTAGTTTCTGCGGATCTGATCCTCGGTGTAGTGGTCCCTCAAAAGGAACTGAAGCATCAGAACGTCAGGCTGCTTGAGGATCTGCGTCTGATTGCAGCCCTCGATGCCGAAGATCTCCTGCACCGACTTCGTGCGCGGCTCCAGAGCCGTCAGGTCGACTTCCTGACGTCTGAAGTAGCCGTCGAACTGCTCGATCAGGCCGGTCTCCGAGACATGCAGGTGCATGCGCTCGATGACGTCGCGCCAGTGCGACAGACGCTCGTCGTTCAGATCAAGCTGCTCCGCCAGCGCAGTCGCGCGTTCCGGGGCCACGCCGCGCAGCCATGCGAGGATCTCGAGGGCCGTTTGCAGGTTCCACTGTGCGAAGCGATTGGTGTAGGCGTTGTTGTCGACGTGCTCGTGGTACTCGTCGGGCCCGATGACGTCGCGGTACTCGAAACGCTCCTCATCGGCGTTCCACTCGGCGCGTGACGCCCAGAACTTGGCGGTGTCAAGGATGAGCTCTGCGCCCTTCTCGATCATCCACGCGTCGTCGCCGGTGACGCGCCAGTACTGGTGCACGGCGTAGGCGATATCAGACGAAATGTGGATCTCAATATCCCCGGTCCAGATGCGCACGAGCTTGTTGCGGTCGGCGAAGTGCGGCAGCCACGAGGGAGTGACTTCTTCGCCAGTGTCCGCGCTCTCCCACGGGAACTGCGCACCCTCGACTCCGTTGCCGCGCGCCTTAGCCCGCGCCGCCGGAAGATTGCGATAGCGGTAGTCGAGCAGATTACGAGCGATGTGCGGCGCCGTGTACGTGAACAACGGCAGCATGAAGATCTCGGTGTCCCAGAACGCGTGGCCCCGGTAGCCGAACCCTGAAAGCGTCTTGGCGCCAATATTCACGCGGTTGTCGTGGCGCGGGGCTGCGATCAACATCTGGAAAAGGTTGTAGCGAACCGAGATCTGTGCTTCGTCGTCGCCCTCGATCGTCACGTTGGTGCGGTTCCACTCGGTCTTCCAGCACTCGGCGCTCGCCTTGAAGGCCGCCTTCCATGGCTCGGCCCGCTCCACGTGCGCGACGGCCGTGGCGACAACCTCACTCGGCGCGAGGTCCCGCGACGTGTACTGAGCCACGCGCTTCTCGGCCGATACAGGTTTTCCGGCGGTCGCCTTGACCTTGAGAACCAGCGTCGGCGCATTGTCCACGTCCCAGAAGCTCGCGGCGGAGCGACGACCACCGGTGCCCACAAGTCGCATCGCGCCGACCCAGTCGATGCCCGACGAGCGCGTGCGGGTATGCAGGTGCACAGTGGGCAGCGGGCCGTCGGAGGCGTATGACCCCTGATCGACGCGCAGCCAGTGCGCGGCGCCCTCGTTGTCCATCGCGCCGTGGAGCCCGGCGCGGAACTCGACCTCGCAGGCGTCCTCGGGGATCACCGTGCAACGGGCGTAGGCCAGGTGCTTGTCCGCCAGGGAGGCGAAGCGCTCGAACGTCAGCGTCGCGGTCAGGCCGCTCGGCGACCGCCAGCGCACAACGCGGGTCAGCAGGCCCGTGCGCAGGTCGAGTTCCCGCTTGAAGTCGAGCACCTCGCCGCGATCGAGCGCAAACCGCTCGCCGTCGAGCAACACAGCCAACGGCAACCAGTCAGGCGCATTCGCCAACTCGGTGATGACAAGCGGCACGGCATCGAACACGCCGTGGATGAAGGTCGCGCGGTGGTCCTGAGGATAGCCCTCCTCGAAGGCTCCCCGGGTCGACAGGTAGCCGTTCCCAATGGCGAAAACGGTTTCAGTGTGGTGCTGACGCGTCGGCTCAAAGGCCGTTTCGTTGACGGTCCAGATGTCGTTCATGGCTGTTCAGCGAGTTCACCCGTGACGGGCAAACTCCACAAGGTCGTTCAGCGGGCAGGTAGCGAGCGCGATCACGTGATCGCCGCCGCCATAGTAGACGTACACAACCCCGTCGACGACGGGGTTCGCGCAGGAGAAGACGACGTTCGGCACGTCGCCCTTCAACTCCCATATTTCGCGTGGCTCGAAGATGAAGTCGCGCGGGCGATTGATGACGCGCGCCGGGTCGTCGAGATCCAACAACGCTACGCCCAACCGGTACACGTGCGGATGGTCGTAAGCGTGGTAGAGCATCAACCAGCCGTGCTCGGTCTCGATCGGCACACCGTTGCCGCCAACGCGCTTCTCGTCCCAGCCGGCGCCGTCTGGCCGGGGTCCGAGGATCGGGCGCATGTGGGCCTCGGGCCAGGTGGCGAGGTCATCGCTTTCGGCCAACCAGATCTGCGGCGGTCGGCGGTGCAGGGCCACGTAGCGGCCATTGATCTTGCGCGGGAAGAGGACGTGGTCCTTGTTGTCTTCCCCGCGCACGATCGCGCCCATGCGCTGCCACGAGATGAGGTTGTCGCTGACCGCGATCATCGGCGTGACGCCGCCGCCGCCGGCGTGGATCGGCAGCACAGAGCCCTCATACACGTTGCCGTAGGCTGTGTAGGTCATGTAGAAGCGCCCTTCGATGGCGGTGACGCGCGGATCCTCGACGCCGCGCGCATCGATTTCGTCGCTGGGCACCACGACCGGCTCACGCAATCGGTTCCAATGCACGCCGTCGACGCTGACGGCATAGCCGATGCGGCTGATCCAGTCCACGCCCTGTGCCCGATAGTGCATGTGGAACAGCCCGTTGTGGTGGACCACCGACGGGTTAAAGGTGTTGTAGGTCTCCCACAGCGACGTCGGATCGGGCACCAACAGCGGGTTCGCGGGATGGCGTGCGAGTTTCATAATTCGATTACCACTCCCTCATGAGCGTCGAGCGCGAGATCGCCGAGGTCAACAGCGCCGGAGCGCGCCGCGCCTGTGGCCACCGCCACCCGGCCTGTCCCCAGTTCGGGGAGCGCCAGCCGCCAGGGTTTGCCCGTGAAGTTCAGGGCCACCAGAACGCGCTGACCATCGTGCTCGCGGAGATACGTAAACACGCCGGACGCCGACGTGTCAAGCGGCCTGTAGCTTCCAAGTTGTAGCGCCGACGATCCCTTGCGGTAGGCCAGCAGCCGTCGGTACAGGGCCAGGATCGAGTCGGCGTCAGCCAGCTGAGTGGCGACGTTGCGAGCGGCCGCGTCTGCAGAAGTCGGCAGCCAGGGCTCGAAAGTCGAGAAGCCGGCATTCTCGCTGGCGTCCCACTGCATGGGAGTGCGCGACACGTCGCGCGAACGGTGCGCGCCAAGGTTGATGCCCTGCGGATCCTGGATCTTGTGCGGCGGGATCACGCCGTTCTCAAGCCCGATCTCATCGCCGTAGTACACCGTCGGTGTGCCGCGGAGCGTCAGCAAAAGCATAGCTGCGACACGGGCCTGCGGCTGCCCGCCAAAGCGCGTGGCCAGACGGATCTGGTCGTGGTTGCCGAGGACGTAGTTGGGCCAGCCGAAAGACGGCACAGCGGCCTCGAGGTCGTCGACTGAACGGCGCATGGCCTCGGCCGACCAGGGCTGCCACATCAGCCGGAAGTTGAAAGGCAGCTGCAGTTCGTCGCCGTCTTCGCCGTAGTAACGCACCCAGCGCGGCAGTTCGCCCCACAGTTCGCCGATACCGACCGTGTCCGGGAACTCGTCGAGCGTCGCGCGGATCTGCTTGATCAGGCCGTGCACTTCCTCCTGGTCCTCGGTGTACGTGTGTAGTTGTCGCCCGAAGATGTCGTTGTCGGGCAAGTCGGCTGGCGCGTTGGGGTTTGGCGGATTGTCTCGGAGTTCGGCATCTTTGATCAACAGGCCAACCACATCCATGCGGAAGCCGTCGACACCGCGCTTCATCCAGAAGCGCAACACGTCGAGCATGGCCTTGACCACCTCCGGGTTGCGCCAGTTGAGCTCGGGCTGTTCGGGCACAAACTGGTGCAGGTAGTACTGACCGGTCGCCTTGTCGAGCGTCCAGGCCGGGCCGCCGAAGAAGCTGCCCCAGTTGTTGGGCGCGCCGCCGTCGGGCCCGGGATCCCGCCAGATGTACCAGTCCCGCTTGGGATTGTCGCGCGACGAGCGAGAGTCAATGAACCAATTGTGCCGATCGGACGTGTGGTTGGGCACGTAGTCGATGATGACCTTCATGCCCCGCTCGTGAGCGGCGGCCACGAGCCTGTCGAACGCCGCCAGGTCGCCGAACATCGGGTCGACGTCGCAGTAGTCGGCAATGTCATAGCCGAAGTCGGCCATCGGCGACGGATAAATGGGCGAGAGCCAGATCGCGTCGACGCCGAGGGTATCGTGCAGGTAATCGATGCGCCCGAGGATGCCGTTCAGGTCGCCGATGCCATCGCTGTTGCTGTCCTGAAAGCTCCGTGGGTAGATCTGGTAGACGACGCCCTTCTTCCACCAGGGTGCTTCCGAAGCTGATGAGGTCATTGTCAGGTGCTCCTCTCGTCGGCTCGACGTGAACCACGCCGACCCGGAACGTTCGCCGGACGTTACCCGCCCGAGCTTGAATACTGTCGTAATGCCAGACGCCAGACGCTGGAGGCCAGAACGATCAGGATCGCGACCACGACCGGCGACATGTAGGCCAGAAACCACCAATCGCCGACTCGGTCGAGCTTTCCAAGCAACACCAGCGCCGGGTAGTAATTCATGAAGGCCACGGGGATCAGGCCGGTGACGATCACGCGAAACACGGTTCCAAAGATGTCCACGGGATAGTACTGCACCATGACGTTGACCTGCATCACAAGCTGGTTGGCGCGGCGCGACCGGCCGGTCCAGAAAGCGATGCAGGCGATCATGAGCGAAATCGTGGTCTCGATCAGCGCGCCGCACAGGATGGCGATGAGCAAGAAAGCCCACTGCCCCGCATCCCAGTGCAGACCCAGGTTGGCATATGCCAGGCTGATCCCACCCACCCCGATGGCAAAATCTGCGATGCCCAGGTACTGCACCTCTCGGCCCAGGAACATCACGAAGGGACTGACGGGCCTCAGCAGGAACTGGTCGAACGTGCCCTGCACCAGGTAATCCTCTAGCGTGCGCATATGCCAGAGGAACATGCTGTACAGGCTATGGCCCAGGATCCAGAGGCTGTACAGGAACACCACCTCCCAGACGGTCCAGCCGTTCAGGTCCGAGAAACGCGTCACCAGGATGCCGATCAAGGCGAGCGTCACGACGTTCATGACCACGACGCCGATCACACCGGTGACGAAATCCGCCCGATACTGAAGCCGGGATTTCAGCGCGATGCGAACAAGGCGCAGGTACAGGTTGATCGGGTTCACGGTCAGCCACCCTGCACGACGAGTCGGCGATGAACACGGTTCCACGCCAGCCGCGCCAGAAGCGCCAGCGCAATCGCCCAGATCGCCTGGAACGCGAGCGCGCTCCAGATCGCGTCGCCCTTGAACGTGCCGATGTAGATCGACATGGGCACGTAGTAGACGGCCTTGAACGGCAGCGCCTCAGCGACCACGCGCAGCGCGTCAGGGAACATCCACAGCGGAACCATCTGACCCGAGAAGAACGTGATCAGGGCGTAGTAGGCCCAGCTGATGCTGCGGATGTCGAGGGTCGCGAACGCGATCGAGCCGAGCAGAAAGCCGATGTGGAATTGAACAAGGTAGCCGAGCACGATACTGATCGCGAACATGAGGCCGGCGTTCAGGTCGGCCGGGGGCTTCAGGCCAAACAGGAAGAAGCCGATGCCGAAGGTCGGCAGCGCCATCACGCCCAGGCCGAAGAGCATCTCGCCGAGGCTGCGGGCCAGCATGTGCACGTGGAAGTCGATCGGCTTGAGCAGATCGGTGTCGATGGCACCGGTGCGCACCTGCCCGGCGATGTACCACTCGGGGCCGACGTCGATGAAGGTCTCGAGCGCCATCCCCAGGACGCCGTAGGTGACCATCTGCTCGAGCGATAGTCCGAACGCGCCTGGCTTCTGGGTGTAGAGCACGCGCCAGACCCAGTGGATGCCGTACATCGCCAGCAGGATCGAGAACAGGCGCATCCAAAACTCCACGCGGTAGATCAGCGTGTTGTGGAACGCCTGCCGTGTGAAGGCCCAGAACATCCTCATTCGGCGCCGCCTCCGGCGGCCGGGTGTTCGCCCTTCGCGCGTTCACCGCGGTACACGGTGCGCACGATCTCCTCGATCTCGGGCTCCTCGACCCCGAGGTCACTGACCGGGTAACGCGAGCTGATGTCGGCGATCAGGACCGACGGCGACGTCTCAGCCCGGTTGAACGCGAACCACTTGCGCCGCCCTTCGGTCTTGACCAGTTTGGCGTGCGGCGTCTCGAAGTCCGGCACACTCTCCTCGAACTCGATCACGAGCGTGCGGGTGGTGCCGTAGCGCTCGCGGATCTGGTCGAGGCTGCCGTCGTAGACGATCTGGCCGTGGTCGATGATCATGATCCGCGAACAGACCTTCTCGATGTCGACCATGTCGTGCGTGGTGAAGATGACCGTCACCTTCTGCTCGCGGTTGACCTGTTGGATGAAGTTGCGCAGCCGCTCCTTCACCACCACGTCGACACCGATCATGGGCTCGTCGAGGAAGAGCAGCTTCGGGTTGTGCAGGAGCGCCGCGGCCATATCGGCGCGCATGCGCTGGCCGAGGCTGAGCTGCCGGACCGGCGCTTCTTGAAACTCATGCAGGTCGAGCAGCTCCCTGAACATCTCGATGTTGCGCTTGTATTGAGCCTCGGGCACCTTGTAGATGTCCCGAAACAGGCGCAGGCTCTCGATGACGGGCACATCCCACCACAGCTGCGTCTTCTGACCGAAGACCGCGCCGATCTGGCGGGCATTGGCCATGCGATTCTTGTGCGGGACGAGGCCGTTGACCTCGATGCGTCCGCCGCTCGGCACGAGGATGCCGCAGAGCATCTTGATCGACGTCGACTTTCCGGCGCCGTTCGGGCCGATGTACCCGACCAGCTCGCCCTTGGCGATATCGAAGGAGATGTCGTTGACTGCCAGCACCGGCTCGTACTCGGCGCTCACGAGAGTCCGCAAACTGCCAAACAGCCCTTCACGGCGTTTGATCCGGCGGTACTCCTTGCTTAAGTGTTCGACGTGGATCATGGGGTTACACAGGCCAGGGTCTTCGATCCGATCATGGCGCCGGAGTCGGGGAGATCGAGGCCGAAGTACGGGCGCGGATCCAGGTAGTCAGCGGGCGCGACGACGGCCGGCAGGTCCCCGGTTGCTGTGGGGCGAACGAGCGCCACGCGAACATGCACCCACATCGGGAACGTGGCCTTGCCACTGAAGGAGCCTTGCTCGCCAATCGTCGTCCCTGCGCTGACGGTGGGCTGTGCCACAAGCGGCTCAGACAGGTAGGATACATCACCTGTGCCGTTCGCCAGGCCGTCGAATACCATCCACAGGTCCTGGCCCGGGTTAAGCGGATCGGCCACACGGAGCGCAACGGCACCGGCTCGATCGCCAAGCACGCGCACATCCCCATCCGCCACCGCCACGACCGGGATCTGGTTCTCGATGCCGCGGCCGAAGAAGACCAGCGCGCCGTCGTCCCAACGGACGCCGAGCTCGGCGCGCGTCGGCACCGACCAGGGCGCGCCGGTGCAGGTCGTCGGGCCGGTGGCGACAGCGGCCGTGCGTGGCTTGAAGATGCGATTGTTACCAATCACGGCAGCCAGCCGGTAAGACTCGTCAAGCGTCGCGAACATCTCGGGCGACCAGCGCTCGCGCACCCACGGCACGTCGTACTGGATGATCAGAGCGTACTCGCCGGCCTTCATCGCGTCGAGCAGCGGCTTCTGGTCCCACACACCGGCCGCGGCCAACTGGGTCATCTCAAAGGGTTGGAGCATCAGGCGCTTGCCGGCGAGCGTCACCATCCCCATCTGCTCATCCGCCAGGACAGGGCCCTTGGTGCCGGCCACCAGCCTTTCGAGCTCGGCCATTTCGGTCGTTTGCGTCAGGCGCGTCGGCGTCTCACCAGGGAAGCGTTTGAAGGTCATCTCGAGCATCAGGCCGGCCTGAAACGTCACCAGAATGAGGAAGCCGGCGCGCAGCAAGGACCAGGGTTGCCGGTCGCGCAGGAAAGCCGCCCAGACGCCGGCGGCCAACCCCAGGGCCGCCAACAACTCGAGTAGATAGTTGGCGTTCGACCCGACCTTACCGATCGTCGCCGCCGAGGCCGTGGCCGCCAGCAAATAGGGAGCGGCGAGGGCATACATCGGGTTCCACCGCCGGATCAGGACGAGCGACGCGGCGCCCAACACGATCAGCGGCCAGCCGACACGCCACACCTGCTCGGCCCAGTAGCGGACGCTGTCGATCGAATACGCGTTGACGTTGGCGGTGACGATATGCAGGAAGAACCCGCCGCCGGTCAGGGCATAGAGGACGGCGAACAGGGTCGCTGACAGACCGCCCACCCACGCCGCCAGGCCAAACGCCCGGCGCCAGCCCGCCACACTCCACAGCCAGACGAAGCCGGCCAGCGGCGCTGCCAAAGCATACGACTGGCGGGTGTAGATCGCTGCCACGAGCAGCCCACCGCCGATGAGCAGGCCCGCTGTGACCTTCGGCCAGCGCACCAGGACCCACAATCCGCCCAGGCTGAGTGCCAGCGCGAGGTTATCGATGCGTGCCAGGCTGGACCACAGCACGACGTACGGCCAGGCCGCCAGCGAGAGCCCGGCCACGACGGCGGCCACCCGATCGCGCGTTGTCGTGTGAACGATCAGGCCGATGAACAGAGCGGCGGCCCAGATCGAGACTGCCGAGACCAGACGGCCGGGCCAGAACGCCGGGCCGGCAAAGGGAACGAAAGCCGCCAGCGTCGCCACATACAGCGGCGGGTAGTTCGAGATCGTGAACGGCTCGTGCGTCAGATCGGGTTGGTAGATCGACTCCCCCGATGCCAGCCGAACGGCCTGATCGACCAGCGGAGCTTCGCCGTAGTCGATCTGGTAACGGAACCCGATCGACGCCGCTTGAAAGGCGAAGCACACCAGGGCCGCCAGCACAAGCGTGGTAAGGAGGACAGCGCGCCCGCCTTCATCGAGCCAACGACCGAGGCCGCTATCCCATGCGCGCAGGCCGTTCATGCCAGTCGCCTCCGTCGATACGCGATCGTGAGCAACCCGGCGGTCAGGGCGCCGATCACGGGAACGATGGCGAACGCCTCCTGCAGCGTGAACCGATCGGCCAGCGCGCCAAGGACGAGCGGCGCGGCGAAGATCGCTGTGCCCACCGCCATCGAGACCCGCGCAGTCGCCTGATTGGTCAAGCCACCCGACTCTTCGACCGCCAGCGAGACCGTCAATGGGAAGAGGTTGGCCACTCCCAGGCCCGCGACGCCAAGACCCACGACGGCCAGCACCGCGGACGGTGCCAGCCAGAAGAGCAGGAATCCGGCGATGGCAATCGCCAGCGCGCCGACGAGCAGGCGTCGAGCCGACCACCAGCGAGCGAGCACGCTCCCGATGGCCCGTCCGAGCACCACACCGCCCAGATACGCGCCCATTGTGGTCGACGCGATCGTTGGCGCGAACCCGACCACATCGGCCAGATAGTCGGCGCCCCACACCACGAAGCACCACTCGAAGGCCACCACGCACACCGCGACCAACCAGTAGAGCCAGAAGCTTCCCGGAAGCGATCCGCGCGCCGGGCTTCCTGTCGTCGAACTCGGGGGATGGTCAGGGATCGGCTCAGTGGCGAAGATCGCGGCGATGCCGCCCATGATCAGCACGGTGGCGAACAGGGCCCATCGCCAGCCCATCCCGCTGGTCTGAAACAGGCCGATCAACAGCGGCGAAACGGCGGAGCTGGCCGCGGCGGCCACGTTGGCCTCAGCGATCGCGCGCGTGCGCCCGGCGCCGTGGTGATCGGAGAGCGTGGCGTTGACGGCCGTGATCGTGAACGAAGTGAAGACGCTGTTGAGCAGGATCGCGGCGAACGCAAATGGAAAGCTGGGGCTGAGCGCAACGGCGATCGAGCCCACCACGTATCCGGCGCCGCCCACCCAAAACATGGCGCGCCGGCCGAATCGCCGCGCGACCCGATCGCTGATCAGCCCCGAGAAGATCATGCCGATGGCGATGGCCGTGAACAGCACGCCACCCAGCGTGTACGACATATGAAGCTCGTCACGCAGAAACGGCATCAACGGGCCGAGGATGCCCTGTTGATAGGCGAGCCCCGCCAGCATGATGTACATCAGCCACGTCAGGCGATCGCGGTGAAACGCCGCCGCCGTGACGGCGCTCATGGAAGACCTTCCGTATGCACTTCAACTGCCGCGCGGATCTCGCGATGCACGCTGAGGTTCTCGAGGAAATGCTTGCGGTGCGGCGTGTCCGCCGGGATCAGATCGTGTTTGCGCATCATCTCTGCATAGGCGTCGCGCAAGAACCGCGCGGCCTCGTCGAATTGTTCGTTGGCGGCCAGCGCCAGGCTGTGGCGGAAGAACACTTCCTGGGACTGGCATTCGATTACCTGAGTGAACCCGAACTGGCGATAGATCGAGAGCGCCACGCCGCTCGCCGTCAAAGCGGCCTCAGCATGACGTCGGCGCTCCTCCGGATTCGAGAGCTGCCGCCAGAGCGCCAGATGGGCGCGCGCCGACTGACAGGACGCGGCCATGTGGTATTGCCGCGACACCAGGTTGTCGGCGACGAGCCGCAGCACCTCATCGCAATGAATCAGCACCGACTCGAGCCGTTCGATGCCGCCGCGCGCGTTGTCAAGGATCGCGCTGACGAGGTGGTAACCGGCCCGCCCAAAGTCCCGCGCGCCGCGCTCGCTCAGCGGCCAGGCCTGCTCGAGCGCCTCCGCGGCAGCGTCGTACTTGCCGATCGCGGTTTGCATTTGCGCGATCCGCAGAAGCGGAAAGAGTCGGGTGTTGAGCTCTCCCCAGATGCCGACCGCTTCACGCTCCAGGATCAGACCGGCCTGGATGTCGCCCAGGTACAGTCCCTGGATCTGGCCGCACATCATCAGCGCCTTGCCCTCTTCGAGCCTGTGGCCGATCTTGCGCGCCAGGGCGACGCGTGGCCGTTCGAACTCGACAAGCTGGCGGTAGTAGTCGCCGCGGCGTTCGAATTGCTGACCGAGCGCGCCAAGCAGCGCGATCTCCATCGCCTTGTCATCCAGGCTCTCGGACTTCGCCAGGGCTTCGTGCAAAAAGGCCTCATGGCGCTCAAGATCGTCGAGGCCATAGACATTCGCGATGGCCAGCAGCATCGACACCTCGGCCCGCAGATCGCCGAGTTCTCGCGAGAGATCCAGGGCGTGTTCCGCAGCCTGCCGCGCTGTCGGGTCGTGCACGCCGACGCGCGCCCACGCCAGCGCCGTCCAGGCTTCCATCTGACGGCGCCGGTCACCGGTCTGCTGCGCGAGGCCAAGGGCCTCTTCGGCGAAACGCAGGCCGGCGTCACGATCTTCCATCCGCTCGACCAGTTCGATCTGGCTGAGCAGCGCGTCGACCTTCCAGGCCGGATCGTCGGCCATCTGATCGGCCAGCTTGAGCAGAGCCCGCGCGTCATCGGAGGCCGCCGCAAAGCGACCGAGCTCGATCAACACGTTGCGGCGCCCGCGCAAGATCTCGAAGCGCTGCGATACCAGGGCACGGGCCGGAACCTTGAGGGACGGGTCAGCCTCGATCTGATCGGCCAGCTCGAGCGCGCGCGTGTAGTGTTGCAGGACCTCGGCGTTGGCATACAACCGTCGCGCCTGTTCGGCGGCCAACAGCGTGTAGAAGAGCTCCTTGCGCGGGTCACCGGCTCCGCGGAAGTGAAAGGCCAGGAGGCTATAGAAGCCAGGGAGCGACTCGGCGTCGCCCGACGCCTCGAGGTAACTGGCCGTCTGGCGGTGGAACTCGGCTCGCTGTGAGACGACGAGGCTGTCGTAAGCGGCCTCGCGCACCTGCGCCGATCGGAACGAGTACTGCATGCCAAGGCCCGAGACCCGCCCGTCCTCCTGGATCAATTGCGCGCGTTGCAGGGCCGCCAGGTAGGGCCGCAGGCTGCCGGAGTCGTGAGCGACAGCTTCGATCAGGTTGTACCAGAACACCGAACCGACCACCGACGCGACCTGCAGGATATAGCGCTGCTCGGGCGAGAGTCGATCGATGCGCGCCAGGAGGAGGCGCTGCGAGCCCGTCGGCAGATCGGCGGCCAGGACGGGCCGAGTCAAATGCCAGACGCCGGTGTCGTCGGCGCGCTGCAAGATCCCGCGCACCATGAGCCCGTAGACGGCTTCGATGATGTAGTACGGGTTCCCTTCGGCCTGCCCGACGATCAGGTCGCGCGCCTCGGAAGGCAAAGCGCCCTCCCCGGCCAGGCCGGCGATCAGGTCGTGGGCCTGCACGGCGTTCAGGGGCCCAAGATCAACCCGCGTCAGACGATGCGGGTAGTCGGCCTCCACCTGCGGCGCGAAATCCCAGATCGGCGACGTGACCTCGGGCCAATAGACGATCAAGGCCAGGAGTGCTTCGGTTTCGCTGAGCGAGAGGCAGTGTCGCAGGAGTTGCAGCGACGACTCGTCCGCCCACTGCATCTCGGCGAACACCAACACCAGCGGTCCGCGCTCGGCCAGCGCCTCGATCCAGGCGTATACGCCGTGGAACAGGCGCTGCCGTAGCTCCTCGCCGCTGAGGTGTCGGATGCGATCCTGCAGCTCGGGCTCGAGCGGCAGGGACAACAGTCGGGCCAGGTACGGGAAGTGGTCGATGTACTCGTCGCCCCACAGCGCACGGGCCTCGGTCCGGAGTCGTTCCAGCGTCTCTTCCTGGGGGGTCACGCCGCGCGTCCCGAGCCAGTCGTGAAGCATCTCGACCCACACCGCGAAGGGCCAGGTCTGATGGTACGAACGACAACGACCGACCAGCCAGGTGCCGACTCTGGGATCGTTGGCCACCGCGTCATCGTCGACGCCCCGGCGCAATGCGACAGAGTGGACGAAGTACCGCCGCAGCTCGTTGACCAGGAACGACTTGCCCGTTCCGCGGTCGCCGGTGAGCAGCGCGATACGACCGCGACCGGCGAGCACCACATCGACGCCGTCTTTGAGCGCGTGGAACTCGACATCGCGCCCGATCATTTCGACCGTCAGGGGCAGCGAGTCGGCGCCGGCGGCCGGGCCACCGCGATCGCGCGGCGCGATCGGCCGATAGACGCGCAGCGGCTGAGCCACGCCTTTGACCTGGATCTCGCCCAGGCCTTCCCAATCGAAGCGCGTCTCCACCAGGCGGTGTGTGTTCTCGCTGACCAGCACCGTGCCGGGCTCGGCGGCGGCCTCCATGCGAGCCGCGACGGCAACCGCGCGGCCCATGGCCGTCTCGTCGCCGCGCCCGCGCCGCTCGTGCACGCTGGTCACGACCACGTCGCCGGTGTCGACGCCGATGCGCATGTGCAGGTCGATGCCGCGCCGCCGGGCGAGGTCGTCAGAGAAGCGGCGCACGGCCTTCTGCATCGACATCGCCGTGAGCACCGCACGCTCGGGATCGTCTTCGTGCGCGCTCGTCGCGCCGAAGAAGGCTACGAGGCCGTCGCCGCGCAGTTGATCGACCTCGCCGCCGAAGCGCTGGACCTCGCCCTCGAGGATGTGGAGGAGCCGGTTCATGAGTTCGACCCAGGCCTCGGTGCCGAGTTGCTCGAGCAGGTTGGTCGAGCTCTTGACGTCGGTCATCACCACGGTCACTTCGCGCCGTTCGCCGGCCAGCGGCGCCGCGGTCGGCGGTCGAAACGAGGGTGCCTCGAGGTCGAAGGGCGGCAGGTCGCCGGCTGGGGAGGCCGCCGAGGGCAAACGCGTGCCGCAGGTGCCGCAGTAGCGGTAGTTGAGCGGGTTGAGCGCCTCGCACTGCGGACAAGCCACCGAAATGCGGGTGCCGCACATGCCGCAGTAGCGCATGGTCACCGGCGCGGCAAATCCGCAGTTGGGGCAGTTCAGGCTATCCATACAGAATCAAGGGCGCAGCCGCACGGGTCGGCGCGCCCTTGGTTTGCGCGACGAGCAAGCTGCGCGAGAGTTATAGCGCATCCAGCGCGCGGCGGAAGCGGCGAGCGAGCTCCTGCAGGATGACGATGGTCATGTCGACGTCTTCGCGCAGCGCCGCCAGGAAATCCCAGCGCGTGAGCAAGACGCAGGACGTCGGCTCGGTGGTCACGACTGAAGCCGTGCGCAGGCCATCGTCGAGCAGCGCCAGCTCGCCAAAGAAATCCAGCGGGCCGAATGTGTTGACGACGGCCTTGGCGCCGTCGCTGCGCTCGCGGATAGCCTGGGCGCTGCCGGACACCACGACGAAGAAGCCTTCGCCGCCTGCGCCTTGCGACACGATCGTCGCGCCGGCCGGATAGCTGCGCTCGACCATGCGCCGGGCGATCGGCTCCAGCTGCTTGGCGCTCAGGCCGGCGAACAGCGGAACGCGCTCCAGGAACCCTACGGTTGTCTTGATGTCACTCATGGGTCTCTGACCTTTCTCTCGAAGATCGGTCGCCGGCTCCGGACGTACGTGGCGCCGACTGCGCGACGGACTCAGGCCATCAGGCCGGCACCGAGCCGATATACACCTCGAATGGCGCGACGGCCAACGCAGCGAGGTCGTCCTCGCTGCCCGTCGCACGATGGGTCGAATACAGGCAGGTGGCCCGAGCCCCCGCCGCGGTCGGCGCCACGGTGTGCGCCGCGTTCGACAGGTTCAGGACCACCAGGCAGGTCTGGCCCGAGTCGGGATCGCTGCGCAGGAATGCCAGCACGTCCTCATGGTCCGCGAGCAGCGGCTGGTAATCGCCGGCGATCAACGCCGGCGTCTCTCGACGGAAGCGCAACAGGCGCTTGTAGTCATTCAGCAGCGATTTCGGATCGCGCTCCTGGTCGGCCACGTTGACGCCATCAGCGTAGTTCGGGTGGACCGGCAGCCACGTCCGCACGCCCTCTGGACTGAACCCGCCGTTGGGGGCGTTCGACCAGGGCATCGGTGTGCGGCAGCGATCGCGAGTCGATTGGGCTGCCAGCCGAATCACCTCCGCCCGGCTCAGCGACGGCTCCTGCTCCAACTGGCTCATGATCCACACTGCGACATTGTCGCGGAACTGAGCCGGGTCCTCAAGGATCAGGTCGGTCATCCCGACCTCTTCGCCGTTATATAGGAAGGGCGTGCCCTTGAGCGTCAGCATCAGCGCCAGCCAGACGCGGGCCAATCCGGCGTCTTGAGCCGGATCGTGCCGGCCGAACATGCTCATGAACCGCGAACGATCGTGATTGCCCAGGGTGTTGCAGGGCCAGGCGCCCGCAGGCAGCGCGCCGAGGCGCTCGGCCTGGTTGGCCCGGATCCACGCAGGCGTCAACTTGTTGGTGTTGATCAACGGGAAGTTGAAGTTCAGGTGCAGTTCGTCGTCGCCGTTGCCGTAGAAGGAGATCTCGTCGGTCTCGCCGATGAGGACGCGGTCGTCGTACTCGTCCATGACCTTGCGAAGATCCTTCATCAGGTCATGGACTTCCGCCCGGCCCTCCTGGTGCTGGAACATCGAACGGTACGTCGCGATCGCCGCCTCGCGATCCTCGATCGTGGCGCCCGAGAACGGGCTGATCGTCCGGCGCAGGGCCGAGAGATCTTCGGTGATGCCATGATCGGGCATGTCGGGATGCTCGTAGATCGTGCCGATCGCGTCGAGACGGTAGCCATCGACGCCCATATCGAGCCAGAACCGCGCTGCGTCCCACAACGCCTGCTTGACTTCTGGGTTGCGCCAGTTCAGGTCAGGCTGCTCCTTGAAGAAGAAGTGATAGAAGTACTCGCCGGTCAGCGCGTCGAACTCCCAGGCCGAGCCGCCGAACGCCGATTGCCAGTTATTCGGCGGAACGCCCTCGGCCTTGCCCGGCCGCCAGACGTACCAGTCGCGCCGCGGGTCGGTCTTGCTCCGTCGCGACTCCTTGAACCAGTAATGCTGGTCCGAGGTGTGATTGAGCACCAGGTCGAGCACGACGCGCAGGCCGCGCTCATGGGCGCCGTCGAGGAAACGCTTGAAGTCGTCGATGGTGCCGTAAGCCGGTTCGACGCCGGTGTAGTCGGCGACGTCGTAGCCCACGTCGAACTGCGGCGACGGAAAATGCGGCGACAGCCAGAGGGCGTCGACGCCGAGGTCCTTCAGGTAATCCAGGCGCGCAATAATGCCTGGAAGGTCACCGATGCCGTCGCCGTTCCCGTCAGCGAAACTGCGCGGATAGATCTGGTAGAAAACGGCTTTCTGCCACCACTTCAACGCCGCCATGATGTGAAACCAACCCCCACAACGCGATCGTCAACGCGCGACGGGCGCCGCGCGCTTGCGAGCTAGAAACCGACGAGCACGGTGCTCACGACGGCGAGCGCCGCTTCGATCCCGATCATCCAGGCCAGGAGTTTCCACGAACCCGGCTTGAGAAAGTGCCGGCGATGATACTCGGTCGATCCGATGATCACCACGGTGGCGACGAGCCCGAAAAGGGCCACGAGCATCGGAGTCACCGCCTCGGCATCCATCACGCGGCCGGTCAGGAGCATGGACAGGCCGAGGAAGATCTGGCGCAACCAGTAAATGGAAGCGATCGTTCCCGCAGTGGCCACCATCCAGAGCCCGACGGCCAGGATACCGAGCAACGTTCGATTGGCGCCTGCTTGTACGGTCAACATAGGGTTCCTCCCAGTATCAGGTATGGCACTTTTTGCGGCGACGGCGCCCTGCGTTGGGGCCGGTCTACACCGCCGAAACCGGCGACCATCATACCAGTTCAGCGGCGCCGTCACACCTTTGGGAGTCTATGTGGATGCGCGTATCGGACTCAAGTCGTCCCGTCGATTGAAGACGGGGTGGGCTCGACAAAGCCGGGCCCACCCCTCAACACAGTTAGATGCCTTCCAGCTTCAATTCCCCGGCGAAGTGGCACGCCGCGTAGTGGTCGGGCTTGACCTCGCGGTACTCCGGTGCCTTGGTCTTGCAGATATCCTTGGCATAGCGGCAGCGCGGGTGGAAGTAGCAACCACTGGGCGGGTTCGACGGGTCCGCCACATCGCCCTGCATGACGATGCGGCTCGAGGCGGCCTTGGGATCCGGCTTCGGCACGGCCGAGAGCAACGCTTCCGTATACGGATGCAACGGCTGCGTATAAAGCTCTTTGGCATCGGCCAGTTCGGCCACCTTGCCGACGTACATCACGGCGATGCGGTCGGAGATGTGCTGCACGACGCTCAGGTCGTGAGCGACAAAGATGTACGACAGGTTCAGGTCCTGCTGCAGGTCCTGCAACAGGTTGAGCGTTTGCGCCTGGATCGACACGTCGAGCGCCGAAACCGGCTCATCGCAGATCACCAGCCGCGGGTTGAGCGACAACGCGCGAGCGATACCGATGCGTTGCCGCTGACCGCCGGAGAACTCGTGCGGGTAACGCTTGAGATGATCCGGGCGCAGGCCGACGCGCTCGAGCAGGCGCACGATCACGCTCTCGGTCTCTGGCCCGATCCGGTGGCCATGGATGACCATCGGCTCCGCCACGATGTCGGAGACCGTCATGCGCGGGTTCAGCGAGTTGACCGGGTCCTGGAAGACCATCGAGATCTCTTGCCGGACCTTTTTCATGTCCTCAGGCTTGAGGTCAAGAATGTTGACCATCTTGTCCTGTTGGCCGTTGCCCAGGAGCTTCGACTTGAACATGACCTCGCCGCCGGTCGGCTCGTACAACCGGATGATGGTCCGGCCGGCCGTGCTCTTGCCGCAGCCGCTTTCGCCCACCAGGCCGAGGGTCTCGCCTTCGCGCACGTTGAAATTGACGTCGTCAACGGCCTTGACGTAGCCGGCGACGCGCCGGAGCAGGCCCTTATAGATCGGGAAGTACTTCTTCAGGCCGCGCACTTCGAGCAGGTTCTTGTCGGACGCCGGCGCGGCCGGCGCGACGGGTGCTTGTGCATTCGCCGTCATGCTCACACCTCCTCGTACAGAAGGCAGCTGACCCAGTGTTCGTCATCCACCTTCTTCCAGGTCGGCTCGATCTTGTCGCACTTGCCCTTCATCGCCAGCGGGCAGCGCGGATGGAAGACGCAGCCCTTCGGCAGGTTGAAGGGATCGGGCACCATGCCCGCGATCGACGCCAGCCGTTCGCCTTCTTTCTTCTCGCCCAGGCGTGGGATCGACTTGAGCAGCGACTGCGTGTACGGGTGCTTGGGGTTGTAGAACAGATCGGTGACCGTCGCGCGTTCGACGGCCTTGCCCATGTACATCACCACGATCTCATGCGCCATGTTGGCCACGACGCCGAGGTTGTGAGTGATGAACATGATGGCCATGTTCACCGAGCCCTGCAGCTCGCGCATGATGTCGAGGATCTGGGCTTCGATCGACACGTCGAGCGCCGTCGTCGGCTCATCGGCGATGAGCATCGCCGGCTCGCACGAGAGCGCCACCGCGATCATCACGCGCTGGCGCTGACCGCCCGAGAGCTGGTGCGGGTAGTTGTCGACGCGCTCGGTCGGCTTTGGGATGCCGACTTTACGCAGCATGTCGATGGCGATCTCGCGAGCCTCTTCCCGATCAACATGGCGGTTGGCGGCGACGTTATCGGCGATCTGGTCGCCGACCTTCTTGGTCTTGGACAGTCTGTGCAGACTCAAGGCCTCGCCGATGTGCGTGCCGGCCGTGTACACCGGCGTGAGCGAGCTCATCGGCTCCTGGAAGATCATGCCGATCTCGCCGCCGCGGATCTGGCGGATCGTCTCACCGTCCGGATGCAGCTCGTTGATGTTGACGACCTCAGAGTGGCCGCCGCGCCCGTCCGCCGCCCGTTCAAGCTTGGTCTGGCGATGGTAGCGGATCTCGCCGCTCGTGATCTTGCCCGGCTTCGGGATCATGTTCAAGATCGCGCGGGCGGTGACCGATTTTCCGCAGCCGCTCTCGCCGATCACGCCCAGCGTGCGACCGCGATAGATCGTCATGTTCAGGCCGTCGACGGCCTTGACGATGCCCGCGCGCACGTCGAACTCGATGCGCAGGTTCTCGACTTCCACCAAGGGTTCGAGGGTTTGTTGGGTCATGTACGGGTCTCTCCTACCGCCCAGCGTACGGGTCGAGGGCATCGCGCAGGCCGTCGCCCAACATGTTGTAAGCCAGCACCGTCAGCAGGATGAACGGGATCGTCCACAGTTCCCACGGCGTATTGTGGATCGCCCGCACCGTCGCAGCATCCTGCAGGAGCACGCCCCAGCTGGTGAGCGGCGGGCGCAAGCCCAGGCCGAGCCAGCTCAGCGTCGTCTCCGCCAGGATCATGCCCGGGATGGCCAGTGTTGCGATGACGATCACGTGGCTCATCGTGCCCGGCAGCAGGTGCCGGAACATAATGCGGTTATCGGCCGCGCCAGCGCTCTTGGCGGCGAGCACGTATTCGCGCTCGCGCAATGACAGGATCAAGCCGCGCACCTGTCGCGCCAGGCCGCCCCAGCGGACGAAGGACAGGATCAGCGTCAGCATGAAGTACACGGCGATCGGCGACCAGTAGACCGGGATCGCCGCGGCCAGCGCCATAAAGAGCGGGATGTCAGGGATCGCGCCGAGGAACTCGGTCGCGCGTTGGATGATCTGATCGATCCAGCCGCCGTAGTAGCCCGAGGCCACGCCCAGGATGGTACCGAAGAACAGAAGCATCAACTGGCCGAGGAGGCCGATCAGCAGCGACAGCCGGCCACCGTAGATGATGCGTGTGAACCAGTCGCGGCCGAGGGCGTCTGTGCCCATCATGAAGTACTGAGCATCGGGATCGTCGGAGACCACGCCGTAGAGATGGATGTCCGACGGGATGACGCCCAGGAGCAGGTATGGGTCGCCCTTAACGAAAAGGCCCAGCGGCCAGATCTTGGTCTTGTCTTCGACGAAGATACGCGAGCGTGTCTTGGTGTCGATCTGCTTGTCGAGGCCAAACACGAACGGTCCGCGGAAGGCGCCTGACTCATCAAACAGGTGCACCGCTTGCGGACCCGCCTCGGTAAAAGTCGAGGCATGTTCGAGTTGATACGGCGCGACGAACTCGGGCACGATCCCCATGGAAAAGTACAACGCCACGAGAATGATGCCGCCCAAGAGCGCCACGCGATTACGCTTGAACTTCCACCACACCAGCGCCCAGTAACTCTGACTGACCTGGGCCTTTTTCACGGGAAGAGCCATGGTTTGTTCTGCTACAGCCATGTTGTCACCTCCGGTTCACTCGATCCACGTTAATCCGGTTGCGAGAAGCGACGCTATTCGAGCCGGATGCGCGGGTCGACCCAGGCCAACATCAGGTCGGCCAACAGGTTGCCGACCAGCGTCAAGATCGCGATCAAGACGATGCACGTGCCCGCCATGAACATATCGAGCTTGCGCAGCGAGTCGATATACAGCGGGAAGATGGTCGGCAGGTTGAGCACCACCGAAACCAAGCCCGTGCCGCCGATGATGCCCGGAATGGCTTCCGAGCCCAAGATGACGATGAGCGGATTGATGGCGATGCGCACCGCATGCTTCCAGATCACGCCGGAGTTCGCCAGGCCGCGCGCCCTGGCCGCCTCGACGAACGGCTGGCCGAGCGTGTCGAGCAGATTGCCGCGCATGATGCGGGTCAACCCACCGACGCCCGTAATGGCGCTGATGATGGCCGGGATCCACAGGTGATTGAGCAGATCGAGCACCCGGCCCATGCTCCATGGAGCGTCCACATAGTCGCGCGAGAACAGACCCGTCGCGTCGATGTTGAGGACTGTGATGGCGTAGTAAAGGATCAGCAGCGCCAGGAGAAAGCCCGGCATGCCGAGGCCGATGAAGCTGATCGTCGTGATGATCTGGTCGCCCAGCGAGTACTGCCTGACCGCCGAGAACACACCCAGCGGGATGGCCAGCACCCACACCACGAGCAACGTGGCGACGCCGAGGATGATCGTCATCGTGACGCGCTCACCCAGGAGGTCGGCCACCGGCCGCTCGTATTCGAACGACTCTCCGAAATCGCCCCGGACGAAGTTCACCGCCCAGGTCGTGTATTGCTCAAGGAAGGGCCTATCAAGGCCATAACGAACGCGATAGGTCTCGATCTGACCCTCAGCGCTGCGGTCACCGCGCGCGCGCAGCTGGGCCAGCTTTTGAGTGAGGAAGTCGCCAGGCGGCAACTTGATGATGACGAAACTGACAAACGAAATAACGACCACCATGAGGGCCGCGTACAACAACCGCCGCGCGATGTAATTGAGCATGCCGACCTCCTCCCCAAAAGAGCAAGCTCTGGCGGGCAGGTTTGCACCTGCCCGCCAGAGAGACGGTTGAGACGGGCGATGGCCTGCCCGCCTCAAGAACCGTGCTAGATCACTGCTCCATCCACCACAGTGCCGCGATCTGGTTGCCGGGGGTCGAAGGCGCCCACGGACCGACCACGCCATAGTCGTAGATGTTCTTCATCTTGTTGCTGACGATGATCGGCATCGGCTGATCGCCGGCAACGCCGATCACGAACGGGCCGTCCTTGACGATCTCATCGATCGCTTCCCAAACGACCTTGTGCCGATCCTCGACCGTGGCCGTATCGCGAGCCTTCAGGTACAGGTCCTGGAGGATCTTCGCGGGGCTGCCATCCTCGGGCTTGACGCCGCACGGATAGGCCGACGACTCGGTGGGCTCATCGGTGCAGGCCTCGCCGCCCTTGGCGAAGTAGCGGCCTTCGAGCGGGAACATGTAGCGGTTGACCACCGGGAACATCCAGTCGGGGTACGTCAGGATGTCGATCTCGGAGATGTGCGCGCCGCGGAGCATGTAGTAGCCTTCGTTCGTGCGCGTGTCGAGATCCGGCTGGCCCTGCAGGTTGTTGATCTGCACCGCGATCTTCAGGTTGGCTTCCCATTCCTTCTTCATCTGGTCAGCAGCGTCGACCTGGACCTTGAGGCTGCCGCCCCAGTCGCTGATGTCCATGGTGAGAATGAAGGGCTTGCCGCTGGGCAGGGTGCGGAAGCCGTCAGCACCGACCTTCATGCCGATCTCGTCAAGGAGCTTGTTAGCGCCTTCGACATCGACTTCGGTGTACATGCCGGCCCACTTCTCGTACTCGGCTTGGCCCTCAGAACCGGCGAAGTGCCAAGACTGGGGGCTGATCGTCGCGGCCTTGGCGTCGGCGATGCCGCCCCAGGCCACGTCGATGATGCGCTGGCGATCGAAACCGGTCGAGAGAGCGATGCGGAAGCGCTGATCGCGCAGCACATCGCGGATCTCGGCGGCATGCTCGGGCGTATCGTCTTCGTAGTTCTTGCCGCCCTCGACGTAGTACTGGTTGATCATGTAACCAGGCCACGCGCCGGCGCCGTTCAGGTAGTTCTCGAGGAAGTGATAGCCACCCGACTCAGCGTTCTCAGACAGGAAGGGGATTTCGTTCGGGCCACCGCAGATGCGGAAGGCCGTGTCGTACTTGCCCTGCGAGCAGTTCAGGATGCGGGTCTGCTCGTCGGCGACGATTTCGACCTTGATCGCATCGATGTAGGGCAGTTGATTGCCTTCGGTGTCGACGCGCCAGTAGTACGGGTTGCGCGAGAACGTGTAGTTCTGGCCGTCTTCCGACAGGTCGCTCAAGCACCACGCGAAGAGGCACGGGTAACCGGGGGTCTGCCACCACTTGTCAGCGTTGGCGAAATCTTCCCAGGTCTTGTCCGTGGCGTACGTGGGATGGAACTGCTTGAGGTAGTGCGCCGGCTTCATAAAGTTCTTGGCGAACTCCCAGAAGCCCTGGGCCATGAAGTACGGGTCGATGTACAGCGGGCGATCAGTCGACTGCCAGACAATCGTGTACTTGTCCGGGAACGTCATGGTGATCGGCGTGCCATCGTTGTTCCGGAGGTAGGCCGGGATCGTGAAGAGTTTCTGATCGGGGTTGTTGGCATAGTCCTCCCACCAGAACTTCCAGTCGTCCGTGGTGTAGGGCTCGCCGTCCGACCACTTCAGGCCTTCGCGCATATGCATCGTGAAGGTCTTGCCGTCTTCCGACCACTCGTACGACTCAACCAGGGCGGCTTCGTAGCCGGTCAGGTCGGCCTTCCACTTGATCGGGGCTTCGACAGCGAAGTACAGCTGAACGTTGCCGACTTCAGGCCACCAGGAAGCGGTCTGGATCGTGCCGCCGTACTGGCCGATGGTCTGCGACGCATCGACGAAATCAGTCACGACAGGGTTCTTGGGCAGGCGCTCAGCAACCGGGGGCAGCCCGGCGACGGAGTCAAGCATCGGAGCTTGCTTGTAGGCTTCGGCGGCCACTTCAGCCGTGGGGGCCGGGGTGGCGGACGCTTCGGCCACCTGAATGGCCTGGCTCGTCGCGGTCGGCTCCGCCGGCGCTTCAGTGTTGGCCGGGGCAGCAGTCGGGGTGGCCTGGGCGCAAGAGGCAGCAAGCAACCCGACAATCGTTGTTACGGACAGCCACAATTGGGCTTTACGCATGGCGTGTTCCTCCTAAGGATAAGTGGCGGGATATCGAGATCCCATCAGGCGCTTGAGGCGGCCGCTGCAACCCAGCTCAGACGTCGCGCGATGGTGCCCTCCTTTCTAAGTCCGGTTCGTACGCGTTCATCGGCTTGGGCCGGCCGGCATGACCGGCGCTTTTTCATGAGCGCGGTCGACCAACCGTGGCCCGTCGATGTATTGCTGAAACGTCCTGGAAAGAGCCAGCGCAACGGCGCCCATCGCCGTCGCCCGGCGCCCCAGAGCGCCGACCTCAATTCGAGTGGCTCGCATCGAAGCCTTCAGGCTCCGCTGCAGAGCCGTCTCACGTAGTGGGCGCAGCAGATGGACACCTGCCTGCGCGACCCCGCCGCCGATCAGGACCAGCCCGGGGTTGAGAAGATTGACTAATGTAGCCACGGCGCTGCCGATGTGCCGGCCCGCATCACCTAATAGTTGTTGGCTGACTGCGTCGCCGGCCTGGGCTGCATCGGCCACGTGCTTGGCCGTGATGGCCTCCACCGGCCCACCGTTGGCCAGGAGCGTTCGCTGGCCGGCTTTGACGGCCAGCTGAGCCCGCTCCGCGATGGCACGTCCCCCGGCCATCGCTTCAAGACATCCGTAATTGCCGCACGAGCAAGGCGGGCCATCGGCGCTGATGGTCATGTGGCCGATCTCGCCGGCCGTGCCCTGCACGCCGTGATAGATCCGCCCGTCGATCAAGATGCCGCACCCGATGCCCGTGCCGATTTTGATGTACGTCAGGCTGGGCACCTGTTGGCCCGCGCCATACGCCCACTCGCCCAGGGCCCCCAGATCGGCATCGTTGTCGAGCGTCACCAGCGTGCCCCATTGCTCGACCAGATAATCGCGGATCGGAAAGCCGTCCCAGCCGGGCATCAATGGCGGCGTCGACACTTGCCCCTCAGCCGTGATCACGGGCCCGGGCACACCGACGCCGATGGCATGAATGGTGTCCCAATCCGCCTGGCCCTGCGCCACGGTCTCGCGCACTTGCTCGCAGACCTGGCTGAGAGTCTGATCCGCGCCGGTCACCACATCGACGACCGTGTGGGTTTCAGCGATCACGCGCCCGCGCAGATCAGCCAGGGCCACGATCACGTGAGTGGCGCCGATATCGACGCCCACCACGTGCCCGGCGTCGCCCGCGATCTGCAGGACAATGGGCCGCCGGCCGCCGCGCGAAACGCCCTCGCCCCGCTCGAGCACCAGACCGGAATCGATCAGCCGGTCCACGACACCTGAAACAGTGGCCCGGCTCACGCCCAACTGCTGCGCGATCTCGGCCCGCGAAATACCCTCCGGAGCCCAACGGATCAGCTCTAGGATTGATTCTTTGTTCACAGGCCTGCTTCCCGACGACTCGGCAGGCTGCCAGACGTGTTTCAAGTTAGCTTTTTCCTGGGTCATGCATCCCAGTTAGGTGGCCCGACTAGGTTAGCCGTCATTCTAGCATGGGTAGTTCGTTTGTCAAGAATCATTACAAAGTGGAACAAAGAACCGTTTTCAGGGAGCGCTCCCAATCCGTCATTCTCCACGGTCAGAGGCCCGGAAACGTTTTCTATGCCGTGGAGTAAACCGCTTCCAGCCTTAATCATCGCCGACCGCCAACCCTAAGGAGCGGGGTTGCTTTCCGTCAAAGACTAGAACAAAGTGCCCCAAATCCTTGCGGAATCCGGATACTTTGGGGCCCCAGGGGACCCAGAGGAGTAAGGCCGGATTTGGTTCAAAAGCTTGCCTGAACCCTGAACGAACTCCCCACGGCAGCCTGCCAGACCTGAACAATGATCCGCTCTCCGTTGAAGCGCGTGCTGCCCCTGACACAGACTCTTGAAGGCCCATCGCTTCCATTGACATGGAAGCTGACATAGAAGCGGCGGGCACGCCGAGTCGCAAAGTCGAAGGCGCCGTCTGATTCCCCCGACCCAGGCGGGGTGGTGGTCGCCACTGATGGGGGCGGTGGATGCCGTACAGGTCGGCCCGCACCGGCACCGTCATAGACCCTTTCGAGGCCGTATGGCGAAAGGCAAGGCCTCCGCGCCAGCAGGCTGACGACAACCCGAATGTAGGGAAGCGACACAACTGTTGTATGCTTCGCCGTCGAGCCCACCGGACTCGAGGAGAGTGGACACGACCATGCAAGCCGCTACCGCCGAAGCCCTGTCGAACATCGCCTTCATCAAATACTGGGGCAATCGGGACCATCACCTGCGCCTGCCGAGCAACCCATCCCTGTCGATGAACCTCGAAGGGCTCAAGACCGTCACCACCGTCGCCTTCGAAGCTGGTCTCGAGCGAGATGAGGTCACGATCAACGGCCAGCGCGCTGTCGGCCCGGCTGCAGAGCGCGTCTCCCGGCATCTCGATCTGGTGCGAGCCCTCGCAGGGTCGGCAACTCGGGCGCGGGTGGAGTCTCGCAACACCTTCCCGTCGGGCGCCGGGATTGCCTCGTCGGCTTCGGGGTTCGCGGCCCTGACAGTCGCCGCGACGGTGGCGGCCGGGCTGTCGCTGACCGAGGCGCAGCTCTCGGCGCTGGCACGGCGCGGCTCTGGCTCTGCGTCGCGGTCGATCCCATCGGGCTACGTCGAATGGAAGATGGGCACCGAGCCGAGCGGAGACGACAGCTATGCAATCAGCATCGCCCCACCCGACCATTGGGATCTGACCGACGTGATTGCCGTCCTCAGTTCAGCCCACAAGGCCACGGGCTCGACCGAAGGCCACGGCCTCGCAGACACGAGTCCATTTCAAGCCACGCGAGTGGCCGGGGCTCCCGAGCGCCTCGATGTCTGCCGTGCTGCTGTGCTGCGCCGGGACTTCAGCGCATTGGCCGCAGTCGTCGAGGAAGACGCCGTCGCGATGCACGCTGTGATGATGACCAGTCGACCGCCGTTGTTTTATTGGCAACCGCTGACCCTGGCCATCATCCAGGCTGTGCCTGTCTGGCGAGCGGCCGGCCTGCCCGTGTGCTTCACAATCGACGCCGGGCCGAACGTGCACTGCCTCACCCCGACCGCTCATGCGGCCGATGTCGAACATCGGTTGCGAGCACTTGGCGTGCCTGAGGTGCTCACCGCTCGTGCGGGCGGGCCGGCCATCCTCGTCTCTTGACGCCAACGATTCTCAACTACCTCCTATGTGCACCGCGCAAAGAGGAGAAGGTCGGGCGGTATAATCGGGCCTATGGAAGCTTTACCCTTCGGAGGCGTGGGCAACCTGATCATCTTCTTGTTGATCTTGAATGCCCTCGTCTTCATCCATGAACTTGGTCACTTTGTCGCGTCACGTTCCGTCAACGTGTTCGTTGAGGAATTCGCCATCGGGTTTCCGCCTCGCCTCTTTGGAGCGGTGTGGAGCAAACGTGAGAAGCGCCTGCGATTCTTCGCCGGCGCCAACGTCCCGAAGGCCGAGGAGCTTGGCGGCGAGAGCACCGTCTACTCCTTGAATGCGTTGCCGATCGGCGGTTTCGTGCGGCCGCGCGGCGAAGACGATCCAGCGGCTCGAGACGGCATGGCGACAGCCTCCAAGCGTGCCCGCATCTGGATCCTCGTGGCCGGCTCGCTGTTCAATCTGATCTTCGCCTTCATCGTCTTCATCGTCGCCTTCCGCCTGAACTCGACAGCGGTCGGTATCGCGAAGGTCATGGATGGCTCGCCGGCGCAACAGGCTGGCCTCCAGGTGGGCGACATCGTCGTCAGCATCGACGGCGCCAACATCCACTACACGCAGGACCTGCAGGACCATATCGCCGCCCGGCGCGGACAGACCGTCACACTCGTCGTGATCCGCAAGGGGTCCGAGGTGTCGATCGATCTACGCCCGCGACTGCCCGAGGAAACGCCCGAGAACGAAGGCGCGATGGGGGTCGGCCTCAGTCAGGAGCTGCCGATCGGGCCGGGGTACGACTGGCCCGAGGCAGTGCGGTACGCGGGGGATGAGATGGTGTACCAGTTCCGCCAGATCATCAACCTGCCTGGGCGCCTCATCCAGGGCACCATCCAGCCAGAACTCGCCCGTCCGGTGGGCCCGGTGGGCATGTATCAGGCGACCGAACTCATCGTGGCGGCGTCGGCCCAGGCCAACACCTGGTTCCCGATCGTCCAGTTCGTTGGCCTGATCAGCATCGCGCTCGGTATCACCAACCTGCTGCCTCTGCCCGCCCTTGACGGGGGCCGCATCCTTTTCGTCCTGGTGGAGGCCATTCGTGGCCGACGCATCGACCCGGCCCGCGAGGGTCTCGTCCACCTGGCCGGCATGGTGGTGCTGTTGAGCGTGATGGCTGTGATCACCTACTTCGACATCGTCAGCCCGATCATCCCGAGGTGAGCATGGCCCCGAACAAGAACACTCCTCGCTTTGATGATGTCCTCCGTGCCCTGAAGAGCCCCGATGCTGCCGTGCCGCCGGCCAGCCTCTATGCGCTCTCCGATCTCGAGTCAACGGAAGTCGATAAGCTCGAACGAGCCTGGCCGGACGTCTCCCTGAACAAGCGCCGTGGCCTGATCGAGGACCTCGGCGAACTGGCAGAAGCCAACTACGAGGTCGATTTCACCAACATCTTCCGCCTCGCTCTTGAGGACGAAGACGCTGAGGTGCGTCGCGCTGCCGTCCAGGCGCTCTGGGAAGCCGAGGACGTCACCCTCATGGCGCCGCTGATCGATCTGCTTGACAAGGATCCGGATGCCGAGGTGCGCGCCGCCGCCGCCAGCGCGCTGGGCCGCTTCGTCTACATGGGCGAGGTCGAGGAGCTTCAACCCACCCAGTTGCGTCGGGTCGAAGAAACCCTCCTGGCAGCAGTCAACGGCCGTGACGAGTCTGAAGTGCGCCGCCGCGCGCTCGAGGCGCTGGCGTTCTCGAGCCGAGACGAGATCCCGGACTTGATCCAGGCGGCTTACGATTCGCCGGATCAGCAATTCAGGGTGAGCGCCCTCTTCGCCATGGGCCGCAGCGCCGATGAGCGTTGGAGCGACATCGTCCTGGCTGAGACGGTCAACACCGACAACGAACTGCGCTTTGAGGCCGTGCGCTCGGCCGGCGAACTCGAACTGGATCAGGCCGTCGGGCCTCTGCGCAAGCTGCTCAAAGATCCCGATCTTCAGATCCGCGAAGCCGCGATCTGGAGCCTGGGTCAGATCGGCGGCCAGGAAGCGCGCAAGGCGCTCGAAGATCTGCTTGAACGGACGCGCGATGATGACCAGCGCGACTTCATCGAAGAAGCTCTCGAGAACGCGGCCTTCCATGACGACATCACCGACTTCGCCTTGTTCGAGTCGGACGAGATTCCGGACTTCGACTCGGAGCTCGACCCAAAGAAGAAGCTCGATGACCGCCTCAATTGAGGCATCGCCCATTTGATCGACGCCCCGCCCAGCGGGGCGTTTTCGTGTTCGGCTTCACCATGATCGCCATCTTCGTCGACAACCTGCTTCCGGTCCTGCTGTGCGCCGGGCTGGGATTCCTGATCCATCGCAACCTGAAGCTCGATATCCGCGCGGTGTCGCAGCTCGTGTTCTACATCTTCAGCCCGTGCCTCGTGTTCCATTCGCTGCTGACCTCCGAGGTCGGCGGCGCGGCCCTGGCCCGGATGACCGGCTTCACCGTCGTGGTCATCGGCGTCATGCTCTTCGCTGGCGCGCTGACGGGCTGGGCGTTGCGGTTGGATCGCCGCAGCTGGGCTACGCTGGTCGTCACGTCGACGTTTGTCAACGGCGGTAACTTCGGCCTGGCGATCGTGCGCTTTGCCTTCGGCGCTGAAGCGCTCGGCTATGCTGTGGCGTTCTACATCGCCAGCACGTTCGCGGTGTACACGGCCGGCGTGTTTGTGGCAGGGCTCGGCCGCGCCGACGCACGTTCGGCGGCGCGCGAGCTGCTCAAGGTGCCAGCCTTCTACGGCGTGATCGCGGCCGAGGGGTTGCGTCTGGCGGGCGTGACGTTGCCGGTCGCGCTCGATCGAGCCGTCAGCCTGATGGCCGATGCCGCGATCCCGGTGATGCTCGTGGTGCTGGGCATGCAGATCTCGGCGTCACGGCTGCACGCTCTGGCGCGACGGCAATGGCTGTCGGTGGGAGCGAGCACAGGCCTTCAATTGCTGGCGGCGCCCGCCGCTGCATGGCTGCTGGCGGGAGTGTTTGGGCTCGAAGGCGGCGCGCGTCAGGCCGGGATCCTGCAGGCCTCAATGCCGGCGGCAGTCGTGACGACCGTGATCGCCATGCAATACGATCTCGACATCGAACTCGCAACGGCGGCGGTGGTGGTGACGACCGTGCTGAGTCCGCTGACCCTGACGCCTTTGATCTTCTATCTGGGCGGATGACCGATCGCCGGGAAACAAAACGGGCCGGCATGCCGGCCCGCGCGATATCGCAGAGTATCCGCTGACGATCAAACCATCAGCTTGCTTCGATACGCTTCCGGAACGAAGGCGAGGCTGACATCCCACAACTCGTCGGCGCCCGGTCGAACCGCCTTCCACACGCCACAGGGCGGGACGGGGTTGCCGCGATCGAACAGGCGTGAGTAGTGCGCCAGCACGTCGCCAGGCAGGTGTAGCGCGGAGAGCATGGCCGTGATCGGGCCGCCATGCGTGACCAGCGCGAGCGGGCCGTGGGCGAGGCTGTGCGCGACCGCACGCTCCCAGACCGGCCACAACCGGTCCCGAACATTTTCGAGCGTTTCGCCGGGCTGTATTTCGCGCAGTCCATCGTCGCATCGCAGCACGGCCTCACACACCGCTCCAGCGAGTTGCGCGGTTCGGTGGGTACGCTCAAGCGGGCTGAACCACATCTGTCTCACGCCATGATCGCGAAAGAAACGCCCGGCCTCGGCGGCCTCATGCTCGCCAGACGGCACGAGAGACGGGCCCGGCGGAATGTGATAGACCAGATCGGTCCGCGACCAATCCGGGGTCCCATGTCGAACGAAGTACACCACCGGGTGGTGCCTCAGAAAGCGGTACGCCGGCACGATAGTCCCTTGTCTTCCGATTCATTCGCTGAATCGGCCCTACTTCCTCTACTTAACCCGACTGATTTTACCCTGATCGACGATGCGCTGGAAGCTTGTCACAGGTTGCGCCCATGTCAGCCCAGTGGGCCGCAAGCAGAGCCAAACGTCCACCGAAAGCCGCAACCCGGCGTACACTTGGCGCCATGAGCATCCCTGATCCCAACCTCCCTGAACCCGCGCGCCAAGCCGGCACACCCGGGACGATGGCCTGGACCCTTTTCCTTCTGGTGCTGGGGGGCGTGGCCCTCGCCGTTGCGGTGGCTGCCGGAATCACGGTCTCGACATTTCGGGTGATGGAGGCCCTGCAGCGAACGACGATTCCGGATTGGGTCTGGCCACTACTGCATGTGCTCGGGATAGGTCTGGCGGCGGCTCTGCTCGGAGGGCTGGGGTTGATCTGGCGGCAGGCGCCCTTGCGGTCGTTCGCCATCGGGCTGGCCGGCCTGGGCGCCATGGCGGCGCTCTTGGGGCTGGGTCGGCTGGCTGATGTCAACTCCGACGGCACCCGTGCAGTGACCATGAGCGTGGTGTCGGTGCTGGGCGCGGCCGGAGCTCTGCTATTGGGCCGTAGCGGCAACGGAGCGTCGCGCCGGCCGGCGTTTGTTCTGGTTGCGATTGCGGCAGCGGTGCTCGTGGCTTCTCCGTGGTTGGTGTTCGGCGCGCTGGACTCATTGGGACGGATCGCCGGTGACAGCCTGGCGAGTGTGCTGGTCGGGCTTGCGACAGCCGTGTGGCTCGACCGATTCGTCTTCGGCCCGGCGGCTGCGGCGGTCGTATCTCGCAAGCGCTCGATGCTCGTTGGCGGCCTCGTGGCGGCAATCGGATTGTTGTTGATCGGGGTGTCGATTGGCGCGAACGGCATGCAGATTCTTTATGCGCCGGCGCTGGCGGGGCTCGGCTGGTTGGCAGCCTGGCTCGATCGATCCGCTCGCGATAAGGGCGCCTCGGGGGTCTGGGCCGTAACGATCTTGATCGGGGTCGTGGCGGCGGTCGCGCTGGCCACATTCGATCCTGAAGAACAGGCGCTCTACCTCATGGACGACGCGGTCGGCGTGTGGTCGACGGCAGCCAGCCTGAGCACGGCGATACTGGCCGTCGTTTTGGGTCTGACCGCGATCGCGCTGGATCGCCAACAGACCGCACAGCGAACGGCTCCAGGCCGCGCTCTATCGGCGGGTCTGCTCGTGGCCGCTCTCGCAGGAGCGGCGGGAGGCTATGCCTTCGTCGGCCATCCGGGTCTCTACGGCGACCGCCTCTTCGTGATCATGCGCGACCAGGCCGATCTCAGCCAGATTGACCCGGCCTTGGACCAGAAGGCGCGAGCGGCCGCTGTGTACGCCGAACTGACGGCGCATGCCGAGGCCAGCCAGGCGGACCTGCGCGCCACGCTCGATCGAGCGGGCGTGCCCTACACGCCCTACTACCTGGTCAACGCCCTCGAGGTCGACGGCGGCGCGATCGTTCGGCTGTATTTGAGCACACGGTCGGACGTAGGCGAGGTGTTGCTCAGTCAACGGCTCCGCCCGCCCTTCCGCGAAGCGACACCGGCCACGAGTCAGGGCGAGATGCCGTCCAGCCCGGAGTGGAACATCGTCATGATTGGCGCCGACCGTGTGTGGAGTGACTTCGGCGCCACCGGCGAGGGCATCGTGGTCGGCCAAAGCGACTCGGGAGTCGCAGGCCAGCATCCGGCCATCGCGGCCCAATATCGCGGCAACGGTTCGTCTGACGATTACAACTGGCTCGACCCCTGGTACGGCACACCATCGCCGGTCGACGTCGGCGGGCACGGCACTCACACGCTCGGAACGATCCTGGGATCGAACGGGATCGGCGTGGCCCCCGGGGCGCAATGGTTCGCGTGCCGAAACCTCGCGCGCAACCTCGGCAACCCCGCGCTCTATCTCGGATGCATGCAATTCATGCTGGCGCCCTACCCGCCCGACGGAGACTCGTTCCACGACGGCGATCCGGCACGCGGCGCCAACGTGCTCAACAATTCCTGGGGCTGTCCACCGATCGAAGGGTGCGACGCCCCGTCGCTGGGGCCGGCCGTCGATGGGCTTCGGGCGGCCGGGATCTTCGTGGTGGCATCGGCCGGCAACGATGGCCCGAACTGCGGCACTCTGCAGGATCCAATCGCCATCTACGACAGCGCCTTCACTGTGGCGGCGGTGGATAGTCAGGATGCGCTTGCGTCGTTCAGCAGCCGCGGACCGGTTCCGGGTGGCGGCCCCGTGAAGCCCGATATCGCCGCGCCGGGGGTCAACGTATTGTCGGGCTCGCCCGACGGCGGTTACGTGCGCAACTCCGGCACGTCGATGGCCGGGCCTCACATCGTCGGAGTCGTCGCGCTAATGTGGTCGGCGAATCCGAGGCTCATCGGCGACATCGACACGACCGAACGCATCCTGCGCGAGACGGCGACGCCGTATACCGGAGCACTGGATGCCTCGACGTGCGACCTCGGCACGCACCCAGAGTGGGCCGTGGGAGCGGGAACCGTCAATGCCTACGCGGCGGTTGAGGCCGCGCTCGCGCTCGACTCGGCGCCGTAAGTCGCCGGCGAGCTGACGGACTCCGGGTTGAGCGGCCCGGCGAGGTCGACGAACACGTCGTGGTTGAGCTGGAAGGCGAGGTTGGCCTCATCAAACATGGCGCGCTCAGTCGCGTCATCCAGGTTCAAGTCATCGAGTCGCTGACGATACGACCCTTTGTAGCGATCGGCATCTAGGCCCGGGAAGGTGTAAAACGCCACGCCCCGGCCGTCGACCAAGGCATAGACGCGGGAGACCACGCGGCTCAGGGTCTGGCCACCCGATAGGTCCCCGAGATACCGCACATAGTGGTGAGCGAGCAACAGTCCGGGCTCACGCCGCGCAAGATCATTCAGCCGGGCCACGTACGCCGACGTAGCCGGCAGCACCGGGTAGGTCGCCCACTCCTCGCCGCGCGCGAACCAGGCCAGATCCTGTTCGAGCGCGCGACGCCGGTACAGCGCTGGATCGACGAATCCATTCAACACGGATTGGTTGCTCAACAGCTCTTGAGCGTCCTCGAGCGCGGAGTAGAGAGCATGCCATTGGCGCAGGGTCAGCGCGTAGGCGTCGGCGCTGACCCGCCCGGAGAACAGGGCTCTTATGAAGGGCGCGGTCTCCGCCTGGCGGTGTGCAGCCTGAGTGGCGTTGCGCAGACGTTGGGAATAAGCGATCGAAGACATGACGGTTCTCCTGTGAAGATGCGAACCGTCAGGTTAGGACAAAGCAGGCGGTTTGTCGTCCGGCGGCCTCAATGGGCCGCTTGATCCCGGTCAATTGCGGCGTTGCAGCGGGCGCAAGACATCGTTGCGTCAGGTCTGGCCTCGGGTTTCAGATACAGGCTCGTGCTCCCATTCAGCCAGAAGAGCCGGCAACGACCTGATCGTTTCGAGCGCTCGAAAACCAGTGCGCCCGGCATCGGGTGGTTCAGCCACTTCGTGTGCCCAGGTCAGCGAATGGGGAATATGAACCGCATGCCCGCCGAGCTCAAGCACGGGGAGGATATCCGAGCGGAGTGAATTCCCGACCATGACGAATCGAGCCGGGTCGATGGCATGCCGGCGCAGCACTGCAGCGTAACCCGCCACGGTTTTGTCGCTGACGATCTCGACAGCCTTGAAAAGCTCAGCCAGGCCCGAGCGCACGATCTTGCTCTCCTGGTCGCGCAGATCTCCTTTGGTGATGACCATCAACGGATAGCGGGCGGCAAGCTCACGCAGGGTATCGGCCACGCCGTCGATCAGATCGACGTCGGCCGTCAGCATCACGCGCGCCAGATCGATGATCTTCTGGACGTCGCTGCCGACGATGCGGCCCTCGGTCAGCTCAACGGCGGTTTCGATCATCGACAGCGCGAAGGCCTTGATGCCGTAGCCGAAATGCTCGAGGTTGCGCATCTCGGTCTGGTACAACCGGCTCTCGATCCATTCGCGGCTATGGTACTGCGACAGCAGTTGCTGAAAACCGGCCTGGGCCGCGACGTACAGGCTCTCGTTCTGCCAGAGCGTGTCGTCGGCGTCGAAGGCGATCATGTCGAAACGTGTCATGGCCAATCAACTCCAAAAGCCGTCATGAACGACACGCGCCTCGGCTTCGACCGTCGGGCCGGCCACGTCCACAGGTCGCCCGCCGTGAGCCAGCACGTCGCGACACCCGAGCGGCAGCTGATTCGGGTTCGGGCCGGTCAGCGAGTAGAGTTCGGCCTCACTCAGCGCATATACGACGCGGCCCACGCCGCCCCAGAAGATCGCGCCGGCGCACATCGGGCAGGGTTCGGTGCTGGCGTACAGCGTGCAGGTGGCCAGCTGTTCGGGCGTGTAGCGCCGGCTGGCGGCGCGCATCAGGTTGGTCTCGGCGTGACCCGTGCAGTCCCGGTCGGTGACGACAGTGTTCTCGCCGGCCAGCAGCTCCTGGCCGTTCGCGTCGACCAGGACGGCGCCAAACGGATGATTGCCGTGGCGACGCGCGTCAGCCGCGACCTCAATCGCTCGGCGCAGGTAGAAGATGTCATCCATATTCGCCTCACTGGGCCACGTCGGCCAACCAAATGCCTGACTGGATGGTACAACAAGATCACGTTGCCGTTTTCAAGGAGCACCGACCATGCTACCCGAGTCAGACCCCATCGATCAGCGTGTGGATCTCGCCCACCTGACCCGCACCGAGTTCGTGAACGCCATGGTTCACCTGTATCGCGGAGAACTCGGCGAGGCGACCGCCTGGCGGGGCCGAATCGACGCGACCTCGCACTGGGCCGTCGTGCTGAGCGCATCGGCCCTGAGCTTCGTCTTCAGCGACCCAGGCAGCGAACGGCACATCATCATCCCGATCATCAGCCTCTTCTGCCTCTCTCTGCTGCTGATGGAAGCGCGGCGCTACCGTTTCTTCGACATCTGGCGCTCGCGGGCACGCATCATCGAGATGAACTTCTATCGCCCGCTGCTCGAAGGCACCCGCCCGCCCATGCCGGATTGGGCTCAACGGCTCGCTAACGACCTGGCCTGGCCACGCATGCATCTGCCCTGGTGGGAAGCCGCCGGCCGGCGACTGCGCCGGAACTACGTAGGCATCTTCGCCATCCTGCTTGGAAGCTGGCTCGTGGCGCTGATGACGCACCCCACGCCCACCACGTCGTGGTCGGACCTGGTGGAGCGGGCCGCCGTCGGCCCGGTTCCCGGCGTATGGCTGGTTGCCGGGATGGCGCTGCTGTACAGCGGCCTGATCATCCTGGCGGCGTACAGCCTGTGGGCCAGCCGCCTGGGCGGCGGATTGCCGGCTGGTCATCCGGGCCGCATGGGCACGCCGCACGAAGACGTGTAGGCCGTCAGGACAACGCGCCGCTGTCCAGAAGCGCCATGATGCGATCGCGATAGGTCAGGTCGCGAGTTCGAGCCTCTGGCTGCAGTTGGGCGCCGACTTCGAAGAAGTGGCGTCGGCCGCGACCCATCGCCTGCCCGGCCGATGTATGCATATCGAGCGCGTAGTCCGGGATGGTCGGCCGAACGCCGTCGTGCTCGACGGAATGGATGACCCAGTTGATCATCTCGTCGCTCGTACGGTCCTTCGGGCACGCGCACAGGAATCGCACAGCGTGGACCGCGAAGAGCTTGCGCTCACCCATGCTGCGGTCGAAGCCCTTGAGGGTCTGATACAAAGCGTTCAGGAGCACCGGCGCCGACACATCGCCGAATCCGATGTCTTCAACGGCGATGACGAGCAGGCGTTGCCAGAGGTAATCTTCGAGCGCGGCGCTGGTCAGAATCATTTCGTACGCCAGCAAGACGGCGTTCTCGGTGTGGCCACGCCGGATCTCTTTCTGCAGGGCCGAGATCACTTGATCCGCCGGCAGATCATGAAAGGTCTTCACCGAAGTCCAGGGATCGCGAGCAAGTGTTGTCATAGCATCCTTCGTCTTGAGGTATTGAGCGAACCGCCTATTGAGGGCGGCATCATCTGGCGATGGTGTCAGTCGAGCGCCTCGGACGCGAGTGCGACGGCGCCCCACAGCGGAGCCTCGTCCCCGAGCGTCGCGGGCACGATCTCGACTGAAATGCCCGGCATGGCCGTCGCTGTCGCGGCGGCACGCACCGCGCGCCAATAGCGCGGCCCGGCACCGCTGACGCCACCACCCAGAGCAATCCGATCGGGGTTCATCAGGTTCAGGGCATTGCCGAGGCCGACGCCGAGCGAGTGAGCCGCCTGATCGAGCGCCTCCTGAGCGACGTCATCGCCCTGTTCGGCGGCCAGCGCCACACAACGCGCATCGATTAGACCCAACTCGTTTCCGACAGCTGCGCGCAAGAACGTGCCCCGATCGGGATGGCGAGCCAGGAGGTCTTGCGCGTGGCGAGCCATCCACGGCCCTGATGCCAGTCGCTCGACGCAGCCCCGGCCACCACACAGGCACTCAGGCCCATCCGGGTCGACAGTGACATGCCCGATTTCGCCGGCCAAGCCATCGCGCCCGCGCCACACGCGCCCGTTAAGCACCCAGCCGCCGCCGACGCCGGTGCTGACCGTGACATACAAGAAGCCGAGGCAACCCTGGCCGGCGCCGAAGCGATACTCTCCCAGGGCCGCAGCGTTGCCGTCGTTGTCGATCCGCGCCGGGGCGCCGAACTCGGCGCTCAGCCGCGCCGCGAGCGGCATCCGCTCCCAACCTGCGACGTGAAATGACTTTTGGACGATGCCCTCAGCACTGTCGACCGGCCCGCCGAAGCTCACGCCGATCACCAGCGGCGGACGGCCCGCGAGGATCTCGCGCGCCAGGCTGATCATCTGGGCATAGTTATCGGCGGCATCCGAATCGGCGGGCCGCGGCACTCGGACCACGCGCCGCCACGTGGTAGCGCCCACGGACGCCACACCGACAGCAAGCTTGGTGCCGCCAAAATCGAATGCCAGGATCATGTCCGATGCCGGATCGGTACCCAAATCAGTGGCCTCAGCGCACGCCGAGCGCGATGCAGGTCTGCGGGTCTCGGCTCCCGGGCAGGATGCCCAGGCACACGCCGACCATGTCGATGCGAGCGGCATCGGGTTCGCCGGCGTCAGTCAGGTAGGTGCGCCCGGCCACGCCGCGATAGCTCCACACCTGCACCTGTCGCAGGAATCGGTCGATGGCGACCTGGCCGATCGGGTGCCCGGCCAGACGCGGCGTCAGGAACTGCCCAGCGCCCAGCGTCGCATCCGACAGACCGACCGGCGCCAGGTTCGACACGAAACTGATTCGCACCGGCAGGGCCTCATCGGCGCAGGGCTGACCGCTGCACCAGCGAACCAGGAGCTTTTCGGCTTCGGGCCCGATCTCTTTCGTGAGCAGATTCTCGTCGGCCGCGTCAAAACGCAACGCAAGACGCGAGCCGAAGAACGACATGCGTTCGCCCCAATATGAAGCCGGGATCGGCACTCGCTTCCACTCGCCGTCGACCTGCTGATAACGCTGATCGAAGCGATAGCGGAACGGCGCGCCTGAGGCGTCCTTGAACGATCGGTAGACCTGGACGTGAGCTTCCTGGAGGTTGAAGGAGATGAACGCGGTCTCCGGATCCCCAGGCTGAGCGGACAACTCGGGATCGGGCAAGGGGCTGGCCTGGCCCGCATTCACCTGTTGAAGGATCCACTCCTCCCAGACCGGATCGTCGCCGGCCAGAGAAGCGCGCACCCCTTCAACGTCGCGGGCGTAGGCCGCAGCATCCTCCTGGCGGATCAAAGCCCGGATCGCCTCCTGAGCGCTGTAGATTTGCCACTGCGACACAGCCCAGTAGGCCAACAACGCAATGAGGAGGACGCCCACCGTCACGAGGATCAACCGGGCATTGAGCGATGAACGGCCGTGAACATGCTGCACCGTTCCAACCGTGGGCGCCCGTCGATTGGACGACTCTCCAGAGCCGATTTCCCAGACCAGATCGTCATCATCGTTCGAATCGTTTTTCATGATGCCACCAGGGCTGAGGATACCGCCGGCACGCGACTTCGAACAGTCGATGATGTCACATTCGCCGCGGAATCCAATCTCGCCTGGCGCACCAGGATCATGGTTCGCCAAACAGGCCGAGGCCGCGCGCTTCGAGAAGGCGGGGCTCCAGGTAATCCCACAGCGCCGGGCAGCCGGACCGGATCGGTGGAGCAACACGCCGCACGACGCGCTCATATGAGATCTCGTTGTCGCGCCAGCTCTGCCCGCCGTTGGCCAGGTTGAGGATCACGGGCATGGCCCGATCGGCAGCGTTCGCGAAGCGCGAGTCGATCGTCTCGCCCGCTTCGAACTCCTGCCAGAGCGCAAGGTAGCGATCCGCCACATCGGCGGGTAGGAGGCCAAAAATGCGTCGAACGGCCTCGAGCTCTGCGGCCTTGCGCTCGACCCAGCCGCCCTCGACGAACGTCAACGTGTCGCCGGTATCGATCTCGCCGATGTCGTGGACGAGCAACATCGCGATGACGTGGGCGATGTCGACGGCCGGATCCGCAAACGAAGCCAGCGACAGCGCCAGGAGCGCGATCTGCCAGCTGTGTTCGGCCGGGTTCTCGAACCGATCGGTGCCGCGCGGTTTGATCTTGCGTGTGACCGTCTTGAGACGATCCACCTCGAGGATGAAGTCCATGTAGGGCTGAAGGGATGCGGGGTTCGTCATAGCCTTGATTGTCTCATTGCCGCGTGGGCAGGTCCACAAGGTGGGCTCACGACGACTGACGGACGGGTCAAGGCAGGTCGGCGCTGACGACCCGCAGGATGGTCAGCGACCCTTGCGAGAACGCCACCTCCAGGCAACCGCACGATCGCGTCAGGATGGCGGCATCAGCCGGTATGTCGTAGGCCGATTGCTCGAGCGAGCCCACGATCACATACGACACGTCGTAACGCCGAAGCACCTCAGCCACTTCTGCCGGTTCGTTTGTCACGTAGAGCCGGGCCACGTCGGCTTCACGTTGGGCGAGGTCGCCGGCGCCGCCGGCCCGCCACCGGGCTTCGTGACCGGGCCAACCCAGCACGCCTGGCAGGCCCGTGATCATCGACACGCGCGAGAACGTGCCGGCCGCCCAATCGTCTCCGCCGATCGCTTCGACGAGGACAGCATTTGGCTCGGCGTGCGTCGACAGCCACGCGGTCGCGGCCCAGTCGTCGGGATAGGTGCGCGCCAGGTAGGCCATGCCATCCAGCGACGCCGGATCGGTCGTGGCGATCGAGCGGATCGCCAGGCCTGTGTAGATCAAGCCCAGGACGACAACCACCATCGTGACAACGGAACCGGTGGTCAGCATCAGGCGTTGACGCCTGGCCTCGGATGATCCACGACGCGAACGCCAACGGTGCTCGGCCAACCCACACACGCCGACCCAGGCACCGATGCCACCCAGGATCCAGGCCTGAAATGAGAGCTGCGCCAGCGTGTTCGAGCGCGACCCAAACTCGTCTTGCCAGTAGATCCATTCGGGAAGCAGAAACGCCGCGCACGCGGCAGCGACCAGCAGGAGGGCTAACGCCGGCACGCGCGCCCCGTGAGCGCCGTCGTCGCGCGCGGCCGCGGAAGCGGTCCCACGAGGAGAGACTATGACACCTGCCACGCAGAGGCCCACACCAAGCGCTGGAAGCAGCGTTGTCCACCCATCAAGCAGTCGACGCAATGCCAGGGCACCGAGGCCGATGGATTTCGCAGCCGTCAGATCGCCCGCGAGAGTCGAGCCAGCCACCTGCGTTGGGTTCGCGCCAGATACGATCGCAATGGCGCAACCGAACCCCGCTATTCCGAGGGTAGCAGCCCCTGCGGCGAGCGCGGCGCGCCGCCAACGAATCGTGAAGCCTTCCAACGAGATCAGGCCGGCGAAGAACCACACCACCAACCAGAGTATCGGGAAGTACGCGACGACGGACTGCTGAAGCCGGGTCGGGTCTTCGAGGTTGGGCGCCAGGCGCCAGTCTGGCGCGGCCAATGTCACGAGGAAGGGAGCATAGGCTGCCAGCCCCAGGGGGATCGGGGCCAACCCAAGCGCAAGGTCCCGGCCGCTGTGCGCAGAAGCCCGACGCCAGCCAACGCGCGCCGCCCGCCCGACGAGCGGCGCCAGCACGATCAGGCCGCCGACGATCGGCGCCCACCACAAGCTGACCGAGCTCAGCGCCCCGAACCCGGCGGTCGCGGCCATCAGCCAGGTAATCGGCAAGCCCGTTCGGGACGGTCCGTGATCCAAACGCGTGCCGGCGAGTGCCACGCCAAGGGCCAGCAATGCCCACGGAAGCCCGAGGACTTGAGGTTCAAGATCGCCGAGAACAAAAGCCCACGCCGGGAAGGCCGTGGTGGCGTTGGGCGTGGATGGACTGTCGCCAACTCTGCTGTCATTGACCACGCGGCCGGCCTCATACCACCACCAGAAACCCGGGTCGAGCGTGAGTCGCTCCGGCGCCGATGGCGGAGGTCCGGCGAGGCCCTGAGTGTCGAGCCATGTCCAGACATCCTGCGTCACCCACTCGACTGCCGGCCGATCCGTGATGCGTGGAGCAACGATGGTCAGATCGGCCAGGGCTCCGTTGGCGTGGAGGATGGCGAGCACACCGTAGAGGTTACCGGCGACGAGGATTACCACGGGCGCCATCGCGGCCAGCCAGAGCGAGCCGGAACCGATCGGAGCGCCTGGCCCGAGTCGCTCTTGTACCGGCGCCGCCGCTTCGCGCCAACCGGCCAACATGTTCAGGACGACGGCATAGACGCCGTTGACGCTGAGGGCAGACACCGTCGCCACGGCCAGGTTGAACGCGACTGCTGACGGCACTCCGGTGATGGCCGTGAGAAACGCGATGAACACCCAGCCGAAGTAGGGCTGCGCCAGTGTGCGGCCCGACAGCCACGGATCGAGCGGCGGCCAGACGCGGCTACGCAGAAGCCCGTTGAACAGCGTGAACTCCTCGGGCTTGCCGGTCGCCATGATGTCGGGATGGTGGGCGCGAACCAGCACACCTGCGAGGAACGCTGCGACGAAAATCGCCTCGGCTAGCCACAAGCTACGCGCGTGTACGCGGAGCGCGTCCTTCAGCAGAGACCGGCTTGAACCGCCGATCAGGCTGGCAGCCGATCCAAGGGCCACGATGACAACGGCCAGGATCGCGCCTGTCAAGCCGGTCGGGACGATGCCCGTCATGGCGACCAGGCCATAGGCAGTCGCGATCGCCAGGAGCCCAACGGGTCGCGCAAAGGTCAGGCCTCGATCGGGCAGCGTGCCCAGATAACGCGAGGCAAGGGGAAGGCCAAGCATGCCCGCGATGGCCAGCGCGACATACCAGGCGAAAATCCGAAAAATATCGTCCATTTCAGTTCCGCAAAAATATCGGGCAGAGTCTAGCGCGAAGCCCGTGTGCCGCCAACACCAACGGCCCGAACAACGTTAGGGGTTGGTTGACCTGCGAACGAACCATCGCTCCGAGTTATGACGAAGCGAGCCCTTCGCAATACAAATTCTGCAGGCCACCATCAAGGACAGCGAAGTTATGCGAGGTCTCTACATCAAACAATTCGTCGACGAGGGCCTTGGCAACGCGTCGTACCTGATTGCCTCGGAGGCGACGGGCCGGGCGGCCGTCCTCGACGCCTGGCGGGACGTCGACGCGTATCTTCGCGTCGCCGAGGGACTTGGGCTGCGCATCGAGTGGGCGCTCGAGACCCACCTCCACGCCGACTTCGTGTCGGGTTCACCCGAATTGCGTCATCGGGTGGATCGGGTCGCCGTCGGCGCCAGCTCGGGTGCGTTTTCGGAACAGGGGCACCGTCCGCTCGAAGACGGCGACCGCCTATCGCTCGGTGATCTGACCCTCGGTGTGATCAGCACGCCCGGGCATTCGCTCGAACATATCAGCTACACGCTCTCGCGCGAGCGCTCAGACGATGTCAGCTGCCTCTTCAGCGGTGGCGCTCTGACGGTCGGCGGCGTCGGTCGCTCGGATCTTCAAGGGCCCCTCCTGGCGCCGTCGCTCGCGGCGGCCCAACACCACTCGCTGCATGAGCGTCTGCTGACCCTCTCCGATCATGTCGTGGTCTACCCGACGCATGGAGCCGGGTCGCTGTGCGCAACCGGCGCGTCCACCGAGCGCGTCACCACCATCGGGCAGGAACGTAACGCGAACCGCTTTGCCCAAGCCGTGGATCGTGACCTCTTCGTGCAGCAGGCGCTCGCCGGTTTGCCCCCGTTCCCGACCTACTACGCTGATTTGCCGGACGTCAATCGTCGTGGCGCGCCATTGCTCGCAAGCCTCAGGCCGACGCCCACCTGGGATCTCGACCACATCGCTCGCTGGCTCGATCAGGGCGGCGCCGTCGTCGACATTCGCCCGGCTCAAGACTTCGCCCGAGCCCACCTGCCGGGTTCGATCGGCATCCCACTTGAGACGCCGCTTATCGGATGGGCAGGATGGGTGCTCCGCTACGGTGCTCCCTTCGCGCTCGTCTCGGGAGCCTTCGACGAACAGTTTTCGGCCCTGGTCCAACTACGCCGCATCGGCTACGATGACGTTCGTGGCTGGCTGCGTGCCGACGCCACGACCTGGGTCGACCTGGATCGACCACCCAGCCGTTGGAGTGTCGTGTCCGCGCCGGAACTGGCCGAGTGGATGCGATCGTCCCGGCCGCCATTGCTCCTGGATGTCCGGTCGGAGGACGAGTGGAACAAGGGACACCTACCGCGGGCCGTCCACCTTGAGGCGACGCGACTCGCGCAGGACGCGACGTTGCTTCCCGGCGACGGCCGTCCGGTGGTGGCTTACTGCGCTCGCGGTCATCGCTCGACTGTCGCGCTCTCGCTGCTCGAGCGCCGCGGCCATCCGGAACTTGCGCTCTATCCGGATGGGGTCGACGGCTGGTCGCGAGCAGGCTTCAGTGTGGCTGGAGGATCAGATTGACGACGCCGTTGATGAACCGCAAACGTCCGACATTCATCGTCCGCCAGGCCGATCCATTCAACGGTGGACCCGAGTTGGCCCGGTTGATCGATACGCCCGTGACGCCGATCGAGCACTTCTTCGTCCGCAGCCACGGCAGCGTGCCGACGGTCAACCCGGGCTCATTTCGGCTTGTCGTGCGTGGTCTTCCCAGCGGGGAGTTGGGGTTCGGCTTGTCTGAGTTGCTTGAGACGTTTGAGTCCGTCGACGTTGAGGCAACGCTGCAATGCGCGGGTAACCGCCGACAGGAGTTGATGGCGTCGCGCGCCATCCCGGGTGAAGTTGCCTGGGGCGCAGAGGCGATCGGGCATGCACGCTGGACGGGCATCCGGGTGCGCGATCTCCTGACTCATGGGGGAGTGCGCGCGACTGGCCCGGCTCAACACCTCGCCATGGAGAGCATCGACGACATCGAGCGCGAAGGCCGAAGGTTTGCGTTCGGCGGTTCGATCCCTCTGGCACGCGCGCTCGACCCGGGTGTGATTCTGGCGTATGCCATGAACGATCAAGCGCTCTCGCCCGAACATGGCTTTCCGTTGCGGGTCATAGTCCCGGGCCACATCGGCGCGCGCAGCGTCAAATGGATCCAGACCCTGACAGTGCAGGACGCCCCGTCGGCGAACTACTTCCAGGCCGTAGCCTACCGATTGAAACGCGCAGACGCCGTGCCACCTGATGGCGGCCTGGCCCTGGGCGAGTTCTCGTTGACGTCGGTGATCTGCAGCCCGGAACCGGGGGCGCGAGTGCCGGCCGGTGCGTTGACGATCCGCGGCTATGCGTTTGCCGGCGGCGATCGCACCATCCACAGAGTTGATGTGTCAAGCGACGACGGCGCGACGTGGACGGCGGCCCGCCTCGATGATGAGTCAGTGCCTGGTGCATGGCGAAGATGGACAGCTGTCGTGGAGGTTGCGGCAGGTGGCGGCCAGCTATGCGCGCGTGCGGTTGACACCGCCGGCAACCTGCAACCTGAACACGTCGCCTCAGTCTGGAACCCGAAAGGCTACGTCAACAACGCCTGGCACCGCATCGACGTCGAAGTCGTCGACGCCCCGTCAGGATTATGACAGGGCTGCCGTCTCGAGCGCTGGCTCGATGCGAAAAGTGGCCGTGATCGGCGTCGTGGGCCGGAGCATGGCCCACACCGGGCACACGCGCGTCTCCGCCACCTGCAGGGCCTGTTGGACCACCTCTGGGGCGAGATCGCCGGTGACGACGAAATCAAGTGCGATGGCCGTGAAGACCGTCGGGTGTTCGGTTCGACGATCTCCCCGGGCCGTCAAGGTCAGGGCCTTCAAGGGCTGTTGACTGCGTTTGAGCAGCGCGACGAGCGTGCCCCCGGCACAGGCGGCCAGGCTGGCGAGCAGCAATTCGAGCGGCCGCGCGCCGTCGCCGAAAGCTTCTGGCTCAAGCGGATAGTCCGAGACGAGTTGGTGAGATCCGGCGGTGATGTTGAAGCGCATCCCGCCATCGTGTGTCGCTTTGGCGATGTATTCCATTCTTCCCCCTGTCATCGACCTCACGCAGACGGTACCACTGCTCCACGCGCGAACCATCTGCCGTTCTTCGTCGATTGACATGACACCCGATCGCACCCCATTCCATTCGGTCAGGGCCGTCGAAGTCAGGTGTGCGCGCGTGACATGGCCAGGCGCACGAAGTCAAGGGTCGGCTCGACTCGTTCGGGAGCGACAGGTATGGGATCGCGGCGGCGCTCGGCCCAGGCCGCCTCGATCAGCGGCCGCCACCGTTCCCCGAGCGCCGTCGATGCCCAGCGTGCCGCCTCGCGTTTGGATACCACTGCTCCGTGGTGGAGCGTGTAAAGCATCCGGCAGATCGACAACACGGCGTAGGGCTGATAGCCGGGTTGGGCAGCGAGTTCGGGTTTCGCCAGGAAGGCGCCACCCCACTCGACCAGGATGGGCGCCACGCTCTGGCGCAGATCTTCAACACTGATGGGGTCGACAAGATCAGCCGGAGGCGGTCCGTACAGCGCGATGCCGTGTTCGCGCAGGATCGCGAGATGCACGATCCAGGACGCCCATACGGGCGACCACTTCAAGCGTTCGCCGCTTCCGCGCTCCATATTCGGGACTCGCACGTTCGTCGGTTGACTGCGGCGCGCGACGACTCGGTCGGCATAGGTGCCTTCCAGGTCTTTTGCGAACCGCACTCGCAAGCGCTGCAACTGATCGTGTAGTTGCTGCAACCGCAAAAAAGCAACGTCATCGACCGGTCGCTCCACGACGACGACGAAATCGATGTCGCTGGCGTCGTCGAGATCGCCAAGCGCGAGCGATCCTTCAAGATACAGTCCCACCAGGTCGGCGCCGAGGATGGCCTGAATGCCGGCCAGCAACGGATCGCAGATCTCATTCACGTCGCGCCGAACCGTCGGCGACAGATCGTCCAGCAGCGTCATCGCGGTGCTCCATCAGACGGTGCGCCTGGCATCGGCGTCAAGCGTCGATAGCCGAGCGTCGTATAGCGCTGCGCGAACCCCAGGCTTCGATACAACTCAGCGGCCGCGACGTTCGTCGCGTCATGGCTGACGCGAGCCGCCCGCATGCCATACACGGCCATTTCGCGCAGGCCCTGCGACATCACGGCGCGCGCCAAACCCAGGCGACGAAAGCGAGGGTGAGCGCCGACAGGCTCAAACAAGCCCATCCGGTTGCGATCGTCAAGGTGGAGGGTGGCCATACCCGCCCATTCGCCAGAAGGCGACACCGCGACAAGCGTTCGAGGCTGCTGATTCTTCGAAGACGCCGTGTCACCGAGAGTCGCATCGATCACCGCCGAATCACTCTCGTCTCCGAAAACGATGCCATTGAGACGCCGAAGAGAAGGAGCCTCTGCTGCAGTGGCCGCGCGAATCGCAAACCCGCGAGGGAGCACCGGTTCAGGCACCGTCTCGCCGATGAGCCGCTCGTTTACATGGTCCCATACCCGATAAGCTTGAAATCCAAGATCCTTTAGGGTCGAGCGCCGGACCGTATCGCAGTCGAACACGTCGGTGATGGGCCTGTCAGGCGAATCAGCTCCGTGTCGGTCCGCCATCAGGCTCTGCGTGATGGACTCGGCTCGCACCAACCACGCATGCTCGTCGGCGCCACCGCGCCACTCCGGATGAGCCAGGACCTGAAAAGCGCAGTTGAAGAGCCCGCAGACCGCGAACCCGACGATCGTCGAGTCGTCGGTCCAGAAGCGCAGGCACTCGTCACGGGCGGCGCGTTCAGCGAGCAAGTCGTTCACCCAGTGGTACAGGTCACCCGTATGGTAGTAACCGCACGGCCCGGCCGCCTCGATCCACTGGCTGAGCGCCTCGCTCAGAGCGGGAAGGTCTGAGTCACAGTAGACGTGTTCGACCACATGCACCATCGCAAGCTCCCAAGGGCCCTTCTGGGTGATGCGCCACCCATCGCCAGCGGTAGCGTGGCTCCAGCGTGACGCTGGCAGCATCCCGCGTCAATCATATCCTTGCTCGCGCCGACCCCTTTCACCGTGGCCTCACGCGATGTCGCTGCGCCAGGTCCGTGGGCAGATTGCACGCGGACCTTCTCTCAGCGCCATGTCTTCAGTCTGCCGACAAAGTGGATAGCGTTTCTCGGCACACCATCGGTTCGCAACACGCGCAACCGGTCTGCGTATGAATGGACGTGCGTCGCTTCCGGACGCTCATCCTGCCATGACACACATCACACAGACCATCGACAACCCGCCCATCGAGCGCCCGTCCTTGGCTTTGTGGCCCGGTCGGCGACACCCACTCACAGTCCCGTCGCCCGAAGCGGTCACACGCCAGGCCAGTTCGCAGACGTTCCACACGATCCAATGGCTGGTCGACCGAGATCGTCGTGCCAACGCCTTTCGCGCCTACGCTTACTTTCGGTGGCTCGACGACGCGCTCGACAGCCCGAGCGTCCCAGCACAAGGTCGCCAGACACTTCTGAGCCGCCAGGCTGATCTGGTCGAGCGTGCGTTCCGCGGCGAACGCCTCCTGGCCGGCTGCCCGCAGGAGCGGTGGATCCTGGACTTGATCGCAGCGGAACCCGAGCGAACCAGCGGCCTTGGCCAGTACGTGCGGAGCCTGATGGCCGTGATGGCCTTCGACACTGTCAGGTTGGGCCGGTTGACCACCGCCGAAGGATTGCGGACGTATTCGCAGAATCTCGCGGTCGGGGTCACAGAGGCCATGCACTACTTCATTGGCCACGATCGCCCCGCTCCTCGCCGCGCCGATCGTTATCAGGCGGTGTTCGGGGCGCATATCACTCACATGTTGCGAGACATGGTCGATGATGTCAGGTCGGGCTACTACAACATACCGGGCGAGTACCTGGACGCCCACCACATCGCCGTCGATGCGTTTGACAGCGCGCCGTACCGGGCCTGGGTACGCGATCGTGTCAGGCAGGCGCGCGCCTGCTTTGACGCAGGATCGCGCTACCTGGCCTCCGTCCCCTGTCTGCGTTGTCGATTCGCTGGCTATGCGTACATGGCCCGCTTCGTGAACGTGCTCGAGGCCATCGAAGCCGATGACTTTGTGCTTCGCGAGCACTACGCCGAGCCTGGCTCATTTGCAGCCAGCCTGTCCCTCGCCGGCCGCGCCTTGCGATCGACTATGCGCCGGGCGGCCACGTCAGCGCGTGCCTGAAGGAAGTTGCTATGACAAAACCCACTGTCCTCGTCATCGGCGCAGGCGTTGGCGGCCTGGCTGCAGCGACACATCTCGCTCAACAGGGTTGCAATGTCACGGTCCTCGAAAAGAACGCCGAGGCCGGCGGGCGGTGCGGCCAGTTCGAGCGTGACGGTCATGTGTTCGACACCGGGCCCACGTTGCTGGTGATGCCCCTGCTCTTCGAGTCGGAATTCGCATCGCTGGGTGCTCAGCTCAGACAACGGCTGTCATTGACCCGGGTGGACCCTACCTACAGGCTTGTATTTGACGACGGGCGTGAGTTGGCTCTGACCTCTGACCTGAAGTCCATGCAATCCCAGCTCGAAGCTTTTGAGCCCGGCGCCTTCGACGGCTTCCTTCGGTATCTCGAAGAGGGCCATCGCCACTATCACACCGCCATCGCGCACCTCGTCAACAAAGACTTTCGCACGGCTGCCGAGTTCTTCACGCCGGCCCACCTCCCGCTCCTGTTCAGTTTGAAACCGCTTTCCCGGCACTATGACCACGTCGGAGCCTTCTTTTCGGAGCCGCGTCTGAAAGCCGCATTCACGTTTCAAGACGTGTACATGGGACTTAGCCCCTTTGAGGCGCCCGCCACGTTTTCGATGATGCCATATACGGAACTGGCGCACGGCGTCTGGTATCCGCGCGGCGGCATGTACCAGGTGGTCAAGGCCCTGATCGACCTGGCACACGAGGCCGGTGTACGGATCCGGTATCACGCCGATGTCGCGGCGATCGAGACCACCGGCGATCGCGTCAATGGCGTCAGGCTCGCGGACGGATCACGAATGACCGCCGAGGTCGTTCTCGCCAACGCCGATCTCCCTTACGTCTTCGAGCAATTGCTGCCACCCGATGGACGCTCGGCGATGGCTAACAAACGCTTTTCGTGTTCGGCGATCAGCTTCTTCTGGGGCGTCAATCGGCCGGTGCCGGAACTCGGAGCACACACGCTGTTCCTCGCCGACGACTATCGCGAGAACTTCGACAGCATCGATCGAGATCATGGGCTCCCGGACAATCCCAGCCTCTACATCCATGCTCCAGCTCGCCTCGATCCATCCATGGCACCGCCAGGACAGGAGACGATCACGGCGATCGTGCCGGTCGGGCATATGGATCCCAAACGCGCTCAGGATTGGGCGGCCATTCGAGAGATGGCTCGCGCGGCCGTCTTCCGGCGACTGCACGCCGTGGGGGTCGACGACCTCGAGCGCTCCATCAAGTTCGAGGTGAACTACACACCTCTATCGTGGAAGAAACGATACAACCTGATGCGCGGCGCCACGCACGGCCTTTGCCATAACCTGACGCAGCTCGGCTACCTGCGTCCTCACAATCGGCACGACCGCTATCGCAACCTGTATTTCGTTGGCGCCAGCACCCATCCGGGCACTGGCTTACCGACCGCGCTGGTGTCAGCGCGACTCGTTTCGAAGCGGATCCTGGATGAACAGGTCCATGTCATCGCCCGAAGAACACGCTGGCACGACGAATAAGCGCACGAACCGGTCAGCGATACAGAGGATGGGCTCGGCGTACAGCGGCCTACGAAGGATTGTGGGTTCGTAGTCCGCGATCCCGGTCGCGCTGGAGACTTTCACATCGCGCGCAGTTGGTGTGGTTGATTGCTGGCGGGATCGGCCGGGGGTTCATCGGCCAGGGCGTCAAACACAACATGGCAGCGTCCTATGCTTCGCTGGAAGTCGGTTCGACGCACATAACGGTCAAGGGCTGTCATCCCTCAACAGACGTCGTCGCAAGGCCGCCACTTCCGTGAGACTCAATCCCGACCGGGTCAGGTAGGCTGCGGTTCCGCCGTAGGCTGTGTCCACGTAAGCAAGCAGATCGTGGATGGTCTCAGGAAGGCAGACGGGCCTGAACCAGGCGTCCTGGCTCGGGTCATGGTCGAGCGACAACAAGCGCTCCTCGTAGAGTGGCCAGAGGCGTGCCTGGCTCTCGACGTAGTCGGCGGCAACGTCGTCTCGGGCTACGCCGACCAGGTCGAGCAGCAACGCCGCGACGACGCCGGTGCGGTCCTTTCCCGCCTGACAATGAAACACGACCCCGCCGATCCGCGCGGTGGCGAGGGCGCGCATCACCTGAGCGATTTTGAAACGGTGGTAGTCCAACGAGATCCTGTAGACTTCGGCCCTGCTCTGCGCTGCCTGCATCAGCGCGTCTGACTCTGGCGAATGGTCTTCGAGCGGCCGGTGCAGGTATTCGATCGTATCATCTTCCGCCACTGGGGGCGGCAGGATCACGGGATCGGCCCTGATCTCATGTTCCGAGCGCAGATCCACGATGGTTCGCACGCCATACTCGCGCGCCGCAGAGACGCCGGCGGGGCTCAACCGGCTGCACGTGTCGGCCCGAATGAACGTGTGGCGCCTCGTGACTCCGCCTTCGCAAGTCCGAAGTCCGCCCAAGTCGCGGGCGTTGAAGCACAAGGGCCAATCGAGATGGCGGTTCGCGGCTGGGTCGGAAGTCGTTTCATCAGGAGTCGGCATCCGATCGTCACCCGTTTCTCGCACCTACGCTGATCCTTTGGCCGGCGATTGGCCTCAGTCGACATCTGTCCGGCGCAGGTTGCGAAGCAGCGCCGTCCGCACCTTGGTCGGCATCACCTGACGCGCCTGAGGGTTGGTCCAGGCCACGATCGTGTCGCTCTTCGCAGCAGCCGTATCTCGGACCACGACCTCGCTGAGCCGCTGATAGTGCGCGAAGAAGTCGGAGCGTGAAGCGAAGCCGTATCGACCGAAGAACTTCCGGTCGCCCTGCTCGGCATGGCGCTGGAGGCGAATCATCACGTCGGACAATGGAATCACCGAATGACCCTCGAGGCGCGCTCCGATGAGCAACACATTGACCATCCCCGGTACCAATTGACGCAGCTTTCCGCACGTGACATCGGCCAGGCGGTCGAAGGCTGTGTCATCCGCTGGGGTGCCCGCGTCGAACGCCTGAGTGCGCGTCACTTCGAGCATGAAGCGCAGGCTGGTTGTATACGTCACGGCGAAGTCAGGCCCTGCGCTTCTTCCCGCCACAGCAGGTTCGTACACGAGCGAAAAAGCCACATCGTTCGCGAGGCAGAAGGCCGTTTCCAACTCGAGCCGGAGGTCATTCAGGCTTTCCGGGTCGGTTCGAACGTGGAGCTTCTTGCGGATCTTCGGGCCATGTGCTTCGACGAAGCCTGCATATCGACGCGACGTCGATAGCCAACACTCCATCGCCGCGCGTAGCGGGTGCGAAGCATCGCCAAAGAGGTCCCCCAGCAGCTCTCGTGTCAACATAGCGAGTCCATTTGTGGTACCTAACGAAGTATCCGCGCAAGAGGCGTCCACGGTTCACCGATTGACGGAACCGCCCGAATGCCGTCAGATCGCCCCGCCCCGCCGACGGCCGACTGGATCGGTCTCTGGGCTTTCGGCCATTCACGTGGTGAGCAATCCATGGCCACCAATTGGCAGGGTTTCGAATCGTTCGCCGAAGCCCGCAATCAACGGCCGGCCTCGCCCAATCGCAGCCTGGACAGACGGAAGCGATAAAGACGCACGATGGCTCTCCGCGTCGATCCAGACTTCCGTGATCCACAGCGCATCCCGATCCTGCGGATCGTTGGCCACGATGTAGCTCAAACAACCTGGCATCGACACAAGACCTTCCAGCAACACCGCGGCTAAGGCATCACGTTGTCCTGGAACCGCCAGCATTTTTCCAATCAGTCCGTACATCTGTCACTTCCTTTGACTCGACTCACCTGCCAGGAGCGGCGTCAACGCGTCCCGGGCGAAGTCACCAAAAGTCGTCAATTCGGTCTCGTCGAAGCGATCGTCGCTGCCGTCGCCATGGGTGTAGGCATCGAGGACTCTGCGAACGATCGGCGCCACGGCCGCAGGCGCGACAGCGAGCGCGTACAGGCCGCCTTCCGCCTTCGATAGTACAACGCCTTCCCTGAGGTACGCCAGGCTTCGACAGCAGTTGAGCACTGTGTAAACCGGGTTCAAGGTGATCGTGCGCAAAGACTCGGCGAGATCGAGGGCCAGCGACGCACGCATGTGCTCGGCAGGCACCTCGGGAAAAACAGCCTGGATGGGCTCACCCCACAGGCAAAGGCCGCGAGCTCGTGTGACCGTCACATGCGCCGCCAGGTCCGGATCATATCTGTCTTCGTCGTTGTCGGAGTGCCAGGAATTAGCTCCCAGAGCATCGACGTAACGGCCGCGCCAGCTTTCACTGAAGTGAAGGTCGTACGGCGCCGGGTGCCGCCAGGGGCGCAGGTGATCGCGCGTCATCGTCGATATTTCGATCGGAGCGGGTCTCTGTGACTGTTCGATCATCAACTGCATCATGCTGCGACGTTCGGGCGCCCGCATCCGCGCGTGCGTGATGATCAGCAGGTCAAGGTCGCTTCGCCTGGGGTTGAAGCACCCCATGGCTAACGATCCGTGCAGGTAGACGCCGACCAACTCATGACCCAACATCGCAGCCGTCTGTTCGGTCACGGTCGCGATCTGGCTCCGGACTTCCAGGGTCCACCCCTCATCGCCTCCGCCCGCCCTTGCGCGCCATTCGGTCTTCGCATCACTCCGAGACGGGATCGTAGGCACCGCCCCTGACCCTAAACGATGGAATTCGCTGCGGCTCATGTGAGATTCCGATCTCGCACCAATGTCACCGTGGTGTACGCCAGTTGGAATCCGGCACGCAAGACGTTGCGCGCAGAGTCGGCTCCGGGTCGTGTGTGCACGATCCCCAGATCGCAGCCCGCTGCCCGCGCGGATCTGAGCCGAGCCTGTAACAGCCCTGCATGAATGCCGCGGCCTCGTAAGTAAGGCGACGTCATGGCGGCCATCAGTGCCGCCGTCCCGTCCCGGATCTCCAACGCGCCGCCACCCACCGCTTCATGGCCCTGCCATGCCAAAAATAGCTGTGATCCCGGTTTGAGGCAGGACCTGATCAACATGAAATCGACGCCCTCCGGGTCTGCCCACGGTCCAGCGTAGCCTGCCCTGATAAACCAGGCTCGCGCCTCCTCGGACGTTGCCGGCCGAACGTTGAGATCGGCCGGCGCCGGCGCGTCATCCGACACGTCATCGAGACGTCGGACATAGACGTTCATGAAATCTCGAGCACGATAGCCGCGCGTCGAAAGCGCGCGCACCGCATCGGGCTCGGCCAGGGGGCACAATCGAACCGCGCAGTCTAGCTGACGCGCGTTAAAGAACGTCTCTGCCGAATCCAAGTCCGCCTCGATAGCTGAAGGCTCAAGGCCCCAACCAAACAGCCCGTTGTTCGGAGAACGCGATCCACAGTACACCGCATATCCATGGCCCACACGGAGGGCATCCGCGCCAATCGTTGGAAACAGGCTGGCCTGCGTCAAGGCATGGCTGCTCGCGCTCCACGCTTCGTGGGCTTCCACGCGGCGAGCTACGGCCAAATCGGGAATGAGGAAAGCGCACACAGGAGGGCATCCTTTTTGATCAAGGTTCGGATCGGCGGCTACGGGGATCCCGTGACTGATGCCCCGAATGGCGTTCCGCTTTTGCGCCAGACGCAAGCACGTCGAGCATCGGGAGCACATAACTCAGCCGCTTGTCCAATTCGGCAGCGCTACCCTCGCGCTCGGCCCTGAGCGCATCTCCGTCACAGCCGAGCACGAACGGGTCTTCCCAGGCCAGCCAGTCCACGGCTTTTGTCTGAATCCGATCCTTCACACACCACACCAACTCGGCCATCATGCTCAGATCGCTGCGGCGGACGTTCGGCAGACACTCGGCCAGGTCCTGCGCCGACATCGCCAGGTGACACCAGGCGAAGTCGAGTTCACGGCCGATCAACAGTCTTCCCAGGGTCGTTACGAGCCCTTCGGCATCGCGATAGACCCGCGGGTGGGTCGACCAGGCCCAGGCTGAGCGCTCAAACAACAACGGGGCGTCATCGCCTTTGGCGAGGACGTCAGACAGAAACTGCGCTCGATGGTCGCCGGCGAGCGCAAACAGCAGACGGTCTGGAAAGCAAAGGTGCATGATCTGCCGGGGATCGGCCAGACGCGCAGCTTCCGCGTACAGATGGTGGAATTGCTCTCCAACGGGCGCCGAGGCTGACACATGGACCACTTCGACCCAGTCCTGACTTTTGAGCCAGTCGACGAGACCCGTCACGGTAGCCGCGGTTTCAGCGGTAAGGCCGACGACAATACGACCGGCCAGCGGTTCCAGAACGCGCAGACCAGCCGGCAATCGGTCCCAGAGCAGGCCCGTCGGGTCGTGCAACGGGAAGACGAAAGCAGGTTTCACGACTCACCTCTCGGCTCACAGGCAGCCCCTGTCCTCTGAGCGTGTCTCGAAAGACTGCTGCGACTGGTCTTCGAGCGTGTTCGGGCTTTCGGAAAGGATCGATGCCGCATGTGAGCGCACCAGGAGGCATCGGTATATACTCCTGAGAATAGTCGTTCACGAACAGGCTCGCAAGACATGGACTACAACATCACATCCAGGTGGGAGCGGTACGAACAGGCGTTGTTGACAGCCCTTGGCTGCACGGCGATCGAGGGCCGCGTTCACGCAAGAGTTTTCAGGCTGCTTGTCGTGCCTTCATTCCAGCCGGTCTGCGCCTTCGAATACTCCTGGACTGGTGAAACCGGTACGCTCCGACACGCCGCGCTGCCCACCATGGACAATCCGATCGCTGAATACATGTGGGGGCGCAGTCAAGCCACCGAAGTTTCGGCCATCGAAGAAACGATGTTCTCGTGCCTCGAGAACGTCACATCATTCGAAGGCGACAAGGGCCGCGAACTCCTCAGCCGATTCTCCGAACTTGAGCGGCCTTCAGTTTCAGCAGACGACCTGGCCGCCCGAGACGGCGTCGTCATCCGGCTTGACCTGCATGACGAGCACGAGCCGTTTACGCTAAGAGCTCAATTGGCATCCACTCAAGCGTCGCCGACATTGGCCGCCTGGATATCGGCCTTCGTGGAAACAGCGCGTGAGCACACCCAGGACAAACGACTGGTCGAGCAGTTGAAGCGCTTGCTGCCCTCGTTCGGGCTGCCTCAGTGAAGGCTCTGTGTGTTCCCGAGGCTTTCAGCGGAACGGCCAGGCCTGCCCGCTCTCGTCGGCGAAGCGGACGATGATGTCGTCGATCGGCAACGGCTGCCCAAGCTCGGACAACAAGATCGATAGTTCGCCGCGATGCTGAGCGGAGTGCATGAACAACTGCGTCAGGAGTTGCCACGCCGTGAACTGCAGGACCGCGCCTGTCGAGAATCTGAACGGCACGGCGCGAGCCAACTCGACGTCGGTGAGCCCGTCTACATAGCCTAGCAGCCGGGCGTAGTGAGCGTCTGCTGCCACAGCCAGCGCGGCGATCGACGTCCGCGCCGGATCGCTCAATACGTTGTCCCCGCCCAGTATCTGACCGAGGTAATTGACCTCGACACCTATAAGATGAATCAGCAGTCCAAAGACCGATCCCCGGCTTGGGCTGGCGGACGCCTCGAGTATAACGGGATCGATCCGTGAGGCTTCTCGAAGCACGATCTGATTGGCGTATACATCCTGTCGGGCGATGACGCCCATCATGTCGACCCATCCGCTTGACATCGGCACCTCCCGTCAGTCCGTTGCCCTGACCCGCGGCGTCCAGCCTGACGCTCAACTCCCTCGAGAACGTACGCGGGCCTCGGTCTAGTAGCCCCGTTCCGCTGTCTGTCCAGGCTTGCGCTCTTCGATCTGGCGCTTGAGGATTTCGAGGGTGGAGTTCCAATAGAACGCCAGGTGCTTGTGGATCACGTCAGTGGGAGCATCGCTGACATAGATCGAAAGGCGAGTCACCTCGGCGGCCACGGCGGACAACTCGAACCTGATCCGGGCGTAGTACTCGGGCGCGTCAGTCAGCCTGGAGACCGAACTCAAGTGGGTGTATTCGAGCCTGACCGGGCGTTCGAAGGCTAACACCCGACCGCGGTTCTCGAAAGAGACGCCGTGCAGGTCGCCGCTGATCACGATCGGACCGTCGACCAACCAATCGGTCGCGATCTCGATCGCCGAGGGAAACATCCACTCTTTCATGCGCCTGGGGTCTGTCAGCGACTCCCAGACAGTTTCTGGCGACGCGTCGATCACCACCATTTTTGCGAACACACGATCGTGCGGGATCTCATGGGGCGTGTTGGGACCGAGCGTCATGGTGTCCCATCCTTCATGGTTCGGTCTGTGCGAGTGCAGTTCGACCCATATCGAACACCCGTCGATTTTCCCATAGGTACCGCCGACAACGGCTCCCGCAACGCGGCGGACTGGGCCTCGCGTTCAATCGCGGCAGCACAGGGTTACTCTTGCACTGACGGCGCGCCCAGCATCGTGCGATATCAGCGCGATCACTCAAGCCGGGTTTCCACGCATCGCCTTGCCCTTGTGGAGCTCGTGTTTACGGCGGCAAATTGCGACTCAGCCATTTGCGTGCCTCTCAACCACGTACTCGCCCGAGCACGGGCTCTCCCTTACCCCAGACCCGACGTGTGGATGAAGTCGTCGAGCAGTTCCGGCGAGAAGTGATCGCCACTTTCACGAATGGTCAGGCTGCAGTTCGGGAGCAATTCGGCTGTTCTCATGGCGGTGGCCACGGGAACCTGGCGATCGTGCCTGCCGTGCTCCATGACCACCGGTGCCGTGACGCTCGCCAGCCCGAAACCCCAGTCGCGACAGCGCAACTTCAGGTCCTGTGCGACGCCGAATCCGCCATTTCGCATCGAGTCGCTCACGTCGTTGGTGCGCCGGTCATCCTCGGTCAGACCAGAGAAGAACAGGTCCGCGGCAAGTGACTTCAGCTGATCGAGATCGGCCGTTTGATCAACGGGATAGGGCCAGAGAGCGAGCACCTGTTCATCAAACAGCGCCGGTGTGCCGCTGAAGATGTAGAGCCTCCCGATGCGCTCAGGCAGGTGACTGGCGATGGCGTAGCTGTACGGCGCTCCCGACGACAGACCCAGCACATCGAACGTCGCCAGGTCAAGCGCATCAGCCACCGACTCGACCATAGCGCCCCACTCTGCCAGGTTCTCCATGACGCACGCTGAAGACTCGCCGTAACCAGGCCGCGCAAGCGAGATCACTCGCCGACCCGACCGGATCATGCGCTCGAACAAATGGGTGTCGTGGATGCTCGCGATCAGCCCGTGTTGCACGAGAATCGGGCGTCCGGACGGATCGCCCACGTCCGAGCAGGCGATCCTTTCATCAGGCCCGTAGTTCACGCTAACGTTCATCGCGTGTCCGTCTCCTGGGTGAGAGTGTGAGAAGAGGCGCCGCCGACCTGGCTCAATACTCGGAGAGCGTGTGTTCCGCGAGGTGACCCACGACCTCCATGTTCAACTGCGCCATCACACTTTCGGACTGGAAGGATTCGGGCGGCAGCGCAAGGACGAACTCGATCATTGATCGGCGCGCCTCTTCGAAAGCCCGCCGGATCGCTTCTTCGTCTCTGTCAGCAAAGGCCTGGACCGCCGCGGCGTTGAACCGGTCCACATCACGCTCGCCCGGCTTGTAGTGAGGGTTATTGACATACGCGGTGATTAACAGGCGGCCCTCGTTCCACCAGGCAATCACATGCGCGAGTACGTCAGCGAATCGCATGAAGCCCTGTCGTTGCAGGTAAGCCAACTTTCCCTCGGAGGAGAGTTCGTCGTAGGCCGTCACATACCTTCCCCAGCCTCGCTCGAGAGTCTCAAGTACGCGTTCTCGGGATACCGTCATGCCACGCTCCCTCTGCCGTCGGCACGCATATGAATGACCGGGTAGTACCCGTCTTCATGATACATCCGGTCAACCCACTCGACAGGCAGACCGACACCATGCGAACCCATCGAGGTCGTTGACCTGAGCTGTCAACGATCTCGGCGAACCAGACGGGATTTCGTCACGCACATTGATCGCACGAGCATACATACGGGCTCATCATAGGACGACAGGGCCGAAGCCCTGGACGCAACACTTCGAACGTCCGGTTACACTTCGGCTCCTTCCTGTTGTACAGGGCCCTGACGTGTTCGGCGCCGGTTGCGGCCCAGAGTTTTGTGCCAGGCGCTTTCTAAATCAGGGCGCGCGAGTGATCGCATTCGGTCGCCACCCTTACGATCTCCCCCAGGGGGCCTTCTCGTCGAAGTGATGGATGAGCCCTAACTGATCCTGCCGCCCAGCGGGCTCGGTCGTCGCCGGTCTCAACGCGCGCCGCGTGCCGCAGAGCCTGTTCGTTTGAGCACGAAAGCCGGGGCCATAGTCAGGGTGGGCGAACCCCGTCGCTCGGGTGTTCGAGTTCAGCACACGGCTGGTTGTCGCATTTGACAAATATAATCGTTACGAATATAGTTAACCAGTCACAATCAACCGCTGCGGGAACAGAGTGGCCATGCCCGAAGATATCCAGTCAATGCTACCCCTGACGCCGACCGTTTTTCACATGCTTTTGGCATTGGCGGATGGCGAAAAACATGGTTATGCCATCATGCAGGCCGTCGAAGCGGAGACGAGTGGCCAGATGCGCATCCACATTGGTTCGCTCTACGGATCCATCAAGCGAATGATGGATGCTGGTTTGATCATCGAAACAAACGAGCGCCCAGATGCTGAGCTCGACGATGAAAGACGCCGCTACTATGGATTGACAGCTTTTGGGCGACGCGTGCTGGCCGCCGAGACAGCCCGGCTCGCGCAGGCTCTGGCGATCGCGAAGAAGAAACGGATCCTGGCGAGAGGCTGACATGCCTGACGATCAACAGTTCATCGACCGGCTCTCCGGCCGACTCTTCAGCCTGTTGCTGGTCCTGTTTCCAAAACAGTTCCGCGACGCGTATGGGCAACAAATGCAGGTCGTGTTTCGTGACTACCTGCGGGCAGCGCGACGCCGAGGACGGCTGTGGGGGCTGATCGAGCTGTGGGGCGCGACTCTTGTGGATCTGCTCAAAACAGCACTGGAAGAGAGGGTCAGACAGATGATGTCATCCAGATCGGCGCTCGCGCGGTGGGCTGGCCCCTTGACCGTGGTTGTGGGCGTGCTGTGGGCGATGTCGGCGTTGGGAGATCTCATGTTTCAAACACGGCTCATCAGCGACGACTCGTTGGTGGGTCTGGTCGCACTACCCTTCTTGTTGTCGTTCCTGCCCCTGTTTCCGGCTCTTATTGGCATCCGCAAGCTATTCCAGGCCTCGATCGGCGCGCCAGGTCGGCTCGGCCTCGCGCTGAGCATCCTCGGCTGCGCGGGCCTGTTCGCCGCTCTGATCGCCAGCCCGCTGGTGGGCGATGCGTCGATTGACCAGCCTTCTCTGGCCAGTTATGGCGCCTTCATCGGATTCACAACCATTCGATTGGGTCTACTGCTTTTCGGGATCGAGTGCTTGAAGTCTAGGCCGATGCCACGATTGAATGGCTTGCCCCTCTTCCTGGGTTCAACCGTAGTGCTCAGTGTTCCGTTCGATTGGTTCGGCGTTCCAGCACTCGTGCCCGTGCAGGTCATGGCACCCTTCTGGCACTTCTTCATCTCAGGTGTGTGTTGGATCCTGTTCGGCGCGGTGATCTCAGGCCGACGAGAGCCGTTGCAACCAGTCGTCGGCGCGTAAGACCCGTCACACAGGGAACCCGGCGTTCCCTGGGTGGCTATTCCACTCAGGCGGCCGATAACGCGCGCCGCGCGCCAACCTGGCCGCCTTCAGCGTCGTTCGAGGGCGGCCCCTCATCACGGGTTCATGCGACGAAAGGCTGCCGCAAGTTCGTCGGGCCCCGCCTTCACAATCGCCGACGAAAAGCCAAATGTCACTTCGACGGCGCCCAGGGTCACTTGGTCGGCGATGGCCCTCCCGAACTCCTCGAGCGGAACACCTTGCGTGTGCAAGCCCGGCCCGCCTAAATCTGTGTTGACGGCTGGGGGAATCACCTCAATCACTTCCACCCGATCTCTGAGGAGGTGCCGCAACGATACCGTGAACGAATGGAGCGCCGCTTTCGTGGAGCAGTAGACGGGCGCCCGCGACATGGGCGCGAACGCCAGCCCCGAGGTGACGTTGATGATGGCCGGGCTGGGGTTGCTCTCGAGAACGGGAAGCAGAGCCGAGCACAGATGTACAGGGCCTTTGAGATTGATGTCGATCTCGCGCGTCGCGCGCTCCCAGAAATCGGCGTCAGAGACGCTCATTCGCTCCTGAACCCCTGCATTGTTGACCAGGACGTTGACATCCGGATGCTCGGTCTTGACCCATTCGATCAGCCGCAGCCGATCCTCCTCCCGGCTGACATCAGCGACCTGATAGTCGATGGCCGGATGACGTTCCTTGAGGTCCTGAAGGGCCGTTTGCCTTCGTCCGCAGACCAGCACTTTGGAGCCTGCCGACAGAAACATCTTCGTCAACTCATACCCAATTCCGGTCGCGCCACCCGTGATCAGGGCGACTTTCTCGTTGAGGTGCATGCCATTCTCCTGTGATGATCGTCCCGTGAGATGTTGTCGGCACCCTAGACTTTCAACACGGCGCGGAAACCTCGGGCGGCGTAGTAGGACTCGGCTCCATTGTGATAAACAAACACCGTGTCATAGCGACGGTCGCAGAAGAGAGCGCCGCCACGCCGCCTGATGTCGAGGGGCGTCTGCACCCAACTGGAGGTCTTCTGATCGAACTTCCCGAGAGTCTGTAGTTGCCTGTACTGCGCTTCGGTCAGCAGCGCCGCGCCCATGCTGGCAGCCATATCGAGGACATTGCCACCGGGTCGATTCTCTTTTCGCGACTCCCATGCCTGACGGTCATAGCACAGGCTGCGCCTGCCGCTGGGGCTTTCGGCCGAGCAATCCATCAGAATGATCGCACCCGTATCGGGGTCAATCCCGACCACATCCGGTTCGCCACCGGTCCGCTCCATCTCGCCAAGCACAGCCAGTTTTTTGGGGTTGGCTTGCAGCCGCTTCTGCACGGCAGGCCACTCAACCTCGGGATGGCGCTGAGGGTTCGCTTCAAACCTTGACATCAGCGTACCCAGCAGTTCTTCATGGCTGTTTGGCTTCGGTTTCATTGCTTTTGGCATCACTCATCGCCTTTCTCAATGTCCACTCTGTCACGGCCGAGTCACCCGCCCTTCGGCCAGGACGTCCAGGGCTGGCGACGATTAATGAAGGAACAGAGCCGGGCCCGAGGCCGGATGGTCTGAAACGCGGCAGTACGAAGGCGGATTAAACCATCTAAATGGCGCCGTCGCCCTGCATTCTATCTGCGCAGCTTGGTCGAGGGCCATGTGCGCGGCCCCACCCATCGGCAATGTCACGGCGCCGTTCAACACGTCGAAGACGGCGGCGCCAGATCGGCCAACACGGTGCCCTGCGTCGAGTGCTGACCCCGCATGCTCAGCAATCAAACACGAACCAACAGATGTCGTTTCGCCTCCGCTGATCATCGAGCACCAAGGCACGGATGGCCTCCGGGAGTTGTTGACGTTGCCAGAGACACTCGAGACGGCCCAAGCGCACATCTTCACCCGGCGGCGCGGCGGCGCGCACCGCTTTGATCGCATAGGCCGCCGCTCCGAGTTCATGCGCAGCGACATGAGCCACGTTGGCAGCCTGAGCGGCAGCATAGGCGGCATGGCGGGCTGCGCCTTTCAGAGCCCGAGCCGCACCGTTGGCGTGACCTGCCGCCGTCCGTGCCTGCGTCATGTTGATCTCGCCACGCACCCAGGCGCGCGCCTGCTCGATCGCATGCCGTGGGCGCACGTCTGCGGGCCGGATCGCCTCAAAGAGGCCAAGAACATGCTCGGCACACGTGGCTGCCCAGAGCGCCAGGAGTTGGTGATTCGAGTCAGACAACGTTCCGCCGCGCCGCACGGTGATCAAGCGACGATCGCGCTCTTTCGGAAGGATCATGCCTCTGCCCTCCTCTTGGCCGTCAACGTCGACCTCTCACAAACCACTCGCAGAATGGACCATTGGTGGGATCGCCGCTCCCCTATTGAAGCCACCGCCCGTACAGGCCCCAATAGTACATCGCCGTTCTTCTTTCCAGTTTGGCGGACCACAGGCACACCGCATGGTTGCGCGAGCGCCAGAGACAGGAGACTCTCATGCGAGGCGCTCTGCCCTCGCATCGAGGATGTGGCGGATGAAGCGAGCCGGCTCCTCTCAAGGCCGCGCCGAATGAGCGGGGCTCGGATCTGGCAACCAGCTGTGTGCGACAGCAGCCTGCGTTCGTCAGACGTGGTGTGTCTTCACCAGCCCGCTACAACAGCGAGTCGATCAACGTCGCACACGTTACCCAAGGCAGGTAGCCGATCGCGGCAGTCAAGAGAAGTGCGGAAAACACGCGAATGCCCGTGATCTGATGCACATCACCCAAAACGCCAACAACCAACACGACGAACCACACGTAGGCGGCCAACGAAGCGGCCACCATTGCATAGAGTGAGGCACTGCTGGTCTCCAGCGGCAGCGTTGCCGGGTTCACGATCCCGTAGATGATCGTCAGAGCCGACGCCCAAAGCATCGGCGCACTGCAAACAAACACCCCGGCGCGCGTCGCTCCAACTTCTCCTGTGCCGCCCATGGCACGGAGAGCCCAGTTGAGTAGACCACCACCGGCCAGGAAAACGACCAAGCCCATCACCAGACCTATGAGGACGGCCGCGATGAGTTTCAGCGCCAGATCATCCACCCGATTCGCCCATCGTAAGCCTTGTAGGAAACCGAAGCCGAGAGCTACAAGTAGCTCGAACCGTCCGTCATCGGTGTCGCGCACTGCCATCCATCGTTTGACCTCGGACATTCTCAACCATTTGTGAGGCAACAACCATATCAGCGAACGCCGCAGTGTCATGTATATCGCTCCCCTCTGCCTTGAAATATACACTGGCTCGCGGGATCAGCTGGCGGTTGGCCCTCAATGCGCGGCCAATGAGTCGGGGCCGAACTGGCTTCGGCGTCATCCAGCCTCGCGGCTTCAGGCGCTCGTCAGGCAGGAATGAATGAACGCGGACAACGTGGCTCACCACGGGATCGAGTTCTATGCGTGCTCGTGTGTTCAGTAGGGACTGGCGCGTCGCACTTCGCAACCGAAGCTGTCAAACTCCCAACGTTGGCCCACAAGCAAGAGGTCATCGACATGGGCAAAGTCCGGTCCAGCGCATCCACATTTGTCTGACATGCGCTAGGCAGAATGCAGGAAAGATACTGGGACATTAAGTACCCGCATTCAACTTCTCGTGTAATGAAAATGCCCGCATTCCTCGGAATCCATAGCCATTTTCGCCAGTTGGTGTGCCTCAGCCTGTGCGGACACTCGGGCCCGGCTGACGGCCCAGGCCGTAACACACCGCCGGTATCTCCGTCTTAACTATGGGCTTTGTCGCATTCTCCCGCGCGACGGCTCGCAGACCTGGCCTTGCCCAATTGGGTTCGTCCATATTCAGGAGGTCGATTCCGATGAAGGATCAATCGCTTCAGGTTGGCCGCGGATGGCTGGCGTGTCTGCGCCAGGGACGCGCCGGCGTCGCGTTAGTTGCCGGGGCGGCTGCCATCGTCATCGTTGCGCTGTCGGTTCCGCCGCGCAGCGTGCAAGCCTTTTCGTCTTACCAGACTGCCTTCGACACTCAATATCCCATCGCCGCCGGCAGCCGGCTGGATAGTTGCGCGCTGTGCCATGTCAATGGACCGAGCGCGGGACCGCGCAACACCTACGGCACAGACTACGCGAACAACGGACACAGCTTCACCGCCATCGAAAACCTGGACTCAGACGGTGACGGAGTCTCGAACCTCGCAGAGATCAGCGCCCTGACGTTCCCGGGCGATGCCAGCGATCACCCGGTCGCCGCCACGGCGACGCCGACGCGCACATCGCCACCGCCTAGCCCCACACCCACGACCGTGCTGCCTACCCCAACGTCGACGGTCGCGGCATCGCCCACCTCCACATCGGCTGCGCCCAACCCCACGGCCACACTCACCGCGCCACCTGGATCGCCAACACCGACGGCGACGACCGTGACTTCGACCGGCGGCCTGGACCTCGACATTCGATCCTTCAGGGTTAGCCAAAAGGTCGAGCTCAAGCGAGACGAGGACGACGGGATCGTGATCAGGCTGGACATCCGGACCAGCGGCAGAACCGAAGGGCAGGGAACCGCAACCGTCGTTGGCTTGCAGAACGGCGCTGAGGTGTACCGCGTCACTCTGACGGTCTCGTCCGGCAACTCGCGGCGCACCCGTTCGTACACCTTCCCCACCTATCTGCCCACTGCCAGCGGGGTCATCACCTGGACGGCGACGTTGATCGACGGAAACGCCGACGACGACACGGCCACGGCCGTCACCCAGGTGACGGCATCCGAGTCGCCCGACGATGACCATCACGATGACGAGCACAGCGACACGTCTGCGGCGCAAGGGAACGAGTCGGCAGGCTCAGGCGGCAATCCCGCGGTCGACAACAGCGCGCCACCCGCTGGGCAGCCGGTCGTCAGCGACCCGGCCGCCTCCGACGCGCCGCCGGTGGAGCCGACCGCCACCGGCGTGGCAGCGCCGGAGGCGGCCGGCGCCTGCACCGGAACCCGTGTGGTGCAGCCAGGCGAAAACCTGTTCCGCATCGGGTTCGATTGTGGCTTCAGCTTGCAGCAGATGGCCAGCGCGAACGGCATCGCCTACCCATACCGCATCTATCCTGGGCAGACGTTGAGGTTCCCTTAGCCGTGGCGAGATCCCAGACCCGGCCGCCCAGTCAGTCGCTGCTCTCGACTGGCTGGGCGGCATGAACCGCGAACCGGCGCTGGCTTTGGCAAACCGCCGCGTCGACCACGACTCTCTGGTCGAGATCTACACCCGGTTCTCGCCGGGCCTGTACCGCTACGCCGCGCGGCTGTTGGGCGATCGGGCATTGGCTCAGGACTGTGTCGCCGAGACCTTCCGCCGGCTGCTCGAAGCCCTGGACTCGGGCGGCGGGCCGTACAAGTATGTGCAGGCGTATCTGTACACGACTGCGCACAATTGGGTCAGGGATCAATTTCGCAAGAGGTCACTTCCGGTCGGGTCTGCCATGCCCCAGTCGGTCAGCACCCGGCTTGATCCGGCGCGCATCGCCCAGGAGCAACTCGAGTTCGACCGTTTGGCCGCTGCACTAAGGCGCCTCAGCCCATGTCAGCGCCAGGTCATTGCCATGCGTTACCTTGAAGGTCGCAGCCATCACGAGATTGCCGATCTGCTTGGCAAATCAGTCGGCTCGATCCGCACGCTGCAGCACCGCGGGGTCGTACAACTCAAGAAACTTCTAGTCCATTCTGAAAGGAGGGGCTAATCAGTCCCGACGTCCGGGAGTACAGCCGGGCTGCCCATGAGATTGGGGGCGGCCCGGCCCGTACTCCCACAGTTCTCTCCAACGGCGCGAGCGAGTGCATGCGGCGCCCGTTGGTCACAGGGCGGCGAAAGAACCAACTAGCCGGGATGTGAAACACAACGCCTGACTTATGCGCCAGTTCCCGGTTGGTCCCGACGGTCAAACACACATGCGCTAGCCGACCACACCATGAGCGCGCGACTCAGGGCAACAGACGCTGCTCGCGTCGTGTCTTGTCAGCTACGCTCTCTCTGCTCGACCGTGGCACCGACAAAAGAGCAGCCTCGGTGCACGCCCCACCGCGACAGCGCGGCCCGCGGACAGGCGACATCGGGTAAGTGAACCGAACTGGCTGGACCTCCGAACCCGCACGTCGCAAGCTCTCGTTGAGAAGCCCCGCCGTGTCGTCGGCTGCATGTATGCGTTAGGTCGAACTCTGCACGACGAGACAACCCTGGCCCGCATTAGGCGTCGGCACTGCCAGACTTGCCCAATAGGCCGACCATGCATTCGATCATCCCCAGATGCCGATTGTCGTGCGTCATCCATGTCACCACGATGGGACCGATCTGGCCCCCGTGCCAGTTCTCACCATGGAAGCACTCATACACCGCAAAGAAGTCCTCGTCTCGGAGCCCCGCCACAGCTTCCTGGGCGGCTTCAAACGAGCGCCTCACATAGTCGAGAAGGGCCGCTTTCGCGGGAAACCGCAAGGCCAGGGCACTCGCCGTGTCGATTTCCATCCCAGTTTGGGCGTAGCCCAGACTTTGCGTCGCCATGTTCCACTGGTCCGCCAGCCCTTCCTTTTCCCAGATCTGGCTTCCCCGTCCATTGAACAACTCTTGCAGATAATCCGCCCATCGGGCCATGTGCCAGACATGGAAGCCCACCGACGGCGTTGTGTCGTTCGGGGTCCATGCGATCTGTTGGTCTGTCAGGCCGCTGATCAACTCGATCAGGCTTTCGTGGTTTTGACGATAGCGAGTAGCGAGCTCCGCGGTGATGCTGTGCAGTGACATGTTCAGTATCCTGACGTCAAGACGATGTTTCGTGGATCTGCAGCCACGGTTGTAACCGAGGTGCTCCGAAACAGCCCGTTTCAGATGCATGGCGGGTGGATCGAGGCCGACCGGCCAGTCGACTTGTCTTTCTACCAAGACCCTCGGTACGATGACCCAGATGGCCCTGTCAGCTACTTGTGTCCTCTCGCCCGCATTCAGCGTTTGCCACTCCTCAGCCAAACCGCTTCCATTGACCTTCCGAAACAACCTCTACAACACCGTCGACCACCTTGAGGGCAGTGTCGTCGTCCATGACATACGCTGGCCCCGCGATGTCGGCCGCCCAGCGCTCCGCAGCCGCCAGGGTGTTCCAGGGCAGCTGCGGGTGATCAAGGTGCGGAAAGATCGAAAAGTCGACGATCCCTAAGGTTCGGTCGTTGGGTGCGGATTTCCATTCCATGAAGTATGACCCGATCCGAGGGGTCATGACCATGCTGCCGGCGCTCACGCCCACCCAGACCGTCTCGGTCAGCGACGGGATCAGGCTTGCCAACCCGGACTGCCGCATCCAATGGCCGAGGTAAGTCGCATCGCCGCCGTCAACCAGCAGGACATCGGCCTCACGAACCCAGGGGATCCAGCGCTCCTCTCCGATCGTGGGCAGCGCCGTCAGTTCGAGGAGGCCCACCGACTTCCAGCCCAGGCCGACCATCGTGTGCCAGGGCGGCCCGCCGACGACAAAGCCCCGGGCTGAGCCTGGACCGCACATCGGGTGGCCCCATTGCGCCGTCGGAATGCACAACGCATTGGACTCGGCGATTGGCTTGCCCAGTAAATCAGTGAGCGCGTCGCGAATGCTTGGATTGGTCACGCCTCCAGATGTAAGCAGAAGTTTCATCAACCCTCCGTTGTGTTTACCGCCTCACCCACCGTACGACATAGGAAGGCGCCCGGATTCTATCGCGCGTGCCCACACGCTTTCATCTATCAAAGCGAGCCAACAGCTCGAACTGGCTGAGGAGAATCACCCAACACGATTCACATGTCTCCCAGTCGTGCCGGACTCGCTTGACCGCTGACCAACGGGTAGCCGGGAACCCGTCAGGGCGGAGGGTTGACCGAGGCTGCCCGGATTCGGGCGCCCAGATAGCCAGATCAACTGCACGTCATCGATCAGTGGCCTCTGGCGCTGGCGGCGTCAAGTCGTTGGCTCAAGCCGGGCCCGGTCGAGCACTCGCCACCCAATCGTATCCAGTCACGCCCTGCTGCCCTAAGACCAATCCCAACTGCCCGGCATGCTCTTGAACATGGCGCATCGCATACATCTGCAACTCAAGGAAACTCGGCTCCATCCATTGGAACACGCACTTCTGTTGGGCCCTTTCGTCTGTAAGCGCCTCGAGAGTTGCTCGGCACCTTTGACGACAATCGCTCAAGTACTCAAGTATCTGTCCCTGGGTATAGGGTTCATCTGGCAGGCGCCCACGAATGAACGGCGGTGGCGGCAAGAAGCCTTCGCTTGTTCCGCCGATGAATAAGTCAGCCCAAAACACTGTGTGATATGCCACAAACCAAAACTGCCCATAGCGCGCATCGTCGTCGTCTTTCCACAAGACCGCCGTCCAAAGGTGGTCCGGGCAAAGGCGGATGGCGTCCTCAAGCGTATCCAGCGCGGCGCCGTATTGATTCCAGACGAAGGCCTTGTAGTCGATCACCATTTGGCTTCTCCCGTTGCAGCAAATCCGATGGATCGCCCATTCTATCTCCGGTATTCGGCACTGGGCCCCGAATACGATGCCTTACACAAGCAGCCTGTCCGTGCATATCACCTGAGTGACGCGTGAGCCAAAGCCGCCCGGATCTGGGCGCCTGATCAGCCCGTCAGTTGCAATCGATGGAAAGCCCTCGTCAGACTGCCTCATGGCGCAGGTCATCTGCAGGATTGCGGCAAGGCAACTTCGGAGAGTGTTACATCGCGGGCCGAGGTATTGCTCCCTGGGATGTCGCAATGCCCGGCCTGTGGCTTTCATCAACGCCGCGCCCGGCCCGGCAGTGCGACGCAACACCCGATCCTATCGCCATGTCGATCGTCAAGCAGCGACCCCCGAGCGGGAACAGTCTAATTGATGCGCTACCGCTCTTGCCCCGCCTCCTGGTAGCCTAAAAGCTATCGTGCGGCAGCCACCTTCTTGTCGGCCATGGGTCACCTAAGGCTCTGACACCCTCCGCATCGCTGCCACGATCGAGCGGTATTCGGGTAGGTCCTGGAGACTTTGAAGGGCCCAGCGTCGGCTCAGCCAACTTGCACTTCCGGGCCAGTTGCTCTCGACCAGGCGTTGGAGCTGGCGTAAGGCTCGGTCGCGCTCCCCGGCGAGAGTCCACGCTTCCACGGCGAAGAGACGGCACCAGGCGCTCGTCGCAGCGTATTTTTCGTAATGCACGGCCCAATCCGCATACTCGTCTGCTGTCAGGTCCGTTGCGTTTTCTGCCGGCAAGACCGCGCTATACGCGCTGTACTCGGCGACGATGTCAAATCCCGCTTTCTCGGCAAGTGAACGGGAGGGTGTGTTGGAGCGAAGGCAATGCCAGCCAATGTGTGTGATGCCTCGTGACAAGCAGTGCTCGATCGCGGCGGTTACGGCCGCAAACGCCATTCCTTGATTCCGGTAGTGGGGGTCCGTGCCGACACCGATTTCGCATTTGTCTCCCAACACGCAATCGGCCACACACCGGCTTACGATGGCGTCGTCATTGATCACACAGAATCCAAAGCCGGTCTGCAGGAAGAAGTCGACTGAGAGCCAGCTCTTCACGCGAGCCGTGATCTCTTCGTGATTGCGCAGATCTGTCCGCGCCAGAAACTCCTCATCGATCGCCACCACATCGAATCCTTTGGGTAGCGGAGGTCGTTTGATCACCGGCGCGGGGCGCTGCCATCGAAGATGGAGACGAGGATGGCGACGCGCGACAGGGTTGGTCCAGATCCGTGGGAGCACCGATTCCCAGTTCGCCGGATGGTAGGTCAGATAAGCTTCCTCGGGGATCAGCGCCTGCAGGGCAGGATAGGCCCCTTCACAGGCCACATCGCCCACGACGTACTCTCCCTCCGGCGTCCTGACGAATCCAACCGATGGATCATCGAGCGAGTCGACGTAGATCTCACCAGGAGCGGTGCCATGGCCTACCGCAGCGATACTCAGGTGGACGTCAGCCACGTCGTGAAACAGCGCGGCGACCCGATGAAAGCGATTCGTCTCGATCTTTTCCATATACCCTCCGGCGCGGAGCCGCATCGCAAGAAATGGCCCACCCACGATTTCGGCGGATCGCACGGACACACGGCCTCGCCCATAGGGAAGCGCCGCAGCACCGCGCCGTGCATGCGAGCCTGCCCATCAGCAACGGTTCGTCTGGTGCCAGGCCAGCCGCTTGACGGGGCGTACCGTCTATTCGTCAGAGCCGTTCTGCCCATGCGTCTCAAAGCCCGGCAAACGATCTTGTGAGCCACGCAAGGGTGTGTGGCTGTCCCATACCGTCTCCGGCGCGAGACGGTCTTTCCGTAAGGCCTGCGTTCATGTCGCCCCACCCCAGAAGTGCCGGGCCCCGATTCGGCGGGACACGATCGGTAAGTCGCGTGCCCAAAGAGCGCGCCTGACCTTCTACCAGGTGAGCGCCCATCAGCCCCAAGGATAACCGCACACCCGTCCGTGTGGTCCAACATCAGCACGACGCCGGAAAGCCCAGACGATCTGCCGTCGGCGTTTCTGGCGGGCGCGTGATCGGGGTCGCACCCACGTCAGGCACTTGCGTCAGACTCATGGCAGGCGTCGTCGGTAGTGGCCGATACATGGTCAAAAGCCGCAGTAGCGACGACCGGAATGGTAATGCCGCCCCACCTCGGTTCAGTCGGAGTCTCTAAGTGTCGGCAGCTGCAGCGCGGGTTGTCAGCGCCGGATCGGCACCAGTCACGACGGTGCGCGCGTTCATCGCCGGGCTTCCAACGGCTCCAAGCCGATTGAGCGGCGACAACAAGCACGTGCTACAGAAACGCGTTTTCGGGTCCAAACAGCCCCATTGGGCGTTTCCGCATGAACCCAGTGGCGCCACTTATCTTCGTGCTCTCGACCAATGGATCGCGCGCCGCCATAATTCCGACACGCATAGAGCTCATGCGGATGGCACCCAAGCACATGTGACCTTTGGTATACGCCACGCCATCGTGTGGCTGATCACCGCTCTGAACGGACGAAGTAGGGGTGTTCATCTCTGCCTGGGCCAGCAGCGAACCATGGAGCGAGCCTGCCAGACCGGGACCGTCAACAAACCCGTTTCGACCACGAGCCAGCAGGCGGCCATCTACATACGCCATGACCGCCCGGATCGGGTGGGCATCAACTGCCATGCGGTTGACCGGAGGCCACCCTTCCCGAAAGCGCACGAGTAAGCCGACGCCTGCGGGATGCCGTCATCCAACCAAAGGTTCCAGCTGCATGCATTGGTTTGATGGCTTCGGGTTTCCAAGAGCACCCATAGAACTGGTTCAGGCGATACCGATGTTCACGCTGAAGCTACAATGCAGGCATGGGCACTCGGCACTTCAGGACGACTCACGATGAGATCGCTTATGACCAGGCCTACCAAGCGGTGATGGCCTTGTGGTCCACTCCCTATGAGTCTCGAGATGTGGAGACGCCGTTTGGGCGTACCCATGTCATCGTCGCTGGGCTTACCTCCGCCCGGCCCCTTGTCTTGCTTCACGGTCGCAATGCCACATCAGCAATGTGGTTTCCGAACGTCGAGTGCTGGCAAGGCCGGTTTCGAGTGTACGCCATCGATACGATCGGCGAACCCGGCAAGAGCTGCCACGACGGGCAACCCCTTGCCCATCGCGACCACTACATGCAATGGCTGTCGAGTGTTCTGGATGGCCTCGGCCTTGAGCAGGTGGATATCGTCGGCCACTCGTATGGTGCCTGGCTGGGTCTGAGCTTTGCACAGGCTCACCCTTCTCGTGTCCGTAGAGTTGTCCTGATGGAGCCCGCCCAGACTATTCAACGGTTCGCTCTTTCGTTCATGGTATGGGGACTTCTCCTGCTCGCCTTTCGTTCGCAGGCGTTGCTTCAGCGCTTCTTCATCTGGGAAGCCCAAGGCCTGGCGCCCAAGCCGGAATGGATCCGTTTGATGATCCTGGGCATATCGACGTTTTCGTCCGGCAAAGAAGTGATCGCATCGGTCTTCTCCGACGCTGAACTAAAGAGTATCGGGCAACCCGTCCTCCTGATCCTGGGTCGAAAGAGCGTTGTCCACGACGTCAGCCGGTGCGAAAAGCGCGCGACGAGGCTCCTCGCACAGTCGCAGGTAGAGGTGCTTGCCAACGCATCTCACAACGTGTCGCTGGACGACCCCACGACGGTCAACGCGCTCGTGACGGATTTCCTTGACAAGATCTGAATGGGGTGATGGTGCCGCTCGCGCCTGGATTTGTATAGGACGCGCTGTGGCGACCCGAGTTGATAGGCTCATAGACCGAGCCGGCTACGGGCCGCATGAGCTTCTTGTTGTTTAGGTTTTGCCAAAGCCGGACCGCCGCGTGCCCCAGTCATGCGCCGAAGCCTCCTGGCTTTGAGCATCCAGTTAGCCCTGTCAGCTGCATGCGCTCGTCAGCCGGCTATCGGCCGTCGACGGCTATTTCCCGCGCGATGCCGCTAACAGCGCCGCATAGTGCTCAGCGCGGGCCTGGTCGCCCATTACCCTGTAGAGCGCCTCCAGTTCCTCGAACACGTAGGGATCAACTTCTCCAGCTTCTTGCCATTCCTGCTCCAGTTTAAGCTGGATCTCCAGCGCCTTCGGGTAGTTTGCCATGGCGCGATAGGTCGACGCCATCATCCATTTCGCAATCCGGACCCCTCGCTCACTCCCGTCTCTCTCCTTAGCTTCGCGTGATCGCACAAATTGTTCAAGGGCCTCGTCATAGCGCTTCTGCAAGTACAGGGCATATCCCACATTGTTCCTGAGTGAACCTTCCCATTTCTTGGCCTCTGGCTGTTGGGAGCCCTCCATGTACGCTAACGCCTCCAGGTCCCACTTGAGTTGCTCATTCGGCTCCGTATCCACAAACGCCATCATGTGCAGCGCGTCGATGGCCAGATGATCAAGCCGCTCCGCCTTGGCGAGAATGAACGCCCGCCCAAAGGCATCTCGCGCCCGTGTTCGGGCGTCGTCAGTCTGCGACTCCGAAGTGTGCGTGGCCGAAGAATAGGTCCGCCCAAGCTCGAGCCAGTAACGCACCTGCGGCTCTCCAGCTGCCTGGCCGATCTCCCGGTCCACCTCAGCCAGAATTCGACGAGCCGCCTCGAAGTCCTTGCGGATCCCATATGTTCGTGCAATCTGCGTCTTGAGGATCAGCGCATCTTGTACTTCAGCGGTGGCCAGCGCAGCCCGGAAGCGCTCTTCGCTCAGGGCGGGCTGGCTGTGATCCCACAACTGCTGGATGTCGATTGCCATAGATTGTCCCGATTTGACAGACGGTCAGTGCCTTGAGGGCAAGCTAACGGCCGGGCGAGCCGGTGAACCAAGCCCGGCCGATATCGGGCACTCGATTGGCCGCGCCAGCCGGATGCTTACGTGAACCAAGTTTCGGCCACACGAGTTCAGGCCTCAGCAACCGTGAGAGGACGCGGCTGCTTTCCGTCGACATCTTGAAACCCATACTCTCGGGCAATCGCGGCGCTCACCACCACCTGCCCGGATTTGTTCAGAATGTCACCATCAGCCGCCAATGCCGCCACTGCGCGCCCAACAAATAGCGGCGATTCCGAGTTGCTCAGATCAAAGAAATCCGCTGCCTTCATCACGCCTTCAGTCCGGACCAAACCCGGATACAGGCTGACCACTGCCACTCGGTGCTCACGCAACTCATGAGCCATGCACGCGGCCATTCTGTCATCTGCTGCCTTGGCGACTCCATAGATCACGCCCTTGTCATCTCGTTGCGCTGCAAAGTACGACACGTTGACGATCAAACCTGAACCTTGCGCGATCATGAGCGGGGCCGCCAGGACCGACGCCGTGTAATGCGCTCGTACGCCGGCCTGAAACGACTTATCCCAGCGAGACAAAGGAGCCGTCCAGAACCCTTTCTCCTTCCAGAATTCGGTTCCATCGTTGAAGAGTTCGTACCCGCCCCAGACATTGTTCACCAATATGTCGAGCCGCCCCTGCTCAGTCGCTATCTGCCCGAACAGGTTCTCAACCTCTTCATCGCGAGTGTGATCACATCGGACGGCTATGCCCTTTCCGCCCAGGCGCGTCACCTCATCGGCCGTCTCCTGTATCGTTCCAGGCAAGGTGACTGCCGCTTTGCCTTCCTCCGTTGTCCGCCCCGTCACATAGACTGTGGCCCCGGCCTCGCCCAATCCTTGCGCGATGCCCTTACCAACGCCTCGGCTCGCTCCCGTCACCAGCGCGACCTTTCCCGTCAGTGTTCGCATGTGCCCTGCCCTCCATGAACCTGATGACCAGCCCGAGAGTGTAATCGATGATTGGAGAAACGGTCTACCGGCCCGCATCCGCTGCGTGGCAGATGGCCCAAGACCACCCTACCAACAACTCGCCATTGAACCGAGGCCAACCGGTTTGGGCACCCGGGCGGCCACATCAGCCGAAAGCGATTGGTCGGCAGTTGGCTGCCACCGGATACAGCCCTGGCTGTGACACCCCTCACTACGCGGCAGGCCTTCTAGCCACAACGATCATCGGATTCGTCTCGGGCGTCGACTCGATCTGAAAACCCTGCGCTCTCAGCAACGCATGCAATTCCTCGACTGACCAGTACAGCGACGCATTCGAACGCTCGGCCATGATCTTGGCGGCAGCCAGGAGCATGTTCCACGGCGTCTTTCGCTTCAAGATCCGGACTCGCGCGCGGATCTGTTGCCAGGCCGATTGATCATGATAAGCAGGTCGGAGAAAGTGCAGAACCACAAATGCGCCGCCGGGTTTCAGCACGCGTAAGACTTCTCGACACGCATGCGCCGGGCTTTGCACCGCCTGAAGCACGCTGATCGCGACCACGCCCTCGAAACTGTTGGGCGGCAGACTCAGCTGCCTGTCCAGATTCTGCAGGCCGAAACGCAGCCTCAACTTTGTGGCCGGCGTGATCTTGGCTTTCGCTCGAGTGAGCATCCCGTCCGCCGCGTCAACTCCGGTGACATCGTAGCCCGCCTCTGCAAGCGCTACCGAATAGATTCCGGCACCGCAACCGGCATCCAGGATGCGGGCCGAACCCTCCGGCAGAAGCGCTCCAACGATGTCAACCACTTGTTGAACGTGAGGCCGGGTCGGTGCCTGCTCATCCCACATCCGCCCGATCAGGCTCCAGAATGCGATCCGCAGGCCGGCAGGGACGATCGACTTCATGGCTGGGAGTCTCCGACGTGCATGTATGCCGCCACGACGGGGTCAGACGCAGCCGCTGTACAGGCCGGCAGACATGTTGCCCTTTTCGTCCAACACCCAATCAGAACGCCGTGTCGGAACAGAATGATGTCGAGCACAATCCTTCATTGCGGCTTCCGGTTGTATGAACCGCTTCCTGAAAGGATCTTCCCTTGCCACCTTTCACTTACAGGCTGCGGCATTTTCGGATGGGCGTATTTTGTCATATCGGAGATACCGCGTGTGTCGCGTGATGGACACAGGTGGAGCCATGTGCGCCGCCATCGCCCGACCCATGCTGTGATCGGCTAATACGGTAGGAGCTTCAGGTGCGTCCATGCTGAGGCCGATGCCGTGGGTAGCCGAGACGCCCACAACCGGCGAGCTGCTCCATCTATCCAGGATCACATCAGCGTGGAACGACCAAAGCCTGGCGCCGATATCGACCCTCTCAACCACGCGCCGTCCTGAGAAAGTCAGCCTCGCCGTTTGCCGTTTCCAACTGGTTTTGAGCCCACTGCACCCTTGAGTGAAGGCGGTCTCTTCTTCAGGCTGTCATATAGCTGCTGAAGCTCCATCACCGGCGCAACGCCTAGATCGCAACTGAGATCCTTCTCGAGTTGCCGATATAGCTTCACAGCTGTCGATCGGTCGCCCAATGCGATCGCTGCTTGCATGCAGAGCGCAACGGCCTGTTCTTGCCACCGATTGGTCTGCAACGCCCGGCGGGATAGTTCAAGGCAGGCTCTGGGGTTGTCCTCTTGCAGCCGGTGTTGCGCCAGGGCCAGCAACGCGGTCTCGTGTTGGTCGGCCAATTTCTGGCGGATCGCAAGCGTCCAGTCGGCGTACCGCAATGCCGGAATGAACTCGCCGGCATATAGATCGACCGCCGTCTCCCAGTCGTGTGTGTTGACCGATTCCTCAAACGCCGCGAAATCGATCGCTGATCCGGCCGGCACGTGCAAACTCACACGATCGTCGGTGACGTCGAGATAGCGACACGGGAATCGGCGGTCGGGAAGGTCGGGCTCCAGGAGACGTCTGAGGGCCGATGTGGCATGGTGGACAAAGTCCAGAGCGGCGTCCGAGTCTTTGTCGGGACACAGCGCATCGCTGACCTGGGCCGACGCCAGGCTATACCCGCTGCTGACCAGCAGCAGGGCCAGCAACTCTCCGGCCCGTCGCTGCCGAAGCGCGCGGGCATCGATCCGTTGCGGTCCCACCCACACCTCCAATCGACCCAGCGTCACGACGCGGATGGGCTTGGGCGGTAAGTTCTGGATGGACTTCAATAGAACCGTCGTCGCTTCGTCCAGTTGTGGATTGGCCGAATTGAGAAACCGCGCGATCAGTGGATAGACCCGAGCCCGTTCTCGATGGAGCAGAAAAGCGTAACCGCCTGCCTGCAAGCCCGCCACGAATTCCAGAAACAGGCCCGCCGTCTGTGGTGCGTCGCGCACGTCGCTCATCGCCGCGAGCTCCAGGACCACCTCGACCTGGTCGCAGCGCATCTCCAGTTCGGCGAAGATGGCTCGTGCCTGGTTCAGGTGGTTTTCGGCTGAGTCCAGGCTGCCGATCTGCCGTTCCGCCCGTCCCAGCTCCAATAAGGCCCGACCCTGGTAGATTCGGTATCCGACACGCCGCGCCATCGTCAGGGCGTCCTCGGCCCAGGTGATGGCTTTGGCTTCGTCACCCCGTCGGTGGTGCATTCGGCTGATCCCAAGACGCGTATCCAGGTTCAGACTGGGGTCGCCCAGGTGCTCGGCCGAAGCCAGGGCCTTGTCAAACTGCGTTTCGGCAAGGCCGAATTCTTCCTCATCCAGAGCCAACATGCCGGCCACATAGCAGGCATAGCCTTCACCGGCCGAGCCCGGCTGTGCCAGGGCGTTGAGCTCGGCCAGGGCTTCGTGCGTGCGCTGCCGCTGCCCTGTGAGTTGCAGGGCAATGGCCAGGGTGATCAGAGGAAAGACAGACCAGTCGGTGTAGCCGTGGGTGTGACAGAGGCGCAACGCCTGCGTGTCGGCGGCGATCGCCAGATCAAACTGCCCGCGGAACAAATAGACGCCGCTGCCAAGGTTGTGCAATGCCCGCATGCACAGCAACTGGTTCCCGATTTCGCGCGCCAGGTCAGCGGCCTGGCGGTAATAGTGTTCGCACTCGACGAGTGAGTGTGTCTCGGCCGCGCACATCCCCAGCAGCAAGAGCGCCTCGACATAGACGGAGGCCTGCGGCTCGCGGTCGGGATCCGTCAGGGTCAGGGATTCCTGCGCCAGCGACCGGGCGAGGTCGTACTGACCGAGGCGGAAACGGTAGCGCGCCACGGTGGTCAGTGCGCGGGCGCGCTCCAATGGCCGATCCCCTCCGCAGGCGCTATCCAAGGCCCGGCGCGCCATCCGCAACGCCCCGGACATATCCCCAGCCTGCTCACGTTCGTACGCCCGTTGAATAAGTGAGTCGATGTCGGTCGCGGGCGATGGCTGCATAGTCGTCGTCATAGGGGCACTGGCATGGGCTACACGAAATATCGAAAGACACAAACAGCCCCCTCAATCATCTTGCGCAGGCATTGCCGTGCTGCTTGAGCCAGCGCTCAGACCCACAACGCCTCGAGCCGGGCGGCTGCGCGGCGACCATCAGGGCGAGAGTCCTTGGTCTCTTGCACTCAGGTGCTCCCCCACTCTCCTCACAGATCTATCTCTTGGAAGCACGTTTTGGCAATGGTTTGGCAATGGGCATACGTATTGTAGTCCTGGTGGAGCACCCATGCGCCTCGTCAAGACTTTTGTGTTGCGTCTGTTTGTGGATTCAAACGCACCGGACCGTACGTGCGGCAGTGTGCGTTTACTGGATGAGCCAGAGACTTATCCATTCAAGGATGTAGGCGATTTGGAGAATATCCTCCACCGCTCGGTCATACGTGTTCTGAAACCCCGGGCGACCCGCCCGCCGAAATCGCGCGCCCGCTCCTAGACCCCTCCCCTCGAAGGAAGCCATTGATGCCGAGACACACATCCTGGACATTCTTGTTCTGCGCACTGTTGACATGGGGATCCAGCGTATCGGTCCCGACGCTCGCTCGCCAGCCCTCGGCCCAGACGCCGCGAGCCGTCAGCCAGGCGGTCGGCGTTTGGGAAGACATCAGTGACCGACTGCCCGCCCTGCCGACCGGTGCTCGACCCATCACCCAGGTGGTGGTCAGGGCGAACATGGTCTGGGCGGCCGAGCACAACACCGGCGTGCTGTATCGCTCTGAAGATTTCGGCGCGACGTTCAGCGCCATCCCGACCGGTCTATCGAATATCTCCGACCTGGATTTCCTCGACGACTTGAACGGCGTCATGATCAGCAACAGCAAGTTCGCCCGGACCAGCGATGGTGGCCTCACCTGGAGTGCGCCGGTGACGGTTGGCTCGCCGCTCTCCGCAATCAGCTTCGCCACACCGCTCGTCGGGTATGTGGGCAGCCAAACCGGAATCGTGTACCGGACCGCGGATGGTGGTGTCACGTGGGAGAAGAAACCCTCGTCCCTGACCTGCTGCACCGTCGCAGATCTAGCCTTTCCGAACCCGACGACGCCCGACGTTGGCTTCATGGCGATCGTCAATTCCGGCAGCATCTTGTTCCGAACAACCGACGGCGGCAGCACCTGGACGGTCGTCGATTATCAGACAATCGACAACTGGGCAGGTTCCGTGACGGCCTTCGATTTCGTATCGCCAGACTCGGCCTGGGGCGTGGGCAGTTTTGGCGGGATCCTGCAGTTCAAGAACAACCAGTGGACTCAGCAGGTCAGTCACGCCCCGGTGAGCCAGTTCGGCGAACTGGTGAGCCTATGCGGTGTGTCCTTCCTCGCCGATGCACAGGTCGGCTGGGTGGTCGGCAATGGCGGAACGATTCTGCACACGACGGACGGCGGATTGACCTGGACCCCCGAAGGGCAAAACTTGAATCTGCCGACGCAGACGGCCTTGTACGGCATCGCAGCAGTTTCTTCCACCCGAGCATTCGCCAGCGGGTATCCCGCATCTGTCATGGGCGGCCCCGCATCCGATGGCCGGCGGTTGTTCCTGTACAGCGTGCCGGACTACGACCACCATCTGTACCTGCCACTGGTCCGACATTGACACGACCCTTCCGCCGCCGCCTTCAATCGGAGTCGATCGAATGATCTCGTTCACGATGAGAACGCCCTCCCGCAGAGCGCTCTCTGACCGCCCCATGAATGCCGCCCTGACGACGACAAAGCTGATGGCTTCCTGCAGTCGCCGTTGCTGGCGTGCTGAAGCTGCCTACTCCGCGCGTGAGGAAAGACCATGACCTCTCGATTGTCCAACGTGATCTCCATTGTGGCGTTGTTCGCGAGCCTGAGCCCGGCAGATGGCGCCGGGCCAGGCGCCGCAGATTCCGGCCCGGCGATTTTGTACGTGGCTCCGGGCGGAGCCTGCCTGGGGATGGCCCCGTGCTACAGCCAACCCCAGGACGCGGTCGACGCGGCCCCCGCCGGTAGCGTCATCCGGATCGCAGCCGGCACTTACGCGCTGCCGGCCGGGGCCAGCGAGGTCGTTCACCTGACGAAGCGCCTGATCCTCCAAGGCGGCTACCGGCCGGCGGATTGGTATAACGCCGACCCACTTGCCTTTCCGACGATCCTGGACGGGCTTCACCTCGGCCAGGGGATGCTGATCGAGGGCGGCCCGGGACAGCCCATCGACGTCAGCGTAGATGGACTCCAGATCACGAGGGGTCAGGCCAGTCTGGGCGGCGGCATCGCGGGGAACAACGTGCATCTCACGCTGCTGAACAGTGTGCTCAACGACAACCAGGCCACGGGCTCAGGCGGTGGACTCTATCTCGCCGGCGAATACAGCCTCACCCTCGAATGCAGCCAGGTGATCAGCAACACCTCTGGAGATATGGGCGGGGGCCTGGCGCTGCACAGCTCGAGCGGCCAATCCACGCTCACCGGGTCGTGGATCTCGGGCAATCAGGCCGCCACGGGTGGAGGAGGATTGTCCCTAATGGGCGGGCAGGCGCAACTCACCACCGTCATGTTGGTCGACAATACCGTAACGCAGCCCAGCGCTGGTGGGGCCGCGGCGGCGGCCAGCGGGGCTGGCCTGAGCCTGACCCACACCACGCTGGCCCGCAACACGGGCGGCACAAACAGCGGAGTGAGTTTGAGCGGCACATCCGTGTTGACGGCGACCAACCTGCTGGCGGCCGGCCAGGGCGTCGCCCTCACGGCGGTCGCACCGAGCACCGGAACAGTGGACGGAGTCTTGTGGGGCAGTGGAACGACCTGGGCCAATGGCGCCAACACCGGCGGCTCCGGAGGCTTCTCGATACAGCACGCCTATTCCGGCGACCCACTGTTCGCGGCCCTCGATCCCGCCAACAAGTTGACCTATTTCCACCTGAGTGCCACCTCGCCCGCCCGGGACCGGTCCGTGTCGACCGCGCTGGGCTTCACCGACATCGATCACGAGCCGGTCGTGAACGCGATCGCGGACCTGGGGGCGGATGAGTATTTCGCGGGCGGCATCATCCACGTCAACGTTGAGCGGGGCGGCGACATTGAAGTCGGAGCGGCCGACGGAAGCCCCGAGAACAGCTACGGGTCCATCTCCTGGAATGGATCTCAGTGGGTCACCAACGATACGAGTGCGCACCTGTACTTCACGGATTTACGGACCACGGAGCGCCTCAAACACTATGCCATGATCGCCGACCTTGGCGGCAGTGCTACGGCTGAGCAGGATCTGGCGAACTACCATCTGTCGCGCACGACGTACACGTATACGGCTCTCGCCAAGACGAGCGGCGTCTATCAGATCGAAGCTGCTCGATACCGGATCACCAGGCCTGACTCTCCCGAAACCATTTGGCTGAATTCCCGCGGGACCGGAACGGGTCAGGCCTACTTCGACATCTACATTCAATATACGGTGACCTCCACGCTCGCGGTTCGGAACGGATCCGTCTGGTTCAATTACTCAGAGCCGATTGCGGCGGCTGCCCAGCATGGGCTGAGCGACTCCACAGGGCGCGTTGGAACGCTCACAACTTGCGATCCGCAGGCCGCGGATCGGTCGGGGTACTGGCTTGACGTTAATGGCGGATCGGACATGGGTGGGCTCACCTATTTCTTTCACACCACCCGTCATCCCAACAGCATCGTCACGCTGGGATCCTGCTTCCCAGACGAATTCCGGGTCAAGTACCTTCAGTCTTCGGCAAATGCGCTTGAAGAATTCCGCTTGCGTCCGGAGGTCGTCTCGGAAACCTGGCTGCCCGTCACGTTGTACCTGCCGTTCGTCCGCCGATAACCCGGGCGGGCCGAGACGCCGCCGAGATCAAACCCTGCTTTCAGACTGCCTCACTATCGGAGGATACGATGCCACACAAACATCACGCTCCCCTTCGGCTTCAACTTCTGGCCATCGTTTGCGCGGTCTTGGCCCTCGCGGCGAACATGTCGGGCGCTCACGCGCTGCCCAGCGCCGAACGCCAGGCGCCCGGCGCCTGGACCAAGCTGGCGGACAATCCAGTGCTATCGCCGGGTTCGTCGGGCGCCTGGGATGATCGTTTCACCCTGGCTCCCAGCGTGTTGCTGGATGGATCAACCTACCGGATGTGGTATGCCGGGTCCGGCGCCGTGAATACGAACCGAAGGATCGGATATGCCACCTCGCCCGATGGACTCACCTGGACCCGGCACGGGAGCGCGCCGGTCTTGAGCCCCGGCCCCGTTGGAAGCTGGGACGCCGGGCAGGTCGGATTCCCATCCGTCATCAAGGATGCCGACACTTTCAAGATGTGGTACACCGCCCTCGACACGGCCGACATCGGCCGGGTGGGCTATGCGACGTCTTCGGATGGTTTGAACTGGACCAAATACGCGGGCAACCCTGTGCTCACGGTTGGCGGACCCGGCAGCTGGGACACGGCCTACGTGGGTGCACCGCAGGTGGTCAAGGTCGGCGGCGTGTACCACCTGTGGTACCGCGGCGGCCTTAACGGCGATATCGGTTATGCCACGTCAGCAGACGGTCTCACGTGGACCAAGTCGGCGCGCAACCCGGTTATTGCCAGCGGTAGCGGCGGGTGGGACGACGTCGCCTACGATCCCAGGGTGGTGTTTGACGGCACGCTGTTCCACATGTGGTATTCCGGCTGCAACCCTGCCGGCGACCTCTGCCAGGTCGGTTACGCGACCTCGTCGGATGGCGCCGGGTGGACGCGCCATGGGATAGTCCTCCCCCAAGGCGTTGGCGGCGCGTGGGACGACAGCGGGGCCGATCATGCAGCAGTCTTGCTGGTCGGCACGACCCTCAAGATGTGGTATTCCGGTTTTGACGGCGAGGTCTATCGCATCGGGTATGCATCGGCGGCCACGACCACGCTGGACCATGAGTTGTATGTTCCATCTGTGATCCGGTAGTCATTGCCCGCGAGCGCTCGACTCGAGCGCCCCTGCCCGGGCGGTCATGCAAAGGCCGTAATCGAAAACGATGACGGCCTTTGCGGTCCCGTTGAAGAGATTGGACCTACGACGATGGGGTGAGCGGCCTGTTCATCTTTAGTGAAGATCGAGGCTTCGTCGACGTCCAGCCGCGCGAACGACTCTGCTGGGCGATGCCATCGGTTCGGCTTTTAGACGTCAGTCATCACAATGCCCGACTCGCAGGCTGCCCGGGCCCTGTCGCGGCAGTCGCGCCGACAGGATGGTGACCAATGACCACCTGTTTGGAAGCGTCAATCCCAGGTCCGACGCTTTGGGCCATCGTCCATCAACTTGCACAGATCCGAAGCTGACTCCCTGGTGGTCACCAACGCTCGATGGTCCAACCGTCCTAGTTGCTGGCTTCAGTTTCGCTCCACACGTTGGTGGTCAGGTCAACACCCAAAACAGGAGGACCCAGGTCAGCTGCCTGCGTTCGTCAGGCACGTACCCAACCGCGTACCATCTCCCGAAACCATCAATCGTCAATGGCCTCGACAGCGATGAATATCGTCACCGCTGCCGGCCCTTCGTATCGCTCGAAGTCCGTCGTGTAGCTGCGTTTGTGGCGTCCTGGCCTGGAAAAGTACTCCCATACCTGCCGCCAGAGGACTGGCACTACTTCCTGTGGGGTCCCCGCCGCATGAAACGCCAAATACATACCCGGTCTGACTCGAAGTACCGACTGCCCTTCCTCCGCATGGTACGTCTCAGGCACGCGCGCGCCAGCCGTCACATTGTAGGCCCCAGACGCGTCCGACTCGTAATCCCAGTAGACGCCATAGGCCTCAGCCGATACGCGGTTATTCTGGGCTCCTATGCCGTCGGCGAAGTATCTTCCCCATAGACTCGGGATCTTCGCTTGATCGACATCGGCCTCGGCCTCATTGGTGGTCCGCACCGTGATCCCCACGATCTGGAAACCCTCGACTTCAACGACCTTTGGATCCATGAACACCTCGCTTCCGCACTGAGGGAGTGCCTAACCACTCGCATCGGGTACGCGGCAAATGAGCCGAGGCCGTGTTGCCCGAAGGCGCAGCGGCGAACCGGGGCCGGCCGGCTTGGGGCCCCGAGTAGTCATGTCAGCTGCATCGTTCGTCAGGCTTTTGCCTGAACGCCACAACCTGATAGCAATCCCGATCACGCCAGACTTGACGATCAGTCAATCGACCTGTGCCCCCCCCGTGGCATTGGCCATGGTCGCGGTCATTCCCGCTGCAAGGTCACTGGCCAGCAGAACAGCCGCGTTGGCGATCTGCGCCAACGGCGTCACCTGCCGCAACGGCACATCCTTGGCAAACTCACGATGGACTTCCTCGAACGTGAGCCCCTTCTGGGCTCCATAGGCCTGCCAGGCGTCTCGCACCCCAGGTGCATCGGGTGATCCAGGTGAGCGCACCCAACATACCCTCACCTGAGCCGGCCCAGCCTCCACCGCCAACTGCCGGAGGTAGTGCTCCACCGCCGCGCAAGCCACGCCGAATCCGCCGACGCCACCAAAGGGTTGGCGACCAGCATTTGCCGATATCCCCAGGATCGTGCCGCCACCATGTTGAGCCATGTGCCTGGCGAGGATTGTTCCCGTGTGGAACCAGGTCGTGAGGCCTGATCGAACAGGTGCAAAGAACGAGTCGAACGGCATGTCGGATAGCGCTTGACCCTGGACATCATCCCAAGAAACCGCATTGAACATCAAGGAAACCCGCCCATGCCGTTGGACGACCTCATCGAGGTGCCGCTGGACGGCCAGTGGATCCATGGCATCCACAGTCATGACTTGGACGGAGCCCGTCGTTCCGCCGATTTCTTCGGCCGCGCGGTCAAGAGGTTCACGCCGACGAGCTGAAAGCACGACAGTCGCGCCTTCACGCACAAAAGCCTGTGCCACTGCCTTACCGACCGCGCCTGAAGCCCCGTAGACGATGGCCGTTCGATCTGTTAAGAGCACCTGATCCCTCCTGATATGTCGGCAATCCCTGCAAACTCACAGCTTGCTCGATACAACTCTGGCCTGACTCTCTCACGACGGTTCCGGACCGCCTAACGATGCCCAACAGCTGCGGGGCGGTTGAGCCAAGGCCGACTCGCCCGACGGCACGCCAGCGCGCCGAAGTCCGCACGACCTGGGCCCCCGATTAGTCACGTCAGCTGCATGCTGTGGCTAGGCTGCGGTTGGAGTCACTTGCCACTGCGGACCTTATATCTCAAAACATCCCGACGAGTTGTGCAGGCGTGGGAGCCAGCCACGGCCCGAAACCGTGCTTACCAACGGACCGAAGAACACGAGACCCGTCCGAGTGCGGCGCGTTGTTGGCGAAATGACCCACTTCATAGTCAGCGCGCGCGCCGGTAGTGCATGGCGACGACCCCGTTGCGGAGAGGCTTCGCCGAGACCAACTCGAGCTTTCGCGTGCTGGGCAGTCCGCTCTCGTACAGAGTTGGTCCGTGGCCGGCGATCCTGGGATGGACGAGCAACTTGTACTCGTCGATCAGATTCAGCCGGTCCAACTCCGCCGCGAGCTTACCGCTACCGAGGAGCACGCCACCCGGAGTCGCGTCCTTGAGCTCCTGCACGCCCGTTCGCAGGTCGCCGGTGATGCGGTGGCTGTTGGTCCACGGCAACTCCGTTCGCGTCGACGACACCACGTACTTCGGCTTGGCCTCCAGCTTGACGGCCCACTCGTGAAGCACCGGCGGCACCTCCACCTCGCCACGGGCGACCGCTGGCCAGTAACTCTCCATCATCTCGTAGGTGACGCGGCCCCACAGCATCGCCCCGGTCTCGTCCATTAGGCGGGTGAAGAAGGCATGTGTCTCGTCGTCAACGATTCCTTCTTGGTCATCGATGCAGCCGTCCAGGGTGACGTTAATGCTGAAGGTCAGTAGTCCCATGATGTTCCTCACTCGAGAAATGCAGCCAGGCGACCCAAGGCGCTCACTCCTTGTCGCCTAATGTTGGGCATCAGCTGCAGGCCATTGCTACACTGTTGCCTGAACCGGTAACCACGGCGGCGATACGACTCTGGATATCCTAATCAGCTGCGAAAGACGCAACCGTCAGCCACCACCCCGAACCGCGTGCACGCCTGGGCATTCCAGCCACGGGCACAGCCCAACTCCAGCCTGGCTGCACCAGCGACCTTGAGCTTATCACCCACACGGCTATCCGCACAGCCTAACGGCTCGCATCACCGACGTGACGGGTGAGCCGAGACCGGCAGGAAACGGTGCCTCGGATAGCGAGGTCCATCGCTGCACTCGTTAGTCCAGGCTGGACCACACCCAGCCATAACAGAAGTGCAGGTGCCCGAACTCTGCTGACGGCCCACAGCCGCGAGCAGTCACAGAACTGGCCACACCTCCGCCCTGGACAACTCAGCGTGGTTGGCCATAGACCCTGACGTAGCGCTCATGCAGTCGAGCGAGACCTTCCGGCGGGATCTCCTCGGGCGTCCCGATCTGCAGCGCCAGCCACACGGTCTTCGCATTCTCTTCAGTCATCACCGCAGCTTTGACGGCCGCTTCGGCCGTTGGCCCAATCGTGAACACGCCGTGGTTGCGCATAAGGATCGCGGGCGACGACCCGATGCTTGAAACCACAACCTTGCCGATGGCGTCATCGCCGATCAGGGCGAAGCCTCCCACAGGAATAGGGCCGCCGAACTCGTCGCCAATAGCGGTCAACACCGGCGGGATCGGCCGATTGACGGCCGCAAACGCCGTCGCATAGGGCGAGTGCGTGTGCACAATCCCTCCGACGTCGGGACGATTTCGGTAGATGTACAGATGGCTGGCGGTGTCGGAGGAAGGCGTGTAGGCGCCCTCGACAACCCGGCCTTCGAGGTCCACGATGACGATGTGGTCAGGTCGCAGCAATTCGTAGCGAATGCCCGAGGCCTTGATCGCCACCAGGCCGGTGTCAGGGTCCCGCGCGCTGACATTGCCGCCGGTCCAAACCACCAGCTGGTGGCGCGGCAATTCCAGGTGCAACGCAACAAGGTCGTGTTTGAGACGATCCAGCATGATCCCTTCACCGCTGCGCGCCCGAGGCGGCTCCAACAACCGGCTCCATGCTCATTCTCCAGGCTGGAGGGCCGGCAAGATCCTGGCCCAGCCGTCCGGTAGCGGCAGGCGTTGACGATCGACGAAACTTCGCAAAGCCGTGGCGTCGAGGCCAGGATGAATCGTGTGCGGCGACGTGACGGCCAGGGCCGCGACCCAGCTTGCCAGGCCATGAGCCTCGACCGGGGTCAGGCCCGCCGCCAGGCCGCTCAGCAATCCCGCCAGATGAGCGTCGCCGGCCCCGGCGGTGCCCACGACCTCCACCGGCACAGCCGGGAGGAACGACGCCGTGACGCCGTCCCACAACCAGCTCCCTTCAGCCCCGCAGGTCACCGAGAGCAGGCCATCCGGTCTGAGGGTCCTCCACCGCTCGCACGCCGCTTCGAACAACGTCGTCCGATCGACCGCGCGCTCGTCTCCAAACGCGAAGACCGAGGCCTCGCCGCGATTGAGCGCCAGCAGATCCACCAGCGCGATCAAGGCTTGACCCTCACGGGTGTTCAACTCGCCCTGTGTCAAGGCGGCGGCGCGAAAACAGGCATGGGCCGTGCCTAGTTGCAGGAGATGACGCCGCGCGGCCAGCGGCGCCTCGGGTACGGCCAACGCGATAGCGCGTGGGCCATACATGCGAATCTGAGCTTCGGCCTTTCCGACCAACGCTTCGTCAACCTGATCGCTGGCGGAGTTGCGCGTGGTCAGGTTGCCCCCGCTGCCGTCCGGATACAGGAAGCAAAACGACGACAACGTCGTGGCACCGGCGAGCGCGCGCACCCAACGGACGTCCAGGCCGGCAGCGATCATCTCCTCGAGCAGTCGTTCGCCCTCGGGGTCGCGGCCGACGCAGCCGATTGGGAAAACCGCCGCAGCTTCACCAAGCAACTGCTTCACGTAGTGCGCGATGATGTGGAGTTTGCAGTAGTCGCGCCGATCGAGGAGCCGACCGCTGCGGCTTTCTTCGCGCCCGAGGGTCTGGTCGCCATCCAGGGCAAAGAACTGGCCCGTGCCGATGCCGCCGACCCCGAACAGGGCTTCGTAGCGCACGCGGTGTGGATCAAGCTGCAGAGCACTCATGGGTGGGTCGCGGCTCCTTCGTTTTCGATCCTCACGACTGGATCGGATGGCGATCGGCGGGCCGCCTGAACGGCGCCATCGCGCGTGATGGCCAATACTTCAGGAACGGGCTCGAAGAGCACGGCCGTCAGCCAGGCCCGTTGAGTCGCGCCGGGTTCCAGGGTGCGCGCCGTCCCGTTCTCGATGGCGGTTTGCAGCCCGGCACAGGGATAGCTGGTCCAGGGCTCAAGGCCCATGCAATACGTCCGGCCATACCAGGGATATCCAACGCCGCCGCCCAACGCCTGCCAGAGCCACACATGGCGGAACACCTCAGCGTCCCACGCCAGGCCGAAACCGAGCCCGGCCCGATCGTTCTGAACTGCCAGCCAGCCCTCTTTGAAGCCCTTGAGGTAGCAGTTGTCCATCGAACGCTGACTGTTGGGCGGCAGGCACCTCAGATCCAGAGGCTGACCGTTTCGGTCTTTGAGCCACGGCCAATCGCCGACCTGATGCAGACCCATACGATGGTCGGGCCCGTCCTCAGCCGTGAGCACCTCGAGGGTGGAGGCCGGGGCAGAGAGCCGGCAGGCATCGTCGAGGAACGGCGCGCCGACCACCGGGTGGTGGCCCCACATGAACGGCAGTGCTTCGGCCCCCTCGTTGGTGAGCGCTTCTTCAATGAAGAGAGCGGCGGCCCCGCGGCGCAGAGTCAGGGTCTTGCGCAACAGGAACGGCGTGCGCGTCGTTCGCACCCACAGACCCACGCGTACGCAGTCTGCCGTGTCCTCCAGGATGCGGTAGGCCCAGGGCACATTGGTCGTCTCGGCGAAGAAGCCGAAGTCCGCACCGTTCACGACGCTCGCCGGCCCGCCGTTCGGTACAACCTCGAACCAGCCGCCGCTCCAGCGATCGAAGAAGGACGCGGCGGGCGACACGGTCGGCGGGCGCAGTCCGTTGGGCGCGCGCCAGAGCACGTCGATGTCCGTCGGCTTGTGCAGGAACTGGACGATCTCGGCGCCCTTGTCCACTAACACCACCAGCTGGATCCGATCATTCTGAAGGAGAAGCGCGCGATAGCCGCACCAGATCAGCCGATCGTCGATCCGACAACCCCAATGCCGGTCGGGGTCGGGCCGCGCGCCCTCCCCGGTTTCCCAAAAAGCATCCATGAACCAACCGCCTTACTTGAAGCCCGTCATCGCCAGGCTGGCGACGAAGCGCCGCTGTAGAACGATGTACACGAGCAGGATTGGCAGCAGCACGATGACGGACGCCGTCATGGTCAGGTCATGCCGCGTCGTGTGCTGCGTGTTGTACCAGGTCAACAGCAACGGCAGCGTCCGCCGATCGTGGGTGGTGATCACGATCAGCGGCCAGAGGTAATCGTTCCAGCTGGCCATGAAGTTGAAGATGCCCAGCGCCGACAGCGGCGCGCCGAGCTGCGGCAGAATGATGTTCCAGAAGATCCGGAACTCGGAGGCCCCGTCGATGCGCGCCGCGTCGATCAACTCGCTCGGGATCGCCGCGATCGACTGACGCATCAAGAAGATGCCGAACGCATCCACCATCGAGGGCACGATCAGGCCCCACAGGCTGTCCACCAGATGCAGCCGGGCCAGAATCAGGTAGGACGGGATCATCACGATCTGGAACGGGATCATCAACTGAGCCAGGATGAAGCCGAAGAAGGCCCGCTGCCCCCAAAACCGGAACTTGGCGAAGATGTAGCCTGCTAATGAACTCGTGAACAGGGTCGTGGCCACGTGCGCGCCGGCGACGAGCAGACTGTTAAGGAAGAAGCGTCCCAGCGGCACCTCGGGGTCGGTGAAGATGGTGACGTAGCTGGCCAGCGTCCAGGTCTCTGGCCAGAACGTCGGCGGCACGCGGATGATCTCGGCGCTCGACTTGAACGACGACAGGATCGCCCACGCGAACGGCAGCAGCGTCACGATGCCGCCGAGCGTCAGCACGACATAGACCAGGCCGCGGCCCAGCGAGAGACGCGCGCCGGGCCGGGGCGCCTGGGTCACCGGGAGTCGCTCGAGGGTCGTCATGATCAATACTCCCAGTTGGTGCGCAACAGCTTGAACTGCGCGACCGTGACCACCAGGATGATCGCGAACAGCACCAACGAGATCGCGGCCGCCCAGCCCATGTTCTGGTACCGGAACGCGTTCTGGTAGATGCTCATCACCAGGGGCGTCGTCTGGTTGCGCGGTCCGCCGTTGGTCAAGACGTCGAAGATCACGAAGACCTGGAACGACGACAACATGGTCAGGACGCAAACGAAGAGCATCGTCGGCCTGAGCAGCGGCAGCGTGATGCGGGTCAGGATCTGCCAGGCGTTCGCGCCGTCGACGCGGGCCGCGTCGACCAGTTCCTCGGGGATGCCCTGCAGCGCCGCCATGAAGATCACGACGTTGTAGCCGAAGTCCTGCCAGAGATAGGCGACGACGACGGCCAGCATCGCAAGCGGGATGCCGAACACCGTGGCGGTGGGATCCGTCAGCCAGGTCCGCGGCGGGACGAGGCCGATCGCCCGGATCAGGCTGCTCAGCGGGCCCTGCTCGGGGTTGTAGATGTAGCCCCACAGGATGGCCACCGCCACGGACGAACTGATGGTCGGCATGAAGTAGATCGCGCGGTACAGGCCCTTGAGCCGCGAGTGCACGCTCTCGACCATGACGGCCAGGGGCAGCGTGATGAGGAGGTTCAGGGGAAGCACCAGCAACGAGAACAGGAACGTGTTGAACAACGCCTGACGAAAGACCCGGGCCGGCTGCGACGCCGCGAACATCGCCTCGAAGTTGCCGAGCCCCACGAACGGGTTGTTCCCGCCCAGGCCGAAGAGGGGTCCGCCCGCGCGCGTCGGTGAGTAGTCGAAGAACGCCAGGGCCACTGCCCAGACCATGGGCAGCAGCGCGAAGCCCATCATGTAGACCATGATCGGCGTCAGGGCGCTCGCGACGAAGCGATCCTGTGCGACGCGCACGCCTGAGGTCGGGTTGGCACGGGCCGGTCGGCGAAGAGGCAGGATGTTCATCGGATCTTCTCGCGTTACTTCGCGGCGTCGACCATCGCGTTCGACTCTTCCTGGATCGCCTGGATGGCCTCGTCCACCGTGACGGCGCCCGTCATCGCATCCAGGACGTGCGGGTGGATGATCTCGTAGAAGAGCTGGTCGCGATCCGTCACGGTGCCCACATAGCGCCCATACGGCAACAGATCGAACGTGGCGCGCAGGTACGGCGCCTTCTCCAGGATCGCGTCGGGCTGGGCGATCGCGGCCTTCATCGCCGGGATCGTGGCCGAGCGGATGTTCCACTCGACGGCGTTCTCTTGATTGGCCGCCATGTATTGCGCAAGGAGCCAGGCCTCACGCGGATGCTGGGTGTGGACGGACACCACCTTGCCCCAACCCGAGTCGGCCGCGAAGACGGGCTGCGTGCCATAGTACGGCGGCAGGGCGACGTAGTCGAAGGCTTCATCCGGGAAGTTGAGCGGGCCGGCCGCTGCCGCCCATGAGCCGACGAAGCCGATCGCGACCTTGTTGTTGAAGAATGCGTCGCCCACCCAGTTGGAGGTGTCGTTGAACAGAAGCGGGTCGACCACCTTGTGGGTCTGCACCATGTCGACCATCAACTGCAGGGCCTTGCGCGCTTCGGGGGTATCGAAGGTGAAATGGCGCCCGTCCGCCGCGAGGTATTCGCCCTTCTGCTGAAGGATGGCGGCCAGGAACGTGAAGGGGATGCCATCGGCGGTGACGAAGTCGAAGCCCGAGACCGTCATGGTGCCGTTGGCGTCGAATTGCGTCAACTCCGCGGCGTCGGCGAGCATGGCGTCGAAGTCTTTCCACTGTGGCGGATAGGGCACGCCGGCGGCCGCGAACAGATCGGGGTTGACCAGCGCACCGCCATTCTCGAGGTTGTACTCCTCCGGCAGTCCATAGAGCTGGTCGTTGCACAGAAAGCCCTGCAGCGGCGCGTCAAAATACGTGTCGCGCGCCTGCGCCACGGTCATCACGTCGTCGGGAACGACCTGGAGGCGGCCGCCCTCGGCGTAGCTGCACACCCAGGTGCCGAACATCGTGATGACGTCGGCCTCTGTCCCGGCTGGCATCGACGTCTGCAGGGTCTGGATGTAGACCTCGTAGTCGAAGGTTTCGTACTCGACCTTGATGTCGGGATGATCCACCATGAAGCGTTGGACGAGCGCCTCGTTCGCCTCTTGAAAGCCGGTGCCCTGATGGGACCAGAGACGCAGCGTGATCGGCTCCGATCCGGTATCGGTCGCCGGCGCCGGCGTGGTCGGCTCACAGGCAGCCAACAAGGCGGCCAAGGACATGGCCAGAATCGAAGGACAATGGCGGTTCATGGAGCCTCTCTGTGAGGCGCGCGGTCAGCGCAATGGAGCGCCGACGCGGCCTGTTGATGGCCGTTCGGGGGACGGCCGCGAACGAGTGGATGACTTACGAAAACGTCAGATCCGACACGAACCGGCAACGGTTTCCTGGAAACAGCGACGTCACAAAAGCCACGGGACGATCCGTGGCGTCATAGGCCAGGCTCTCGATCCACAGCCCGGGCGACCCGCCCTTGACTTCAAGGAGCGCCGCCTCCTGATCCTCGAGGATCACGGGCTCGAAGGCTTCTTGCGCGCGATACACCTGCACACCACAATCCATTAACAGATCGCGCAGGCCGCGCGTGTCGTCGTGGCCCTCGCGCAACACGGGTTCACACTGACGGGGGAAGTATGCGGTCTCGATCAACAGTGGCGCCGCGTCGACCACCAGTAGACGCTGGAGCCAGATCGAGGGCTCGCCGCCAGGCAGGCCCAGCTTCTGACGGATCTCACCGGGCGGCTCCGTCAACTTCTTGCCAATCACGACCACGTCCGGTTGATGCCCGCTGTCGCGCACGACGTCCGAAAACTCGAGCAGTCGCAAGACGCTCTTGCGGATCTTGGGTGGCGCCACGAACGTGCCGCGGCCCTGGACCCGCTGCAGCACGCCTTCGCGCACCAGGAAGTCGATGCCCTGCCGCACCGTCGAGCGACTGACCTTGAGACTGTCCATCAGCTCGCGCTCCGACGGGATCTGCTGGCCGGGCGCCCACTCGCCGTCCTGAATGCGGCTGCGGATCGCGCTGCCGACGCTGTGATACAACGCCACAGGTTGCTGGTGCAGATCGGCGACGTCGGTCAACGTGTAAAGAGAGTGTTTGCCGCGGGCCATGGCGTTACGACGAAGGCGTCCGATCTGCGAACTCATCCGAACTGGTACGAACCATTTCGCGTAATCTACTCCTCTCCTGCCCGCGCTGTCAAGCTCTGGACGACCGAATCGTGACCGTTTATGATTCTTTTAAGGTTATTAATGGTTGACTGTCGCCCGCTTACGGTGTATTTTGAGCGCGCCTGGGGAAAGCAGATATGAAGATCAAGACCGAGATCAGCACCCTCGATAGACTCGAGCGCATTCAGGACTTCGTCAACGCGCGGCAACGCGTGGTGGTGGCCGACCTGGTCACCGCGTTCGCGATCAGCGAGACCACGGCGCGGCGGGACCTGGAAGTGCTGGCCGAGCGCGGTTCGATCCAACGCGTGCACGGCGGCGCGATCGCTCTGCGTAAGGCGCCACCGGAGCCGCCCGCCCTGTTGCGCGCCGGCGAACAGGCTGACGAGAAGCAACGCATCGGTCGCGCGGCCGCCGACCTGATCGACGACGGCGACACGGTGTTCCTCGGCGCCGGCACCACGGTCATGGAAGTCGCGCGCCACGTGCGCGACCGGCGCAACCTGACCGTGATCTCCAACTCGTTGCTGGTCTTTCAGGTTCTGGCGGATGCCCCAGATCTCAACCTGGTCGGCCTCGGCGGCCTGTTCCGCAAGGGCGAGCGCTCGTTCGTCGGCGACATCACCGAGCAGGCCCTCGAGCGCGTGCGGGCCGCCAAGGTCTTCCTCGGCGTGCGCGCGCTCGATGTGGACGAAGGCCTGACAGAGGAGTACCCGCCCGAAGCCGCGACCAACCGGCAGATCATGAAGAGCGGGCGACACGTAATCGTCGTGGCCGATCACACGAAGTTCGGACGCATGGCCGGTTCCGTCATCGCGCCGGTAACGGCCATGCACACCCTCGTGACCGATGTCGACGCTCCGTCCGCGGACGTCGACGCGTTGACGGCCAAAGGGATCCGCGTCCTGCGAGCGTGAGGTGGCGATGTTGCTCAAAGACTATCGACCGCGCGCCGCGTTGGTGACGCGCCGCACGCAGCTTGACGCGCCGCGTTTCCCCGTGATCGACGCGCACAACCATCTCGCCGAACCCTTCGGCGGCGGCTGGGACAAACGCCCGGTGCGCGAACTCCTCGATGTCCTTGACCAGGCCGACGTGCGCGCCTACGTGGATCTGGATGGCGGCTGGGGCGAGTCAGTGCTCGAACAGCATCTCGACTACTTCAAGGCGGCCGCGCCCGAACGCTTCCGCATCTTCGGCGGCGTCAACTGGGGCGAATGGCCCGCTCACGGCGATCGTTTCGGCGAGTGGGCGGCCGGCCGGCTGCGTCTCCAGGCGCGGCGCGGCGCCGAGGGCCTCAAGATCTGGAAGCCGTTCGGCCTGCACGTTCGCGACCATCACGGGGACCTCGTGGCCGTCGACGATGAGCGGCTCGATCCGCTCTGGCAGACCGCCGGCGAGCTGCGTCTCCCGGTGATGATCCACGTCGGAGACCCGGTCGCCTTTTTCGGCCCACTCGACGGAACCAACGAACGCTACGAGCAACTGGTCGAGCATCCGGATTGGCACTTTCCAAGTCCGCCCTTCCCGCCCCTGCAAACCATCCTCGACGGGTTGGCGAACCTGGTGGCGCGCCATCCGGCGACGACCTTCATCGGCGCGCATGTCGGCTGCTATGCCGAGAACCTGGCCTGGGTCGGCGCGCTCCTCGAGCGCTGTCCGAACTTCTACGTCGACATCGGCGCCCGGATCGCCGAGCTCGGCCGACAACCGTACACGGCCCGCCGGTTCTTCCTGCGCTTTGCCGATCGGATTCTGTTCGGGACGGATGCGGGCGCCGAGCTCGACGTGTATCGCATCCATTACCGGTTCCTCGAAACCGACGACGAGTATTTCAGCTATGACCCGGGCGAGGTGCCCGGCGACGGACGTTGGAACATCCACGGGATGTATCTCCCCGACGACGTCCTCGAGAAGATCTACGCGCTCAACGCGCGCCGCATCCTCTTCACCTCATGACCGAACGCCGCCCTCAGTGAGCGATGAGGGGCGGCGGCGGACCGCCTGACCGACACACTCGTCCGAGGTGCGCGAGCGCGCATCGCGCCGCCCCGGACGCCAGGAGCACGTCTACCATGACCAAGATCGCGCTGATCGGCGCGGGCAGCCTCGTCTTCGCCCGCAGCCTGTGCAACGATATCCTCTCCACCCCGGCGCTGCGCGACTCGACGCTGGCGCTGGTCGACATCGACCCGCAACGCCTCGAGCAGGCCCGCGTCATGGTCGAGGAGCTCGCACGCTTTCAGGGGGTGTCGCCGCGCGTCGAGGCCTCGCTCGATCGCCGGGCGATGCTGCGCAACGCTGACTATGTCTTCACCACGTTTCAACAGGGCGGCTTGCGCGCGTTCGAGCTCGACATCGACATCCCGCGGCGCTATGGCGTCGAGCAATGTATCGGCGACACGTTGGGGCCGGGCGGCGTCTTCCGGGCGCTCCGGACCATCCCGGTGCTCCTCGACATCTGCCGTGAGCTCGACGACGTGGCGCCACTCGCGCTCCTGCTCAACTACGTCAACCCGATGGCCATGAACTGCTGGGCCATCGATCGCGGCAGCGGTCGCCCGCACGTCGGCCTGTGCCACAGCGTCCAGGGCACCAGTGAACTGCTCGCGCAATGGCTCGACGTGCCGTACGAAGACGTGACTTATCGTTGCGCCGGGATCAACCACCAGGCGTTCTTCCTCGACTACCGACGAGGCGAAGTGGATCTGTATCCAGAGCTGCGCGCGCGCGTGCGCCAGCCCGCGATCCGGGCCCAGGATCCGATTCGCATCGCGCTGCTCGAGCACTTCGGCTATTTCGTGACCGAGAGCAGCGGCCATGCCAGCGAGTATTACCCCTACTTCCGCAAGACCGCCCAAATGGTGGCCGATGAGGTCGTGCCCGCCTTCGATCCGGCGGCCAGCGTCTGGTTCGATCAGGGACGCACCGGCGGGTATCTGCGCGAGTGCCTGCGTCGGCAGAAGGTCGCGGGCGCGGACCCGGCCGGGCTCGACGAGGACGACGGCTTCGTCATGGGCCAACGCGGCCCTGAGTATGGGTCCTACATCATCGAAGCCATTGAGACGCGCTCGCCTATTCGGATCAACGGCAACGTCCCGAATCGCGGCGCGATCAGCAACCTACCCGCCGGGTGCTGTGTGGAGGTGCCCTGCCTGGTGGACGGCAACGGCGTCCAGCCGACGACCGTCGGCGCCCTGCCCCCGCAGCTCGCGGCGCTGATGCGCGCGTCGATCGGCGTGCAGGAATTGGCCGTGGAAGCGGCGCTGACCGGCGATCGCGACGCCCTCCACCACGCGGTTCTGCTCGACCCGCTGACGGCCGCCGCCTGCACGCTCCCGCAAATCCACGATCTGGTTGATGAGTTGCTCGGGGCCGAGCTCGAGTGGCTGCCCCAATTCGCGGCCTGATGCAGGAGACGTCATCGATGTCCGACTTTTCCCGCTTTGACCTCCTGCGTTGGTGTCGAGTGCCGGTGGACCAACTCGAAGCCCACCCGGATCGACGCATCCCGCTGCGGCTCTGTCCGGACTCGGCCACGTTGGGCCGGTGGATGGCTGAGACCTTCGTGGGTGAGATACGCGAGCACAACCAGCGGGGCGAGCCGACCGTCGCCATCGTGCCGTGCGGACCGAGCTGCTGGTACGAACCCTTTGCGGAGCTCGTCAATCGCGAGCGGGTCAGCCTGCGGAACCTCGTGGTCTTTCACATGGATGAGTGCCTGGACTGGCAGGGTCGGCTCCTCGCGGCCGGCCATCCGTTCAACTTCCGCGCGACCATGGAGGCCCGGTTCTACGCGCCGGTCGACCCGGGTCTGGCGGTGCCGGTGGATCACCGCCACTTTCTGACGGCCGACAACGTGGCCGACATCCGCGCCGCCATCGCGGCCACGCGCGTGGATCTATGCCTGGGAGGTTGGGGCCAGGACGGCCACCTCGCCTACAACCAGGCCCGGCGCAATCCATACAGCCCCATCAGTGTCGAGGACCTGCGGAACTCGACGATCCGGGTGCAGGACAACAACGCTGACACCATCCTGGCCCTGGCGCACCGCAATGTCGGAGCCGCCTACCAGTTGGTGCCGCCGATGTCGGTGACCCTGGGCGTGCGCGAAGTTTTGTCGGCCCGGAAGGTGCGCGTCTTCAGCGACACGGGTGCGTGGAAACAAACTGCTCTGCGTGTGGCGCTCTTCGGGCCACTCAACGTCGAATATCCCATGACCTTGTTGCAGGAACACCCGGACGCTTTGGTCACGGCCACGCTCGAGACAGCCCGGCATCCTTGTAGTGAGCACCCGGAGTGGGACTTCGGTTCCGCCGACTGAAGCCGGGAAAGAGATGAGCGATGGCCCGAGCCTCGTGCCGATCAAGACGGGGCTTGAGGACTCACCCTATCGTCGTGCGAGTTGTCCGCCGCCCGCTCAACCACCCGGCGGGCCACATGAAGACGGTAGAACGACGGTTGACCCGCGGTTCGGGTGGCATTCTCCGCGTTTCCCGTCCGGACATCTGGCGCCGTCATGGAGCGCGGCTATGTGCCGTTTATGCACCTTGCGCATCGGTGAATTGGAACTGGCTCATCAGCAGCACCAGCGTGACTGAGGTAGCACAAGCAGGAATGAAGCCAATGGGGAACACCTCACGTGGCCCTGCCATTTGTTCTCTCAAAGTCGCAGCCAACAACCCCAGCCGATGGCATTCGCCGCGACCCACCAACCTGCTCGCAACATGCGTCGGCGCAGCAATAGCCATTGCGCAATGCCAATGGCGATCCCAAGCGTCAAGTACGCCAACCGCGTCGCAATCCCTGGATCCGTCCAGTTCGTCCATTCCAGAAGGAAGACCAGACACGCTCCCACAACCAAGCCTGCGGAGGTCGTCACGACCCACCAGGCCATGTGAGCAAAGTAACGGCGCAATATCGCGTATTGCATGGCTCCGGTTACGAGGCCCGTGATCGGAACAAGGGTATACATGTCCCACCTCAGCTGTGCGACGGATGAGCTGTGGCCGCACTGCCCGCGAGCATGCCGGTGAACCGAAGCCGCTCGGATTGGGGCCCCGAGCATCCACGTCAGCTGCATACGTTTGTTAGGCTGCCAGATCAGATTCGCCGGAACCCGACCTATGGCTGAGGGATGTGCATCTCAACAAGCCACTGCTCAATGCGCCCCTCCATCCAGGTCGCCAGTCGAGGCACCCTTATCGCCTCGGCTCCCGGAGCGTTCCAGATGATCTGATGAATCTCATGCTCGATCTGATAGATGGTCAGGCGTCGGGCCAGTTCAGGAACCTGGGTACAGCGCGGTTTGGCCTGAAGAAACGCGCTCAGAAATGCGCCGAAATCGAGCTCGTCTTGGGGCGAGTACAGGCACCAGTGGAACAAATGGCACAACTCGAAGTCAGCCTCGCCGAACTGCGCGCATTCCCAATCAATCACTCCCGAAAATCGACCCTGATCCAGCAGAATGTTCTTGGGATGGAGGTCGTTGTGCAGGAGCTTGGGCCCTCCCTGGTAGTCTAGTGCTGGCGAGAGAGCCCGCAAGTACAGAAAAGCCCGGTGCAAGGTCTCCACACTGGCCTCCTTCAACGCAAGTCCTTGTGACTCGCGTTCAAGGAAGTCCCAATAGCGTTGATGACCTGCCCGCCACGTGCCCGGCCAGCGCCCTACAGTCGGAATGTAGAGCCCAATGTCGTAATGGTCATCTCGAACACCCTGCACTTGATCCACGAACGCTGCCAGCGACTGGCCGAGCCGCGTTTGTTGAGCCGGCGTGGTGCCAGGTAAGGCCGTCAGGAAGTCATCACCGGGCAAGAAAGTCAGCACGACATAGTGCAACACGCCGTCGTCCCGGTCGAGCGCTCCTCGATAGAGGATCCTGGGAACGCCGGCAAGCGCAGCCACTTGCTCATACTTCGTCACCAAAGACGTCATCGGATCAACGGCTATCCGCATCAGCAATTCTCGATTGATGACAAAGACCGATTTTCCGAAGCTTCCAGCCACCGGCACAACGTCACGCAGGCTGATGTGGTGTCGAATAGCGATTTGCTCAACGACGCTTGGAACGATGGCTGAATTCACGCTTGACATTCTGGTAACCGTTCGGCTCTGACGTCCAACATACCTTCTGTGAGGCTGCCCAACGGCCTGCATCGGGTGCGTAGCGCGGCGAGCCAGCCCGTTGGTCTGGGGCCCCGATTTGCCACTCGTCGGCTGCATGCATTCTTGTTTGTGGCTTCATGCCGTGGCATGGCAGGGCGAACCGAAAGCGACGTGTGAAATAACCCGTTTCTGTGATCACTCACTCAAGCCACGATCCATCTCACTTTTCGCCTCAAGATACTCATCGCTGCCAAAGACTTCGCAGATGCGGGGCATCACACGTTTGAGTACATCGGCTAGCCGTTGGAGTTGGTTCTCGCTCGACGCCATCGAAGCACCGTCAAGCCAGATTGCTTCCAGTCGAACCGCCCATGGCCTCCACTGATGTCGTTCGCCACATCCGCGAGATCGTGCCACGGCCCCGACTCAGCCCCGCGCGGTGGCCATTCCCGCGGCCCAAACGACACAAACACCTGGCCGCGGTCTTCAGCAAACTTGATCCTCCCGCATTGCGCCGACGCCAGGACGAGTTGCCAGTTCCGAACGAGTTGTACATGACTGCTCGCAACATGGTGAACCCATATTCGTCAAACAAGAAGCGCATATCCTGTTTGATGAGATCAAGGTCCGTAACGCCGCTGTGCATTCTATTCGCTATGCTTTCCGATCCGCCTAACGGCCGGCATCAGCTGCAGGGCGGATGAGCCAGCCCGCATCGGCGAAGGTGCGCCGGTAGGCCGAGATCGGCAGAGCTTGTGGCCCCGCCCCGAGTAGCCACGGCAGCCACATGTGCTCGTCGGGCGCGTTGCTGCTATCAGCGCTGATCCAGAGCACACGCCTGACGTTGATTCTTAATCGCGCATTTCACCAACAAACACCCTATATCGGTTGCCTCCACATACTTTTGCCTGATACATAGCTATGTCGGCATCGCGCAGTATTTCGTCCAGTCGTTGGTATGTAGCAATATTCATAACGACACCAATACTGGCACCGCTGACAACCGCACTCCCATGCAATTCGTAGGGAAGTGCCAGACCCGCCTGGATTCGCTCAATGACCGTCCTCACGTCATCCGTGGTTGAGGCCCCCTCGAGCAGTATCGCAAATTCATCACCCCCCAAGCGGCCGACCGTGTCGATTTCTCGAACCAGTGCCTTCAGGCGCCCAGTGACTTGCCTGAGGATGTCATCGCCAGCTTCATGCCCCAGGCTGTCGTTGATGCTCTTGAAGTTGTCTAGGTCAAGATACAACACCGCCGAGGCGCTGTGCGGATTCCGCTTGCACCAAGCATGAGCATGTTCCAAGCGATTGAAGAACAGTCTCCGATTTGGCAGATCTGTAAGTGGGTCGTGAAGAGCCTCATGAGCCAGTTTCTCTTCTGCGCGCGTTCGCCTCGCGACTTCGTCCCGCAACAACTGGCGTTCAGTCTCCAATTCAAGCGCCTGCCGTTTGATCCGGTCGTTCAGCCCTCGCAGATCCACGACCCAACCGACAAGGACACTTGCCAATGTGAAAGTGCCGATTCCGAGAACGTGGGTTATCAGCTCGTTGTTTGCGCTTCCCGAAATGCCGAATAGGAGGATATTGGTCGGCAGCCCTATCACCAGGTAGAATACGCCCCCTCGCACCCCCATGAGCCACCCGCACACCGCCGCAGGAATCGCATTGAACGCCGCGGCAAAAAGGCCCAACTGCGGATAAGCTATGAAGTAGATCAGCGCATATAAAAGCATGCTGCCTGTCGCAACCAAATATCGGCCGTTCATTTCCTTCCAGACCTCTTGGGCAGGCATTGTCAAGGCCCCAATAGTGTGCCATATCACGTCGGCGCTCGCAACCGGAGCGCCTAACGGCTCGCATCAGTTGTGTGGCGGGTGAGCCGAGGCCGATCTGCCCGACGGCACGCTGGTAAACCGGAGCCGCCATGAGTTGGGGCCCGATTGGCCACATCAGCCGCAGGCTTTCGGTTGACGGTTGTTGCCTGGAGCGTCTGAGGTCGCTCGCCACCCGGTTCTTGAATTGAATACCGAGATCAGCATGAGGGTGATCCCGCTGAGAAACCCTAACATCACCAATCGCCACGGGCTACTGTCACTCACCATCGATCCGATCTGATCACCCAGACTTTGCCCCGGATAGGTCTCTCGTGAAGGCGCTGATGAAGGCCCCAATCGGCTCCAGCGGCCACTCACCCAGATGTCACCCTGTCACACATCGTTCAACGACAGAGCCTGTTGCTCCTATCACTCCCGTAACCATCAGGTGCCCGAGCTAACAGGACAGCGACCTTCGGGGCTTGCCCGAAGGTCGCTGTACGGCGTTCGATGATGCAACCAGGCTACACGAACACCGAGCGTCAGTTGCTATAGCCGCGTCCGGAGACTTCGACCGTCGCTTCGCCAGCGACCGCCGCCAGGAACTCGGTGTGGTTCATTGGCCGCGAGAACATCGGGTAGTTCTTCTCAACCGCCAGCCGCTGCTCTTCTTCGCTCAGGGCGGCCGTGCAATCCTTCAGGGTCACCACGATGTAACCCTTCTCATATCCCGAGCGCATGGTAGATTCCACACAGCAGTTCGTCAGAAAACCGCCCAGAGCGATGTCGGTGATCCCACGACTTCGCAGAATGAAATCCAGATTGGTGCTGGCAAATCCGCACAGACCTCGTTTACCCTCGATCACGATGTCTTGAGGCTCCGGCTTGAGGACATCGACGATCTCAGCCCCCCATGTGCCTTTGCGGAAGGACTTGCTATCCACGACACCCTTGAGGATGCCATAGGGTTGCGGCGTCAGTTCGTGGTAGTCGTCCGTGAACGTAATGGGAGCATGGATGATCGTGACCCCGAGTTCTCGAGCACGCTTGACCGTCTCCACGGTGTTCGCCAGCATCTGGGTGCTCTCCATGACTGGCTGAACCGCCTGATGCAGGGATCCCCCTTCTGACGTAAAGTCATTCTGAAACTCGATCAGAATCAGAGCCGTCTGTTTCGGGTTCATGGGTTTGCTCCTTGAATATGAGGTTGGCGACGAACTCGGTACCCGAATTCTACTCCCATGTCCTTCAAGGGTTGTTGAGCCCGCTGGACTTCCCCCAAGGTTCTGCCTGCCTCGTTGCCGTCCGTCCACGACACCTGGCGAGCATCGGACCCGATTCGAGCGGCCTTCGCCCAACACGATGGATCATCCCCCGTCGGTATCCATCACGGGCAATTGTCGGGTCGCCGCGAGCATCACGATCACGGCCAGTACAGGGATCCACCCGGCGAGCCCCAGCGGCGATGCACCCAGTGCGGTATCTACGCCGGGCGTCAGCACCATCAGGGGCAAACCCGCAATCGCATTGAAGGCCCCATGGCAGAGCGCCGCGATCCACGGGCTGCGCGCCTTCAGATAAAGCCACGACAGGATCGTGCCCAACAGGATGAAGCCCACCACCCCCACCAGGACCCCCAGGTAGGGGTGCTGAGGGAAGTTATAACCGTGCAGGATCGTCGTCGGCGCGTGCCAGAGGCCCCAGATGGCGCCGCTGAGCAGGATGGCGCGCCACTGGCCGAGCGGCACCAACTTCGGCAGCAGGTAACCACGCCACCCCAACTCCTCACCCAGCGCGAAGATCATGTTGATGACCGGCGCGATGGTCAACGCCGCCGCCAGTTGCCCGAAGACAATGAGCTGCGGATCCGGCAACACGGTACCTGTCGGCGCGTTCGCCGCCAACAACTCCCGGAGCGCCGCGAACGAAAGGTCGAGGTGACCCGTTCCGAACACAACCGTTATGCCGAGTGTGGCTAATGTGATGAGCGCCGGCAGCAACCACGCCACAAGGTAGAAGCGCTTGGGCCCGAGCCGATTGAGCCGCAGGCTCTTGATCACCGGTTGCCCTTCCACCATGCGCGTGGCCACGATCGCCCCGAGGCCTGGAGCCCACATCGCCAGGGCGAACAGGATCAGCATGGACAGCTGATAGGTCTGCGGATCGGGCGAACCTTTCGCCAACAGGGGCAGAGTGAAGAGGATCCAGGCGAGGCCAAAGGCAACACCAAGGAAGGTGAGTAATGACTTTCGGTTCATGATGTCTCCGTCTTCTGCAGAACTCGCTCAACGAGCGTCGTGAATGGCCGTGGCAGGATCGTCAAGGCGGACACCCATTTCGATCAGGTCCGTCGCCGGAACGCCGGGCCCCAGCACGGCCGCGATGCCGGCCAGCGTGATGAACAACAAGATCGTGAGCACGATAGTGAACATGGCAACCTCCCTCTGACGAACTCTGCTCACGATACGCTGAAATACACCTTCTCGCCCCGATCTGCAGGGCAGTTCTGACCTGGCCGATCAGTCAGGATCGGAATCTCTGGCGGGCGGGCAACTCCACATCGCGGGTGCCGGGCCGAACCCGATCGAACGCCGTCGTCGTGTGACTCCGATCGATCTCGACAATGCGTGACGCAAGACGCTGTTTACGATTTGGTCTTCTGCAGGCCTTGAGCCGTGTAGACATCAGTTGCAGGCGTCCGGACAAGGCTCAGGCCCGGAACGAACCAGAGGGCAACGCCGGCCGCAAGGGTGAGCAGAGTCCGAATCACCTCGACTCGATCCGACACCGGGGCCAACAACTGAGATGTGAAGTTCGCGCTGAAGTGGATGAACATGGCCGCCGGGATGCTTCCGGCCGTCGAAAGGTGAACGCGCGCCATCAGCAGCGAGAGCCCGACGTTCAGAAGCATGAAGGCCCAGAACCCCTCCATGCGGAAGCCCATCTGCCCGTGCCAGGTCGCGGGCATGGCGTAGAGGGGCAGATGCCAGAAGCCCCAGATGAGGCCCAGCAGGATCGATCCGCGCACCTCACCGAAACGCGCGATCAGCGGATCGAGCAGGTAGCCGCGCCACCCGAATTCCTCTGACCACGGCCCGGAGAGAAAGCTGATGAAGGTCACCAGCGGCCAGAGGGCCGGAGAGGCCATAAGCGCCCGCCACTGATCCAGGCCCGGCCACGCGCCACCGAGCGCGAGATCCAGGGCGACGCCCGCAGCGTAGATCAACGGGAAGATCAAGGCGATGAACGCACACCACCCTGCTGAGATGGATCGCAGGCTGAGGGCCCGTCGCCAGAAGGCCCGCCGGTCGGCCGGATCACCCAGGAAGATCAACACGACGCCGACAAGCGACGGGGCCATGCCGCCGGCGATCAGCAACAGCATCCAGGGCATCTCATATGCGCTGTGTCCGCTCCAGATGAGCGCGCCGTAGAAGGCCCAGGTCCAGACGAACGCGGCCAGCAGGAAATAACCGGGGTGGCGTTTCGCGTAAGTCATGATCTCACCAGCAGGGTCAGTCTAGCGCACCAGCGCCAGGGCCAGAAACGTGAAGATCGCCACGTCGCTGAGAAAATGAATCCACCACGTCCAGAAGACGCCGCGGGTTTCGACCATCCCCTTCCCCAGGATCCAGCCCATGAAGATGGAGGCGATCCCGCCCAGCAGGCCGCCGGGCGTTCCAAAGTAATGGGCGATACCAAAAAAATAAGCCGTCATCCACAATGCCTGACGGCTGCCGAAGCCGCGCTCGAGCGAGGCCAGGAAAGGCGCGCGATACGTCATCTCTTCATTGAAAGCGTTCAGCGCGGCGTAGAACAGGATCGACGGTACGGCCGGCAGCAATCGCCCGAACTGGGCGGCATCGGGCTGCGCGCCGAGGAACATCAGAACGGCCAGTGTCGCCGCGATGTAGAAGCCCCACTGCAGCCCGAAGGACGGCCACGCCACAGGCTTCGGGAAACCCAGCCACGGCACAGGTTGGATCGGCGCCGTCAGCCGGCCCCGCGTGAGAAAGAACGCGTTGCGCCGATAGCCCAGGAGCAACAGCAACCCGATCATGCAGGCCGACACCACAAGTTTGCCGATCTGCTCGGCCTGCATCCGCGCATCGAAGGCCGTGCCGCCAAAGAGCGCCTGCAGAGGCAGCATTGTGAAGTCGATGCGGGTCCGCGCTTCGTTGAGGGCGAACAGGGCCAGGAAGAGCGCCACAGGATCGCGCAACGCTCGCGCCGGTCGCCAGAAGCTGGCCGTCGTCGCGAGGATCGCCAACGCCACGATTCGCGCCAGAGCCAACCAGGCCGGGACGGCGCCCGTCAGCTCCACGAATACGATGTCGACGAGGGCGCTGACAGCCAGGACGAGCGCCCAGGCCACCATGAGCAGGCTCCGCTCACTGGCGGATGAGGTGGGTTGATTCGCCGAAGCAAACGTCTCAGATGAGCTGGTCATTGTGGTCGCCCTTTCGTAGCACCCGCTCAACGGAGGCTGATCGACTCCGGTTGAAGGGGAACCACACTTTCAGTATCGATCAAGGTCCACGGCAGGTTCGTGGCACTGGCCCGTAGGTCGGCCAGGACGCGCAGGACACTCGGCGCGTACAGCGAGCGCGGCGTGCCAGTGGACTCGCCCGTCCACAGAGGCACGTCTGGCTCGAAGGCATCCAGGATGTAGAGGGTTCGAAGGGCCATAGGGCACCAGGTGTCCGTCATCCGGCGAAAACGGCCAGGATGACCTCCGGAAGATCGGTCTTGTTGACGAAAGCGTCGGCGCCGTCGGCCAGCGCCTGTGCAGCAGACTCGGGCCGGGCGCTGGCCACGATCAGACGGGCATTCGGCGCCGCGGCGCGCAGCGCATCGGTCCGGCACAGGCGCGGCTCGCCCGACAACTCCCAATCCAACAAAATGAGGTCCGGCTGGCAGGCCTGGGCCGCGTCGAGGGCGGCTTCCATCGATGAGGCTTCAGCGATCACGGTCACACCGAGTCGCGTCCCCAATAACAGGGAGAGCGCGGATCTCAGGGCGTCGTCATCGTCAGCCAACAGGACCTGTTTCATGCGTTCAGTCTAGCCAAGGCCCGAGGATTGTGACCCGTCGTCAGGCGGGTTTTCGCCTGGTCACGCGGCCAGGTCCGGTCCGCGGGCAGCCGGGGTCGGGCTATGCCGCCCAGGCGCCGGCTTCCGGAGCGGCCGCGATCCTGCGGAGCAACGCATTCGCGAACGCGGCGGCCGCCACGGCGAGCACCATGAAGGAGGCCACGAAGCCGATGAACTGACCCAGGCTCAGCTGCACGCCGGCCATTCGATTTATGACCGTTTGAGCCACGACCACGACCCCCACGATTGCGTACAGGATGAGCAACACCGCCGAAAGCAGGTCACCCAGGGGCTGACGCCGCCAGATCAGCCACGCCGCCGCCCAGGTCATGGGTACTGTGATGGCCAGATCGATCACGTAGGTCACGATCGTCGTGTTGTCGAGCAGCCCGAGCGGTGGCTCACCGGTCAGGGCTGCCCCGACGATGTCGCTCATCCATACCAGCAGAAGCACCGACCCGGCCGTGGCCAGAAAGATCGCGATCCCGCGGCGCGGGACTCCGGTACACGTGCACCGAGACAGGGCCGCCAGGTCGATCCCGGCCAGCACCGCCCCGAAGGCATACAGGCCGACCGCGAAGTACGCGACGTAGATGAGAAACAGCTCGTTGTAGGCCGCGCCGAAGGCCAGCGAGGCCGCGTTGTAGAGGAAGTAGCTCAGCAGGCCGGACAGCCAGACCGAGCCCCTGACGTTGCCGGGCCGCCATCGCAGTGCAGCCCAGAGGAGCAAGGGCACACACAGCACGAGCGTGACGACGTCGGTGCCGCGGAAGGTCGCGGCGCCCTGGACGGTTTCGTGGCGATAGATCCCTGTGCCGTCGAGGTTGAAGGTCACGCCGTGCACGGTGGTCACCACGCGGGGCTCCAACCTGCCTGTCTGAATCAGGCCGACGCCTGCCGCGATCAGGGCCAGCATGGCGACGGTCACCGACAATCCGATGTGTATGCGTGCGTGGTTCATCCCAGGCTCCATCCCTTTCGGTTCGTGTGCCTGGTTGAGTGTACAGAGGGTCAGGAATCGAAGGCTGTTCTTCGGGCGGGTTTTGGCCTGGCCAGGTGGCCAGGGTCACACGATGTGCGAAGGGCGCCGACCTACACGAGTTTGCGCTGCATGGCCAGCGAGACGGCGGCCACGCGATTCTCGACGCCGAGCTTCGCCAAAATGTTGCTGATGTGAAACTTGACGGTCGACACGCTGACGACCAGGCGCTCGGCAATCTCTTGATTGGGCAGGCCCTCGACCATAAGCGCCAATACGTCACGCTCGCGATCCGTCAGGTTGTCGGCCGGCGAAAGGCTCCCTTGGGCCAGGGCCTGCGCCGCTTCAGGCGAGAGGGTCAACCGTCCCCTGTGTGCGGCCCGTATGGCGGCCGCCAGCTCAACGGCGCTGACGTTCTTCATTAAGTAGCCAACCGCCCCGGCCCTCAACGCATTCTGCACGAGGCCGTTCTCGGGGAAGCTCGTGAGCGCGATCACCTGCGGCGCGGGCGTGAGGGCCCTGATCTGCTGGGTGGCGGCCACGCCGTCCAACACCGGCATCATCAGATCCATCAGCACGACGTCGGGCTGCAACGTCCTGCAACGCTGCACGGCCTCGGCGCCGTCGCCGGCCTCGCCCACCAGCTCGAAGTCCGGCGTCACGCCCAAGAAGGCCGCAAGACCCGAACGAACCACGGCGTGGTCATCAACGATCAATACACGAATCGGTGTGGTGGTCATGCGGGTTCCTCCCAAACAACGGTGATCTGCGTCCCGGCGCCGGGTTCGCTGTAAAGCGTCACGCGCGCCCCGACAGCTTCCGCGCGCTCACGCATGATCCTCAGGCCAAGATGGTCGGCGGTCACGGCGCTCGGGTCGAAGCCGGCGCCGGTGTCGGCGATCGTCAACCGCACGCTCGGGCCGAGGCGCAACTGCACGACCGCCTGCGACGCGCGCGCGTGCTTGACGACGTTGTTGAGCGCTTCCTGGGTGATGCGGTACAGCATCAATTGCACATCAGGCGGCAGCGGACGGTCGCCGTCGATCTGAACCTGGACCGACAGACGCGTCCGCCCGCCGGCCGCTTCACCGAGTTGTCGTAGGAGCACCGGCAGCGGGACCTCGGTCAGGGCGTTCGGCCTCAGTTCAACGAGCAGCGACCGCATCTCGGCCATAGCGCCCCTGGTCAGCTGGCGCAGTTCTTCAAGCCGACGCACACCGGCGGCGCGATCGGCCTCCCACACCTGGGGCAGCACCTCGGCGATCAGGGTGGTGGCGAACAGCGTCTGGGTCACGGCGTCGTGCAGGTCGCGCGCCAGCCGCGTTCGTTCGGCGACGACGGCTTCCTCGGCGGCCTTCTGCTGTAACAACCGGTTGCTCCGCTCGAGCTCATCGGTGCGCAGCTGCACCAGGTGCTCGAGCTGTCGGTTGCGATTTCGTACCGAGCGCAGGCGCAGCTGAACGCCGGCCAGCGCAGTGAGCACGAGGCCGACGGCTACCAGGCCGCGAAACCACCACGTCTCCCAGTAGGGCGGCGTGATCGTCACCGGCAGAATCAGCCCGGGCTCGCTCCACACGCCCTCGCTGTTGGCGGCGCGCACGCGCAGCGTGTAGGAACCACCGGGCAGGTTCGTGTAGCTGGCGTAGCGGCGGGTCCCGGCCTCGATCCAATTCGGATCGTATCCCTCAAGCCTGTAGGCGAAACGGTTGTGTTCGGGCGCGCTGAAATCGAGGGCCGCGAATTCGAAGGCGATGAAACTCTGGTCGTAGGTCAGGGTGATGGGTTCGACGCCCGTGTGCGGCACCGAGACGTTGAGCACCTGAAAATCCGTGAGAACGACCGGCGGCGGCACCTGTCGCGGCGTGAGCGCGGACGGGTCGAAGACGTTGAAGCCGTGGCTCGTGCCGACATAGATCAGGCCAGCGTGGGTCCGCAGCCAGGCTCCCGAATTGAACTCGTTGCTGGCGAGGCCGTCGGACGTGTCGAAGATCTGGAATTGCTCGGTCTGGATGTCGAAGCGCGCCAGCCCGTTGTTCGTGGTCAGCCACAGATCCTGCCCGGCTCCGGACACGACGCTGAGGACTGTGGTGTTGCGCAGACCTTCGCGCTCCCCATAGACGCGCACCTCGCCGGTCGCCGGATCCAGGCGGTTCAATCCGCCCTGCGTCGCGAGCCAGACGATCCCGGAGTCGCCGGGCTGAATGGCCCAGACGTTGCTGTCGCTGAGCGCCCCGGCCCCCGCGCCCGGTGCATAGGTCGTGAAACGCGCTGTCTCCGGTGCCAGGCTGGCCGGGTCGGCCAGGTTCAGGTGATTGAGGCCACCACCCCAGGTGCCGATCCACAGGTCCTGGCCATCGACGGCGAGCGACACGATCTGATCGAGGCTCAGCGTGCCCGAGCGAGTCGGATCGGCACGATAGCGCACGAACGTGTCGCTGGCCGGGTCGAAGCGGTGCAGGCCGCCGAGCGTGCCGACCCACATACGGCCGGCATCGTCGACGACAATGCTCGAGACACTGCCGTCGGCCAAGGCCGATGGATCGTCGAGGTTGGGTGGGTAATGCCTGAACCCACCCGTGGCGGGATCGAGACGATCCAGGCCGGCGCCGAGCGTGCCAAGCCAGACCATACCGGCGGCATCGACGTGAAGCGACATGACCATGTCGGCGCTGACGCTATCGTCTCGCGTGGCGTCGTGGCGATAGTGGGTGAACAGCCCGGTGGCCGGATCAAGCCGATCGAGCCCCGATCCCCAGACGGCCATCCAGATCCCGCCGGTTGCGTCCTCGGCGAACGCGCCGATCTGGCTGCTGGCCGGGCCGTTGACGTCGTCCGGGTGGCTCTCGAAGAGGCGAAAGTCGCGGCTGTGGGGCGTGAGTTTGTTGAGGCCGCCGCGAGTCGTGCCCGCCCAGATGACGCCGGAATGGTCTTGAAGCAGCGACCAGATTTCGTCGCCGCTCAGGCTGTGCGGCTGCGCGAGGTCGAAGGGGTAGCGCGTGAAACGCCCGGGCAAAGCCGGGTCCATTTCGTTCAGCCCACCGCCCCAGGTGCCGACCCACAGATGGCCATCATCTGACACAAGCAGGCTGAAGACGTTATCGGAACTCAGGCTTGTTGGATCGTCCTCTGTGTGCGAGTAGTGGGTCGCGCGGCCGGTTGCCGGATCGAACAATTCTAGGCCGGCCCCGGGGAGGCTGAACCCGCCCAGGCCTACCCACAACCGACCATCGCCGGCCGGCACGATGGCCGAAACGCTGTCGCCGGCGATGCTATCGGGGTTCGTCGAGTCGTGCTGGTAGTGGATGAAGGTGCCGCTGTCCCTGTCGAAGCGGTTGAGGCCAGCGCCTGGCGTCCCGAACGCCCCCGTGCCCACCCACAATTGGTGAGCCATATCTTCGTACAGCGTAGACACGGCATCGGCGCTCAGGCTGTTCGCGTCGGTGGGATCGTGCCGATAGTGCGTGAAGCCACCGATCGCCGGGTCGAACCGATCGAGGCCACCCAGGGTGCCGACCCAGATCGAGCCATCGCCGGTCTGCAACAGCGTCGGGACGACGCCATGGCTGAGCGCGGCGGGATCAGAGGCATCCGGTTCGAATCGAGTGAAGACGCCCGTCGCCGGGTCGTAGCGATTGAGGCCCCCGCCCCACGTCCCGATCCAGATGAGGCCATCCGCATCCTGCATCAGGGCGATGACGCTGTTGTGGCCTAACGAGGTTGGATCCTCCGGATCATGCCGGAAGACCGTGAAGCCGTAGCCGTCGTAGCGGTCGAGGCCGTCCTGGGTACCGATCCAGAGATACCCGGCACGATCCTGAAGGAACGCCAACCCGGCGTTCTGAGAGAGCCCGTCCTCGATGGTGAGATGGCCGAAGCGAGCCGTGCCGCCGACGGGCAGCGATCCAGCCGTTGGCGCGTTCGCGAGGGTCGGCGCGACGGGCCGGCCGATGAATCCGAGCAGACAGGCCAAGGCGAACCACAACGACAGCTTTCTGTGGGGCCGCCTGATGAGGGTCAGCATGGTCCGGAGGACTGTAGTCGATGAATATGGAGGCATACAGTGCCGATGCTCATCTTTCGTCAGGAGACTGATCCTGGTCTGAGCCTGGCGGACTCAGGCACGCATCGACGGTTGAGCCCGAGCTCGCCTGTCATCGGCCATCAGTTCTGCCAGACGCTCGCGAGCGATGTGATAGCGGTGTTTGGTGACATCGACCGACGCCTCAAGGACCCCGGCTATCTGCCCGAACGAGAGATGCTCCCAACAGCGTAGCAGGACGATCAGCCGGTCCTTTGGAGCCAGTCGATCCAGGTGGTCCAGAAGCAGGCGAGCGCGATGGGCGACGCCTGTTTCTGGGCCCTGGCCAGCCGGTCCCGAAATCGCGCCGGCCGAACTTAGGGCGCGCCCGTCAGCCAACAGATCCAGACAGAGCCGGCCGGCATAGCCAAGCACCCAGAGGCGGAAATCCTCCCGGACACATGCGTCCGCTCGATGACGGAAGGCAGCCGCGAACGTCGCGGCCGTGGCTCGATCGGCCTCTGCGTGATCGCCGAGCATGCGCAGACACAGGTGTTGGACGGAACTACCGCAACCGTCCACGCAACGGTCGAAGGCCGCTGGGTCGTTCAGGTCGATGGCTTCAGACGGGGTGAACGGGTTGATCGCGTGCTGACGGATGAAGGCAAGCATGACGGACCGCCGGGCGATCGGCTGAACACAAGCCGATCCATCCTCAACACACTACAGATCCGGCGGACCTTTCGCACCCGACCCCAGAGGAGTTCGCACCTGGTCAACCGGCCAGGGGACCATGCATCCGGTGCGTTCACGGGGCCGCCGCAGGGCTCCAGGTCACGCCGAAGCCATCGTCGTATTGGACCAGTGTGTGGGGTCGGTCGAGACGATACCAGGCCGTCTCATGGCCCAATCGGACGCGGTATGCGCGCACCGATTCGGTGGGCGTCTGGATCGTTTCCAGGCTGACGATCTGCACAACCGAAAGTTCGCCCTGCCCGGTCATCAGACCGGGGCGCACATCCAACAGCGTCAGGCGAGCGCCCCAGAAGAGCGCCCGGTCGAACGGCAAAGCCATCATGCGCCACGGCCACTCAGCCGCCACGACGCTGTCGGCCGGGACCGATACAGGTGACTGCGCGTCCAGCTTGAGTTGGAGCGACTCGTCCACCGACTTGAGGGCCGCCGTCCACTCCAGCGACTCGCCCTGGAAGTGGTAGTCGGCGTCGAGCAGGCGCATCGTGTCGGTCTGCCAGTGCCCGGCTCCGGTCAGGCTATAAGCGCCGCCGGCGTAGTAGGACTGACCGACCTGCAGCTCGAAGCGACGTTGCTCAACCCGACACTCAAACGCCACGCGATCCGCCTCGGGGGTGAATTGGCAGGTCGAACGTCCGACGACGGTGCCCGCGACATTCTTGAGGTCATACGTCGCCGTGGTTGGTTCTGACCAGGCTGACGGCTCGAGTTGCAACTGCGGATCGGCGAGCACCTCCGGGTAACGACCCTGAGCCAACTCAAGGCCGGCGCCCGCCAGATACAGGGCTGACGCAATCGCCAATGGCCAGAAAGCCCGGCCTCCGATCGGCATGGTCGCGGCTAACGGCGCCGTCTTGCGCCGCTTGAGGGACCAGGCAGCGGCGACAGCAACCAGAATGGCGATGACCCCAAAGACACCGAGGCCTGTCAGAACAATCTCGCTTGAGAATGCGGCGGGTTCGATCGCGTTGATCAGCATCAGCGCAACGCTGACCCCATTGTGCACGGCATGCGCCACAATCGATGGCCAGAGCGACCGCGTGCATTGGGCCAGGAGCCCGGTTGCCAACGCCAGCGGGAAAAGGGCCAGGGCGCCCTGCAAACGGAAGTGGAACATGACAAACAGACCGCTCACGAGCATCAGACTGAGGCGACGGCCGATGGGGCTGTACGCGTGCAGCAACACGCCGCGAAAGAGGATCTCTTCGCAGACCGGGGCGAACAAGGCGAGCGCCAGCGCCAGAGTCGTGAGACTCAGCGGATCGGCTGATGCAAGACCGAGCATCGACGGCGGACGGTAGCCCAGGAGGGTGACGCCCAGAGCGTCAAACACATTGGACAACACCCAGGCGCCCAGGCCGAGAGCCGCGCCGATGGCCAGATCCCTCCCACCGGAACCGCTCAACGGCACGGCGGCCGAAAACGACAGGCCCGACAGACGGATCCAGAGCAGAGCCGGCACGAGGATCAACCCGAGTTCGGTGGCGATCAGGCCCCACCCTAACGCCGCCCACTGCACCAGGCTACCCAGAGTCAGAACCAGAAGCATGGAGACGAGGTAGAGGCCATTAGCCAGGAGGACTCGACGTTGCAGGCTTGCGTTGGAAGAGAGTTCTGAAAGAGACATGATGATCGGCTTCGCAATAGCTGGAGGTTTCCGAACGGAGGGCGGTTCCTGGATGCCTAAGGCGCGACCCTCAGGGCAAGTGTGACTCGGTCTGAGCCAGGACGGTGTCAACCATCACGTCGACGAACCGCGATGACTCAGAGACCCAGGGCGTATGGCCGGAGTGCTCGAACCACACGATCTCTTTGTGAGGAGCCTCGAGCCTCTCGGCGAACTCCTCGAGCAGGGTCGGCGGCGCATTGACGTCGTGGCGCCCGATCAGGAAGTACACGGGCACATCGAGTTCGGGAACCTGTTGGCGGAAGTCCACGGTCCAAAGTTGAGGGTATACGACTCCCAACGTCTCGATCACGCCGCGGAACCAACTGACCTTGTCGTACAGGCCATATTCCGGCGCGGCCAGATCGCGAAACGTGTTAGCGCCGTTGTCTGCGATCTCGGGGTTGTCGTTCATGTACTCAAAGGTATCCATCAGGAAGGCCGCCTCCTTCAAAGCGACATCGTCGCCGTAATACGGCGGTGGCCCCTGACGCGTGAGTGTTTCGATCTTGGCTGTGTCGCCGCGCTCGCGGGCCAATCCAAGCGCGAACTCGTAGCAGAGGCGATCATTCTCCAGGAACGCGACCATCTGGCCCGTTCCGATGAAAGCCCGCACATCCTCCGGGTACCGTTGAGCGTAGAGGATGCCGAGGGCGCTGCCCCACGACTCCCCGAGCAGATAGACTCCGTCGATGTGGAAGCGCTCGCGCAGCAGCCCGATCAGGGCGTGAGCGTCCTCAAGATACCGTTCTGGTGTGAGCGTCGCTCGATCGACCGCATCGAAAGACTTACCCGAGCCGGGCTGCTCCCAATTGACCACAACGAAGTGATCCTCAAGCTCTTGAAGCGCGAAACGGGCCGTCGCCAATTGGCTGCCGCCGGGCCCGCCGGCCAGGAACAGCAGAACCGGCTTCGTGGCATCTCGCCCTCGGATCGAGATCCACTGCCGGCTGCCCTTCAGGTCCACGGTCTCGAGCACGGCGATGCTGCCGGCAACCGTGCGACCCTCAGCATCCGTGATGGGTGGCGTCATCGCAAATGCCTGCGATACCACGACGGCCAGCGTGCTCATCAGCGCGAGCCCGGCCACGGCGAGGCTCGGACCCTTCAGCGCTCGATCATATCGAAGTGCAACAACTGCGAGGCCCAGGGCGGTGAGCATCAGCGGCAGCCACAGCCAGATGGGCACAGCAGTCGCCTGAGGCAGGAGCGCAAGGGGTATACACAACAGAAGCCCGAGCAACACCAGGATCGTCTGCGCCGCCATCCGGGCAACTGGTCTGACCCATCCGAAGTGTGTCGCGTTCAACATCGCCTTTCGCCCTTCGAGCCACGCCGGCTGAGCCGACGCAGGCTCCTGTTAGTTGAGGAATCCCCTCTGGCGTAGAGTCCACCAGCGTTGGCGGTACCCGGGAGTCGTTACCAACTCCGACCACACATCCTGGAAGGTGACCGTCCGCCGACATTCCAGCACAACGTCCAAGACGAGAGTCGCAGCCCGTACAATACGCCGATCAAGTCAGGTGCTCTTGATCGAGTTGTCCGGTCTAAATGGCCGTCGGTCTAGCCCAAGGATAAGGGCAATCGCGCCCGCCCCTACAGACGCCAGACGGGTATCGGCCCTGGTCAGTCGGACAGGATTCCCGATGGCCAGAAGCGTTCACACCCAGAGTGACTTCCCGCTGAGGTTCGGTGGGTTGGAACTTCTATGATGTTGGCGACTGGCGGCTGGCGCACTCGAGCAACCAAAATTAGCGCTTTGATGTGTCTTCCAATCAGGGCGCACCATCGAACGCAGATCATCGAAGCTGCTCCGCTGCACGGTCAATTGGTCTAGGCCGCGGCCCACGAGCAGCGGAGACTGCTCCACTACTCGGGTTATTTCGATTTGCTCTGCCGCGGAGCGCCGGATCCGGCGTTCCATGGCTTCTCCCGCCTGGGCCTATTTGCCAGGATCCACATGCCTCTGGCTCGCGCGCCGTTGGCGTCACTCGGGATTTGCTGTCGATCTGGTCATGTAATCAATTCCTGCTCGCGCTCGTCCTTATTGAAGACCCCACGCAGCGGACCATAGCCGGCGCCTTGGGAGCGTTCCAGGGTCACTATGCGACCAATGTGCCGTTGCTCTGCGCGGGCACCATCCTGATCCTATTCGTGCTATTTCAGCGTCAGACCATTGCTGCGTTGTTGCAGGGCTCGATCAACGGATCGGGCGCGAAGCGGGTTGCCTCGTTATGGCTCGGAAGGTGCTCCTCTATCCGCTCGATGGCTCCTCACGAATCCTGCGGCTTGAGTTCTTCGGCAAGCCCGATGAGGATGCCTTCGGGGCCACGGATGTAGCAGAGCCGATATACCCCTTCGTAATTCACGATCTCATCAACAACCGTCGCGCCTACCTTACTGAGCCGGGCGAGGGTGTCGTCGAGGTTCTCGACGGCAAACATGACGCGCAGATATCCTAACGAGTTCACAGGTGCCCTGCGATGGTCCGACGCGATGGCGGGAGCGTCGAAGCGCGAGAGCTCAATGTGGCTGTGACCATCGGGGGTGTGCAGCATGGCGACCTCGACGCGCTGGTCACGCACCCCTGTGACGCGGCCGGCCCATTCGCCTTCGATCATCATACGGCCCTCAAGGGCGAGGCCGAGTTCGCTGAAGAACTCAATCGCACCTTCAAGGTTCTCAACCACGATACCGACGTTGTCCATGCGCTTGACCGCCATAACCTCTCCTCCGGTACTCACCAAGGTAGCGCCCGTGCGGCCAATTCTCGCACGATCACATGGCCTCGTCAGATTCGGCTTCGGCCCAGTGAGACAGACTGACGGCTCGCAGCAGTTGTGTAGCAGGTGAGCCGAGGCCGGCCGGCTTGGGGCCCCAGTTAGCCACGTCAGCTGCATGCGTTCGTTGGGCCGTCTGTCGGTACAGACCGGGTACATGGGTGACACTCTGGCCGCAGAATCAGGGCTGGGAGGACCGGCCCACGCCCTGGAATGTGAGTTCACCCATGTCTCAACGCGCCGACTTCATCCGAGACCTCGAGCGGGTCTCTTCACCGACCCATTCGCTGCTCTCCCGCGCTTTGCTCGCCTTTCCACCTCCCAGCAGGCGACCGGGAACCTTTTTGGGTTGTGACCCATGTTCGCGGTCCACCTGGTACAGATGTCCCCGACAGTTCAGCGCCACACTTGCCTCGCCAAACTGGTGATTCTGGATTGTGCTATCTATGGCAGGAATGCAATGAAATGAACGCCCAACTTTGCATAATAGCAAAGCCCCTCGTTCCTAAAACAATACTTCCAACAATACTCTAGTATCTATGAGCTAACACCTTACGTCCCATATCTTGAGTACATGAATGCAAAAACAACACAACAACACGCTTTGGAAGAAACCAAGGTCAGTTTGACACTGAAGCTCGCAGCGTTATGGACGAGTTTCATGTTTCTCTACATCTATGTGGATTACTTCCACTTGTACATGCCCAGCTCCCTAGAAGACATGGTATCTGGAAAGATGTGGGAATTTGCGGTAACTCCAGCGATTCTGTTTGCCGGCCTCGCCTCAGTCACGATCCCGGCTCTCATGGTTTTCCTCTCTGTTGGCATGCCGGCCAAGATCAGTCGCTGGACAAACATCGTTGTGGCGACGGTATATATTCCCTATTCGTTATTCAATCTAGCCGGAGAAGCTTGGCCTCATATGTTGTTTGGTGCTGCTGTAGAAATCGTTCTCCTGCTACTCATTATCCGTTATGCGTGGACGTGGCCTCGCATCGAGCCATCCGTGTCGGGCCGCTGACCCGCTGAATGGCCGGCGCGCAACGCACCAGGCCAGAGGCTATGCGGATGAGACGAGCGCGCCTTCAATGGCGGCTGCGAACTCATGGTCAGGTCTGCCGCCTCACCGTGTGCGCGCCGGCCATACGCGTGAGACACCTCCCGGGACGATGACCTCGATGGTGTGCCTGGATTGCTCACCGGCAGGCCGGTCACAGGTCACGAACGAGTCAAGAAAGGCTCTTTCGGACTCTTGACGATCGGTCAAAGCTGACCAGCCTCTCCCCCCGGTAGCGGAGGCCCAACGGCTTGCATCATCTGCGTGGCGGGTGAGCCGAGGCTGTTGTCGCCCGCAGGCGGGTCGGTGAACCGAAGCCGCTCGGCTTGGGGCCCCGAGTAGCTACGTCAGCGGCATGCGTTCGTTAGGAAGCCTGTTGGTCCTTGATGCCGTGTTCGATCGATACGGACTCAAGTTCAGTTGGCAAGACGCCATCTTCAATCCAGGCGCGTACCATTTGAGAAAACAAGCCCGGCGCCTCGCCATTCCATCCATGACCGACACCAGGAACACGATATCCTCTCGCGCCCGGTATGGCACCGATGAGGAGCGGAATAGATTGTTGCACGAGCGGGTGTTCTCGGCTGCCCGCAACCACAAGGGTCGGACTGGTCACACCGCACGGCAGAGCCGACATCCCGCGGTCGAGGATCTCGTTTCCGATGTGCAGCATCGCTTGCCATGATGTCTGCCGCGCTGCTTCTCGGTAGCCCGCGTAGGCCTCGTCCGGTATCCGAAGCTGCCTGGCTGTGCCTCGAAGGACGAAATCCAGGCCTCGGAATGGGGTGAGCAAGTACCACCTGAATTTGGTCAGTTGGCTATGCGGAAACGGCAGCACATTGATTCCGCTCAACACAACATGATCGACATTTTCGGGGCTCATCTCGACCAGCCGTAGGGCCACGTGACCGCCAAGCGACAACCCAACAAGGTGAGCGCGTCCGCCATGCGCCCGCTGTGCAATCAGCCGTTTGACTTCGCCGACGACATGGTCCAGGTTTCGCCACGGTATCCGGTTGCTTTGACCGTGTCCGGGCAAATCCGGAACCAAGCAGTGATAACGAGGCGACAAATCCGCCACCTGGCGCTGCCACATCCAGCTGCTTGTTCCCGCTCCGTGGAGGAAAACGATGGACTTCGCATCGCGCGGACCAACCTCATCGAACCACATAGTCCCCCCGTGCACCACAACCGTCCCAAACTCGTCTTCGAGGACCATTGTATCCCCGGCGTGCTCACAGGCGGCTGTCTAACGCACGGGCATCAGCTGCATGACGGGTGAGCCGAGGCCGACCTATCCGACGACAGGCCGTTGAACCGAGCTTGTATCCATTGCATTGGCCACGTTTCCGACCATTGCACGCTGGTCGCATCGCTGGCTAGGTCGCATTCGACGTTCACACAAGGCCGACCACTCGAAGCGGTTTCGCTCAGCAAGTACTCTCGCATACATGGCCCCCTACAAGCTGTCTGGGAACCTAACTGTATGTCGTCAGCTGAAACCGGACAGAAATCGCTTCTGAGATTGTCGCACTTCTGGCTATTGTATAGCCCCATGGGAGGCCGCTATGCCGAGGAAGAAGGCGTCCGTTGCAGACACCGTTCGCGCCATCCGCGGGTGACTGTCGGTCGTTGACCGTGCGGAAGTTCTCAGCGGAAGACAAGATCCGCCTTGTCCTCGACGGCATCCGTGGCGAGACCGGCTGTGCGCGCGGACACGGTCCGCCCTCTGCTGGCGAGAGGGCATCGCCACCAACCTCTATGACACCTGGAGCAAAGAGTTCCTCGATGCCGGCAAGAAAAGCCTGGTAGGCGACACCGAACGTCAGGCCGATAGCCGCGATGTGTCTGACTTGCGTCATGAGATGAACCAACTCAAGCCTGTGGTGGCCGAGCTCTCGCTCAAGAACCGTGTGCTTGAAGATTACTTACTGGGTCGGGAGAAGCCATGGACGCTCGGCTGGAGCTATGCTCCAGTCGCCTGATTCTGCCGCTATAAGCGGAACGTTCGCCCGCCGCGAAGATGGAGATCATTCGCGAGGTGGAGCAGTCTCCGCTGCCGGTCGGCCGCGCCCTAGAACAATTGAACGTGTCGCGGAGTCGCTTCTATGAGTGGTATCGCCAGTCCTTAAAGGAAGGAGAGGACGGGCTCTCGCCTCGGCAAAGGGAAAGACGCCAATTTTGGAACCGAGCCCCGGAGCAGGTGCAGAGCCAAATCGTCGAACTGGCCCTGCAGCAGCATGCAGATCAGTCGTTTCCCGAAATTGCGTGGCCCGTCACCGATCGGGGGCGGTATTTCCTCTCAGAGTCCATCGTTTATCGCCTGCTCAGACGGATCGAACGTCGGATGCAACCGCGTCCGCGGTCACGACGCCGGCGTTCGAGTTGGTCACAGCGGCCGAGACAATCGGCACGCCCACGCAGCGGATGAACGAGCTCTGGCAGACGGACTTCACCTATATCAAGATCCAGAGTTGGGGTTGGTATTACCTTTCCACCGTGCTGGACAATTTCTCGCGCTAAATCCTAAACTGGAAGCTCACGTCCACCATGGCCGCCGACGATGTGCTCGTCACGCTGGAATTGGCGTTGAAAGCTGCAGGACTCCAACACGCCCGCGTCCGCTATCGACCGCGGCTTCTTTCGGACAACTGGCCGGCCCATCTCTCGAAGGAGCTGCGCGAGTATCTGGAGGAGCACGATATCGAGCACACGCGCGTGGCCCCGTTTCATTCGATGACGCAGGCCAAGATCGAACGCTATCACCCTCGATGAAGAACATCGTGCCGCCGGAGAACTACTTCATACCCGAACCCCTCGAGCGAGCGATCAAGGCCCTCGTAGAACAATACAACCGCCACCGCTATCACGTGTCGCTGAACAATCCGACGCCCGCGGATGTGTACTCCGGGCGACCCAAGGAGATCTTGAACCGACGAGCGAAGATCAAGCGCGATACGTTGGCTGACCGTCGCTTCATGGCCCAGCAGACCCGCCTGGCGGCGGGCCTATCATCGATCAGGCCAAGAGTGTAGGGATCAGAACGGGGCTCGACTGTCCGGCTTTAGCTGAACCCAAACACACATCCGGATACATGTAGGATTGCACTGTACTGCCCATCGGCACGCCACAGCGCGGTCCGTGCGGAGCGGCGGATATGGTGTGGGCGACGGCGATGAAACCGTTCGACCCATTGGCCTGGCGCCGCACTGGTTCTCGCGATGAGGTTCCACCGGGAATAATGGCGCTTATGGGCAGTGCATCTGAGCCGTCGTGTCGACGGTCCGGCGTCGCGTGAGACGTGACAGGTCCATCCACTGCTCATTCCGGATCAATGCTCGAGTAAGGTCATCCCTGAGATCCTGCGCTCATCCGGTATGATGTGCACCGTTCGAGCGGCAACGGAGACCTGACGTCGACCAAGATTCGCGATCCAGGGTGTCGCGCGCAATGCTTCTGTGCTCTAGACAAGTGTCACGAATCGCGCACATGTCGTGATTTCGCTCTATTCTCTTTTCATTTGAGTACCACCCATGACTTCGCCCTTGACGATCGCCATTCTCGACGACCATTCCATCACGGTCGATGGCTACCGCGCCCGTCTGGCTCAAGATCCAGCGCTGCGCATTGCCTGGGCGACGGCCTTCGGAGAGGACGTCCTGACCCGCATGGAACAGCAGCCGGTCGACGTCCTGATCCTGGACGTCAGCGTGCCGACCTCCTCGACGAACTCAAACCCCTACCCCATCCTGGACGTGATCCCGCGTCTGCTCGACCGCCAGCCCGCTTTGACCATTCTCGTGATCTCGATGCACATGGAGAGCCGCCTGATCAAAGGAGTCCTTCGTCTGGGGGCATCAGGGTACGTGCTCAAGGATGATCGCGCGGCCCTGGACCGCCTCGATCAGATCGTCCGGACAGTCGTTGCTGGAGATCTCTATGTCAGCCCCCTTGCCGAGCAACGCTGGCGTGATCGGCAAGACGCCGCGGACTCTCCCTTGACGCCGCGTCAACTGCAGGCCCTGTCGCTCTGCCTGGCCTATCCAGATGAGACTTCTCAGCAGCTTGCCCTACGGCTCGGCGTAACATCCGTCACACTCCGCAACCTGTTATCAGGCGCTTACCTCCGGCTCAATGTGCGCTCCCGCGCTGCGGCAGTGGCCGAGGCCCAGCGCCGCGGTGTCATCACACCCCCGGGGCCAGCCCTGCCGTAGGCAGTCACCTTCTCCGCCTGGTTTCAGGGTGAACATCACTTCTGGCGACCGCCCTATCAGTGCGCCCCGCTGGTCGAATGGATGCGAGGGCGAAACTGTCTGCTAAGGCGACGGGGCCGTTGCTGCTGTGACCAAACCTGTGACCCGCCCGCAGCCGGATCATGGTACAAGTGGGATAGGTATAGGGTTGAGATGACAAACGGTGGCGGCGACTCGAATCCCATGGGCCAGCAGGCGACGGCGAGGACAACTCATCGCGTGGGTCGGGCGAGGTCCGAACGACGCTCTCCACGCGCGCTCGGACTTGTGTATGGGCTGGTGGCGGCGACGCTGATGGCGTTGCTCGGCTACACCTACGGACTGATGGTGGCCCTGCCCTATGCGGGTTGGGATGGTCTCGGGGCCGATGGGACGATCCAGTATGTCTGGCGAACCGACACGGGATTGCGTGAAGGTGACAAGTTGCTGTCGGTGGATGGCCGGGCCGTGACCGACTTCCGTCGTGATCTTCGGCAGCCATTCTGGTCTTCCAGTCATTCCGAGACCGTGACCTACACGGTTGAACGCGACGGCCAAAGGCTGAACCTCACGGCCCCGCTGTCGCGCTTCACTTCCCGCGAACTCGAAGAACGGCTGCTCAGTCAATGGTTTCTGGCGTGGGCCTTTGCCCTGGCCGGCCTGGCCATCATGCTGGTCGTGCGGCCGAGGGACACGCGCTGGTGGCTGCTGGTCGTCTTCCACGCTCTGACCGCGCTCTGGCTGAGTGCCAGCAGCCTCTCACGGTGGCACGCCTGGGAAAGCATGCTGCTTCTGCACGCGGCGATCTGGGCGAGTGTGCCGGTGAACTGGCATCTGCACTGGATCTTTCCGACGTCTCTGACCCGCGTGCCGCGCGTCGCCTGGATCGGCGCGTACGGTCTGGCCACGCTGCTGATCGTGGCCGAGCTGGCGCAAGTCGTCCCCGCCTCCACCTACAACATCGGATTCCTGCTGGCGCTCAGCGGCGTGCTGGTGCCCTGGATTGTGCGGGCCGTGCGTCGCCAGATGCCGCCGGGCGCGCGCCTGATGCTCATCGCGGTTGTCGCCGCTATCGTGCCCACGCTGGTGTTCAGCAGCTTGTATTGGACGCAGCGCCCGGTCCTTGCCGCCGGCCTGGGCTTGCTCGCGTTGCCTATACTGCCAGCTGCGTACGTCTACATGGCCAGCCGCCGACAATTGGGCGGCCTTGAACTTTGGGCCAATCGTGCGCTGGCCGCCTATCTCTACGCGCTCGGCACGATGTTCCTGGCCGCTCTGGCGGCTATGACGGTCTGGCAACTGGCGCCTGACAGTTCGATCGTCCTGGGCACCGCTGTGGGTTTGACGGCCATCGTTGCCATCCTCACTCCCAGTCTTTTCCCGTCGGTGCAACGTTGGATCGAACGCCATCTGCTGGGATTGCCTTGGGATCGCGACCGTCTGGTCGAAGGCTATCTGGCACAGATCGTGGCCGCGACCGACCTCTCAAGCCTGGTCCATGCCCTTCGCGATAAGATCCTGCCCTCGCTGCTCGTGCGCCAATCCGTGCTATACCAGATCAACGAGGTCCAGTCGCCCGAACTGATCTATGAGCACGGCATTGCCCAGAATGCACTGATCGATCAGCAGACCTTGAGCGCCTGGAGTCACAACTCGTCTGAACCGGAGGGATGGGTGCGCCTGATCCTGCCACTGAAGCTGGACGGCGATCCGGTCGGGCTGCTCCTGCTGGGCGCGCACGATCCCGATGACGTCTATACCGCCTCTGAGCGCGCACTCCTGCGCACAATAGCTGATCAGACCGCGATCGCGCTGGCCCACGCGCGCCGAACCGAGCAACTTCGCCTGCTGTTTCAGGCGAACATCGAACGGCATGAAGCCGAGCGAGCCGCGTTGGGCCGTGACCTTCATGACGACATTCTGCAGCAGATGGCGGTGCTGGCGACCCATGCCCCCAATCCGGCCGGAGACGCAGCTTACGCGTCGATTGTGAGCCGCACCCGGCAGATGATCAGCGGCCTGCGTCCGGTGATGCTGGACTAGAAGTCATCCTAAAAATGGCGCCTGAGCAGAATGCAGATGCAGGCCAACTGGACAAAGGCCAAGTAGTTCTCGATTTTGCGCTCGTAGCGGATCACGATCCGGCGGAAGTTCTGGAGCCAAGCGTTGGTCCGCTCGATCTTCCAGCGTCGTTTGTAGCGGCGCAACGGTCGTCCATCTTGGGTGAACCGGCGTCGGTTCGAACGGTTCGGCGCGATCAGTTCAATGCCTCGGCGAGCAAGGCGAGCATCATGTCCGTCACTATCGTAGGCTCCGTCGCCGATGAGGCGGCGGGGTCGAGCCGGGACAAAACGGGCTGCAAGAGTCGGTTCAACGAGGGCGATTTCAGCCGTCGAAGCAGCCGATACGTGAATGGCGACAGGAAGACCAGTGCGGTCTGCGATTGCCATGATTTTGCAGCCTTTTCCACGCCGCGTCTTGCCGATCGCGGCTCCCCCTTTTTCGCGGAGACGAAGGTGGCGTCGATGAAGCACTCCGAGAGATCCAGCTTGCCGCGCCGTTTGAGATCACGGGCCAGCGCTTTGAGGACCTTCTCGAACACGCCGGACCTGACCCACTCCTGGAACCGCTTGTGGCAGGTCGACTTGGACGGGTATCGCGGAGAGGGCAGATCCTCCCACTGCGCACCCGTGCGCATCACCCACAGAATGCCGTTCAGCACCGCTCGATCCGGGCAGCGCGGCCGGCCTTTGCCGTCGGCTCGTGCCGGTCGCTTGGGGATCAAGGGCTCAACCACCGCCCACTGTGCATCCGTTAGGTCCATGGCTGCCGCACCTCTCGGTACGGCGCAGTGTACCCATTTTTAGGATAGCTTCTACGGTCTGGCCGTCGCGCTCGAGCAGCTGGCCGATGATCTGGCCGATCGCGCCGGGTCCGGCCTTGACCTGCGGGTGAGCCTAACAGGCGAAGCGCGCTATTCGACGCTCGTGGAACAGCATGTCTATCGCATCGTTCAGCAGGCTGCCGAGAACGCGCTCAAACATGCCCAGGGATCGTGGATAGAGATCTCGGGCACCCTCGACGCCGACGCTCTGGCGTTGTGGGTCACCGACAACGGCGTCGGCATCCCCTTGGAGTTGACCACCGCTCTCGGGCCGCTGATCGCGCAACATCACTTTGGTCTTGCTGGCATGGTCGAGCGCGCGACTCTGATCGGCGCGGCTCTTGAGGTGCGGGCGCTGCCTCAAGGCGGCAGCACGGTGGGCGTGCGGTGGCCCAAGGCTAGCCATTCGTCATAGCTGGCATGCCCAGCACCACACGTGTTTGTGGAGTGGGACAGAGGATGGCCGCCGAACGCTCATCCAGGCGCCGCGCATAGATCGCGATCGGTTCTTTCGCGAAAACTCCCCCGAGGCCTCGCCGAGGCCGTCGACGAGTTCGCCTGAGAGGGTCTCAATTGTGCCGATCAGGCTGTCGCTCACGAACTGCGCAAACACCGCGACCTCCACACCCGTCCCCACACCGTTGTCGTCGTTGAACACAAGCGGAACCCCGGTAGCCTGAGGCTCTCCCCAGTCATCGGGAGCATCGATCTGGAATTTGTTGGCGCTCGTAGACTGTTTGGGTTCAGCTAAAGCCGGACAGTCGAGCCCCGTTTTGATTCCTACACTCTTGGCCTGATCGATGATAGGCCCGCCGCCAGGTGGGTCTCTTTGGCCATGAAGCGACGGGCAGCCAACCTGTCGCGTTTGATCTTCTCTCGGCGGTCCAGGATCTCCTTCGCTCGCCCAAAGTACACGTCCGCGGGCGTCAGGTTGTTCAGCGACTCGTGATAGCGGTGGTGGTCGTATTGCTCCACAAAGGATCGAATGGCGCGCTCGAGCGGCTCTGGCATGAAATAGTTCTCCAGCAGCACGATGTTCTTCATGGAGCGGTGATAGCGCTCGATCTTGCCCTGCGTCATCGGGTGGAACGGCGCCCCACGTGTGTGCTCAATGTTCTGCGCCTCCAGATACTCGCGCAACTCTTTGGAGAGATAGGCCGGTCCGTTGTCCGAGAGCAGCCGAGGTCGATGGCGCACGCGAGCGTGCTTGAGCCCCGAGGCTTTCAAGGCCAACTCGAGCGTGTCGAGCACATCGCTGGCGGCCATGGTGGACGTGAGCTTCCAGGCCAGGATGTAGCGTGAGAAGTCGTCCAGCACCGTGGAGAGGTCGTACCAGCCCCAACCCTGGATCTTGATGTAGGTGAAGTCGGTCTGCCAGAGCTCATTCACTCGCTTCGTGGGCGTGCCGAACGAGTCGGCAGCCGTGATCACCTCGAACGCCGGCGTCGTGACGAGATCGAACCGCTTGAGCAAGCGATAAACGCTGGATTCTGAGACGAAATACTGCTCTCGATCGGTGAAGAGCCAAGCGATTTCTCGCGCGAAGCCCTCGCGCGACGACTTATCCGGATACTCCAGAGCCAGTTCTAGGATTTGGCCGCGCACTTGCTCGGCGATGCGATTCCAAAACTGGCGCCGTTCCCTCTGCCGAGGCGAGAGCCCGTCCTCTCCTTCCTTTTAGTACTGGCGGTACCACTCATAGAAGCTACTGCGCGGCACGTTCAATTGTTCTAGAACGCGGCCGGCAGGCAGAGGAGACTGCTCCACCACGCTGTTGATCTCCATTCTCTCGGCAGGTGAACGCCGGATCAGGCGTTCCATGGCTTCTCCCGACCCAGCAAGTTTTTTTCGAGCACGCGGTTCTTGAGGGAGAGCTCCACCACCAGCTGCTTGAGTTGGCTGACCTCATTGCGCAGCTAGCTGCGCCGCGCAACTCAAACACGCCGCGGCTATCGGCCTGGCGTTCGGTATCGCCGACCAGGCGCTTCTTGCCCCGCATCAAGGAACTCTTTGCTCCAGGTGTAATAGAGGTTGGTGGCGATGCCTTCGCGCCGGCACCGTGCGGACCGTGTCCGCGCGCACAGCCGGTCTCGCCACGGATGCCTTCGAGGACGATGCGGATCTTGTCTTCAGCTGAGAACTTCCGCCGGGTCACCCGGCGGATGGTGCGAACGGTCTCTTCAACGGACGTCTTCTTCCTCGGCATAGCGGCCTCCCTTGGGGCTATACTATGGCCGGAAGTGTAACAATCTCAGAGGCTATTTTTGTCCGATTTCAGCTGACGACATACAGCCCGGCGACTCGCCGGTGAACCGAAGCCGGCATTGACTTGGGGCCCCGGTTAGCCACGTCAGCTGCATGCGTTCGTTAGGCGGTTTGAAGCTGTGCCAGAACCCCACTCTGGCCTCAAACCTCTTTGTTACGCCCTCGCCTGGCTCTCGACGGTTCTCCGCTAACGATCATTCCACCGCTCCATGCATCTTCCCATCTTGCGATTTCACGTAATCGTGTGACTGTCGCACAATTTGCTCAAGGATGGGCAGCTCGATGTCGCTGAGCCGCGTGAGGTACACACAGACGCCTCTCGCCGTGTGCTTGCCCGGGCGCTCGAGCAGCAAGGATGCTGTTCAGGTTCACCATCAAATCCTTCCCGTTGCGGGGCCGGATCGGATGAGGAAGTCGAGTTGCACGAAGCGTTGCTTCTTTCGTCGCTCGGTGCGGGGATCAGTGACCCAGATCTCACAGCGGCTTGCAAAGGCATCGCCCTCGGGCGTCCGATCGCGATCAAACTCCAGCCCTTGTTCCGTCACCCAGTCGATCAGGTGGCCGTTCGAGCGCACGTCCTCGCCGCGATAGGTCAGGGTCGCATACTCGCCCGCCGGAATCACCCCCGCACGAACGCGCTGATCGCCCTTCAAAGGCTCGGGCACTACAAGGCCAACCTCTATCTCCATGATGCCTTTCATGTCGACAAGGTGCAGGCGCATGAAGATCGGGCCGTCATCGGGCGTCCCACTCGCTTTGACCCAGCGGAGGAGTTCTCGCTCAAGCCGATCACGCTCGGCCAGCATGCCACGGTAAGGTGCAAATGCCCGGATACCAAGTGTATGTCGCTCGGCGCGTCTCGCAAGTGTGGGGCCTTCGGTGATCTCCATGTCTCATCCTTTCATGCTTTTTAGCAAATGGATTGGAAAATGGCAGGAACTATCATTTCGGTTTGTTGGCGGTTTTGCGTCGAAATTCGTAATGTGTCTGAACGAAGACTGTTTTCCCTGCCCCAACAACTGAACAAAGCGGATTCTATCGGCAACAGCGACAAAAAGGGTTTGATCCGGTCGACTTTGGCTGTCACCCTCGAATCCGGCGGTCTTGACAGCGTGACAAGTATATGACCTAACCATTTCTGTATTCGGAACTTCTGCGCCCGCGGGGTCCGCCTAACGGCCCGCATCAGCTGCGTGGCGGGTGAACCGAGGCCGGGCTGCCCGAAGGCGCGCCGGTGAACCGAGACCGGCACGGCTTGGGGCCCCAGTTAGCCACGTCAGCTGCATGCGTTCGTTAGCCGGCCGGTGGTCTTTGAGCCAACGACTGCCTCCCATCATAGGGCTTCCACCAATCTCACTGCCTCGCTAACACCATCTTCATCGGCACGAATGGCAGCGCCCAAGGCACCGGATTTCGCACGCATTGAAACATCAGATATGGCCTGTTCGATGGATCGCGCCAGTTTGTCAACGGTCATGTGGCCACGCGAAAAGTACCGAGGGCCTACGCCCATTTCAAAGACGCGCTGCCCCCAGTAGTATTGATCGATGATGTGTGGGATCACAATACTGGGCACACCCGCGCATAACCCCGCAGCTGTCGTGCCAAAGCCACCGTGGTGAATCACCGCCGTCACCTGATCGAATAGCCAAGCGTGTGGCAGCGAGCCAGCGGAATATACCGTGGGCGGCACAACCAACGTTTCCAGAATATCTCCCCAACCTTGCACAATGGCACGCGCTCCCGTTCGGCGCAGCGCCTCCAATACCATCTGCGCGCTTTGCCGGCCCTTGGTCGCCCCCATGACGCCTAGGCTGACCGCCACGGGCCGATCGCCAGCAAGCAAAAAGTCGAGCAACGCAGGCGGCGGTGCCCAACCGGGGGGAGGACGCGCGCACCAATAGTTGGTCTGATGTACCTGTGGTAGCCACCGTGGGTTTGCTGGCGCTACATGGTGGCTGACAGGCAGCAATATCAGGCGCGGCGAAAGCATGGTGGTGATGTCTTTCACCAACGGTGCGTTCACTCTTTTGCGAAAGCGGTTCGTGGGGCCGACAAAGAGTCTTCCGAGCGTCCAACCAAAGAGCCTTTCGATCACGGTTGGCGGGCCAGCCGGGAGAGTAGGAACACGCGCTGGCTGGAGGGTCACGCTGATCCACGGCTTGTTCAGCTTTTCAGCTTCGACCACACCACTCCCAGTATCCGACGTGACTACCAGATCCGCAGTCATGCAAAGCGCCAAAACGTCGGAGTAGGCATCTTGCACGAGTCGTCCGGCCAACTGCATCACGCGGATCATTCCCAGCCACATATTACCGAATGATCGCGCCATCAGTCGTGCGCCTTCAACGCCCATATCCACCGGGTGCCCCACCGGTGCCGCTTGGAGGCCGTGTTGCTCAACCAATGGGCAGAGTGTCGGGTTGGTGGCCAGCGTCACATCATGGCCGGCATCCCTGAGACCCTCGCCCAAGACGATATAGGGTTGCACGTCACCACGTGATCCAATGGTAGCAACGATGATCTTCATTTTGACATCCCAAGAGCCGGCTAACGGCCCGCATCAGCTGCGTGGCGGATGAGCCGAGGCCGCCCTACCCGAAGAGACGCCGGTGAACCGAGGCCGGCCTGGCTTGGGGCCCCCTCAATCCGTGCCCCGCGTAGATTTCTCGATCCTTGGGCACAGCGGACCCTTCCAAGCATACCCACAGTAAAAGGAAGCGGGCACAGAATGCCACCGAAATGGTAGGATTACGACGAACTCGCGGATTTCACCGCAGAGAATGGTATCCGAATGGACGTACAAGAACAAATCGACCAATACATCGCAAGCCAACCCGAACCCAAACGTCGCGACGTGCAGGAGTTGCATGGCCTCATTCGGAAAGTGATGCCGACGGACAAGTTGTGGTTTCTGGACGGCAAGGACAGCGCCAACAAAACGGTGTCCAATCCAAATATCGGATACGGCTCTCACACAATTGCGTACGCTGATGGAACATCCAGAGAGTTTTATCGAGTGGGTTTGAGCGCAAACAAGGCCGGGATATCGGTCTACATCCTGGGACTGCAGGACAAGACATACTTGGCCCAGACATATGGCGAACAACTGGGCAAAGCGAAAGTGACCGGCTATTGCATCAGGTTTCGGAGCCTAAAGGACATTAACCGTGATGTCCTTGAAAAGGCAATACGAGATGGAGCTAGGTGAGGCCACAGAGTGCCCATACTAGCCGTTAGCCCTACCTACCGTCTCTCCTTCGAGCGCCTAACGGCTCGCATCAGCTGCGTGGCGGGTGAGCCGAGGCCGCACCGCCCGACGACTCGCCAGTGAACCGAGGCCGGCACGGTTTGGGCACCCAGTTAGCCACGTCAGCTGCATGCGTTCGTTAGGCCGCCGTTTGCCTGCAGACTCCATCCAGACGACTATCTCTGGCCACACTCACAACCGACAACCCTCTTTGCCCGTGGAAGCTTTTTGATGGCTACAGCTCCCTGACCACGTCAAGAACGGGCTTCACATCGATAATCGGCGTCGCATCAAACGCCTCCAGATCCAACACCTTGATCCGAGTCGGACTTTCGATCTGCACGATCCTCACTCGGTGGATTCCTACAGGATTGGGACGATCCTGCGACCGGGTGCTGAACACCCCTCGCAGCGGAACGCGCGAATCGTCCCGGGGATGCACGCTCAATACCTCGCGATCACCTCGATCAAGCCACGTGAGCACCAAGATCTCCTCCCCGGCGCGCAGGTCCTTCAACCCTTGTTCGAACTCTGGCTCGAAAACCAGCCAGGCTTCGGGCGCTCCTTCGAAACCCTGCTTCGGTGCATGTTCCCGATCCACGAGGGGCGAGCGAACATGACCGATCGGCTTGAGCGTAAACATCCGATTCGCCTCCTATTTGGTGGAGCGGCCTAACGGCCGGGCATCAGCTGCAGGGCGGATGAGCCGAGGCCGAGTTGCCCGACGACTCGCCGGTGAACCGAGACCGGCCTGGCTTGGGGCCCCGATTAGCCACGTCAGCTGCATGCGTTCGTTAGGTGGCTTTCCGACGATCAGTTCTCCACACTATTGGCGAATCCACCCGCCAAACACCCAATACGGCCCCTGCATTCATCTGGCACGGAGTCCGCTAGAGACTCGTCCAGAACCCTCGTTTCGCCTCCGCCGATCGTGATATTGTCGCCGATCTTCCAGGATCTCGTCTCGCCCAGCGGGATATCCTCGACGGTGAGCGTCACTCCGTCGAATTCGTGGCGAAAGTCTGCCGGCCAAACGACTGTGTAGGTTTCCTCGCCCTCTGAGTACTTGATCCTCACACAGGAGCCTTCGCTCTCCAACGTCCCCTCTAAGAGGGCTGTCATTCTCGGGAGAGCAAAAAAGGTTCCCGTTGCGCTCGGCGCGGCCCCTGTTGGCTCCGCAACGGACGGTGTTGAGCTGGCAACGATATTGAATGAACACGCTGCAAAAAAACCAAGGCGCTGGCGACAAATGCGCTGGCAACCAAGGCGCTGGCGACAAATGCGCTGGCATTCCACAGGCAGAAGCGTGACGTATCGGTTGACATCCGGATTCCTTCCCACTACCCGCTCGACTCGGCAACAGGAATCACCCCCTCAGAATGCAAGGAGCCACCTAACGCACTGGCATCAGCTGCGTGGCGGGTCTAGCCAGCCCGGGCTGGCCGAAGGCGCGCCGGCGATGCAACCACACTGGTTGGGGGCCCCGAATAGCTACGTCAGCTGCATGCCATTGTTAGGCCGCCCCAAAGGCGCTTTGACGTTCATAACGCAAGCCGCCTGGCTCAGACGATTCTACGATGGCCAATACACGCCCATAACAGCGATTGCGGTTACCAACATGACCACGACGACCTGGCTCGTGGACAAGAGTCCAACTGTTTCAGCCGGGCCCACAAGATACCGGTAGCTCTTCGGTACAGGGTATACGCCCCAAACCTTGAAAAAAACCGGAAACACCAAATGACCCAAGGCAATACTGCCCGCGAAAACGGGATAAACCATCTCCCGAGGGCTGCTGCCGTTCCGAACAAGATAGACGCCGAGGAGCAAGACGAGAACAGACAATGCACCCGCGCCCAAAGTCCAAACCGTCATGCGTCGATTGCTCCCCACATGAACTTCGGACAACTCAGTCAGTTCCGATTCAGAGTACTGCTTCAACCGAAATCGGATCAAGAATATGTCTGTCCAGAATACGGCTACACACCCCAACGCCGTCCACACAATTGCCCAAACCATTTTCGCCCCCTCAGTCGTCACAACGATGGCGAACATGTTCTTGTTGGTTGGCGGCCTAACGGCTCGCATCAGCTGCGTGGCGAGCGAACCGAGGCCGACCCGCCCGACGGCGCACCGGCGAACCGAGACCGGCACGGCTTGGGGCCCCGATTAGCCACGTCAGCTGCATGCGATTGTTAGGTGCACTGCTTGCGATGTATTTGTAGAAACGAAAACTGGGCCTTCGCCCAGTTTGATAATCAACCGCCAGTCGTTCGACCCTGCTGCCATTGCTTGAGAGATTGCTGGCTCTCCCCAGATGGCTTTCCGAGAATCAAGTCCTCAACGGCAATATCTTCGTCCAATGCGGGCCAATGGATGCCCTGCCCCTGCCCGACGAGGCGCCAATTCTTTCGCTCATCGACGCTGCCGTGCAGCAACCGCGGATACCAGCCCAAAGGCACGGAAATCGTCCGCCCGTCCGACAGGTCGACCGTCAACGTGTCGTCGGTGACAACCACATCCTGAGCCCGCGCTAGTCGGATTTCAGAGGCCAAAGAACTCATTCCATTTCCTCATCAGTGTGTCGCGGTTGTCTTCCACATGACGCTGGATTTGGGTGATGTCTTTGCGACCAAATCCACCACTACTTTCGAGCCGGACTGGCTCAAGCCAAAACTTGGCAACATTGCTGTCTCGCTCAACATGCACATGTGGGGGTTCGCTGCGATCGCCCGAATAAAAGAAGAAGCGATATGGCCCCACCCACAAGACAGTCGGCATTTCGCAACAATATTGCTGAAAGGCGTTTCTGTCAACTTTGCCGAAATGCAGCAAAAACGAGCCTATCTGGACGGTAGAGTGCCCCGTTTCCTTGCCTTCGATATTCTGCCCCGGCAGGGTGCACCTAACGGCTCGCATCAGCTGCGTGGCGGGTGAGCCGAGGCCGTGCTGCCCGCAGGCACGCCGGTGAACCGAAGCCGCCATGACTTGGGGCCCCAGTTAGCCACGTCAGCTGCATGCGTTTGTTAGCCCGGTGCCTCACCGGCGACACCGACATACAAAGCGACTCACGGCATAGAAGAAACTACCCTCGGCGACCGCGTCGGCCACATCGGCACGCCATTGCGCTAACTCACCGGCCCCAAACTCGGTTTCCGCAAGCCACTGCGACATAAGCCCCACGACTCGAGGAGCATAGTGGTCTTCTTGCCACGCCGAATTCACCAACGTGTACACCATCGGCTCGACCTCCGCAAAACCAGCCTTACGGCAGAGATGATTCAGCAGCCGGCCCATTCCAGCACCTTGTCCATCGCCGGCAAACGCCAGAACGGCTCGGCGTGATCGCGCTCGGTCCGAGGTCGAGAATACCTGGGTTTCCCAATCGGTATGTACTACCAGCGCCGTGCCGCCCGGTCTCAACACACGTCGAATCTCGGTGAGCGCCTCGATTGGCGGATTCACAAACTCCAGCATTTCTGCACAGATCGCCTTGTCGAAGGTCATATCCTCGAACGGCAGGGTACGCGCATCCGCCCTCCGATACTCAATTCGACGATCGCCGCTCCCGCTCTTCCAGCGCTCAATAGCCCGCAGATATCGCCGCTCATCCGCCTCCACGCCTATGATCCGCCCTACAGCGGGATACTCTTGAGCCAGAAATCGATCCGCATCGCCTGTATCGCAACCAACGTCGATGATCGATTCGCCGCCGCGTGGTTCCAGCCATGAAAAGTACTGTCTCCACTGCGCCATGATGTCGGGCATCGGTCCATCCAGGAATCGTTCTTGCGCCATTGTTCCTCTCGAAATGTATCAGGCGAGGGCTAACGGCTCGCATCAGCTGCGTGGCGGGTGAGCCGAGGCCGCCACGCCCGATGGCGCGTCGGTGAACCGAGACCGGCCTGACTTGGGGCCCCGAGTAGCCACGTCAGCTGCATGCGTTCGTTAGCCTGCCAGATCAGACGCGCCGGCGCTCAGAATTCGCCGAATCAGGCATTCTGGCGTTACGGACCAACTGCGTACTCATTGCAGCCCAGATAGGCATCCAAGATCTGGGTCACACGCGTATCGACGGCACCTTGGTCGGGCATCAGATGTAGTTCCGGCGCGACCAACGCTTGAATGCCCGTGTACACGGTTTCATCGAGATTCCCGGTGACGCGCTCGATCGTGCTGCCCAGACCGCTCTGCCCCGTCAACCGGAGCATCGTTCCTGCCGGGTTGAGCTCCAAAGGCAGCCACCCTGCATAGAACCCGCCCATCATCAACCGATTGCCCACCGCGGCAATAGTTTCCGCCTTCAACTTCCCTACACGGATAACATCGGGCTTCCGAACCAAGCTCACATCGAGAAAAGCGAATCCGTCGGCCCAAATGACCAACTCAGGCACGTACGTGCAGTAGCGATCACCCGGCTGTGTGGTGGGGATAGGAACGCCCGGATAGTGCACCTCGGCCATCACCAGCTTGGTGACCTCGCCTGTTTCCAATGTCGGACCGAAGACTACTCGAAACACGGCGATCATGAGCACAGTCAAGACGACGGTGAAGGTGATAAAGCCCCGCTTGCGTCGACTTCCTTCGTGGCTCACGAAAACCATCCTCTTGGAGGCAGGCTAACGGCTCGCATCAGCTGCGTGGCGGGTGAACCGAGGCCGAGTTGCCCGCAGACGCGCCGGTGAACCGAGCCCGGCCTTGACTTGGGGCCCCGAGTAGCCACGTCAGCTGCATGCGGTTGTTAGGCCGCGGGTGGCCCAGACACATCCAACTTCCCCTGCAAGATGGACCTACCTAAAGCGCGGTTTCCACGCTGGAATCACGACCGCAACAAGCATTGAACCCACAATACCTGGTAGACACATGACAGTCAGATACCACACGATCACCTGAAAGTCGACCTGCTGCACTATCCCAAGTATCGATATCACGCCCAAAAGCGCTTGAAGAATGCACACGATAGCTGTGACCGTCCTGATCGCGTATTTCGTTCCATGAAACCCCTGTATAAATGCGCCCAATACCGCGCCCGACAGTAACCCAACAGAGCAAGCCAAACCTGGAGCCACAAACATGATAGACCCTGGTTCGACCGCGACTCGACCAGCTTCTTGAGCTGTGTTTCCATATGATGTGATGGACGGCAGCCGCAGAGCTATTGTCGCCACCAGCGCGCCCACACTAGCGCCACCAAGGCTATTGATCATTGCTCCAGCGACGACGCTCGACCAAAAACCACCAGATACGGTCTCTACAGCAGGTTGTTCGTGTCCTTCCATGGATGCCCCTGAAACTTTCCCGCGGCTTGCCTTCACACTTTATGGTTTCTAGTCTACTCTCTCGGCCAAAGAGCCGCTTGACAGATTTCTGATACATGACCGCCGAAGTGTCGTGGAAGCGACTGACGGAGGGGCGGCCTAACGCACGGGCATCAGCTGCGTGGCGGGGCGAGCCAGCCCGCATCGCCCGAAGGCGCACCGGCGAGCTTGCCAAGTCAGTTTTGGGTCCCGATTAGCCACGTCAGCTGCATGCCATTGTTAGGCGGGCATTAAAGACGCCCTGGATCTTAGCCCGTCTGGCTACTTCATGGCAGATGGCTTCGATACGTCTCCATCACTGCCTCAACAGCCTGAAGGCACGCATCTTTTCATCGCCGTACTCTACAGCGATATCATCGCCATATATCCGTGCCGGGATCGGCTTCTGGGTGCCTTTATCCAGGAGCTCCGTCAATCGCATGTCGCGCTCGCCATACCGGACTTCAGTATCCCGCAAGACGATGCCTGGCCCACAGTCACGCGGCACATTGGCCCCAACATAGCACCCATCAGTGAACTGGTTTGCCAACACTGGTCTCGACCAATCAATCACCCACGACGTCTCTGGATCATCGTTCGTCGCACTCCATTCCTTGGGATCAAACTTCAGCTCGAACCAGTCGACTGGTTGGTACATCTCCAGCTGTCTTGTTGGCTCTGGCGACGGTACTTCAGTCGGCGACGCGACCGGGCTGCAGGATGCGACACTTATACAAACGAGCCAGAATGCGAACCAAGGCGCTGGTCGTTGAAGTGCATTTGCCGTTGGTCTCGTCATCATTTCTCGCTCGCCTGCCGCCCGCCTAACGCACGGGCATCAGCTGCGTGGCGGGTGAGCCGAGGCCGACCCGCCCGAAGGCGCGTTGGTGAACCGAGGCCGACCTTGACTTGGGGCCCCGAGTAGCCACGTCAGCTGCATGCGTTCGTTGGGCGCGCGAAGGCCTGCGTGAGTGCACCCGATGATATCCCTAGGCCAGAGCAGAAAGCCAAGGGTGCCCATGGGGGTGCTCGGTATTCAGCGCTTGAACAAGCCATGTTCGCGCCTCGACCGTCAATAGCGGCAGACAAGCCTGGAAATCCAACTGATCCTTTGGCCGATTGCCTTTCGCTTTGTACATCAATTGCACCTCAACGCGAACGCACCATACTCCATGATATGTCACCAGTAACTCTCGACGCAAACCGCGAATCAGCGATTGCCGACGGCTGTACCACTCCTCGCCCTCGCTCTCCAGCAACATGACCTGAAGTTGCCAGGCGTCGGCGCCAGAGCGGTGCGCCCAGATATCGTGTATACCAAACGTCAACCATTCGTCGGCAGTCCATGGCCTGAGTGCGCCGGGCGGATCGGCCGCGAATAGCTTCCAGTCCCTCAACCAGTCACCCGACGGCGCGCCGGTGAACCGAGGCCGACATGAATGGGGTCCCGAGTAGCCACGTCAGCTGCATGCGTTCGTTAGGCCGCACAACGCCTTGGCAGACACGCCTAGCTTCAGACGTCTGCGCGCACTGTCCAGTCAGGGCGAGTCCACAACCTGATACTCACGCTGGCGCCGCAACAGAAGGTTGGCTCGATGGATAGTGATACGCAGCTGCAAACAGCGAAAGTAGCACTGCCTGAAGCACCCAGGTTGGCGCCATCCGCTCGGGCGCGATGGCCCCAACGTATACCGCGTTGACTTCAGCCGCGATCAGCCCAAGTATCACGGCGTTTGTCAGAAGCGCCACGGCCTTCCTTTCGATCGGCCTCTGATAGGCCCAGAGCAGCAGCAGCGTCCAACCCAGCATCAGAGCAGCGCCATAGCCCATCGCGTATTGGTAGATGACGGACGTGTCGTCGAAACCCCACATGAGGCGCGCCATTGCAGGAACCAGCATTGGACCTAGCGCCAACGCATCCGTAACAGCGCCAGCCGCGAAAGAAATCCTCAGCAAGCGAACCTGTTGTCTCATCACTGTGCTCCTGTCATTGTATTCGTACTGCGAGGCCATTATGCCGTACTGTGAGCATGCCTTCCGAGCGGCCTAACGCACGGGCATCAGCTGCGTGGCGGATGAACCGAGGCCACACCGCCCGAAGGCGCACTGGTGAACCGAAGCCGCCCGGCTTGGGGCCCCAGGTAGCCACGTCAGCTGCATGCGTTCGTTAGGCCGCCCTCGGGCCTGAGACGCACAGTGACCTGCTGATTACGGATTCTCTTCAGGTATTTCCGTGCCGTCGAGCACGAGAATCACGCAGTCAGCACTCGAGCTCACTCCAACGCGAACCTCCTTAATCTCGCTGCAGTTCTTGACGAACAGTATGGTCCACTCCTCTGGAGTGATCATCATATTCACACCGACCGCGACCGTCGGACTCGACTCGCTTGTTCCGTGCCTATAGATGCCGCGAAAGGCCGTGTCGGTCACTTCGACACTTTCGCACCCAGGCTCGCCAGAACAATACACCCACCCATATTGGCCGAGAAGCGCCCCCAACGATGTGGCACCTGATGCGGTTGGGTATACGTCCTTCGAAGCGAAAAAAGTGACATCCGCGTATCCGTCATGTAGCAACGAGCCGATGCCTTTATAGTCCACGCCAGATGGTATAGGGATGATCGCTTGCCCTGTGTCCTCTGTCTTCGGCGGCGGCGTAGCGGCCAACTCAGGCACGGGCGTGGCGGTCGCCAGCTTGCCGAATGCCTCGGATGTGCTATGGCAAGAAGAAACGAGGACTGAGCCCAAGAAGAGAATAGTCACAAGTTTGTTCATAGACGCTATGCTCTCGCGCGCCATCCCCTCCCTGCTGGTGGTGGAGCGGCCTAACGGCTCGCATCAGCTGCGTGGCGGATGAACCGAGGCCGCGTCGCCCGACGGCACGCCGGTGAACCGAGGCCGGCCTGGCTTGGGGCCCCGAGTAGCCACGTCAGCTGCATGCGTTCGTTAGCCGGCCGTCTGCCGGGGAGCCTCACGCCCGCCTCATCGGACTCAATCCGCGATCCCTAACAACCGATAAGCAGTGGACCCCTAAGAGCAAAGGATTGTCGATGCCCTCATCGACGGGTGGATGATAATTCAGGCTTCATTGGAGTGGCGTCGAGATACCATCCCAATGCGGCTCCGCCCGCAAACGCCGCGCCGAGATTCCCGGCGAGCATGACCGTGAGCATCGTGAAGCGTTCATCTGCACCAGGTGCCCCGATCTCCCAGCCCAATGACTCCATGAGCAAATTCACAGTCAAGAACCCCAGCGCTGCCGCAAGCCCCACCCGCCACAACAGCGCTACGGCAACCGCCCTGTTCCTGAGTACGAAGCCGATCGCTGATGCGCTCACGCCGGCAATGATGAACGCCGTCGGGACGAAGAGTAGAGTGAACAGCCGTGGGATCGGAAACCGGCTTCCAATTTGCTCCACCGCGACGGGCTCAACGACGTTCAACCCAAGAGCGAGTGCCACCGTAATGGGCACAAAGCCTAACATACCCGCCATTGCCATGCGCCGCCACTCAGTGCTCTGTCCGAAACGTCCCATCAGTACGCCCCACAGCGCACTACCAATGAGGAGGCCGGCGAGCGCCGGGATGGTCGCCAGCATGACATGTAGGGCTGTGGGCTTGATCGCGTTGTGTCCGGGGAGCGCTTCGAACACCACCTGGCCAGCGAGGAGGCCCAGCAGCATCCCACCGAAGAGGGTGAGGACGGTCAAACTTCCGCCCTGAAGCAGAGTCTTGTATGGATTGGGGAGCATCTTGAACTCACTTCTCTCCCCCTGCGATCATGGTCAACATGAAATGATTGAATAGCTGACTGGCCATTGATCATACAAGAGATTCTTGCAGGTGCGTCAACAGGGTTGCGCCCACCTTATTTGGCGATCACAAACGCCGTGCGATACACCGTTCCATGAGGCAGCCGGCTAACGGCTCGCATCAGCTGCGTGGCGGGTGAGCCGAGGCCGATCTGCCCGACGACGCGTTGGTTAACCGAGCCCGGCATTGACTTGGGGCCCCGGGTAGCCACGTCAGCTGCATGCGTTTGTTGGGCGGCAGCGGGCTATCGACACTCAACGCCCTCCGGTGGCCAGCACTCCACCTGCTCTTTCTCGATTTTCAAGACGAGCACACCCTCGATCGTCATCTCGATGACATCCGGTCCTTTGACAGCTAATTCCACGCGATCCCTCGGCCCAAGGAGCCTATCCATTGGCTTTTCGAGGGCCCCAACCGCCTCGCACCACCAGCGCACTGGGTTGCATCGATATACGGTCAGAACCGATACAGTCGGATCGCCTGCCGCAATGCTCCTTGCTCGGTACCAACTGTTACCCTCCTTGACCTCAGCGACGGCCTGCCCCACACCACCGCCCCACATCACGCTGATCAATATCGGAACGTAATCCTTTATCCCGACAACCGGGAGCGCTACAATTGCTAGGCCCATCACCAGTCCACGACGCCAGCCGCGAAGCCGGTAACCATGGTAAACCGTTGCCAGACAGAATACCGGCAACGCCACGGGTGTAACCAACATCAAGAGTGAGAAGTATCCGACTTGATCATCCGGGTAGAACCACTTTCCTCCTTATGTCCGAATATCATCCAGAAGGCGATTTCCAACATCACAATGAGCCAGACATAGACTCCAACACCAGAAAGCGTCCACGGGATACGGGACATCCTTTTCCAGGAACTCATATTGACGCCTTGCTGCTCCCCAACCCTCAGAAATGCACATGGGCTATCGTGCACATGGCCCGGTGGCAGCCGCCCAACGGCTCGCATCAGCTGCGTGGCGGGTGAACCGAGGCCGCCCCGCCCGACGACTCGCCAGTGAACCGAGGCCGCCATGACTTGGGGCCCCGAGTAGCCACGTCAGCTGCATGCGTTCGTTAGCCGCGTGCTGTGCCCAACAACCTGCCCATGAACCACATCACGATATCCACACCATATGCGTTCCGACCCATGTCCATGCGCCATCCTCTTTCCGAAACCAATACAGATTACCCATGCCACAAGTTACGCCGCAGGTCGTCGCCCCGTAGACAAGGGCCTGATCCATCGCAGTGTTGTACCCGATTTGCGATACCCCAATAATGCCAGACATAGCCGTGTGACTCTTGTAGAAGTCCACCCAGCCATCCTGAGTCTCCGCAAGCGAATCGAGCTGTTGTTGCGTAATGAAATCATTTGCCACATTGATACGACCGCGCAGGCTTTCTGGCTCGGCATTCTGAACGATCAGGTCCTGCCAAGCCTCATCCGAGGCATCCTGAAGGTCATCAGGCTTCGTTGCACCAAGCGTCGAAGGTTCCAGATACGTTTGATCAACAATAACCCATTGGATTTGTCCGTTGGATTTCGATGTTATCTCCCCGATCAATACAGCATAGACTTCGCGATCAGAGGTCACGCGTTCATCAACTTCGGGATTTGACTGCTGACACCCTGAAAGAAACAACGCAGCGACCGTGATCACTGCAGCAACAAGGTACGTGGAATGACCTCGCCAAACTGTATTCATGCCGAGTGATCCCTCCTGAGCATTTATCGGAGCGGCTAACGGCTCGCATCAGCTGCGTGGCGGATGAACCGAGACCGGGCTGCCCGAAGGCGCGCCGGTGAGCCGAAGCCGGCCGGATTTGGGCACCCAGTTAGCCACGTCAGCTGCATGCGTTCGTTAGCCGGCCGTCTGC
>JBGAGY010000012.1:0-228200 GCA_044226485.1 Anaerolineales bacterium
TCCTGGCCGCGATCCTGTCGCGGTCCGCGGTCCTGCCGCTCCTGGCCCTGGGCGCCACCTGCCTGAACACCAACCGCACACCGCCCGGATACGACGACGTCTCCGTCGCGCAGGCTTCTGAGATCACGTCGTCGGCGGTCACATCGGGCCAGGCGGCCAGGCGCACGCGGTAGCTGACGCCGGGCTCCATCTGAAAGTCGCCGTAGCCCGGCCCGACGTTGGGTTTGAGCCCCGTGAAAAATCGGTCGGATCCGCCGTTCCAGAGCACCTGCACTTCGAACCCGCCGATCTGCGCGCCTGTCGCATCCTGCGTGAAGACTTCGAGCAGCGCGGCGCCGATCGCGCGATTGCAGATCCGTTCGCGGTTGACGAGTTCGAAGCCGGCTGGCTCGACTGTGGCGGTCGGCTCCGCCGGTGTCGACGTCGGGAAGTTGGCGGTCGGCGACGGGATGTCAGTGGGCGCTTCCGGGGTGGTCTGAAGCGCGGCGGCCAAAGCCGCCAGGGCGCGGGCATCGTCGACGTTGCCGGCCGCCGCTTCTTGCTGGGCCAATTGAGCTACCGCCGCGATAGGATCGGCCAGCCCGAGCCCGGCCAATGCGGCTCGCGCCGGAATCAGGTCGCCGTTCTTTTCAAAGTTGCGCGCGACTTCCACGAGCGGCGCGAGGGTGGGCGTGGGCGATGCGGGCGCCGGGGCCGGCGCGCAGCCGGCATTCAGCGCCAGCACGCCGATCAGCAGCCAGACCAACAGGGAGAACGCCGGGCGGCGAAAACCGATCATCCGAGGCACACCAGGCTGTATAATCGACAAAACGCGACGGGTAGGTCCGTCGCGTTTTTGTGCCGAAGGTGGGAGTCGAACCCACACGGCTTTTCAGGCCAAACGATTTTGAGTCGTTCGTGTCTGCCAGTTCCACCACTTCGGCGTCGGGAACTCATTATACTCGAACTGCAGCCTCGTTGAGCCAGTCTTCAACAGGAAAGCGGTACGCGGATGCTAACGGATGGCGCTGAGTATATTGAGACAATCCATGCCGTCCGCCTTGATCCGCGCGATCCGCGTACAAAACCCAGACTCGGACGCGACACACGCAATTTTGAAGGCTTCGCATGAAACTCGGTATCATCGGACTCCCCCAATCGGGCAAAACTACGATCTTCAACGCCTTGACCCGCGGCGACAAACCGGTCGGCGGCGGGCGCCAGGTCGGCCGCTTCGAAGTGCAGACGGCCGTCGTGCCGGTGCCCGACCCGCGCGTCGACACGCTCTCGGCCATGTTCAAGCCGAAGCGCACGATCTACGCCCAGGTCGTCTACGCGGACATCGCCGGTCTCGAGGGCGAGCCCTCCACTGAGAAGACGGGCTTCTCGGGCCAGCTGCTCAACCAGCTGACGACCATGGAGGGCTTCCTGCACGTCGTCCGCGCCTTCGACAATCCGACGGTGCCGCACCCGAGCGGCTCGGTCGACCCCGCGCGCGACATGAAGACCGTCGACGGCGAGTTGTTGCTCAACGACCTGCTGGCCGTCGAGCGCAAGCTCGAACGCCTCAACGACGAAGGCCGCAAGGGCATCATCAAAGACAAGGGCCTGCATGCCCAGGAGCTCGCGCTCTTCACCAAGCTGCATGAGGCGCTATCCAACGACATCCACGCACGCCAGGTGCAGCTCTCCCAGGTGGAGGAGCGCGCCCTCGCGAGCTATCAGCTGCTGACACGCAAGCCCATGCTCGTGGTCTTCAACGTCGGCGATGATGACGATCCGTCGCGCGCCATCGAAGTCGGTGGCGGCGCGCATTCGGTGCGGCTGAAGGGCAAGCTCGAGATGGAGCTCGCGCAGCTCCCGCCGGACGACGCTGCCATGTTCATGGAGGAGTACGGCATCACCGAACTCGGCCTGAACCGCGTGATACAAATCTCCTACGACCTGTTGGGGCTGCAATCGTTCTTCACAGTCGGCGAAGATGAGGTGCGGGCCTGGACAACCGGCCGCGGCGCCAGCGCGCCCGAAGCGGCCGGCGAGATCCATACCGATCTGCAGAAGGGCTTCATCCGGGCCGAGGTGGTCGGCTATGACGACCTGGTGGGCCTCGGCGGTTACGTGGAAGTCAAGTCCAAAGGCAAACTGCGGCTGGAGGGCAAGGAGTATGTGGTCCAAGACGGCGACATCTTGAACATCCGCTTCAGCCCACCTGGTAAGTAACCAACCGAACACACGTCACGGGCATCCCACTGGCCCATCAGTCCTCGAAAAGGAGGGGCGACAGAGTCTCGCCCAAACGCGATGTACACCCAAACCCGCTGGTCTTTGCAGGCCCTTGTGCCCGACGATTCGCCCGAGACGATCGACGCCGCCTTCAAGGCGCTCGACAAGCACATCAAAGCTTTCGAACGCTGGCGCGCCAAGCTTAAGCCGACCCTGTCGGCCAAGGCGTTTGCCGAGCTGCTCGACGCCTATGAAGCGATGCTGCGCGACGCGTACCGCGTCAGCTCGTATGCATCGCTGCGTTTCGCGGCCGACACGCAGGATCAGGTCGCCCAATCGCTGCGCGCGCGCGTCAACGACGTGATGGCCCGCGCCTCCAATCAGACGATGTTCTTCTCGCTCTGGTGGAAGAAGCTGACCGACGCCCAGGCCGCTCGCCTGATGAAGGGCACCGGCAGCCGGCGCTACTTCCTCGAGGAGATGCGCCATTTCCGCAAGCACACGCTGACCGAGCCCGAGGAGAAGATCATCAATCTCAAGAACGCCAACGGCCCGACGGCGCTTGAGAACATCTACGAGCAGATCACGAACAAGTACCTCTTCCCGATCGAGATCGACGGGGAGACCAAGCAGCTGACGCGCGACGTCCTGATGGTCTACGCCCGCCATCCCGACCCGGCCCTGCGCGCCGCTGCCTATCAATCGCTCTACAAGGTCTACGGCGAGGATGGCCCGCTGCTGGCTTCGATCTACGCGGCGCTCGTGCGCGATTGGCGGGTCGAGAACGTGGATGTCCGCAAGCACAAGACGCCGATCGCGGTGCGCAACCTGGCCAACGATCTGCCCGACAAAGTCGTCGACACCCTCCTGCGAGTCATCCGCAAGAACCGCGGCCTCTTCCAGCGTTACTTCACGCTCAAGGCCCAGTGGCTGGGCCTGTCGAAGCTGCGGCGCTACGACCTTTACGCGCCGCTCTCGAAGTCCGACAAGGAAGTGCCGTACGACGAAGCCGTCGAGATGGTGCTGAGCACGTTCAACGAGTTCTCGCCGCAGCTCGGCGATCTGGCGCGCAAGGTGTTCGACTCGGGCCATGTCGACGCCGAGATCCGTCAGGGCAAGCGTGGCGGAGCGTTCTGCGCGAGTATCTTCCCCGGGCTGCCGTCGTACGTGCTGTTGAACTACGGCGGCCGTGTGCGCGACGTCGCGACGATCGCTCACGAGTTCGGCCACGCCGTGCACGCCATGATGGCCGGCCACCACTCGCTGATGACGTTCCATTCGGCGCTGCCGATGGCCGAGACCGCCTCGGTGTTCTCCGAGATCCTGCTGACCGAGAAGCTTCTGGCCCAGGAGACCGACCGCGACGTGCGCCGCGATCTGCTGGCGGCCGCGATCGATGACGCCTATGCCACAGTCGGGCGCCAGGGTTACTTCGCGCTGTGGGAGCAGGAGGCGCACGAACTCGTACGCCAGGGCAAGACGCCCGATGAGATGGCCGAGCGCTATCTCGAGACCTTGCGTGAGCAGTTTGAGAATTCGATCGAGGTCAACGACGACTTCAAGTGGGAATGGGTCTCGATCCCGCACTTCTACAGCACGCCGTTCTACGTCTACGCCTATGCCTTCGGCCAGTTGATTACGCTTGGCCTGTATCAGATGTACAAGAAGGAGGGCGACGCCTTCAAGCCGAAGTTCATGAAGCTTCTGGCCTATGGCGGCTCCGAGTCCCCGGCCAAGATCTGCCGCTCGGCCGGCATCGACATCACCTCCGAAGCCTTCTGGCAGGGCGGCTTCGACGTGATCGACGGGATGATCAAGCAGCTTGAAGAGTTAGGCCAGTAGGAACACGCTTCACCGGCGCCTGCAAGCTGACGAACGACGAAGGACGAAAGACGGAGGGGGAATGGCCATTCCCCCTCCGTCTTTCGTCCTTCGTCGTTCGTCGGACTACTGTCGTTCGTCCGGCTGGCTGCGATTACTGGATCGCGAACGTCACGCTGACGTCGACGCTCACGCTCTGCTCGCCCGTCGCCACCGGCACGTCGCCGCCGACGGCCTGCGCCATGTCGCGCGCGTAGACCGGCATGGGGTTGACGACGTTGACCGACTCGCTGATCGAGATGACCTCGCCCAGCGTGACGCCGGCTGCCTTGGCCAGAGCCTCGGCGCGAGCGCGGGCGTCGGCGACGGCCAGGTCGCGGGCCGTGGCCTGCAGCGACGTCGGGTTCTGCACGCCGAAGCTGATGCCGTAGATGTTGTTGGCGCCCGCGTTGACGGCGGCGGTCAGGGTCGCGCCGAGCTTGGGCAGGTTCTTGACCGTGGCCACCAGCGTGTTGTCCACGACGAAGTTCACGGCGCCAGTCGGGTTGCCGCTGCTGTCGTATTCGTACTGGGGGCTGATCGAGAAGTTCTGGGTCTGCAGATCTTTGTCGGCGATGCCCTGCGCCTTGAGGGCCGCCAGGATCTTGTTCATGGCCGCCGTGTTGTTGTCGACGGCCTTGCCAGCGTCTTTGTCGCGCGTCTGGACGCCGATCGAGATCATGGCCTTGTCAGGGGCCGTGTATGCCTGGCCGGTGCCACTGACCGAGATCGTGCGGGTGATGGTCGGGGCGGTATCGGTGCTTTGAGCCATCGCAGGTTTGGGGTCTCCAGGGGCGCAGGCCGACACCACGAGGGCGGCGGCAGCCAGGCCGAGCAACGCCATCGTCATTTTGTTGCGGAACATAATTGTTTCTCCTTTGTGTTCGCTACCAACTCGGAGTAGACGGCGAGGAAAGCCGGTGAGTTCCCGAGGAGCAAGGAAGACTCTACCGCGATGCGGTGTCTGCGTCTCGCTCCTTATCCGTGTCTCCTGGCGCATTTGCCAGCATTTCCCTGGCTACGCGCCACGCCAACTCAGGAACGACCCCGAACGCGTAGCCGGCGTGGATGCGCTCACCGATCTGGTGGGCGTCGCGGCCCCACGGGCCGATGTTGACCGTTGGCAGGTTGGCGGCCTCAAAGGGCCAGCGCCTCCAGCCCAGGGTTTCGGCTCGCCAGGCCGACGTGTGTGTGGGCGCGACCGGCTCGGCCAGAAAGCTCATATCCGAGATGGCCGGGAAGAAAGGGCGCAGGCCGATGCTCTGGCCGATCTCGCTCGAGAGGGCCGCGGCGTGCCGGGCGCAGGCGGCGAGCAGGCCCGCCGGGTCGGCCTCGGGGACGGTCACCAGCGGGTAGTAGATCGGGGCGAAGCCGATCACCACGCCTGGGCCAGTCAGCGCGAGACCCTGGGCCAGAGCGTGGAAGGCGGCGCGGGCGGCGGCGAGCACGTCGACGTTTCGGTCGGCGGCCAACGCCTCGACGCGCTCACGCAGCTCGGCCGGTGCGCGGGCCAGCAGGTCGGAGGCGCGCCAGATCGTTCCGGTCTGCGAGAACGTCGTCTCGAGGTGCTCGGCGCGCTCGGCCCAGGCTTTGCCGCGTTCGGCGTGGATGGCGATGGCGGCGAGCAGGGCGTCACGCGAGGCTGCCTCGATGCGATCGAGCACGTCGGCAGGGCCGCTCGAGCGGGTCAACACGTTGAACGCGCACCAGCTGTAGTGCGGGACCGTCACGTTGTAGCCCGGCTTGAGGTCGAGGTGCTGCAGCGTCACCGGCGGCGCCTCGCCGATGTCGGCGGCCCCTTCGATGCGACGGATCAACTCGGCGGCGATCAGGCTGGCGTTGAGGCCGTCGAACGGCGCGCCGGCGTGCGTGGGCTGGCCGATAGCCAACGCCACAGGCAGGAGCTTGCCGACGCTGCCGGCGTAGATCACGCGGCCCTGGGTGCCGTCGCCCTGATCGATGGCGATGTCGACGTTGAGCGCGGCGACCAGGTCCAGGCCCCACTCGGACGCGAGGCCGGGCAACTGGCGAGCCGCCGAGCGCATGCCGTGCGACGCGCCTTCCTCGTCCGGAGTGGCGACGAGCAACAGATTGCCGACGCGCTCACCCTGCGCCGCGAAACGCTCGAGCAGCGCGATGCCGACGGCGATCCCGCTCTTCATATCGAGCACGCCGCGGCCGGGCAGGAAGGTGCCGTCGCGCAACTCCGCTTCGGCACGGCCGCCGAGGGCTCGAGCCAGGGGCTCCACCAACGCTTCGGGATCGAAGGCCAGCGGAGCCAGAGCGCCGAAAGCGTCGATCTCGACGACATCGAAGTGCCCGGCGAGCACGATCGTGCGTGCGCCGCTGCCGCGGACGATCGCATACACGCTGCGCCGCGGCAGGGGATCATCAAGGGTCGCCATCACGCGCAGATCGTGCGGATGCTCGGCGAAGTACGGCAGCGTCTTCAAGAGCTGCACAAGCGCATCCGGAAAGGCCTGCTCGCCAACCGTGTCTGTGATGGTGTTGTGTCGGGTGAGTTCGATGGTCAGGGCGCGGACGCGCGGGGTCCAGTCGTAGGGCATCGGGAGAGTTTGCGTGGCGGTCGCTCCTCGCTCCTCTTACTTCAGCACGCCTTCGAGTTCGAGCAACAACCGCTTCCGCTCGACGCCCCAGCGATAGCCGCTGATGGTGCCGTCGCCGTGGATGACGCGGTGGCAGGGCACGATGATGGCCGTCGGGTTGTCGCCGCAGGCATTGGCCACAGCGCGGGCAGCCTTGGGCTGGCCGATGGTGCGAGCGAGCTGGGCGTACGAACGCGTCTGGCCGACGGGGATGCGCCGCAACGCCGACCAGACCTTGCGCTGAAAGGCCGTCGCGCGCACGTCAGTCGGCAGATGGGGATGCGGGCCTTCGCCGCACAAGAAAGCCAGGAGGGCCTCGACCCAGGCGCTGAGTTGATCGTGACCGGCGCTGAGGCGCGCGGCCGGATACTCCGCCTGGACGTCGCGGATCAGAGCCTGTCTGTTGTCGCCGAGCGCGACCTTGCAGATGCCGCGCTCGGTGGCCGCGATCAGCAGTTGCCCGAGCGGGCTCCTCACGATCACGTACGTGATCTCGCCGCTGTCGCGTCCGCCGTTGCGGTACTGCGTCGGCGTCATGCCGAGATCGCGGCCGACGCCGACGGGGCTGTGGCTGTTGTATCCAGCATCGAAGACGGCGTGGGTCACGGTGGCTGTGGCGCGCAGCGTGTCCTTCAGGCGGCGCTGGCGCAGGCCGATCGCGTACTGCTTGGGCGAGACGCCCATGTGACGCTTGAACACCCGTTGGAGATGATACGGGCTGAAGTTGAAGCGCCGGGCCAGTTCGGCCAGCGACGGCATCGACTCGGGCGACGCCACGGCGGCCTGCTCGAGCACGCCGGCGACGTCGCGCGCGAGGACCACCTGCGGATCCTGCGCAAGGTCGGGCTTGCAACGCTTGCAGGCGCGGAAGCCGGCGCGCTCGCATTCCTCAGGCGTGCTGTAGAAGGCGACGTTGGATCGCTTCGGTGTGCGCGCCGAGCACGACGGCCGACAATAGATGCCCGTGGTCTTCACGGCGAGGTAAAAGACGCCGTCGTACGCCGCGTCGCGCTGCTCGACGGCCTGCCAGCGCTGGGTGTCGGTCAGGGTGTTCATGGCGTCAGAATAGATCGACAGACCTGACGGGACAACGCAAAACTTGCGCTCATCATCGGCCTTGCGGGAGTGATTCTAACCGGGGACCCGCGGAGCCCGCGCCTGTCGCTTAGCGCACAGCGGCTTCGCTCAGGCCCAGGGCTGTGGGCAGCCCCGCGATCGTGCCGATCGTCAGGCAGCGCGGGTCGCTGTACAGCCGGCGCGGGTCGACCAGGATCGGCGTGAGGCCGGCGTTGCGCGCGCCCTCGACGTCGGCGTGGAAGTTGTCGCCCACGTAGACGGCATCGGCGGGCTCAACGCCAAGTTGATTCAACGCGTGAAGGAAGATCCCGGGCGCGGGCTTCCAACTGCCGGCCTCGCCGGCCGACAGAGTCAGGTCGAACAAATCCAGCAGGCCGAGCGCATCGGCGACCGGCGCGAGCACCTCGGTCCGGTTCGACACCAGGGCCATCTTGATCCCACGGGCACGCAACTCGAGCAACGTCGGGCGCACATCGTCGGGGACTGTGTCGACGGGCCTATAGCGTTCGGTCATCAACGCGTTGACCTTTTCGGCCAACTCGGCCGGGCAATCCCCGACACGCAACACCTCGATCTGGCGCTGGGCGTAGCGGGCCCAGAAGGCAGACGTGTCGGCGCCGAGCTCGTCGATGTCCTTTATCATCTCGGGCGCGATCGACCAGTAGAAATGCGTCCAGCGTTCGCCTTCGCGCCGCTGTTCGTCGTCGAGGGTATAGCCCAGGTCGGATAGGATGTCGACGAAGGTGTCGTAGCCGCTGGGCACGCTGTGGCGCAGGGTGCCGTCAAGGTCGAAGAGGATTGCGCGAACGGGCATTGGGAGCAGAGGCTCAGCCGCCGATTTCGCTCATGACGCGGTTGAGCGGGATGACGTCGCCGGCCAGGTCGTGCCCCCAGGGCTTGTTCCAGGTCGCGTGCAAAATCAGGGCTTTGAGTTCGGTCGTCGAGGCCCCCGCGCGCAGCGGCGTGAGCAGATCGACTTCGTATTCGCGAAGCAAACACATCCTCAACTTGCCGTCGGCGGTCAGGCGCGCGCGTGTGCACGACGCACAGAAGGGTTGGCTGACCGAATTGATGAAGCCGATCTCGCCCTTGGCCCCGGCCAGCTTGAACAGCCGCGCCTCGCCGTCGAGCTTGCCCTCGTCGACGGGCTCCATCGTGCCGAGTTTGGCCTCGATGCGGCTCTGCATTTCGGCGAAGCTGACCAACTGCCCTTGCTGGAAGCCGGCGACCTCGCCGAAGGGCATCATCTCGATGAAGCGCACCTGCCAGTCACGTTCGAGGGTCACCGCCGCCAGGTCGGCCACGTCGTCTTCGTTGTAGCCGCGCACGACCACGGCGTTGATCTTGACCGGAGTCAGCCCGGCGCGCTCAGCGGCCTCGAGGCCGGCCCAGACCTCGCCCAACGATCCCCAGCGCGTGATGCGCTTGAAGCGCTCTTCGTTCAACGTGTCGATGCTGACGTTGACGCGCTGCAGGCCGGCTTCCTTGAGCGGCGCGGCAAGTTTCTCGAGAAGCACGCCGTTGGTCGTCATCGACAGCGAACGCACGCCTGGCGTGCTCGCGATGCCGCGCACCACTTCGACGATGTTGGCGCGCACCGTCGGCTCACCGCCCGTCAGCCGATATTTGTTGAAGCCCAGCTCGGTGAACAACGGCATGAGCGCGAACAGTTCGTCGTCCTGCATCAACTCAGCGCGCGGCCGGAAGGTCATGTCCTCCGGCATGCAGTACACGCAGCGCAGATTGCAGCGATCCGTCAGACTGATGCGCAGATAGTGGATCTCGCGGCCGAAGCGGTCGATGGCCATAGTCTGGGGATTCTATCAAGCGGATGTGGCTTAATCAATGGTCGGGTGACGAAAGTTGAGGACGAAAGATAAGGGAGGCTTGTGGAATAGCCATTCCACAAGCCACTTTCGTCAAAACTCAATGATTCTGCACGAAATCGATGCGCAATTGATTGCGTTTGCAGTCGTCGAAGGTCGGAACGTAATAGCTGGCCGAAAGGGCCTGGTTGGAGCCGTCGAGCAGGGTCAGGATGTAGTGCTCGGCGGTGTCAGCCGGGGCGTTCGCAAGCGTGATCTCGTAGCCGCCTGAGCCGAGCCGGTTGGGACCGGTCGGGACGGGCAGGTCGATGCCATTGCCCTCGATCAGCACGAACAGGCCGTTGATCCCGTGACCATCCTTGTCGAGGACGCGGCCGATCACGCCCATCCACTTGCAGCCGTTCTGGTTCGAGCTGTTCGCGGTGTACACGGGCGCTTCGGGCGGCAGGGTGAAGGGCATCGCGGCCAGGGTCGCCGTCGGTGTCGGGCAGCGGGCGCCCGTGCAGGGGGTCGGCGTCGGGCCATCGGTGGGAACCGCCGTCGCCGTCACCGTCGCGGTCTCGGTGGCCGTCGATGTCTGGCTGGGGGTCGGCGTGAAGGGCGTTGTCGGCGTGGCCGTGCGCGTCGAGGTGGCCGTGCTAGGGATCAGGGTCGGCTCGGGCGTCCAGGTCGGAGGGAAGCGCGGCGTCGCTGTGTCGGCGGCCGCGATCGAGATCACGGGTGTCGGGTAGTCGACGCTGGCCGCCTGCATCGGCCGCCAGTCGGCCAGCGGATTGAGATTCGGCGCAACAAAAAGTGCGCCGTAGAGCAGAGCCGTCACGACGCTGGCGATCCACAAAAGGGTCGCCAGGGCGTCAAACATCCGATCCAGGAACCGTCGAAAAGGGACACCGATACGCATGACCACACCCGGCGCCGGGCGGCGCGGGTGCGTTCGCCTACGGCGTCACAAACGTCTCGATTTGAGCCTTCGCCAACTGATCAGCCAGCCAGGTTCGGACGGCGGAGTCGCGCACCGCGCGCAACTGGTCATCATCGAGGGCTCGCTGCGGATCGCGCTCTTCGACGCGCACGATGGCGAAGCCGAGAGGCGTCGCCACGACGTCGCTGACGCCGCCCGGCTCGAGCGCGAAGGCCGCGGCCTCGATCTCGGGCATGGTCAACGTGCCACGCGCAAACCAACCGAGATCGCCCCCGGCGACGCGACTGCTCGCGTCGAGCGAACGCTCGAGAGCCAATGATGCAAAATCCGCGCCACCCTGGATCTGGGCCAGCAGGTCGCGCGCCTCCGCCTCGGTGCCGACCAGGATCAAGAGCGCGCGCACCTGTTCGACCGTCGTGGCGACGGTGCTGCCGATGCTCTCCGTCATCTTTTTCCGAAGCAGGTCGCGGCGCATCGCGTCACGATAGGTATCGGCCGTGTAGCCGGTTGCCGCAAGGTACTGAGTGAAAGCTTCGGCGCCGCCGAGAGCGCTCTCGGCTTTCGCGATGGCCGCGTCGACCGCGGTGTCGTCAACAACGAGCCCGGCGGTGGTCGCCGCCTGCTCGGTCACGGCCGACTCGATCAGGCCCTGCAACGCCGCCTTGGGGCAGGCCTCCGGATCGTGTCCGGCCTGTTGAAACCCGATCTCGCAGCGCCTGACCTCGGCGTCGTAGTCGCTGAGCAGGATGTCCTGCCCGTTGACACGCGCGGCCAACGGCACCGGCGTTGCCGTCGGCGGCACCGGCGTGATTGTGGCGACGGGCGTGAACGTGGCCGGTGGCGGGGCGGTCGGGCCGGGCGTGAACTGCTGGCAGCCGGCAAGGAGAAGAGCGAGGAGCGAGCAGCGAAGAGCGAGGAGCGGGGAGCGGCTTCGCCCCTTGCCCCTCGCTCCTCGCCCTTCGAGCGATTGGACCATCAACTCACCACCGTAAAGATCATCGGACGACGCTTGGTCTCGGCGTAGAAGTAATCGGCAAGGGCAGAGCTGACGCGTTCCTTGACGACCTCGGGCTCCGCGCCGGAGAGCTTCTGGACGGTGGCCTGCACCTGGGCGCGCGCGCCGCCGAGCATCTCCTCGGCGTCGCGGACGAAGACGAAGCCCTTCGTCGTGAGCTCGGGCGCGGACGGCGTGAGGCCGCCGTTGAGCTTGAGATTGACGACGACCACGCCGTTCTCGGCCAGCGCCTCGCGTTCGCGCATGACGCTCGGGCCAATATCGCCGACGCCGCTGCCGTCGACGAAGACGTAGCCGCCCGGGATACGGTCGCCGACGTGCATCTCGCCGTCTTTGAAGTCGATGACCGTGCCGTTTTCGACCACGGCGATCGACTCGTTGGCGATGCCCACCTCGCGCGCGATCGCGGCGTGCTGGTGCAGGTGGCGCAGCTCGCCGTGCACGGGGATGAAGTGCTTGGGCTTCACAAGGTGGATGAGCAACTTCTGCTCTTCCTGGCTGGCGTGCCCTGAGACGTGCACGGGCGCGATCGGGTCGTAGATCACGCGCGCCCCGCGCTGCAGCAACTTGTTGATCGTGCGGTGCACCATCTCCTCGTTGCCCGGGATCGGGTGCGACGAGAAGACGACGGTGTCAAGTTCGTGCAGATCGAATTGACGGTTACGGCCCTCGGCCAGGCGGTTGACGATCGAACTCGGCTCGCCCTGCGTGCCGGTAGTCATGATCACCACCTGCTTGGGCTTCATGCGCAGGGCCTCGTCGATCGGCACGATCAGGCCGTCGGGGACGTCGAGGTAGTTCAGTTTCTGGGCGATGCGCGTGTTCTCGATCATCGACGTGCCGACCAGCGCCAGCTTGCGTCCGTAGCGCTCGGCGGCATTGGCGGCCTGCTGAATGCGCGCGATCAGCGACGCGAAGGTGGCGATGATGACGCGGCCAGGCGCCTCGCGCAACACCATGTCGAAGGCCGGGTCGATCACGGCTTCGGAGGGCGTCCAGCCGGCTTTGTCGGCGTTGGTCGAGTCGGAGAGCAGGGCGAGCACGCCACGGCCGGCGAACTCGGCCAGTTTGCTGTAATCGGTCGGCCAGCCGTCGACGGGTGTGTGGTCGAACTTGAAGTCGCCCGAGTGCACGATCAGGCCGGCGGGTGTCGTGATGCCCAGGCCGACGCCGTCAGGGATCGAGTGGCAGACGTGGAAGAACTCGATGCCGAACGGGCCGAGGTTGATCTTGTCGCCGGCGTGGATGGTGTTGAGCGTGACGGCCTCGTGCATCTTGGCATCGCGCAGCTTGACCTCGACCAGGCCGCGCGTCAGCGGCGTCGCGTACAGCGGGGCGTCGAAGGCGTTGGCGATGTGCTTGATCGCGCCGGTGTGGTCTTCATGTCCGTGAGTGATGATCAGCCCGCGGACGAGGTCCTTCTTGTCGAGCAGAGATCGATAGTCGGGGATGATGTAGTCGATCCCGAGCATGTCGTTCTCGGGGAACATGAGCCCGGCATCGACGATCAGGGCGTCATGCCCGTACTCGATGTAGAGCATGTTCTTGCCGATTTCGCCGAGGCCGCCGACCGGTATCAGGCGGAGCGTTTGGGACATGGATCTACCCTCGCATGCGAACAGCGGCGCGAGGCCGCGGAAGGTTGGCGCGTCACAGTGGGCGCCTCGACGGCGCCGAGTCAGCAGGCCACATCACAGACGTTGAGGGGCCGATGCCTTTAGGGGCGCGAGTGTGCGTGCGATCATGACGGGGAAGAACGATCAGCGCACGCGCGAGCGCTCCCGAACCAACAGGATGGGCACAATGTCTTTATTGAATCACGAATTATACCCGGCGTGTCTCGACGCGATGCCTATGAGAGGCCGCCGCATGCGAAGGTGAATAAGGCATTGCGCAATGGTGCCGCCGATGATGCCGACCCAGGGCGCAGGCTTCTGTATTGTTCGCAAAGCACGTCAGGCAACTCCATCTGCGCCATCAATGAGGCATATCGGCGAGGAGGAAGGTCGTGTCACAGCGCTTGCGGTCGGCAAGGGGAAGGCCGGACGAAGCGCGAACGATCATCGCGGGCTGACATCGACGAGCCGGGAGACGAACGACAGAAGAATCAAGGACACCCGTCCGGGAACATTTGTGCTATTCTCGGCCAAGCGAAAGGGGATTCTCATGACCCATCCACTGGTCGATCAACTGCGATTTGCGCGAAGCGAATTCCTGCGCGGCCTTGAAGGCGTCACCGACGAAGAGGCTCAGCGCCGGTTCATGCCGATGAACAGCATCGGCTGGAACATCGGGCACCTGGCCTGGCAGGAGCAGCGTTATTGGATCTGGCGCGCTCAGAGCCGCATCCTGCGGCCCGACATCCAGGAAGCCTTCGCTTATGGCGCTCCCGCCAGCACGCCGACCCTGACCGAAGCACTGGCCGCCTGGCGCGAGATCACGACGGCCGCCGACCCCTGGCTCGATGACCTGACGACCGAGTCGTTGAGCACCGGCGTGCCGGTCAAACGCATCACCGGCCAGGCTGCCATGATCACCTATGGATCGTTGTTGCTGCGCACGATCTATCACTACTGGTATCACAACGGCGAGAATCAGGCGATCCGGCAGATGCTCGGCCACAAGGGCCTTCCCGACTTCGTCGGCAACATTGACGACGAAGCGCCGTACCGACCCGAGTAGAACGAGGCGCCATGACACAGCGCTTCATCCGGCCCCAGCGACTGCGCCCAGGTGACGTCATCGGCATTGTGGCTCCCTCGACGCCCATCGACGACACGCTCAGGGTACAGGTCGACCAGGGCGCCGCTTTCTTGCGCGAACTCGGTTTCGCTGTTCGCTTCGCGCCACATGTAGAAACGCGCACTCTTGGCTACGCCGCGTCCGGAGCCGAGAAGGCCGCGGATCTGCACGCCCTGTTCGTCGACCCCGATGTCAGGGCGATCATGTGCGCCCAGGGCGGGGTGACCGCCAATGCCAGCCTGGGCTATTTGGATTGGGATCTGATCCGTGAACATCCCAAACCTTTCATCGGCATCAGCGACATCACAGTGCTGTTGAATGCCATCACGATGCGGACCGGGCTCGTCACCTACCATGGCGACGATCTGATGTGGGGCTTCGGCCGCGGAACGACGGCGTACAACCGATCTGAATTCCTGTCGATCTTCGTCGAGGGGCGTGCCGGGCTCATCCCGGCGCATCGTCCGCGCACAACGCTGCGAGGCGGCGTCGCCGAAGGTCGGCTCTGGGGCGGCAATCTCACCTGTCTTCTGAAGCTGGCCGGCACGCCATATTGGCCCGACCTCGACGGCGCGATCCTGTTTCTCGAAGACATCGGCCTGACGCCGGATCACTGCGACTGCGAGCTCACTCAGTTGCTCCAGATCGGCGTCTTCGAGCAGATCAGCGGCGTGCTCATCGGCTACATCGACGGGCAGGACGGCGTTGCGGCGCCTGGGCAAACGCTTGGCGAGATGTTGTCACGTCTGACGCCTCATCATCGTTTTCCGATCCTCAAGACCGAGGACTTTGGCCACAACTGCCCGAACACGGTGCTGCCTGTGGGTGCCCTGGCTCGCCTCGATGCCGATGAGCGGAAGCTGTCGCTTTTGGAAGCCCCGGTCGGTGAGTAGGGCGAGCTGTGTTGTTAGCCTCCGATGGCGCAGCATTCGCGGAGGGCCTCAGGCGATATCGACGCGGTCGCTGGCCGACCACCCTGTTCTGGCTCACGTGTGGATTCCGCGTGATCAGCGTCAGAATGCGCGCTTTTATATCGACGCGTGATCTTGAACGCCGGGCCGGAGCCTGCTATAATCCGCATTCGCTCGGGCAATTAGCTCAGTTGGTCAGAGCGCACGGTTCACATCCGTGAGGTCACAGGTTCGAGCCCTGTATTGCCCACACATCTGCCCCTTCGGCCTCTCGAGTCGCCGCGACTTGAGGGGCCGTTTTGTTTGATGCCCCTGACGCTGCGATGGCCCTGTTCTTGAACTGCAGGTGCAGCCCGTTTCTCAGAGGGTTGTTATACTTGGCGCTGCAGCACGTTCGCACCTCAATACTCAGCACGCGTCGGTCCCGGCGCACGGGCCGATGCTCGCCAAGGAGAGCCCTCGATGGCGCGCCCTGTCACCCTCTTTACCGGCCAGTGGGCCGATCTACCGTTTGAGATCATCTGCGCGAAGGCCAAGACATTCGGCTACGACGGCCTCGAAATCGCCTGTTGGGGCGATCACTTCGAGGTCGACAAGGCCCTGAGCGACGACGGTTACGCTCGCAATCGCCACGACATCCTCGCCAAGCATGGCCTCTCCTCCTGGGCCATCTCCAACCATCTCGTTGGGCAGGCCGTGTGCGATCGGATCGATGAACGGCACAAGTCGATCCTGCCTGAGCGCATCTGGGGCGATGGCAAAGAGGACGGCGTCCGCCGCCGCGCCCAGCAGGAGATCATGGACACGGCCCGCGCTGCCGCGAAGTTCGGCGTCAAGGTCGTGCCTGGCTTCACCGGCTCGTCGATCTGGTCCTTCCTCTATTCGTTCCCGCCGAACCCGCCGAACCTGGTCGCCGAGGGGTACAAATTCTTCGCCGAGATGTGGAACCCCATCCTCGACGTCTTCGACGAAGTCGGCGTGAAGTTCGCGCTCGAGGTGCATCCCACCGAGATCGCGTTCGACGTCGCCTCGGCCGAAGCGGCCCTGAATGCGCTTGGCCGCCGGCCGGCCTTCGGCTTCAACTACGACCCGAGCCACTTCGTCTACCAGAACGTCGACTATGTTGGCTTCATCCGCAAGTTCGCGGATCGCATCTATCACGTTCACATGAAGGATGCTTACCTCTCGCCGACGCGGCGCGAGGGCGGCATCTTCGGCGGCCATCTCGACTTCGGCGATCCACGCCGGTCGTGGGACTTCCGCACGTTGGGCCGCGGCTCGGTGGACTTCGAGGAGATCATCCGGGCCCTCAACGACATCGGCTACCAGGGCCCGCTATCGATCGAATGGGAAGACGGCAAGATGGATCGTGAGCACGGCGCGACGGAGGCCTGTGCTTTCGTGCGCAAGCTCGACTTCCCGCCGTCGGCGATCGCCTTCGACGCAGCGTTCGAGCGCAAGTGATCATTGAAGAGGGAGAGAGGGGCCATGGCCCCTCTCCCACCTCTCTCCTCCCTCTTCAATGAACGGAGTCTCCATGGCGGAAACCGGCTTCACCGCAAAGGCCAATACGACCCCGGGTGAGGCCGCGCCGGAGATCGGCATCGGCATGCTCGGCTACGCGTTCATGGGTAAGGCGCACACCAACGCCTACAAGAAGATCGCGTACATGATCGAGCGGCCCGCCGCGATCCCGAAGCTCGTGATGTTGGCCGGGCGCCAGGAAGACGCCGTGCGCGCCGCCGCCAAACGTTTCGGCTATGAAGCCAGCACGACAAACTGGCGCGACCTCGTGAAGAACGATCGTGTCGACCTCTTCGACAACGGCGGTCCGAACGACGCGCATGCCGAGCCCACCATCGCGGCCGCCCGCGCCGGCAAGCATGTGTTGTGCGAAAAGCCTCTCGCGCGAGACGCCCGGGAAGCCGCGAAGATGCTCAACGCCGTCGTCAAAGCCGGCGTTACGCATGCCGTGGCCTTCAACTACCGCTTTGTCCCGGCCGTGCGTCTGGCTCGCAATCTGATCGAGAGCGGCAAACTGGGCCGCATCTACCACTTCCGCGCGACCTATCTGCAGGAATGGATCATGCCGAACTACGGCATGCCGATGATGTGGCGCCTGCGCAAGAAGAGCGCGGGCAGCGGCGCGCTCGGCGACCTCGGCGCGCACAGCATCGACCTCGCGCGTTATCTCGTCGGTGAGCCGCGGCGCGTCAGCGGAACGGCGCAGACGTTCACCAGACGCCGCCCGATCCCAGGCACCGAGCGCTTCGGACGCGTCGACGTTGATGATGCTTTTGCGGCAGTGGTCGAGTTCGAAAACGGCGCGCTCGGCGCGATCGAGGCCACGCGCTTCGCGGCCGGCCATAAGAACTCCAACGTCTTCGAGGTCAACGGCGAAAAAGGCTCGATCCGCTTCAACCTCGAGCGCCTTAACGAACTTGACGTCTACTGGGTCGACGAAGAGCCTCACGAGACGCGGGGCTTCCACACCATCAGCGTCAGCGAGACTTACCATCCCTTCCTCGAGCACTGGTGGCCCCATGGCCACAACATCGGTTGGGAGCACACCTTCGTGCACGAGATCCATCACCTGTTCGAGGCGATCGTCTCGGGCGGCGGCGTGGCGCCGCATGGGGCGGATTTCGAGGACGGATACAAGAACGCCGTGATCTGCGATGCCGTTCTCGCGTCGGCCTCATCGGGCCGGCGCATGACGATCAAGTATTGAGCGGAGCCGCGCCTGCGCGGTGCCGATCGGAACTCCGAGGTGCCCCACCACGGTGGGGCGCCTCTTTTTGTCGGGCTGATATCCCTCGAGGAGCCAATGACGAACGCCTCACGCACGGTTGCCGCTTCACAGGCGGTGGCGCTGGGCCGGGTGGTGCCGGGCGCGTACCTGTCGATGATGATCCAGAGCCTGGCTCTGAACATCCTCGGCCCCGTGCTGCCGCTCCTGGCGGTCGAGAACAGCACAACGCCTGAGTCGCTTGGGTTCGTCTTCACGCTCGGCGGCGCCGGCTATCTGGCCGGCACTCTGGCGTCGAACCGCATCTCGGCGCGGTTCGGATTGCGTGCCACTGTCGTGTTCGGCCTGAGCCTGCTGGGGCTGGGGCTGCTGGGCCTGATGTTCGCGCCGGTGCCGTGGCTGTATGCGGCAGTGCTGCTCGAATCGCTCGGCAACGCCCTGATCGAAGTGCAACTCAATCGCCTGATCGAATACCTGGGCGGCGATACACCCGGCGGAACGCTCAATCGCCTGCACAGCATGTGGGGCATCGGCGGCATCATCGCGGCCCTCGGCACCGCGGCTCTGATCGCGGGCGGGCAGGCCTGGCGCTGGATCGCGGGCCTGACCCTGGCAGGGTTGGCCGTTGCGCTCTTGCTGGTCTGGCGCTGGCCGTGGGTCGAGGCGCCGGCCGATGCGCCAGTGGAACGGCGCGGCGTTTCGGTCGCGCCAACGGCCTGGGCCGTGATGGCGCCTTTCGGCCTGATCTACTTTCTGTACGTCGGCCTCGAGATCTCGACCTCATCGTGGGCGACGACGTTCTTCGCCGGCCTGGGCGAGGGCGTCGTCCTCGGCGCGCTGGCGACGGCCGGCTACTTCCTGCTCTTCACGCTCGGCCGCTGGTTCGTGGGGCCGCTCGTCGATCGGTGGGGCCTGATGCGCATGGTGCGCCTGGCGTTGGTGCTGGCCGCGATCGGCATCGCCCTGACGGCCTGGCCTCCCGCGCGCCTGATTGGCTTCGCGACCGCTGGCCTCGGCCAGAGCCTCGTCTTTCCAACGTTGCTGGTGTGGGGCGTGCGCCGGCATCCGACCTGGCGGCCGGAACTCAATGCCGTGGCGCTGGTCGGCTCGGGCCTCGCGAGCATGACGGTGCCGTACCTCATCGGCCTTGGCGTGGCTGCCCTTGGCGCGCCGGCCCTGACGCCGCTCTTGACCCTCCTGACCGTCATCTCGATCGTCGGGACGTTCCTGCTGCGCTGATCTCCTGATCAGACTGGATCATTCACACTCATGAACCTCGATACGTCAGCTCTACTTTTGATCGCCCTTGTGGCGTTCCTGATCGGCCTGTCAAAAGGCGGGTTCAGCGGCCTCGGCGGCCTGCTGACGCCGCTCCTGGCGCTTGTCATGCCGCCCGCCGTTGCGACAGGGCTCATGCTGCCGATGCTGATCTTCGGCGATTGGTTCGCCGTCTACAGCTATCGTGGCGAATGGGATTGGCGCGTGTTCTGGAGCATGCTGCCGGCCGCGGCGATCGGCTCGATCGCCGGCACCTGGCTGCTGACGTCGCTCTCTTCGAGCGGCCTGCGCCTGATCCTGGCGGTGTTCATCCTGATCCTGATCGCCTACAAGTTCGCCAGCGATAGACTGAAATCGTGGCGCTACGAGCCGCGGCCCTGGCATGGGCCGTTGGCGGGAGGGTTCGCGGGGTTGTTCTCGGGGCTGTTCAACAACGGCGGCCCGACCTTCAACGCCTATCTGTTGCTGCAGAAGTTGAAGCCGCGCACGTTCATCGCCACGTCGGCGATCTTCTTCGCGGTGCTCAACCTCATCAAACTGCCGTTCTTCATCTACGCCGGCATCATCGATCTGAATCTCACGGTGAACCTGCTCTGGGCGTTCCTGCTCGTGCCGCTCGGCATCTACATCGCACGTCTGATCATCCTGCGCCTCGACCCGCAGCGCTTCGAAGGCGTGATCATCGCCCTCCTGATCCTCTCGAGCCTCGTGCTGTTCTGGCAGGCGATGTAGGCGAGACGGCGGACGGCGGACCGCAGTTGGGCGCCTTCGGCAGTCTGCGGTCCGCCGTCCGCCGTCTACTGACGATCCAGCCAGCCCGCCAACTCTGCCAGCGGCAACCGCGAGGTCAGGTCGATGCTGAGCGGCGTGACGGACACGACCCGGTCGGCCACGGCCTGGATGTCTGAGTCGGCGCCGGCGTTGGGGTCGATGTACTGGCGCCAACGGATGCGGCCGGGATGTTGAAGATCCGTGCCGGTGCGGTACGGCTGATAGAAGGGCGAGCGCGACTGACGCGTGATGCGCCAGGGCGTATCGGGGGTCGCGTCTTCGGGCACTTCGATCTTGAGGATGTCGACGTCGAAGGGCAGGGCACGGCCGAGGACGCGTTTGGCGAAGAAGAGCGTCCAGGCGGCGGCCTGGGTGAAGTCGATGTGATCGGCGTTCGAGAAGAAGTGGCTCTCGTCGACCTCCATCGACACAGCCAGGGCTGGAAGGCCGACGGCCGCGGCATCGAGCGCGGCCCCGACGGTGCCCGACGCTGTCAGGCCCGAGCCGACATTGTCGCCGTAGTTGATGCCCGACATCACAAGATCCGGTCGGCGCGGGAGCAGTTCGAGCACGGCGTGGTGCACGCACTGGCCCGGGCTGGCGTCGACCGAGTAGGCCGTGAGCGCCGCGCCATCGAAGTCCTTCGAGACGTCGGTGACGATGCCGGTGACGTTGGTCGGGTGAGCCCGGCCGATGCTCGTGTACTGTTTGTCGGGGGCCACGATGACCACGTCGCCGAGCGCGCGCAGGGCGCCGGCCGCCGTCCACAGGCCCGGAGAGTGGATGCCGTCGTCGTTGGTGCAAAGGATGAGCGGTTGAGACATGGTCCCGATTGTAAGGGCTAACGGTTAACAAAAAAGGCGCGTCCGCCATTTAGCGGACGCGCCCGGGAGAGGCAAGGAGAAACTCAGTTCGGCATCTGACGCATGACCATGACGACCTTGCCCTGCACCTGGACCTGAGCGGGGTTGTCGATCATGATCGGGCCCATGGTCGGGTTGGCGGGCTGAAGCCGGATCTTGCCGTTTTCGCGGAAGAAGTACTTCAGCGTCGTCTCATTCCGGTCGGTGAGCCAGACCGCGACCATGTCGCCGTTGCGGGCCTGGTCGGCGCGCCGCATGACGACGATGTCGCCATCGGCGACCATGGCGTCGATCATCGAGTCGCCTTTGACGCGCAGGGCGAACAGATCGCCAGTGTCGTTCACAAGGTTGCGGGTGAGTTCGATGTACTCGTCCGACGAGGTCTGCGCCGCATCGCCGACCATCACCGGCTCACTGGCGAAGATGAAGCCGGCCACCGGCACCTGCACGGCGGGCACGCCATGGCGCGAGCTCGCCACGCCCGAGGCCTTCTCACCGGCATCCGTCAGCCGGACGCCGCGCGAGACCTTGAGGTCGCGCAGGATGTAGCCTTCGCGCTCGAGCTTGGTCAGGTTGTAGTTCACGACCGAGGTCGAGGAAATGCCCGCGGCTTCACCGATCTCACGGATCGTGGGAGGATAGTTGCGATCCTCCGCGAAGGTTCCGATGAACCGGAGGATCTCGATCTGTCGCGTCGAAAGCTTGCCTTTAGCCATGCCGTTCTCCCGTGTGGCTGGGAAATCGTTCACCCGCCACCAATGGCACAAATGATCGAATCTGTGCTGTATTTTAGATCATGTGTTCGGGAAAAGTCAAGCCTGGGATATCCTGGGGATTTCTTGGGAAAAAGCAGCTCAAAAACTCTCTGATATCTCGACAGGCAGCCATAAAGACACACGGATGGCGCCAGAACTAGCACATTCGTTTGTGCCATCCTCTCGATCGGACAAAACCATGTCACCACTCGTTGATCAAACGTTCTTCCAGTTTAGTGATGTTCACCTGCCAGCGCGGCGCGGCGACCTGGTCTGCGGGTTCGACCCCGTCGCACAGCTCCGCCGTGTAATCGCCGCCGCGAAAGCGACCGATGCGCGACCGACCGCCGTGATCGTCAGCGGGGATCTCTCGGATAACGGGAGCGTGGCGAGCTATGAGCTCTTGCGTGAGCTGCTTCCCGAGCTCGAGGCCTTTGGCGTGCCTGTGCTGCTGGGGCTGGGCAATCACGATCGCCGCGTCTCGTTTCGCAACGTGATCCTCGGCGAGGCCGATCCTGCCGAAGACGCGGCCTACTACTACAAGCGCGTCATCGGCGATCTGCATGTCTTCATGCTCGACAGCAAGGTGCCGGGCAAGGTGGCCGGAGAGCTCGGCGCGCCGCAACGCGCCTGGCTGGCGGCCGAGCTCGAACAGACGCCGCGCGGGCAGGCCCTGATCGTGTTGCACCACTCGACCACGTTGTGGGGCATTCCGAACGTCGAAGAGGACGAGTTGCTCGACGCAAGCGAGCTGGCCGAGATCCTGGCGCCTCACGCGGTGCTGGGCGTCTTGGGCGGGCATCTGCATTTCAGCACTGTCGCGGCTTTCGCCGGCTCGGTGACGCTGACCGCGCCGGCTGTGGCGAATCGCTGGGATGCGACAAGCTCCGGCACGCGGATCACTGGGGAGGCCGGTTTCAACCTCTGCACGGTGCGTGGCGGAAGGCTGCTGGTGAACCCGATTGTGCTCGGCGCGGAAAGTTAGTGTCAGGCGCGTCCCTGGCCGAAGTCGGTGGTGAATTGGCCTTTCATACGGGAGCCCTGGCAGCACCCGGAGGTGAACTATGCACATTCGTCGCCTGAACGACAACGATGCCGAGATGATCGCGGCCGCCTTCACGGCTCAAGGCTGGAACCGATCGGCCGAGCAATACCGCCGTTATGCCGTGGAACAGTCCGAAGGCCGGCGCATCACGCTGCTGGCCGAGGTCGACGGCGTCTTCGCGGGCTACCTCAACGTGGTGTGGGAGTCGGACTATGCGGGGTTTCGCGACGCCGGGATTCCGGAGATCGCGGACTTCAACGTGCTGGAGCGGTTTCAACGTCGCGGCATCGGCTCGGCGCTGATGGACGCGGCCGAGGCCCTGATCGTCGAACGCTCGCCCGTCGCCGGCATCGGCGTTGGCATGACCGCCGACTATGGCAAGGCCCAGATCCTGTATGTCCGGCGCGGCTACGTGCCAGACGGACGCGGCCTCGACTCGCACGGCAAACCCGTCGAGTACGGCGCGTCTGTGCCGGTGGATGATGACCTCGTTTTGTATCTGACCCGTCAGCTGCGTTGATCGTCTAGATCGACGTCCACAGCGACTGGATCGCCGTCAGAGCTGCATCGGACCCGGCCGATGGGAACAACTCGAAGCCGATGTAGCCCCGATACCCGCCGCGTTTGATCCGGCGCAGCACCGTCAGCCAGTCGACCTCGCCGGTGCCGGGCTCATGCCGGCCGGGCACATCGGCAAGGTGGAAGTGGCCGATGAGCGGCAGGTGCTCGGCCACCACCTTCACCAGGTCGTCGCCCATCACGCGTTGGTGGTAAAGGTCGCACAGGATCTTGAGGCGCGGGTCGCCGACCGCGCGCACGATCCGCGCGGCCACCTTCATATCGGTCAGCCAGTAGCCGGGGTGGTCGAGCCGGGTGTTGAGCGGCTCGAGGTTGAGGTGGATATCGTGCGGAAGTTGCTCGAGCGCCTGCTGAAGCGCCGACACCACGTTGGCGAACTTCTCTTCCTCAGGGATGTCGGCAGCTGCATGCGCCGCGCCGTCCTTTGCGCCGAGTGTGTTGGTGAGCACCAGCAGCGTGTGGCAATCGAGTTGTCGCGCGACAGGCACGCTCTCTTCGAGGCTGGCCAGGAAAGCCGCGTGAGTACCTGCGTCGATCAGGTCGCCGGGCTCATGACCGGTGAAGCTGACCACGCGCACGCCGTGTCTGTCGCAGGCATCGGCCAGGGCAGCCAGATCGCGCGAACGCCACGACCAGAACTCGACGGCGTCGAACCCGGCCGCCGCCACGCGTTCGATCTGGTCGGCCGGCTCGAGGCCGGGCAGGATGGCGTCGATGCACACAGAGGCTTTCATCTCATACTCCGGAAGGATTGTCAGGATGTTGGGGCGCGTGGCGCGTCAGGCGGGATCAGGATCCGCCAGGGCCAGCTCGGCCAAAGGCTGCTTGAGGTAATCGGCCAGGACCTCAACCACCAGCGCATGATCTTTTCGCTGGGGCAGGCCCGACACCGTGATCGAGCCGACGCAGCCCGTGCCGCGCAGCTTGATCGGAAAGCAGCCGCCGTGCGGGGCGAAGTCGCGGTCCTCGACGCCGACCTGCTCGCGCAGCGACGTGTTCTTCTGACGAAGATCGAGGCCGATGGCATACGAGCTGCGGTGGTAGCGCGCGACGACGTTCTTCTTGCGCCGGATCCAGTCGATGTTGTCGGGGCCGGTGCCGGGCATCGCGAAGAAGAACAACGTGGCGCCGCCGTGCAGGGCGATGTCGATCGCGACGGAAAGGCCCTGCGCTTCGGCAGCGGCTTTCAAGCGGCTCCCGATCTCCCAGGCGGTGTTCGCGTCGAACCGCTCGAACTGAAGACGCTCTTCTTGCAGCGCGATGGTGGCGAGGTCTTGGCTCAGGCTCATAGGGCTCGATTGTAGTTCGGGTCGCCGAATTTGTGGCAGCCAACGGAAGCGACGTGTGCGCGAGAGTTGTCAGCGCGGGTCTTTGCCACGAATTGCACGAATGGGGACGAATTGGCACGAAGGATACCTGGGGCAGTCACTGATCATTCGTGGGAATCCGTCCCCATTCGTGCAATTCGTGGCCAAAACGAGCCGGGGTCACGCGGTGGGCACAGGGAACCACAGTCGGACGTAGGTGCCGCCGGCCATGCGCCGGCCGATGGCGAGGCGGCCGTTGAGTTGCTCGGCGTCGTCGAGCATGTCGGCCAGGCCGAAGTGCCCGTTGCGGATGAGCGACAGGGCGTCGGTCTCGCCGTCTTTGAGGGGGATGCCCACGCCGTCGTCCTCGACGACCAGAACGAGGTGCTGGCCCTCGCGACGAAGCGTCAGCCAGACGCTCTTGGCCTGGGCGTGCTTGCGGGCGTTGCTCAAGGCGTTGTCGACGATGTTGTGCACCGGCCACTTGGCTTCGGCCGGCAGATCGAATTCGCGCGGCACCTGGATGTCGCTCTGGAACTGCATTTCAGGCGACTCGGTGGCCGCGCGTCGCAGCGCCTGCTCCATCAGAAGCGCCAGCGGCGCGTTGAGCGAGGCCGGGCGGATGGCGGTGACCACCTGACGAATCGCATCGTCAACCTTGATGACCTCCTGCTCCTGGCGGGCGAGCATGTCGCGCAGCGATGCATCCTCGCTGCGCTGCGCCGCGATCGAGAGATAGCCGGGCAGCGGGGCCAGCGACTGCAGCACTTCGGCGTGCAGGCGCCGCGCGATGCGGGTGCGCTCTTCGCGCTGAGCATGCTCGCGCTCACGGTAGGGCTTCAGCGCCGCCCAACGTAAGGCGATCACCTGCAGTGGGGTGGCCAGGGCGTCTGCTACCTGTGCCGCTCGCCTGATGTCGGCGCTGGTGTACGGACGCCCGCGCCTGGGCAACAACAGACAACCCATCGCGGGCTGGTCATCGATGCGCACGGGTTGGGCGACGGCGATCCATGAAGCGGCCAGCCATCCCTGGCCGGGCACTCCCTCTTCGGCGATCAGACAATCGTCGGGCGGTTGCGACGGCAGCTGCGTTTCGTCGAGCGCGAGGCTCTCGGTCTCGAGCGAGCGCCGCAGCATCCAGCCCGGGCGGCCGGGCTGCTCGTGAGCCAGGATCAGGCCCGGCACGCTCAGGTATTCGCAGAGCTCGCTCAAGGCCTGATCGATCGCTTCGAGAGTCGGCTTGCGCAGGAGCGTCCGCTCGAGTTCGCTGACGCGACCCCGACCGAACGGCGACGTCCAATCGCGCAGCCCGATGACGACCAGGATCATGCTGGCGACCGCCAGACCCATGTCGATGGCCCAGGGTGCGCCGAAGCCGCGCAACGCCAGGCTGGCCAGCACATACAGCGTGGCCACGACGCCGATCCAAACCAAGGGCGCGACGCGGCGCTCGAGTCGCACCATCCGGCCCGGCGGATTCCAGAAGACGAATCCGTAAGCCGCCGGTGTCAGGATGGCGAACAGCATGGCGGCCGTCACCCAGCCCGGCGCGGCGCTGAGCAATTCGGGCACGATGTAGGCGAGGACGATCGCGCCGATGATCGTCGGCACAAAGGGCAGTGCCGCGCCGCCGACCAGGAGGCCGAGCTGCGTCCGCAACGCCGAGCGATGCGTGGCGAGGTAGCGCAGGAACGTGCCGCCCGAGAACACGCCTCCGCCGACGATGACGGTCAGCGCCGTCAACCAGATCGCCAGATCCTGGACGAACGTCGGCCCGAAGCTCGCGAGCACGTTGACGACGGCGACGATCACGCCGATGTTGCCCAACACGCGGATGACGCTGCCGAGATACGAAGGCACCGGGACGCCCGTGATCGGGAGCCAGATGAGGCGCGGGAGCCGACACGCCGCGATCGGCAGGGCGATCATGGCGATCCAGCCGGCGTTTCGGCCGGCGACAAGCGCCGACAGACCGAGGCCGATCAACCCGAACGTGATGGCGACGTCGATCTCGCCGGGTCGGGTCTTCGGCCACCCGACCCAAAGCAAAAGGCTGACCAACGCGTAGACGATCGCGCAGACGGCCAACGCCACGGTGTACAGCTCGCCCGCTCGCGCGCCGAGGCCGAGGGCGATCAACAAACTCGTCGCCAGGGCCAGCGCGACGCCGACCACGATCCGAACCGCGGGATGCGCCAGGCGCGCATCAGGCGCCATGAGCATGGTGTCGGTGAGCGGTCGCGGTGGGACCGAGCCTTCGGGCCGACGCAGATAATCCCACCACGAGAACAGGCCGATGAAGCTCAACGACACGCCGCCCACGAGCCAGTAGGCCGCGATTGGCGCGGCCGGCCCCGAGCCGATGTACGGCGTCAGCCAGGGCGTGAGCAGGCCGCCGGGCGCCAGAGCCGGCGTCAGCATGCGCTCGATCACGATGCCGGCGGTGGCAATGCCGATCACGCTGACTGAGAAAGAAATCAGGTCAGCCGCGCCGACGATGGACGTGATCTCGCTGCGTGGGACGGCTCGACGGTTGAGCGTGAACAAAGGCAGGATCGCGCACAGGGTCGTGAACTGAAGCAGGCCATAGGCGGCCGCCCAGACACCGACCGGCGCCACCAGCGCGACGACGCAGAGGCTCAAAAGACCTGTCGCGACGAACCCCCCGAAAAAGATGCTGGGCCGCGCCAGCCAGTTCTTCCAGGTCTGGAACACGCGCAGACCGATCATCAGGGAGATCAATGCCCCGCCCTGGATCCAGAGCAGGACGTCCGGACGACCGTCGCCGCGTAGCAGCGATAGGGGAACGACAAGCCCCGAGATAACGCCCAGAAAGAAGTTCGCGCCGAGCGTGGCCAACTGCAGATTGACCAGACGGGGGCGTTGCATCGTCAGCATCAGGCCGGTGTTGATGTCGCTCAGCATCTGACCCAGCGTCACCCCGGTGCCCTCTGGTTTGGCGCGCGACGTGAAGGGGTTGCGCAGGATGATCAGAAAGGCCAGCGTCGCGCCGATCGCGGCCATCGCCAGCACGCCGGGTCGTCCGAAGAGGATCACGACCACGCCGGCCAGGATCTCGGGCGCGAGGCCCTCGAGGCCCTGACCGACAAACGTGTTGACGAGGGTCTCGACTTGCTGTGAGAGCCGAACGCGCGAATGCTGCAGGTCGCGATACACCACGATGGTGGGGAAGACCAGCGTCGGCGCGATGGCGCCGATCAGCCACATGTTGTTCAGGCCGCTCCATTCGAGGCCGATGAGCAAGGCGTACAAAACCAACAGCACGATGGTGTTGATCCGCGCGAATTGCAGCCCCGAGAAGCGCCCGGCCGCCGCGACCGAAAGGGGCGAGCCGAAGGCGAAGACGGCATAGGTGATGGCGTAGGTGAAGGTGAAGGGCAGGATGCTGCCGCCGAACGCATACTGACTGAGGACGAGGCCGAACACGCCGGCGCGCAGCAGGCTCTCCACGCCGCTGGCGAGCAACATGCGCCCCAACGGCTCCCACGAGCGATCGCCAGGAGTAGAGGCCGTGATCATCTCGTCAGACGGGGCCAGCTGCGCTCAGCGGGCCGGTGCCGCGTAGCCGGATGATGCCCTGCTGCATCAGGATGACCAGCGCGGCGCCGCGCGTGGGGGCGTCGAGTTTCTTCATGACGGCGCTGAGCTGGTTCTTGACGGTCTGCTCGGATTTGAAGAGCTTGCCGGCCAGGTCGCGCGGCGTCGCGCGGACGTCTTTGCTGAGGGCCAGCATCAGGTCGAGCTCGGCCGGGCTCAGGTCGAGCATCGTCCGGCGCGGGCCAGACCCGAGCGACTCGCTGACCTTGTTCGAAAACACCAGTTGGCCAGACATGGCCTCATGGATGCGTGCCGGCAGGTCGCGCGTTCGCTGATCGGATTTCAGCAGGTAGCCGCAGACGGTGTCTGAGGCGAAGCCCAGGTCGAGCACGTCGTAGTGGAACTCCGTCGAGAGCAGGAGCACCCGCGTCTGGATCTCCTTGAGCGCTTGAGACAGCCGGCGCAGCTCCTCGAGCGTGGGAAACGGATCCTCGACGGCATAGCCGCCGCGCTTCGACGGGATCATGACATCGAGAAGCAAGACGTTCGGCCGGGCCTCCAGCATGCCGGCGAGATCCTCTCCCGCCCAGCCTTCGGCCGTCAGGACGATATCGGTTCGGCCCTGGAGCTGGAATCGCACGTAATCGTGCAAGGGGTAATCGTCGTCCAGGATCGCGACGGTCACGGGCTGGGCCTGGGGCGCATCCATAAGCATCCGTTTTGGCTGACAGAAGTTGAGTGAAGCGATTTTACCGCACAGAGTTCGCAGGCCGGCGGTATGTGTATTCTTTCGCCATGCCGGGGCGACGTTTTTCGCCGTGGAGGTTGCCGAAAGGGAGTGGAACCTCAACCGGTAGGCAAGTTGAGCACACCACCCACTCTGCGACATCCACGGCTATGCAATTCATGTTTCGACAATCAGGAGATCACGAGCGGACGAGCAGATCGATGACATCGCGGGTCAGGCGCACCTCGAGATCGCAAGAACCGGCTTCACCCGCGACAAGGTTCTCAAGGCTGACCAGCGTTTCAGTATGACTATCGAGTTCTCGCACGGCGGCCTGAGCGGCTTCGACGATGCGCTGATGCGCGGGACCGTTGACCGCGATGACGCAGCCGGTCTGCTCGAACGCCACTGCCGCCAGCCATTCGGCCACAGCCTGGGCTTCTCGCGAGAGGGTTGAGGCGACTGAGGAGGTGTCGGCGGGTCGCTCGAGAGGGGTCAGGTGCTCGGGCGGCGAGGCGCGACGCTGACGCCGCATGTACTCGGCGTACAACAGGCTGGCGACCAACGCCAGCAGCGCTACAACGGCCAGGAAGACGACTTGAGTCACGCTGCTCCGGAAATGTGACTATAACAGTAGCAAAATCCCTCTTGTGGAGTCAATGGGCTGCCAGATTGGCGTCTTCCAGCGTTTTTCCGAGATCTTCGCGAGCGTCAGGATCGGTTTCGCGAGCCCAGGCCTGTTGAATGGCAGCGCGTTCTTCGCCGGCGAGGCGGGCCAGCGCCCAACCCGCGTGCGCGCGCACCAGCGGGCTGCGATCGCTCAGGCGGGCCCGCAGAAGCGGCGTCAGGCTGACGGCTGCGCTGTTTCCGGCTGCGAGGCAGGCGTTGCGCACCAGGCGATCGCGCCCGGCCCGCTCGAGCGGCGAACCCTCGTAGCGCGCGGCAAAGCGCTCATTGTCGAGCGCGAGCACGTCAGCCAGCAGGGGCGCGGCCCGATCGACATCGCTGAGGCACAAAGCCGGCTCCAACGTGGTCACGCCGAAACGGTTCCATGGGCAGACCGACTGGCAGATGTCGCAGCCGAAAATCCAGCGACCCAACCGCGGGCGCAGGTCCGGGTCGATGTAGCCCTTGTGCTCGATCGTGAGATAGCTGATGCAGCGCCGGGCGTCGAGCACGTAGGGCTCAGGGAAGGCCGCCGTTGGGCAGGCGTTCAGGCAGCGCGTGCAGGAGCCGCAGCGCGTGTCGGCGGCGGGCTCGTCGTACACGTCCACCTCGGCATCGATCAGGATCTCGCCCAGGAAGAAGCCGCTGCCACGGCGTGGGTGGATGAGCAGCGTGTTCTTGCCGATGAAGCCCAGGCCGGCCTGCTGAGCGTGGTCGCGTTCGAGCACGGCGCCGGTATCCACGTAGGCGCGCCAACGAACGTCGCCGCTCGATTCGGCCCGCAGCTGTTCCGCAAGTCTTTCAAGCCGCGGAAGCATCAACTCATGGTAATCAGCGCCCCAGGCATACATCGCAATCCTGCCGCGCGTCAGGTCGGCCTCGATGGCGTCAGGCAACCGCATCTGATGATGATCGAGCCCGACCAGGATCAGCGATCGCGCGCCGGGCAATATCTCGTTAAGGTCTCGGCGACGCGCCACTCGATCCGGCCGCGCCATGTAGTTCAGCGAGCCGTGCAAGCCCTGATCGATCCACCGGAGATAGGCCTCGAGATGTGGCGCGGGGCGCGCTGACGTGATCCCGCACAGGTTGAAACCCAGCGCCCGAGCCTGCGCTTTCACGACGGCTGAATCCAGCGGCATGTCCAAATCCTAGCAGAGAGCACAAAGGACGACCCCTGCACACCGCCGTTGTGTAGGCAGGAGCGAGAGGCCCGAAACCCTGCCGGGTCGGGCTTGGACACCGGAAGACATGGACCTCACAGGCAGATAAGGCGTTCAGGGCTTTCCGTTCCACCCGTGACGATCCACATGCTCAGTGTGCCAACGCACGAGTGGCTCTCTCACGCACCGGCAGGCTGCGCCCGTTTGGCCGGATGGCTAACGTTGGTTTCGGTGTGTCAGAGTTGTTTTGCCGGGATTCCAAGGCGAATCCGGGGCTATTGGATTTTTGGTACGAACGTAATCTTGAGTTCCGAAGGAAGCGGCAGTATCTTGTCGTCATCAACAGTTGATGTAATCGAATAGGCGCAGCGCCAAGGACCACCGAAGCAAGCGCCAATTGTGAAAGCGCAACATCCGCAACGCGTGGCGGGTCGCGCGCACCATCAGCACTCAAATGCCGTGGAGGGCAATCATGAACACCATTACGTGGACCATCACCTGGACGATCACCTGGTAAGGCAAGACGGGAGAAGCTGACCGAAGGGTTTTGTGGGAACTCTGACGTCAGTCAACCCGGGGCCGTTTACCGTCGAGCCCGTCGCGGGGTTTTGTGGGAACTCCAAAATAGGCTCAGGTCGACGATCCTGGACGAGGTGCCCGATGAAAGTCGGGCACCTCGTCATTTACGAACCCACCTTTTGCATGCCTCGAGTACACACCGTGAACCATCGGCGCCTGCCCTTCTGGTCGATCCTGACCGCTAACGCGATCTCGCAACTGGGGAACCAGATGGCCCTCGTCGCGATCCCGTGGTTCGTGCTGCAGACGACGCACAGCGCGCTGTCCACGTCGTTGGTGCTGGTGTTCACGGCCATCCCTATGGTCATCGCGTTCTTCCTGGGCGGCGCCCTGGTCGACAGGTTCGGCGCCAAACCCCTGAGCGTGGTGGCCGACGTCGCGAGCTTCGTCTCAGTCGCCGCGATCCCGGTGTTGTACGCGCTGGGCTGGCTCTCGCTGCCGGTGCTGCTCGCGCTGGTAGCCCTGGGTGCGCTGCTCGACGCGCCTGGCAACACGGCTCGTGACGCCCTGATGCCCGAACTGATCGAACGCTCCGGCTACACGCCGCAACGCGCCAACGCCCTGATCGTCGGTGTGTTACGCGTTGCCGTTTTGGCAGGGCCGGTGCTGGGCGGCGTCTTGTGCTCGGTGTTTGGCGTCAACGACGTGATCTGGATCAACGCCGCGACGTTCGTGGCGTCGGCTGTCATCGTCTCGGTGTTCGTGCCGAACGCGAAACCGGCTGAGGCCCAGGGTGGCGGGCTCACGACGGCGGATCTGACGGCCGGCATCCGCCACATCTGGAGCGATCGCGTCCTGCGCAATCTGTTCGCGATGCAGATCGCCAACGAGTTTCTGGGCGACGCGCTTGTGCTTGTGGCGCTTCCTCTGCTGGCCGGCCTCATCTCCGGGCAGGCCATCTCATTCGGTCTGATGTCGAGCGCCTTCGGCTTCGGCGCGCTATCGGGCGTGACGGCCTACGGCCTCTGGCACAGGCGCTTCGATGCGACAAGCATCATGAGCGCCGGCTTCATGCTGGTCGCCGGCGGCGTTGCGGGCCTGGTGCTGACGCTGGTCACGGGCGTCGGCGTGGTCGGGGCCCTGATCTCGGCGTATTTGTTCGGCCTGGGCATCGGGCCGCTGCGCCCCTTGCTGGCGACGGTCTATCAGCAGCGCACCCCGGCGCCGCTGCGTGGGCGCGTCTTCGGCACCCGCGGCGCCCTGACGACCATGGCCGTGCCCGTCGGCGCCCTGATCGTCGGCGGCGCGATCGATCAGCTCGGCCTGGCGGCCACCCTCGGAGTCATGTCCGGTGGGTTCGGCCTGATCGCGCTCCTCGTGGTGCTCGCCCCGGCTCTGCGCGCGCTCAATGTGCGCGCCGTGGTGGCCGAGCCGGCTGGAGACTGATACAGAGACCGCGGACGGCAGACGGCGGACCGTAGCTGGCGCGGGATCCTTAGACGAATGACGAAGGACGAAGGTGGAATGGCCATTCCACCTTCGTCCTTCGTCATTCCTCCTTCGTCGCTCGTCATTCGTCGCTCGTCATTCGTCTTTGAGGGTGCTGTTCAAGTCACCAACGGTGAATGACCGCGGCCGGGCCCTTCACCCTTTCCACATCATCCGTCTGCCCGCGCGTCGCGTGTCATCAAGGAGCGCTTGACACCCGCGCGTCGCGTGTCATCCAGAGCGCCTGGCCACCATGGTCCGATGACTCGCTGAATGAGCGCGAAGGATCTCCTGTCGGACTCGATGGCTGTCGCCAGGGCCTTGTGAGTCTGCGGAGGCGATCCTTCGCGCTCATTGCGGATGTCTTCGCTTTGTAGAGGGTCAGGCGCTCTGGATGACACGCGACGTGCGGGCTCGGCTCTGCCGGTGACATGCAACGGCCGAGGGCCGAGCGCACCATGGATGACACGCGACGTGCGGGCTCAGCGTTCTGGATGACACGCGACGCGCGGGCGTCCAGCGCTCCCCGTGACGCGCAACGCGCGAGGATTGGGGGCGGTCGGGACGCGCACAGCGCGCGGGTGTAGGGCGCTCCGGATGACATGAGCGGGGCCAAGCAGCGCGGCAGGCGTTCGCCAGGCCAGATGGCCTTGTGAGCCTGAAGGACGACGGTCGAACGGTCAAGCGCGCACGGCCATTCGTCGTTCGTCGTTCGTCAAATTGCTTCGCTTCACCTCACCCCTCCCAGCCGCGTCGGCCGCCCACAGAACCCTCTAATCGCGTAAATCCGACCGAGTTGGTTGACAATCGACCCAACTTCAGGAAAAATGCGTGCACGTGCGCGGCAACCGGCTCCCCCATTACCGGCCCGCGGCTCCACCCTTCCGCAAGCGTTCAGGAGGAGAAGAATGAATACGGCACGAGCCCTCTCGCTGGGATTGGCGCTGTCGATCCTGACAGCCGCCTGCGCTCCCGTCACGCCAGCTGCCTCCACCACGCCGGATGCCCCGACGGCGGCGGCCGGCGGCCCGCTCACCTCAGTCGGCGACGGTGAAGGCGCCGTCTCGATCGTTGCCTGGGCCGGCTACGTCGAGCGCGGCGAAACCGACGCGGCCTACGACTGGGTCACGCCCTTCGAGAAAGACACGGGCTGCAAGGTCGAGGTCAAAACGGCCAACACCTCCGACGAAATGGTCGCACTGATGAACGAAGGCGGCTTCGATCTGGTGACGGCCTCCGGCGACGCGTCGCTGCGTCTGATCGCCGGCGGGCGCGTGCAGCAGATCAACATCGACCTGATCAAGAACTGGAGCACCGTCGACGATCGCCTCAAAGACGCGCCCTGGCACACCGTCGAGGGCAAGCATTACGGCGTGCCGTACCAGTGGGGCCCGAACGTGCTGATGTACAACACCACGGTTTTTCCCGAGGCGCCGACCAGCTGGAAGGTGGTGTTCGAAGAACAGACCCTGCCTGACGGCAAGTCGAACAAGGGCCGCATCCAGGCTTACGATGGCCCGATCCACATCGCCGATGCCGCCAATTACCTGATGGCGACGAAACCCGAACTCGGCATCAAGGATCCGTACGCGCTGACCCGCGATCAGTTCAACGCCGCGCTCGATGTGTTGCGCGCCCAGCGCGTGCTCGTCAGCCGCTACTGGCACGACGCCTTCGTGCAGATCGAGGACTTCAAGACCGAGGGAGTGGTGGCCTCCGGCTCGTGGCCGTTCCAGGTGAACCTGCTCGCGGCCGAGGGCGCGCCGGTGGCCAGCACGATCCCGGCCGAAGGCGCCACCGGCTGGGCTGACACGACGATGATGCATATCGACGCCCCGCATCCGAACTGCGCATACAAGTGGCTCGACTGGTCGCTGACGCCCAAGCTGCAAGGCGACCTCGCGGCGTGGTTCGGCTCGGTCCCATCGGTGCCGGCGGCCTGCACGGGCAACGCGCTCTTGACCGACACGGGCTGCGGGACAAACGGCTTCGACGACTTCGCCAAGATCAAGTTCTGGCGCACGCCCACCACCGACTGCGGCAACGGCTCGAAGGATTGCGTGCCCTATTACGAGTGGGTCACGCAGTACGTGGCCGTCATCGGCGGACGATAAGGTGGCGCCAAGAACGGGTGAGCTCCGACCGGGGGCTCGCCCGTTCTTGGCGTTCTTTCTATGTACGCAATAGAGTTCCAATCCGTCTTTCGACACTTCGGAAGCGTCAAGGCCGTCGACGGCGTCGACCTGGCGATCGAGCACGGCGAGTTCTTCGCCATGCTCGGCCCGTCGGGCTCGGGCAAAACCACCTGCCTGCGCATGATCGCGGGCTTCGATCACCCGACCTCCGGCCGGATCCAACTGTACGGCAGGGACGTGACGTCGCTGGCTCCGTACGAACGCGACGTCAACACGGTCTTTCAAGACTACGCGCTCTTCCCGCACATGACCGTGGCCGACAACATCGGCTACGGGCTGATGATCCGTAAGGTGGACGCCGCCGAGCGCCGCCGCCGCGTCGACGAGATGCTCGAGCTGGTGCGCCTGCCGGGGTTCGGCGCGCGCAAGCCCGCGCAGCTCTCGGGCGGCCAGCGACAACGCGTGGCCCTGGCGCGCGCGCTGATCAACAAGCCCAAGGTGCTGCTTCTCGACGAGCCGCTCGGCGCGCTTGACCTTAAACTGCGGCAGGAGATGCAGGTCGAGCTCAAGACCATCCAGCAGCAGGTCGGCATCACGTTCGTGTTCGTCACGCACGACCAGGAAGAAGCGCTGACGATGAGCGACAACCTGGCCGTGTTCAACCACGGTCGCATCGAGCAGGTCGGGTCGCCGGCCGAGATCTACGAGAAGCCGGCCACGGCCTTCGTCGCCGGCTTCGTCGGCATCTCGAACCTGATCGACGGCGCCGCGGCCATGGCGCTGACCGGGGTCGAGGGCACCTTCACGGTCCGGCCCGAGAAGATCCACCTTGGCGTTGCAGATGCAGCCGTGTCGGCCGACGCCACGGCGTCGGGCGACGATTGCGTGGCTGACGGCGTCGTCTGCGACGTCGTCTACCTGGGGCTGAACACGCGCTATCGTGTGGAGCTGGATCTCGGTCCTCAGCTGACCGTCATCGAGCAGAACCTGCGCACGACGTCGATGGACGTGCTGGCGGCCAAGGGCCGGCGTGTGCGTCTGAGCTGGGGGCGGGTCCACAACCATCGCCTGAAGGCCGAGGCGTCATGACCAGGGTCTCGTCCTTCCTCACACGCTACCCCTGGGTGACTCTGCTGTTGTTGCTGACGCCGCCGCTCGCATGGTTGGGCGTTGTGTATCTCGGCTCGCTCGGCGCGTTGCTGGTGCAGGGCTTCTTCTCGATTGACTCCTTCACCGGCGTGGTCGTGCGCACGTTCACACTGAACACCTATGCACAACTGCTCGAGCCGGCCAACCTCGACATCTTCACGCGCACGGGCGCCATGGCCCTGGCCGTGACGTTCGCCAGCGCGGTGTTGGCCTTCCCGCTGGCCTATTACATGGCCCGTTATGCGCGCGGGCGGCAACGAGCCCTGTTGTACCTGGCCGTCATCCTGCCGTTGTGGTCGAGCTACATCATCCGCGTCTATGCCTGGAAGACGCTGCTGGCGCGCGAGGGCATCCTCACCTGGGTGCTGGGGCAGATCGGCCTGGGCGGCGTGCTCGACGCGCTGCTGGCGCTGCCTGAGCTCGGCGGGTCGTCGCTTTCGACGTCGCCGGTGGGCATGTTCCTGGTCTTCGTCTACGTCTGGCTGCCGTACATGATCCTGCCGATCCAGGCCGCGCTCGAGCGCGTGCCCGGCTCGCTGCTCGAGGCCTCGGCCGATCTCGGCGCGCGCCCGGCAACGACCTTCCGCACGGTGACGCTGCCGCTGGCGCTGCCGGGCCTGATCGCAGGCTCGATCTTCACCTTCTCGTTGACGCTTGGCGACTTCATCATCCCTCAGATCATCGGCAACTCAAGCTATTTCATCGGCATGGCGGTACTGCGCCAGCAGGGCACGGCCGGCAACATCCCGCTGGCCGCTGCCATGACGGCGGTGCCGATGTTCATCATGGGGATCTATCTGCTGATCGCGCGGCGGGCGGGGGCCTTCGAGGCGTTATGAACGAGAAGCGCGCGCCCTGGCCGCTGACGGCCGCCGCGATCGCAGTGCTGATCTTCCTGCACTTCCCGTTGCTCGTGATCGTGCTCTACGCGTTCACGACCGAGGAGGCCGCTTTCACGTTCCCACCGCCCGGGCTGACCCTGCAGTGGTTCCCGGTTGCTCTCGCGCGGCAAGATCTCTGGCAGGCGCTGGGCCTTTCGCTCGAAGTCGCTGCGGTGTCGACCTCACTGGCCATCGTCTTCGGCGTGCTCGCGGCGCTGGCCGTCAACCGACGCTTCTTCGGCCGCGACGTGATCACGTTCCTGGTGGTGCTGCCGATCGCGCTGCCCGGCATCGTCACCGGGATCGCGCTGCGTTCGGCGCTCAACCTGATGGACCTGGGCTTCAGCTTCTGGACGATCGTGATCGGCCACGCGACGTTCTGCATCGTCACGGTCTACAACAACGTCTCGGCCCGGCTGCGGCGCACCGGCGCCTCGCAGATCGAGGCCTCGATGGACCTCGGGGCCAATATCTTCCAGACCTTCCGCTACATCCTGCTCCCGGCGATTGCCACGGCGCTCCTGGCCGGCGGCATGCTGGCCTTCGCGCTCTCCTTCGATGAGGTGATCGTCACGACCTTCACGGCCGGCCAGCAGACCACGTTGCCGATCTGGATCCTCGAACAGTTGACCCGCCCGCGCGACAGGCCGGTCACCAACGTCACGGCCCTGCTCGTGATCGTTGTCACCAGCGTGCCGATCCTCTTCGCGCACTGGCTCAGCCAGCGTTCCGAAAATTCCTAGCGGGAAATAGCTTAGCCGCGGATTGCGCGGATTACGCAGATCGGAGAATGACCTCCCCCCATCGGCGTAAGCCGCGCAATCCGCGGCTAAATTCCGGTCAGGCGCTCTTGACCAGCGCGCGTTCGAACATGCCGAGCGCGTCTTTGGCCTGCGCTTCGGTGATGACGAGCGGCGGGATCCAGCGGATGATGTTGTCGTAGGTGCCGCAGGTGAGGAGCATGAGGCCCTCGGCGAGGGCGGCCTTGGCCACGGCCTTCGAGCGCTCGGTCCAGGGCTCGCCGTCGGGCGTCGTGAACTCGGTGGCGACCATCAGGCCGAGCCCGCGCACGTCGCCGATCTCGGGGTGCTCTTCCTGAAGCTTGCGCAGCCCGGCCATGAGCACCTTTCCCTGTTGAGCCGCGTTCTCGACCAGGCCTTCCTCGCGCATGGCCGCGATCGTGGCGACGCCGGCCGCGCAGGCGACGGCGTTGCCGCCGTACGTGCCGCCGTGCGAGCCTGTGGGCCAGTGGCTCATCAGCTCGGCCGAGGCGGCCAGGCTCGAGAGCGGCAGGCCCGAGGCGATGCCCTTCGCCATCGTCACGATGTCGGGCGTGATGCCGAAGTGTTCGAAGCCGAACCACCTGCCGGTGCGCCCAAAGCCGGACTGGACTTCATCGGCGATCAGCAGGATGCCGTGCGACTTGCACAGCGCGGCGAGTTCGCGCATGAACCGCACGGGCGGCGGCACGTAGCCGCCTTCGCCGAGGACGGGCTCGATGATGACGGCAGCCGTCTCGCTCGGCGCGGTCTGGCTCTTGAGCAGCAGCTTCAATTCCTTCAAGCAGAAATCGGTCGTGGTCTCTTCATCCCACCCGTACTTGTACGCGTAGGGATACGGCGCGACGTAGATGCCGGGCACCATCGGCTGATGGCCGGCCCGGTAGATCGTCTTCGACGTCGTCATCGACATCGTCAGATGCGTACGGCCGTGGAACGAGCCGCTGAAGACGATGACGTTCTGGCGTTTGGTGGCCTGCTTGGCGAGCTTGACAGCGGCTTCGGTGATCTCGGCGCCGGAGTTCGAGAAGAAGAACGTGTCGAGTTGCGCGGGTAACACCCCCCGCAACGACTCGATCAGTTGGATCAACGGCTGGTGATAGACGATGTTGACCTGCGCGTGCAGGATCTTGGCCGCCTGTTCTTGGACGGCGGCGACGACTTTCGGATGCGCATGGCCGGTGTTGGTGACGCCGATGCCGCTTGTGAAGTCGAGCAGCTTACGGCCGTCGACCGTATGCAAATAGGCGCCTTGGCCGTGCGAGACGATGAGGCTTTCGGGGATAGCTCGGCCCCAGACGGGCGAGATGTGGGAGAGGTCGTAGGGTCCGGATGCTGTGTCGGGCATATCGAATCCGCGGCCTGAACCGGCCACGGATGAGATTATAGCCCGGGTAACTGGGCAAACGCGCAAAGAGGCGTGGAGGGACGCTCAAACGGCGGCGCATCGGATGACGACTTGGTCTTCCGGGAGGATCGGATTGGCCGACGCGCGTTAGTCGCGCGACTCGGCCCGGGTCTCCCAGACCACAGCCACGGCGAAGACGAGACTACCGACGATGAGCAAAGTGCTTTGCAGATCCATGAGCGCCTCCACCGGGTATATGTATTGTGAAGCAAATCACGCACGTCCTGCGATGGCCTTAGGTGGGGCGAGTTGGTCTCCAACCCCCTCCTGAACCGCGCGTGGAGCCTTTGACACATAAGGCCGTGAGCGCGATCCAGGAGGGGGTGGGCTGTGGCTATCGGCCGCGGCGGAAGCCTTGAAACAGCGTCACGACTGCGCCGGCGAGGGCAAACAGGATCGACATCAAACCATCAGCCTGTTCAGCTTCGACGAAGTTCGGCGCCACGGCCAGGGCCGCGTCCAATAGATTGAGGTGATTACGATCCGCGAGGTGGAGTGTGTAGAAAAGGAAGTCGCCGGCCAGCACGGCCACGACAGTGAGCACGCCGGCGACGGCCAGCACCGCGAGGCGCACGACGAGGTTCGCGCGACCCAAAGGCCAGAGCATCAGGCCGCCGATCGCGATGCCGGCGAAGAGCGCGGCATAGAGATAGACGCTGTTGGTCAGATGCGCCAGAATGCCCCAGGCGGCGGCCACGGCGACCGTGGCCGCGACGCCCAGGCCAAGCGAAAGCGCTAACTGGCCGGCCAGCGCGCCGATGGCGGCCACTGGCGAACTCGACTCCGAGACGACAGGGGCGGAGGCAGGCGGCAGGTTCATGGCGGTCCCTTACACCGACGAACCGCCGCGCCCGACGGCCAATCGCTTGTAGGCCGCGACGACGGCCACTGTGACGATCGCGCCGAGGACCGCCTCGAAGATGATCTGCGGCGCCACGGCCGGGATGACGTCAACGGTCAGCACACCGAAGGCGATGGCGAACCCGAGGACGAAGGCCGTGTTGGCGAGCGCGCCGGCCGCGCCGGCGGCCGCCAGCGCCACGATTTCGTTCACGTTCTTCAGAGCGCGATACACCAGCCAGGCCACAACGCCGATCGCCAGCCGCGAGACGAACAGGGTCAGAATGGGCGCGATGGCGTTCGGCCACGTGAAGCCGCCGATGAAGCGTGTGTACGAGTCGAACGAGAACACAAGGTTGACGATCAGGCCGACGATCGGCCCGCCAAGCACGGCGCCGATGATGGCCGGGACGTGCATGATCGTCGCCTGCTGCGCGATGTTGGGCACCGGGAAGTACCCGAGGCCCGTTAGCGACAGCACCAGCGCGACGGCCAACAGCACGCCGGACAAGACGATGTTCTTGGTGCTGAACGGGCCCTCATTGGACGATTGCAGTGACATGATCCCTCCTGTGTGATGAAAGGAATGAACAAGCGGCCGGACCGAAACGCCGATCCAGGCTGCCTGACGACGGCCAAAGCTCGCGACCCCCGGGCCTCCACCCGAGCGGGTTCACAGATCGCGCAACGCCGGGATGCCGGCAAGACCCTCAGCTTCGTGCACACCGCTCAACACAGCTTCCGCGACGACCTCGGCGGCCAGCGCGCCGACCAGATTGACGTCCGACGAAAGTGATCCGCAGGACAACGCAAAAACCGTATCACCGTCGACCATCAAATGAACAGGATTGATCGAGCGCGCCAGCCCGTCGTGACCCATCTGCGCGACCTTCTGACACTCGGCCTTGGTCAAGCGCGCGTTGGTGGCGACGACCACAAGCGTCGTGTTCGCCGTCGGGTTCTCGGCCATGCTCGCGATCGAGCGCTTCATCTCGTCTTCGTGCAGCGACAGCCAGTCGACGAACGCTCCGGTGCGCGGATGGCGCATCCCGGCGACGACCTTGCCGCTGCGCGGATCGATCACGTTGCCGACGGCATTGACCGCCGCCAGCGCCGCCACCTGCAACCCGCCGGGTCCCTCGCGCAGAGCGGATCCCAGCCCGCTCTTGGTTGCCAGATTAAACCCCAGACTCTTCCCAACGGTGCACCCGGTTCCGGCGCCGACGCTGCCCAGTGGCACCGGATCCGCGCTGGCGGCCTCGCAGGCCGCGTAGCCGTCGGCGGCAGTCGGGCGCACCGCCGCCGTGCCGATGCCGAGGTCGAAAAGGATCGCGCTCGGCACGAGCGGCACTCGCGCGAGCCCCACGTCAAGGCCGATGCCGTGCTCCTCGCACCAGCGCATCACGCCGTCGGCGGCCGCCAGCCCGAAGGCGCTGCCGCCCGCCAGACAGATCGCGTGCACGCGCTCGACCAGGGCCGTCGGGTAGAGCAGGTGCGTCTCGCGCGTCCCCGGCGCCGATCCGCGCACGTCGACGCTGGCGACCGCGCCGCCCTCCGGGCACAGCACCACCGTGCACCCCGTGGCCGCTTCTCTGTTCGTGCAATGCCCGACACGGAGGCCGGGGATGGCGGTAAGGGTTGTGTTTGGCATAGCTACCCTTTGGCGATTGCTGATTGATGTTCTGATGGCTGATTGGCTCTACTCCCAATCGCCATCAGAAATCATCAATCAGCAATTCCCAGATATCGAATGGCTGCAAGCACATAGAGTCGGGCCGCTGTCTTGATCTCGTCCACGCTGACCCATTCGTCGATGTGGTGCGGGATGTAGATGTCGCCGGGGCCGCAGGTGACGATCGGGATGCCTTTGCGCGCGTTGAGGATCGTGCCGTCGGTACTGCCGGGCACGCCGCCGTAGATCGGGGCCGCGCCGGTCAGGGACGTGTAGGCGCCGGCGAGCGCCTGGACGATGGGCTCGGCGCGGTCGGTGGCCGTCGGCGCGCGTACCTCGAGCACCTCGCAGATGTAGCTCAGGCGCTCGTCGACGGCGACGGCGGCCTTGAGCAGCGTTTCGATCGTTGCCGCCAGCGCGTCAGCGTCCTGGCCCGGGATCAGCCTGAAGTCGAGCACGCACTCGGCCGCGCCCGGCATGACGTTATTCTGAGGTTCGCCAGCCCCACGCGGCGGCGACTGCACGATGGTCGGCGTGATCGAGGGCTGCCCGAGGAACTCGTGCTTGCCGTGCTTCACGATCTCGCGCTCCTCGAGCGCGTGTACGGCTGTGAGGAAGCGCGCCAGGGGATACATGGCATTGACGCCGGTCAGCGGCATCGCACCGTGCGCCATCACGCCCATGATCACAACTCGGATCCACATCACGCCCTTCTGCGCGATGCAGAGGTGGTTCTCCTCGGGCTCACACACGATGGCCGCCGTCACGCCGTCCGCCCAGCCGCGCTCGACGAAATGCTTGATGCCAAGCATCCGACCCTCTTCGTCGCACACCGCGCCGAGCACGATGTCGCCGCCCAGCGCCAGGCCAGATACCTTGAGCGCCTTGATCGCGGCCAGCGCGCACACCAGGCCGGCCTTCATGTCGTTCGCGCCGCGTCCATAGATCCTGCCGTCGCGCAGCGTCGCGCTGAAGGGCGGGTCGGTCCACAGCGTCGGATCGCCCTCGGTGACGACGTCGGTGTGGCCCTCGAACATGAGGACCGCGCGCAACCTGGCGGTTGCGGACGGCGGACCACCGACCGCGGTTGTTGACCCCTGGTCGTGCTCGGTCTGTGGTCTGCGGTCCGCGGTTCGCGGTCCGCTCCGCATCCACCCCACCACGTTCGGCCTCCCCGGCGCGACTTCCTCGACGTGGGTCTCGAGCCCGATCTCGCGGCAGCGCTCGGCCACCCAGGCGGCAGCCGCGGCCTCACCCTCGCCGGTCTCGGGCTTCCACACGCTCGGGATGCGCGTCAGGGCCTGCACCCACGCGATCAGCTCGTCATCGTCGATGTTGTCGAGGACAGCCTGCTCGGTTGGTGTGATCATGGCATGTCCTTTCAGGGTGGCCGAAAGGGCCGGGGCGGCCACAAGGGCCGCCCTTACGGGTCAACTCACCCAGCGCGACCAGAGCTCGGGCACCGTCGGCCAGCGCACAACGATCAGGGCGACGCAGAGGCCGAGGCCGACGACAAGGGCCAGCCAGTCGACCGGCGCCGCGTGATACTGGCGATAGCGGTTGCGCCGCGCCCCGCCGACGTAACCGCGGGCCTCCATGGCCAGCACCAGATCCTCGCCACGGCGCAGCGCCGTCAGGAAGAGCGGCACGATCAGCGGCAGGCGTGTGCGGGCGGCGCGGTCGGGCCGCCAGTCGGCGCGCAGGCCGATCTCACCGAGGCGGCTGGCCTGCGCCTTCATCACACGCTCGAGCTCCTCGGCCAACGTCGGCACGAAACGCAGGGCGATCGTGGCGGTCAGCGCCAGCTCGCGCACCGGCACGCCGACACGTTGCAGCGGCCCGAAGACGCTCTCAATCGCGTGCGTCAGCTCGGTCGTGGTCATGACCATGGTCAGCAGGCTCGTGACGAAGATGAAGGCCACGATGCGGGCCGTGCCGGTGGCGATCGCCATCAGGGCCGCGTCGTTGATGTTGACGATCCACCACTGGAAGTACACGGTGCCGCCCTGGGTCGATTGCCCGCGGAACAGGATCTGCAGGATGACGAGCAGCACGAGCACAGGCAGCGCCGGCTTGAGGCCGCTGAAGACGTAGTCGAGCGGGATGCGCCCGGCGATGGCGATGGCGAAGATGAAGGCCAGGGCCAGCAGCGTCGGCACCGCAGTGAAGCTCAGGCTGAGCGCGACGAGCAGGCCCATGAACACGATCAGCTTGATGCGCGGATCGAGTCTGTGCACCCACGACCCGGTGGGGATGTACTGGCCGACGGTGATGTTGCGCGACAGCTCGAAGTCCATGGCCGTCACCCCAGCACTCGCTCGACCGCTTCAGCGACGCTCAACACCGGCGTCGCCTCAGGATCGATCAATTGAAAGGCCCGCGTGATCTCGGGGACGCCGAGGCGCAGCGCGCGCAGTTCATCGGGCCTCGCAAAGAGCTCATGCGGCGTGCCCGTCAACGCCACCTTGCCGTCGGCCACCACGACCAGGCGATCGGCTGCCGCGGCCAGCTCCTCCATGTTGTGCGAGATGACGACCACGGTCAGGCCGCGCGCGTGCAGGCTGCGGATCAGGTCCCAGATCTGGTCGCGGCCGGCGGGATCGAGCCCGGCGGTCGGCTCGTCGAGGACGAGCACCTCGGGCTCGAGCGCCAGCACGCCGGCCAGGGCGACGCGGCGCATCTGGCCGCCGCTCAACGCGAAAGTGATCCGGTCCTTGAACGCCTCGAACGGCAGCCCGACCGACTCCATGGCGACGCGCACGCGTTCGCGCACCTGCTCTTTGGGCAGTTTCAGGTTGCGCGGCCCATAGGCGACGTCGTCGCCGACGTACTGCTCGAACAGCTGAGCTTCGGGCAACTGGAAGACGAGGCCGACCTTGCGGCGCACGGCCAGCACATCCAGATCCCGCGCGCCCAGATCGTGGCCGAGCGCGACCACGCGGCCACCGTGCGGGCGGAGCAGGGCGTTGAAGTGCTGAACGATCGTGCTCTTGCCCGAGCCGGTCTGGCCCACGATCCCCAGGATCTCGCCTTTGCGCACCTCGAGATCGACGTCGAACAGCGCCTTCACCTCGAGCGGCGATCCGCGGCGGTAGTAGTGGGCCAGGTGGTCGACGGAGATGACCGCATTCGAGGAGCGAGGAGCGAGAGGCGCGGGGCGAACGCTACTGCGAGCCGGCGGATTGGCGTTCGCTCCTCGCCCGTCGCCCCTCGCTCCTCGCCCCTCGCTCCTCTCCCCCCGATCCACGGCTCGCGCAAGCTCCTCAGCGGTCAGGGTTTCAGGAAAATCGGCGCCTTTGGTGCGCAACGCATGGGCCACCTGCATCGGCCCGGGCACGTCGAGGTGCAGGGCGCGCAGCTCGTCGACGCGGGAGAACACCTCGCGCGGCGTGCCCTGGAAGGCGATGCGGCCCTCAGACATGACCACGACGCGGTCGGCCTCGAGCGCCTCTTCCATATGATGCGTGATCGCGATGACGGTCACGCCTTCGCCGCGATGAAGCTGGCGGACCACGCCGAGCACTTCAATCCGGCCGAGCGGGTCGAGCATGGCCGTGGCCTCGTCGAGGACGAGCACCTCGGGCCGCATGGCGAGCACTCCCGCGATGCAGGCGCGTTGCTTCTGGCCGCCCGACAGCGTGTGCGGCGCGCGGCCCGCGTACTTGCGCAGCTCCACCCGGTCGAGCGACCAGGCCACGCGTTTGAGGATCTCCTCGCGCGGCAGGCCCAGGTTCTCGGGCCCGAACGCCACGTCTTCCTCGACGATGGTGGCCACGAACTGGTTGTCGGGATGCTGGAAGACCATGCCGACGGCGGCGCGGATGTCGCGCAGGTGCGCTCGCTCGCGAGTGCTCCAGCCTTTGACGCGCACCTCGCCCTGCGTCGGCACCAGCAGGCCGTTGAGCATGCGCGCCAGCGTCGACTTGCCGCAGCCGTTGTGCCCGAGCACGACCACGTACTCGCCCGCCTCGATCGTCAGGCTGACGCCGCGCAACGCCTGCACCGGCTCGGCGCGCTCCGGCGTGTACGTGTGGTGGACGTCGTGGATCTCGAGGAGAGGCATGGGTTATGGGTCACAACGGCGGCGTGAACCGTCCGTCCACCGCCGTCCAGCCGCCGTCGACGAGGAGCAGGGTGCCGGTCACGTAGCTGCTGGCATCGGAGGCGAGATAGACAACGGCGCCGGCCATTTCGGAAGGCTGCGCCCAGCGGCCCAGCGCGTTCTTGGCGGCGTACGCGTTGTACCACTCCGGCCGGGACTTGATGGGCGCTGTCAGCGGGGTCTCGACCACGCCGGGCCCGATGGTGTTGACGCGCACGCCGCGCGGCCCGAGCTCGGCCGCCAGCGCCCGGCACATCTGCAGCGTGCCGGCCTTGGTGGCCGCGTAGACGCTCTGGCCCGGCTCGACGACCTGTGCACGAATGCTGGCGAAGGTGATGATGCTGCCGCGCCCGCGCTCGGCCATGCCGCGTCCGACCGCGCGCAACAATCGGAAAGTGCCCTTGAGGTTGAGCTCGATCACGCGGTCGAACTCCTCGTCGGTGTAGTCGAGCAGGGGCTTGCGCACGTTGATGCTCGGCGTGCTGACGAGCACGTCCACGACGCCGATCGCCTCGGCCACGGCCTTCACGTCCTCGCTGCGGCGCATATCGAGCGCACGCACCTCGGCGGATCCGCCTGCGGCTTTGATCGCCTCGGCCGTGGCGGCCGCTCCCTCGGCGTTGACGTCGCTGACGACGACACGGGCGCCGAACGCCGCCAGCGCCTCCGCCGACGCGCGGCCGATGCCGCTCCCTCCGCCCACGACCCAGGCCGTGCGGTCAGAAAGGTCAAACAGGGTGGAATAAGTCGACATGATAGGCCTTTCCGATGGCCGATGGTTGATCCCTGATGGCTGATCGCTCCGTCAGTCAGATATCAAGAACCGGCATTTGGGTTGTGGTCTCAACCCTGATAGCGTCTCGTGACCCGGGCCAGGATGCCCGCGACAACGTCGTAGTTGTTGGTGCCCCAACGTCTGGCAAGTTCTTCAGCGGTGAGCGCGTCATTGCCCTGAGGGCCGAGGACGACGACTTCGTCACCGACGCGCACGTTTGGGATGTGGGTGACGCCGACGATCACCTGATCCATGCACACGCGGCCTCGCACCGGCGCGCGTCGGCCGCCGATCAGCACCTCGTTGATGTTCAACTTGCGACGATAGCCGTCGGCGTAACCCACAGGCACAATGGCCAGCGTTTCGGGAGTCGAGGTGACGTATTGGTGATCGTAGCTGACGCCGGTGCCGGCCGGCACGGACTTGACCAGCGTGACTGTGGCCTTCCAGGAGAGCGCTGGCCGAAAGTCCTCGGGCACCGGCACGTCGTCTGAGGGGTGCAGGCCATAGAAGGCGATGCCGGTGCGCACCAGGTCGAAGCGCGCCTCGGGGAGGGTCAGGGCGCCGGCGGAGTTGCAGGCGTGTACGAGCCGCGGCCGGGCAGGCAGCGCGGCTAACACCTCGTTGAAGCGGAGCAGTTGTCCGCGCGCGGATGTCTTGTCGGTCGAATCGGACGCCGCGAAGTGTTGAAAGAGGCCGTCGAGCTCGAGGTCCGGCTCGCTCAGGATCCGCCGTGCCAGTTCGGCCGCGTCGGCGGGCAGCGCGCCGAGGCGGGTCATGCCGGTGTCGAGCTTGAGGTGCAGGCGCGCCTTGCGGTTCGACGCTCGGGCCGCTGCCGCATAGGTCGCGATGGAGTCGGCGTCGAAGGTGGCCAGGGTCAGCCCGCGTCCGACCGCCTCCGCAGCCTGCTCGGGCGGCGTGTAGCCGAGCACCAGCACCTCGGTCTCGATCCCGGCCTCGCGCAGCGCCAGCCCTTCGTCGGCCCGCGCGACGCAGAAGTAGTCGGCCCCTGAAACGGCCAACGCGCGCGCGACCGGCGCCAGGCCGTGCCCATAGGCGTTGGCCTTCACCACGGGCGCCACCCGCGTGCCGGTGAGCATCTGCAATTGCCGGAAGTTGTGTCGCAACGCGTCAAGATCGACGTCGACCCAGGTGAGCATTCCGGGCAATTGTAATCGGGTATTGGGAGCGGGGAGCGCGAGAGCGGGGAGCGATCACGCAACGCGACAAAGCGCGGTAGCGTCAACGCTCTCGCGCTCCCCCGCTCCCGTATAATCCCCCCGATGACTCTCCAGATCGCGTTCGTGCTGCTCCTGGTGGGGGCGGTTGCGACGCTGATGGTGACCGAGCGCCTGCGCCCTGACCTCGCCGCCCTCTCTGCCCTTGTGGTGCTCGGGCTGACCGGCCTGATCGGGCCGGACGAACTCTTCAGCGGTTTCAGCCGCCAGGCCGTGATCACGGTGATGGCCCTGTCGATCATCGCCGAGGCGCTCGATCGCACCGGCGTCACGCATCGGCTCGGGCGGCTGTTGCTGCATGCCTCGGGCACGAGCCTGCGCCGAACGATCATCATCGTCTCATCGGCTACGGCCTTGCTCTCGCTGGTGATGAACACTGTGGCGGCGGCCGCCGTCCTCCTGCCGGCCGCGATGGGCATGGCGCGCACGTCCGGCCAGCGTCCGTCTCGGCTGCTGATGCCGCTGGCCTTTGGCGCGCTGCTGGGCGGCATGGCCACGCTCTTCACGACCGCCAACATCCTGGTCAGCAACGCACTCAGCGAGAAGGGCTACCCGGCTTACGGCGTCCTCGATTTCCTGCCGCTCGGCCTGCCGATGGCGCTGGCCGGCATCGGCGTGATCGCGCTGCTCGGGCCGCGTTTGCTGCCCGATCGCGCCCGCGACGGTGAGCGCGAGATGCGGCCGGCCGGCACGCTGATGGAGGCCTATCAACTCCGTCAGGAGGTCCAGGCCGCCTACGTCAAGCCCGCCTCGCGCATGGCCGGCCAGTCGCTGGCCGACGGCGGCTGGGGCGAGCGCCTCGGCCTCAACGTCCTCGCGATCTCACGCGGCGGCGTCGTCACGCTCGCGCCGCCCCGCGCCGAGCGCGTGCGCGAGGGCGACATCGTCATGTACACCGGCCAGGTCGACGAGACCGAGCTGGCCGAGAACGGCCTGGTGCTGACGCAGGATCCGGATTGGAACCGCCAGCTGGCGTCGGACCAGATCAGCCTGGTCGAAGTCAGCCTCGCGCCGCGTTCGTCGTTGGCGGGTCAGACCCTTCGAGAGATGGCTTTTCGCGACAAGTACAATCTGACGGTCCTCGCCATCTGGCGCGAGGGCAACACGTTGCGCGACGCCCTGGCCGAGATCCCGCTGCGCTTCGGCGACGCGCTGCTGATGCAGGGCAGCCGCCGCCCGATCGAGTTGCTGCGTCGCGACACGAACTTCCTGGTGCTCACCGAGGACTTCGGTGAGGCCGAGGCGCCGCTCTCGCCGCAGGCCTGGATCGTCCTGGCGCTGACGGCCGCGGCCGTCGTCGTGCCCGCGCTCGGCCTGCTGCCCATCGCCGAGACCACGTTCGCGGCGGCCGTGCTCATGGTGTTGCTGGGCTGTCTGACGATGGAGGAGGCCTACGCCGCCGTCGAGTGGCGCTCGATCTTCCTCATCGCTGGCATGTTGCCGCTTGGCATCGCGCTGACCAACACCGGCGCCGCGGCCCTGATCGGCGAAGGGCTCGTCAACGTCGTCGGCGGCTTCGGCCCGCTTGTCCTCGCCGGTGGCCTGTTCGCGTTCACCGTCGCGATGACTCAGATCATCGGCGGCCAGGTGACGCCCGTGGTGCTTGCGCCGATCGCGATCGCTGCCGCCGAGCACATCGGACTCGGCGTCGCCGGCGTGCGCGGCGTGGCCATGGCCGTGGCGTTGGGCTGTTCGACGGCGTTCCTGACGCCGATGAGCCACAGCGTCAACCTGCTGGTGATGGGCCCCGGCGCCTATCGCTTCAACGACTATCGCAAGCTCGGCATCCCGCTCACGATCGTGCTGCTCGTCGTGCTGCTCGCCGGGCTGGCCCTGATCTGGGGGTTGTGAGCATGTTCGAGTTCGAGATCCAGGCGCGCTCGGGTCGCGCGCGCGCCGGAAAGTTCACCACGCCGCACGGCGATCTGCTCACGCCGGTCTTCGCCCCGGTCGGCACGGCCGCGACGGTCAAGGCCCTGACGCCCGCTCAGCTGCACGACCTCGGCGCGCAACTGGTGCTGAGCAACACCTACCATCTTTACCTGCGGCCCGGCGACGAACTGGTGCGCGACCTCGGCGGCCTGCATGAATTCATGCAATGGCCTGGCCCGATCCTGACCGACTCCGGCGGCTTCCAGGTCTTCTCGCTCTCCGACACGCGCAAGATCGACGACGACGGCGTGACGTTCAAGAGCCATCTCGACGGCTCGCTGCACCGCTTCACGCCCGAGCGCTCGATCGCGATCCAGCAGAACCTCGGCGCCGACGTCATCATGGCCTTCGACGAGTGCCCGCCGCCGCTCGACCGCGCCTACAACGAGATCGCGCTGCGCCGCACGCACGCCTGGGCCGAGCGCTGTGTGGCCGCCAAGACGCGCGCCGATCAGGCGCTCTTCGGCATCGTCCAGGGCGGCGTCTTCGCCGATCTGCGGGCCGACTCAGCGCGCTTCCTCACGAGCCTCGACCTGCCCGGCTACGCCATCGGCGGCCTGGCGGTCGGCGAGAGCAAGGCCGAGATGCACGCCGCGCTCGACGTGGTCGAGCCCCTTCTGCCGGTCCACAAACCGCGCTACCTCATGGGCGTCGGCTCGCCCGAGGACCTGGTCAACGGGGTCCTCCGCGGCGTCGACATCTTCGACTGCGTGTTGCCGACCCGCCTCGCGCGGAACAGCGCAGCGCTGACGCGCACCGGGCGGCTCAACATGCAGAACGCGATCTTCACGCGCGACTCGGGCCCGATCGAAGCGGGCTGCACATGCTATGCTTGCCGGACGTTCACACGAGCTTACGTCCGTCACCTCATGCGCGCCGGCGAGATCCTCGGCGCCGTCCTGTTGACCATCCACAACGTCCACCTGCTGCTGACGATGATGCGCGAGATGCGTGAAGCCATTTTCCAGGATCGCTTCGCCGCATACGCTGAGGCGTTCTTGCAGGCCTGGTCTCGGACTTAGTGTGAGGGGCGGGCGCGACCTTCGTTTCCGCTCCGCCCCTTGCGAAACGAAAGCAGAGTTTCATGGATTTCCTTCAATCAATCATCCTCGGCATCATCCAGGGCATCACCGAGTTCCTGCCGATCTCGTCGACCGCGCACCTTATTCTGGTGCCGGCCCTGTTCGGATGGATGCTGGATCCACAGGCCGTGTTCGTGTTCGACGTCCTGCTCCAGTTTGGCACCGTGATCTCGGTCGTCATCTATTTCTGGAAGGATCTGTGGGGCATCCTCAAGGCCGTCGTCGCGGGCCTGATCGCGCGGAAGCCGTTCGAGACCACTCAAGCCCGGTTGGGCTGGATCATCGTCCTGGGTACCGTGCCGGCCGTGGTCATTGGCCTGATCTTCAAAGACATGGTGGAAGGCCTGCACCAGCAGCCGCTCATCGTCGCCGCGATCATGGGCGTGGCGGCGCTATTGATCTTCGCGTCGGAGCGCATCGGGCGGCGCGATCGCAACATCGAGTCGCTCGACTGGAAGGACGCGCTGATCATCGGCACCTTCCAGACGCTGGCGTTGTTCCCCGGCGTCTCCCGCTCGGCGGCCACGATCTGCGGCGGCCTGGTGCGCGGGCTTGATCGCCCGGCCGCGGCCCGCTTCAGCTTCCTGCTGATGGTGCCGGCCCTCACCGGCGCAAGTGTGGTGGCGGTGAAGGATCTGCTCGACGTGCCGAACTTCGTCCAGTACCTGCCGCCGCTCGCGGTCGGCACCGTCGTGTCGCTCGTGGTCGGCCTGCTCTGCATCCACTGGCTGCTCGGCTTTCTGGCGAAGCAGTCGATGGCGGTCTTCGCCTGGTACCGCATCTTCTTCTCGATCCTGTGCCTCGTGACTCTTGGGCTCGTGCTGCGGTGATCGTTCGTCGCTCGATTGCGTCGGCTGCGCTCAGCGCGCTGGTGATGACCGGCTGCGCGACGCCCGCGCGCGAGACACCGACGCCGGCGCCGACGCCGGTCGTGCTGCGCGTCGCCGCTGACGAGCTTGGCGAGTCGCTGGCCCGCGATCTGGCGGACGGCTATCGCTCGGTTCGCTCGGATGTGGTGGTCGTGGTGGTGACGGCCGGCGCAAGCGATGCCGTGTTCGACGTGGTGGCCGACCGCGGCGCGTCATCGGCGCCGTTCCGCACGCCGCTGGCTCAGGTTGCGCTGGTGCCCGCCGTGGCGACTGGCTTCGCGGCCCCAGCGTTGAGCGCCGCCCAGCTGGCAGCGCTGCTCGAGGGCACGGTCGACGACTGGTCTCAGCTTGGCGGTCAGCCCGGCTCGATCGCGGTCGTGTCGCGCGATCCGGGCAGCGTCGGCGCCGCCATCCTGATGGAACGACTTGGCGTGTCGGCTCTGGCGCCCGAGACCCAACTCGCGCCCGACTGGGCGGCGACACGACTCCTGATCGCGCAGACCTCAGGCGCGATCGGCATCCTGCCGGCGGCTGAAGTCGACTCGACTGTGAAAGCGGTGCCTCTCGATCGCGCGATCACTGTCGCGCTTGAAGCCGACGCTGCGCAGGCGCCCACCGGCCCTGCCTACGATTTCCTCGCCTGGGCGCAAAGCCCGGCCGGCCAGGCCGTGATCGACAAACGTCACGAGCCGTTGCCGTAGCGAAGACGCTCGATCGATCGCAAATAGACAAACGACGAAGGACATGCAAGATAGCCCTTGTCCTTCGTGCGCCATCAAGCCCCTGCCTGTCAACGGCGATGCAGCCTGGGCCTGTGAAGTCTGCTTGCCACGACGTCACGGTGTCGCCGGCCCTTCGACTGCGCGCGTATTCGACCTGGGTCATGGCACAGGTGTCCGCCGCGCTCCGCTCAGGGCGGCGACGCTGCTTGGGATTGATCATCGCAGCGGCCTTCATATCAAAGAGCGTCATCGCTTGAGCGGAGCGTGGGAGGTGCGCGCGATTCCGTCGGCGCGACCGCTCAGCGCGCCGTCGAAGGGTCGGTGACGCGGGTCGCTTACGGCCTCAACGTCGTCAGGTGCGAATAGGTCGCTTGTTGATCAGCCAGCGTCAGCCGACCGCTGTCATCGTTCGGCAAGGAACGGATTCAGTCGTCTCTCGCGCCCGATCGTGGTGGCTGAGCCGTGTCCGGGGTACACGGCCGTGTCGTCGGGTAACTGCATCAGCACGTCGTGGATGCTGCGCATGAGGGTCGCATAATCGCCGCCCTGCAGGTCCGTGCGGCCGATGCTGTCTTCGAACAACACGTCGCCGCTGAAGACGGCCTTGCCGGCCTGCTCATAGAACGCGACATGGCCCTGTGTGTGGCCGGGCACGAACAACACGGCAAAGGACAGGCCGCCCACGGTGACTTCGGTGAGCGACTCGAGCGCTATCTCAGGATCCGGCCCGATCTCGAACGCCAGCCCATACTTGCGTCCGCCTCCGCCCGAGCGATAGAGCTCGAGGTCCAGCGCGTGCAGGGCCACTGGCGCTCCGGTCGCGGCGTGCAACTCCGCCACCGCGCCGATATGATCGAAGTGCGCGTGGGTCAGCAGGATGTGCGTGGCGCGCCAGCCCCTGGCTTCGAGCGCATCGAGCACCTGGTCGGCGTCGCCGCCGGGGTCGATCACGGCAGCGTTGCCCGCCGCATCCGCGACGAAGTAGCAGTTCGTGCCGATCGGTCCGAGCGGCAGGGTAAGGATCTCCATGGATGCCTTTCGGTGTGGGTGACCGAAAGATATCACACGAGGCCGGTCGACAGAGGCATCCGCGCACTGACTTCGCCCGGTCGTCACCCCAGCACTTCGTCGAGCCAATCGAACGCCACCTGCTGGCTGAGCGCAAAGTTGCCAACCTGACAATGCGCGCCCGCGCCGTCTTCGACAGTGAAGGTGTGCTCATCGCAGCGGACGGCCCCGAGGCTCTCTTTGAAAAAACGGATCTGCCTCGGGACTTCTCCGGTGCTGCCTTCGGCATTGCCCCACAGGCACAGCGTCGGATATGTGATCCGTCCGAGTTGCTCCCGGTCGAGGACGAAGGTCGAAGCCAGTTTGACGAAGTCTGAGAGCCTGTCGACGCCGGCCTGCCAGCAGATCTTTTCGAGCGTGATCGCCAGGGCGGGGCTCTGACGCGATGCCAGTGCCACCGCCGCGTCGGCTGCGAAGGCGGGGAGGCTGCGCAGGAAGGCCGGCATCTCGGCCGTGACGAGCCGGCCGAGGTCGACGATCGGCGTGTTGGCGATGCACGCCGCCAGCCGGCGCTCGTATGCCACGGCGCGGCTGACGAAATAGCCGCCGCCGCTCAAGCCGTGAATGGCGACGCGCTGCGGATCGACTTCCGCCTGGCTCAAAACAAAATCAAGCACGGCTCCGATCGGCTTCTCAGCGTCGGCGCGCAGGGCCAGGCCTGAAAAGGACGTGCCGCCCTGACCGGGCAGATCCACCAGGAGCACGTTGTATCCACGGCGCACGCCGGCCGCCCCAGCCCAGAAGTACAGATCCTCTCGGAAGCTCTCGCCGCCGCCGATCATGATCAGAGTCGGTCTTCGACTGGTGCCGGTGGGTCGCAGCCAGTAGCCTGGAAGGTCTGCGGCCTCGAACGGGATGGACACGGGAGACAGCGGGAAGTCGGAGCGCTCGGCAGCGGCCTGGAAGCAACGCTCGAAATCCCGGCACGTCTCGCGAAAAACCGGATCCCGGGGCCTCAGATAGAACGTTGCCGTTCGGTAGGCCGTGAAGGCGCGAAAATACGCTTCGCGTGCGCTGGCTCGCGAACCCGCCGCGCGGCGTTCGGTGCGCCGAGCGAGCTCGAGCCAGGCGCTCACCCACGAGCCCGGATCGCCTTCATCGATCAGCGACGCGACGGCCAGCAGCTCGCCGGGTTCACCGCCGCGCTCCGACACGTAGCTGAGCGCCCACAGCAGATAGAAATCCATATCCGCGTTGTGTTGATAGTGAACGGGCGTCGAATGGCGCCGTCCGATGGATTTTTGAAGTTTGTTGGTCATGGCTCCTCCACCGATCTTGATGACTGTACGATTGCAATCATTCGTACAATAATGATTGACAGAGGCCAATCGTGTAACACACGCAAAAGCGTTCGTGCGTCAGTATTGGACGGGGGTCCAGTTATGGCGGAGATGACCATCAACCGCTTCGAGCGTCGCAAGGCCCGCACTCGCGCGGCCTTGCAGCAGGCCTGCGTCGCTGTGGTGCTCGACAGGGGATATGCGGCGACCACGATCGACGACATCGTTGAGCGTGCCGACGTGGGGCGCGGCACGTTCTATCTTCACTTCGCAAGCAAGGAGGAGGTCATGTGGTCCGTCATCCGCGACCACATCGACTCGTTGCATATCGAACTGAACCAGATGTACGACAGGGCGCGCACTGTCGATCTGCCGTTCTACAGCTACCTCGAGATGTTCGCCCACATCCGGCGCCACTGGGATCTATACGCTGTGTTGCTTTCGACGGGCGGCGAGCATCTTCTGACGGAGCGCCTCCCGGGCCACGTGGCGGTCGAAGTCGTCAACGAGATCCGTGATGGCGGCTACCCGGAATTCAAAGGCGTCCCGGCCGAGGTCTCTGCCCAGTTCGTCACCGGGGCGTTCGCGCGGTTGATGTCTTGGTGGTTTGCGCAGCAAACCCCGCCCGAGCCCGTTGACATGGCGGCGATGTTCTTCGCCCTTGTGCACCACCGGCAGGTGCCGGCCGGCCGGCGGGCGGCAGCGGCCCAGACGGTCAGGGCGGTCTGCCGGTCGTAGCCTGGGCTAGAAAAGACGCGCCAATATCCGAAAGGCGATGGCGCGAAAGCCCGGTTTCCCTCGGAAATGGGCGTGCATCTTCGAGGGGCAAGGTTAGAATTCAGCCGTGTGGGAGCCTCCAACCCCCGAACGGCGTCTTTCTCGTACAATTTGATGGACCCAACCTGCAGGAAACGATCATGACCATTTCTCACCGCACCATGCGGTCGCGTGTGTCCCTGGCGATGTCCGTCCTCGTGGCCGCCTCGCTGGCCTGTTCGTGGTTCTCGCCGGCGCCGACGATGACGCCGCAGCCCACCAATACCCCAGCGCCGTCGCCCACCCCGCTGCCGGCCGTCCCGCCGGCCGTCATCGACAGGCTGCCGGAGCCCGGCGCCGAGCAGGCACCCGCCGCGCCGGTCGTCGTCTACTTCGACGCCCCGATGGACCGCTCGAGCGCCGAAGGCGCCTTCAAGCTCGTTTCCGACGACGGCAAGGCCGTCAAGGGCAGCTTCGCCTGGAGCGACAACGACTCGACCCTGACCTTCACGCCCGCCGAGCCACTGGCTCACAGCCAGCACTATCAGGCGCAGGTCACCGCTGGCGTCCGCAACCGCGCCGGCCTCGAACTCACCAGCGACTTCGGCTTTGACTTCCAGACGCTTCCGGACCTCGCCGTCGTGCAGGTCTACCCGGCCCCCGAGTCCGCCGAAGCCGCCGCTGACAGCGTCATCTCGGTGGCCTTCAACCGCCCGATCGTGCCGCTCACCGCTGTCGCCGATCAGGCCGATCTCATCAACCCGCTGACGTTCTCGCCCAAGGTGCCGGGCACCGGCGAGTGGGTCACCACAAGCCTCTACCGCTTCCGCCCCGCGCGCCCGCTGACCGGCGGGCAGACGTACACGGCCAGCATCGCCGCCGGCCTCGAAGACACGGTCAGCACCGTGCTCGCCTCCGACTACACCTGGTCGTTCACGATCGCGTTGCCGTCGATCGTCAGCACCACACCCGCTTTCGACGCCTTTGATGTGCCGCTGGGGACGGCGATCACGACCACGTTCAACCAGCCGATGGATCACGCCAGCACCGAAGCCGCTTTCGCGCTCTCGGGCCCGAACGGCCTGGTGCCGGGCTCGCTGAAGTGGTCCGATGATTCGCGCAGCCTCGGCTTCACGCCCGACGCTCGACTCGACTTCGGCACGACCTATCAGATCACGTTCGCAGACGGCGCTCGCGCGGCCGGTTCAGATGGCCCGGCCATGGAGGCGACGTCCTCGTCGTTCACGACAGTGCTTCCCGCCGGGCTCGACTCGGTCGACCCCGCCGACGGCGCCATCGACGTCGACCCGTACGGCTCGGTCGTGCTGTATTTCAACTCGCCGATGGACGTGGCGACGCTCGATCGCAACGTGTCGATCGAGCCGAAGGCCACGCTGGCTTACACCTATTGGAACGAGATCGATCTGACGTACGCGATGTCGTTCAACCTGATTCCCGGCACGACCTACACGCTCTCGCTCGAGCCCGGCATGCTCGACCCCTACGGCCAACCGGCTTTCACCGACAACCGGACGCTCACGTTCACGGTCGGCGATTACCCGTCGCAGGCCCAACTCGGTGCGAGCAGCCTGGCCGGCTACTATCGCGGAAACGGCCCGACGGCCGCCACCCTGACGACGCGCAACGTCGATAGCGTCAGCTTCAACCTTGCAGCGGTCGACGCCGCGACCTTCCTGGTGTTCGCCAACGGCGTTGGTTCGACGACCACACCGCTGTCGATCGATCGCAGCTGGACGGTGAGGCCCGAGGGCGCGCGCAACGAGCGCATCGTCACGTCGGTGCCGCTGGCCGAGCAGGGCACGCTCGCGCCCGGCTTGTACGTGCTGCAGGCTTACCCGAGTGGCCTGAGCGAAATGGACCAGGCCGTCATCGTCTCGAACATTCAATTGACGATGAAGGCCGGCCTGCATTCGGGCATGGCCTGGGCCATCGACATCCGAACCGGCGAGCCTGTGGCCAACCTGCCGCTGACTCTCTGGCGCGTCGATGGCAGCCGCCTTGCCTCGGCGACCACAGGCGCCGATGGCACAGCGTCCTTCACCTGGGATGAAGTGGTCCCCACGTATAGCGAACTCGTGGCGATCTCGGACGACCCGCAGCGCATGGCCGCCGCCTCGTCGGGCTGGAGCACCGGCCTCGAGCCCTGGGCGTTCAACGTCGAGCAGCGCTATGAAGAAACGCCGCTCGTGACCTACATCACCACCGACCGGCCGCTCTATCGCCCCAATGACACGGCCGAGATCAAGGGCATCGTGCGCACGCGCAACGACGCGCGTTACACGGTGCCCGACCTCGGCTCCGTCTTCGTTAACGTGTACGGGCCCATGGGTGAAGTCGTCGTGTCAGACACTGTGAAGCTGTCTGACTACGGCACTTTCGCGCTCTCGGCGCCGATCGCCGATGGCGCCGACCTCGGCATGTACAACATCGTTGTGCGCCGGGTTGGCTCGACGGAGAACGACCCCGCGATCGGCACCGCCTACTTCATCGTCGCCGAGTATCGCAAGCCGGAGTTCAACGTCACAGTGACGCCGGGCGCCGCCGACGTCGTCGTCAACGACACTGTCACGGCCACGATCGACGCGCGCTTCTTCTTCGACCTGCCCGTCACCGGCGCGAAAGTGGTCTGGCAGGTCTACGCCACGCCGACCTTCATCGGACGCGACGTTTCCGGCAACTATAGCTTCACGGATCCGGATTACAGCCTCGAGCAGCAGACCTCGACCGGCCTCGGCCTGATCGCGCAGGGCAGCGCCACGACGGACGCCCAGGGCCGCGCGAGCCTCAGCTTCACGGCGCCGCCGGCCGACCCCGGGCGCACCGTGAACTACGACATCCAGGCCACCGTCACCGACCCGGCCGGCGATGTGCAGGTGACCGGCCACGCAGGCGTGACCGCTCATCCCAGCCAGCTTTCGGTCGGTGTCTCGGCCTCGAGCTACATCGTCTCGGCCAATCAGGCCGTGTCGTTCAACGTGCTCAGCCTCGACAACGCCGGAGCGATCGTGCCCAACCAGGTCGTGCAGGCCAGCCTCGAGCGCGTCGACTGGAACTGCGTGCAGAACGTCGACCCGATCTCGCGGCAGAACAACTGGACCTGCGACGAGACCCGCACGCCCTCGGGCTCGCAACGCCTGACGACCGACGCGCAGGGCCGCGCGACAGGCTCGCTTACGCCCGATCAGGCCGGCAGCTACCGGTTGATCGCCTCGGTCACCGACGCCGCCGGGCGCGAGGCCCGTGCCGTCGCCTATGTCTACGCGATCGGCGAAGGCGACATTGCCTGGCGCCAGGATCCGAAGGCGCGGCTCGAGCTCACCACCGACAAGCGCACCTACAGCCCCGGCGAAACCGCCGAGGTGTTGATCCCGTCGCCGTTGGGCGCCGGCGCCGTGGCCTTGATCTCAATCGAGCGTGACGGTGTGCTGCGCCACGATGTGATCACACTCGATGGCGCCGCGACGACGTATCGATTGCCGCTCACCGCCGACGACGCTCCGGGCGTCTACGTATCGGCCGTCGTCGTGCGACCGGGTGAACGTCCCGACTACCGCGTTGGCCTGACGCGCATCCTTGTGGATCCCAGACAGCAATTGCTGACCGTCACGGCCACGCCGGATCGTGACAACGCCAGGCCCGGCGAAATCGTGCGCTACACCATCGACGTGCGCGATGCCTCCGGCGCGCCCGTGACGGCCGAGGTTGAGGTCAGTCTGGCCGACCTCGCGGCGCTGAAACTCGGCGACCCGAACAGCGAGCCGATCGATCAGGCCTTCTACGGCCCGCCGCCGCTCGGCGTGCGCACAGGCCTCAGCCTGAACGTCTCCGGCGACATCATCCCCGACGACGTGTGGGCCCTCGGCCGGGGCGGCGGCGGCGGTGGCGGCGAAGGCGTTGCCGACCTGGCGACGCCGCGCAGCCGGTTCAAGGACACGGCCTACTGGAGCGCGCAGGGCGTCACCGATGAGAACGGCACGCTCACCTTTGAAGTGACGCTGCCCGACAACCTGACGACCTGGCGCCTGACGGCCCGCGCCGTCACGACCGACACGCGGGTCGGCGCGACGCAGCAGGATCTCGTGGCCAGCAAGTCGCTGCAGATCCGGCCGATCACGCCGCGCTTCTTCACCGCCGGCGACACCGTGACGCTCAAGGCCGTCGTCGACAACGGCGGCGCCGACGCCCTCGATGTGAAAGTGCTGCTCACCGCGAAGGGCGTGACGATGAGCGGCGACGCCGAGCAGACCGCCAGTGTGCCCGCGGGCGGCCGCGTCGAGATCGCCTGGCCGGTGACGGTCGGCGACGGCGACGCCGCAGACCTGACGTTCTCGGTGCAGGGCGGCGGTCTGTTCGACGCCTCGAAGCCGACGCTCGGGCAGGGCGACGCGCAGTTGATCCCGATCTACCGCTACCTGGCGCCCGAAGTCGTCGCGACGTCTGGGGATCTCGAGGGAGCCGGCATCCGTGTCGAAGGCATCGGCGTGCCGCGCCGCTTCGGCGCCGTGGCGGCCGACCTCGACGTGAGCGTGACGCCGTCGCTGATGGCCTCTTTCGCGCCGGCGCTCAACGCGCTCGAAGACCCCGATCAGCCGGATCATGAGATCGCGGCCGGCTGGGCGACGCGCCTGATCGCCAACGCCGCCGTGCTGCGCGCCCTGCGCGCGGCCGACACGCAAGCCGATCTGCAGTCGGTGCTTCTTGGCCGCATCCAGCGCGCGGTGCGCGCGCTCAGCAGCCTGCAGGGCGGAGACGGCGGCTGGGGCTATTGGGTCGATGGGCCGTCGGACGAGCGGCTCACGGACCTGATCGTGATCGCGTTGACGACCGATCAGCAGCTCGAAGGCGAAGCCGTGCAGGGTCAGATCGAGTATGTCCTGCAGCGCGCGGTCGAGTATCTCCGCGGCCTGGCCTACAACACCTATCCCGGCGACGTGCCGGCCGACGAGAACTGGCGCATCGATCAACTGGCGATGAGCGTGTACGCGTTGACGACTGCCAAGGACGACGCCGGCGTCATCATCGATACGTTGTACGACTCTCGAGATCGACTGAGCGCCGAGGGCCTCGCGCTGCTGGCGTTGTCGATGCCCGAAGGCGATCCGCGCGCCCGGACGATCATCGACACGCTGACATCGACCGCCGACGTCAGCGCGACGGGCGCGAGCTGGCCATCGAACGAAGAGTCGTCGTGGTGGTGGGCGGGCAGCCAGACGCGCTCGACGTCGCTGGCGCTCGCGGCGCTGCTGCGTCACGATCCCGAGAACCCGCTGGCGCCGAACGTCGTGCGCTGGCTGATGATCGCGCGCCGCGCCGACTCCTGGGAAACGACCGAGGAGACCGCCTGGGCGCTGACTGCGCTCAGCCGTTGGGCCGAGCACACCGGCGAGCTCAAGGGCGGCTTCGACTACACCGTCCGCCTGAACGACAGCCTGCTGCTCCAGGGCAGTGTGGATCCATCAGTGGTGGCCGATGTGGCGTCGGCGCACACCGCCGACCTCATCCGAGCGCAGGCCAATCAACTGGCCTTCGAGCGGAGCGCCGGCGACGGCCGTCTGTACTACACAGCGTCGCTCAATGTGGTGTTGCCGGCGGGCGAGGCTCCGGCTGTCGACCGCGGTCTGGTCATCAGCCGCAGCTACGCGCTCGACAGCACCGAGTGCGGCGGCGCCGACCAACCGCTGTGCCCGGCGATCACGTCGGCACATGTCGGCGACACGGTGCGCGTGACCGTGAACGTGTCGACGCCGAACGAGCGGCACTTTGTGGTGCTCGAGGATCTGTTCCCGGCGGGCGCCGAGCCGATCGACACAAGCCTGGCAACGGCTCCGCACACCGATGAGCCGATCGGTCTGCGCGCCGTCCAGCCCGACTTCTGGTGGGGCGGCTGGTGGTTCGGCCACCAGAGCGTCCGCGACGACCGCGTGCGTGTCCTCGCCGAGACGCTGCCGGCCGGCTCATACACCTACAGCTATCTGCTCTACATGCAAACCGATGGCGTCTTCCAGGTCCGTCCGGCCCAGGCTTACGAGCTCTACGCGCCTGAGGTCTTTGGGCGCAGCGAGGGTGGGGTGTTCACGGTAGATCGCTGACGGCGCGCCTGCAGCGCCCACGGCGCTGACGAAGGACGAAGGACGAACGACGAAGGTGGAATGACCATTCCACCTTCGTCGTTTTTCGTTGAGGGCCTGTGACGTCGGGTGAAAAGGGCGAACGGGCCTTACAGCGAATCGTGTGTTCGGGTCGTCTGCTCGCAGGGCGTCTCGGATTCGTATCGCTGGCGGCGGACAATCGACAAAAAACAGGGGCGGCCGTTGTGGCCGCCCCTACGGTAGTGCTGATAGGCGATGGCGTGGGTCGATGCCGCTCGCTCCGCGCCCTTCGATATGCCGCGCCTATGCCTTCTCCACCGGGTACTGCACTTCATTGACCGTGTTTGGGTCGTTCTGATCGCCTTGCTTATCGGGCAGGCGCAGGTTGATCTCACGCGCCGGCCCGGCGATGCGGTAGCCGTTTTCGTCGATCCACTTCGCCAATGAATCGTAGGCGGATTGTAGCGTTGCGAACGGCCCGTGATGGACCACGCAGGCCATCGTCTCGACGCGCGGCAGATTGTAGATCTTCACACGATCGCTCCCGGGCACCGCTTCGGCAATGGGCATGCAGACCTCGATGTCCCAATCGCGCTCCCGGTATTCCGAATCATGGTAAATGGCGAACGGCGCGCCGTTCATGCGCAGCTTGTTCTGATCGATGTAGGCTATCAGGTCCCCCCACAAGGAGCCTTGATCGGGCGGTTGCGGCACGACGCCCCGCACGGAGGCCACAGTGAACGACTCGACGGTCTTGATTACGACGGCATGAATAGACATGGGTGGCTCCTCATTCAGATGTTCCAGCAGGTTCGCCACGCGCTCCAATCGCGCCTCGTCTTCCTGCATGCGTTGACGGATCTCGGCCTGGCGCAGCGCGAGCATCCCGCGCAATTGCTCGACCGAGATGTCGTTCTCGAGCACGCGCCCGATTTCTTCGAGCGATAGCCCAAGATCCTTCAGCGCCAGGATGCGATAGAGACGCGCGAGCTGATTGAACTCGTAGTATCGGTACGACGTAAACGTGTCGACCAATACCGGTTTCAACAGACCCATCTCGTCATAGAGGCGCAGCGCCTTGACTGAAACGTGGCTTAGTTTAGAGAAGTCGCCGATCCGGATCATTTGCGAACCTCAGGTCTGTTTTACACCCTCCTCCATGAGGAGAGTCAAGCAGGAAGTTCGCGGACCATGGACGGCGGACCGCAGATGTCGCGCTCACGGCGTTGACGAACGACGAAGGACGAATGACGAGGGTTATGTGAGACAACCCTCGTCATTCGTCCTTCGTCTACCAAGAAGCGTCTGTTGCGGTCTGCCGTCCGCGGTCCCTTACGCTTCTCGGTTTTTCGGCTGCGGAGTCGGAACTTCTTCTTCGGGTTCGTCGGGCTCGGTGCCGTCGCGCATGGTGATCTGGCCGCGCAGGAAGGCGCCTTCTTCGGAGGCGAAGGAGCCGGTCTTGAGGTCGCCGTAGATGCGGCCCGTGGAGAGGATCTCGACCTTATCGGCGACGATGTTGCCCTTGACGGTGCCGGCCACTGAGACGACGCCGGCCTGGATCGAGTCGGCCGTGACGCGGGCGCCCTCGGCGATGATCAGGGCGCCGCCGATCTCGATCCTGCCGTCGAAGGAGCCTTCGATGCGGAGGCCGGTGTTGCCGCTGAGCGTGCCGGTGTAGTGCAGGCCTGGGCCGATCACGCTCTCGACGGGGCGGGGCGCGTTATGGCCGTTGCCTGAGGGCGCGCCGCCAAAGGGGCTGGTGCCCGGGGCGCGAGGCGGATTGAAGGACGACGAGTTTGCATCGCCGTTTTTGCCGGGTTCTTTGGATCGACCAGGTCGGAAGCTGAACACGCGCGCTCCTTGCGATGGTCGGGCGGAGGCCCCGAACGATCAGTTCTTGTGCTGGCCGCGCGCCTGAGTGACGGCGGCCTGCTCAGGCACCGACAGGCTGGCGCCGTCGGCCCAGTTTTTGAGCGACCGCATCGCCAGGCCCGAGTCGGCGTCGTTGGCGATCAACAGGCCATCGCCGCGGGCGTTGAAGATGGCCAGAGCGAAGGCGGCCCGGCCGGTGTCGTCGGTGTACTGCTCGAGCCCCATGAACTGCAGGGCGCGTCCCATCGACGAGGCCAGAACGGGCTGACTGTCGAGCAGCGACTGGACCCGCTCCTGGGTTTCAGGATCCAGCCCGGCCCCGTCAGCCGTTTCTTCAGGGCCGAAACTGAGCCAGCCCAGCCAGACCAGTGCGATGATGACCAGCAGGGTTGTCAGGCCCCACAGGTAGAAGCCGTAGGTGGACCACAATGCTTCCATAGGCGTATCCCCCAATTATAAGACATGCAGGACGCCCTGCTGGTTGACGTAATGCTTGAGCGTCGATGTCCATATTGCCCGAGCCGAATCTTGCCACGAATCCGCGGACGCAGGGCGCATGAACAGGGTTGAGAGCCGCGCGATCTCGGAGGCCAATTCACGAAAGGCGTGATATCCGGCCTTTCCCGCTCTCGGAAATCACCCCCACAGCGCCCGGCGCATGGCCGGCACCAGGCCGGTCAGATCCTGCACCGCATCGAAGGCGGAGCGTTCGGCGCCGAACACAAGCGTAGGCACCCGGTTGTAGGTGTGGTGGCGGTGGCTCAGATCCTCAAGGTTGCCATGGTCGGAGGTCACGACCACCACATCCCGGCTGAGATCCCACTGATCGAGCACGCCGGCCAGCACCTGGTCGAACTGCTCCATCACGGCGATGCCGTCGCTGAGCGAGCCGCGATGGCCAACGTAATCCGTGATCCAGTGTTCGAACAATGCGAAGTCGTAGGCCTGCGCCGCCCGGGCCAGCCGTTGACCGGCCTCGCGCGGGGTGTAGACCGGGACGTCCGAGTCGAGGTCGCTCCGCCAGAAGGCGTTCGTGAAGTCGGCGCCAAGCGCCTGCCCGCTGCGGACCTCGGCCTCGCCGGCCAGGGTCAGACCGGCAGACGTCGCCGCCAGCGGGATCGCCGAGTAGCTGCGCTTGCCGCTGGCGATGCCGTCGAAGTAGCGCTGCGGGTACCCGCTCAGGAGCGCAGCCGATTTTCCGGAAGCGCGGAGCTCGTGAAAGAAAGATCCGGCTCGCAGAATCTCGGCCACTGCGGCATTGGGCTTGGGCCCCCAATGTCCGCCGATCTCGGCCGACACATTGCGGCCGGTCAGCAACGTAGCCTGGCCCGTGGCCGATTGCGGCAGGCCGGCCACGCCCAACGTGGCATCTGTAGGGATGAAGGACGCGCGCTCCGTCTCGAGGCGAGGCGCATCGGCCAGAGGACGCCTGCCGCCGAGCGCCGCCGTCAGCGACGGCAGATCGGCGGCCGCCAGCGGATTGGTAGCTGGGTCTTCGGCGCCGAGCCCGACACCGTCGAGGAACAGAAAGAGAAGGCGCGCCATCCGGGCTCAGGAGACGGGCAGGGCTGCCCGCACGGCTGCATCGTCGAAGATGCCGAAGCCGCGCCAGAGCTCGTTGCCGTCAGAATCGAGCAGCACGAACGAAGGGGTTCGATTATCCACTTGAAGCTGCACCGCAAGATCCTGGCCGGCGGCCGAGGCCACGTTCAACCGAACGACGCGCAGCCGATCGCCCATCTCACGCTCGAGCGAGTCGACGGCCGGTCGCGCCGCCAGACAACCCGCGCAGTAATCGGAATAGAACTCGATCAGAACGGGTTCATTGGAATCTCGCAGCACCAGAGTCGCGGCCTGTGTGCTGGTCGTCGTGCCGGTGCCTGTGCGGAGTGAGGCCCAGGCCACGAAAAACGCCAGCGCGGCGATGCCGAGCGCGAGGGCGCGCGTGCGTGTGAAACCACTACGCGCGAAGTAGACCCCCATGCCCACCAGCACGACCGTGGCGAGGATGATGTATGAAAAACGATTGAAGAGCCAGATATCCATGCGTCTTGTGCCGCCCCGGCTCCGTGCGTCGAACCCCCCCGCGCAGAGTCGGCTACCCGATCACTGTCGATTGACCATCCAGGCCGAGAAGCCGACCAGGAAGCGCCGAAACCCATCCAGATGCTCGGCAGGGAAATTGTAATCTGAGGTGGCCCGGGCGAGGATCGGTTCCCAGCAGGCCAGCCAGACCTGGCGCGCCTGCTCGTCGATGGGAAACGGCAGGTGCCTGGCGCGCATCATCGGAGCACCGTAGCGTTGTTGATAGAGCGGAGGCCCTCCCAACAGTCCTACGAAGAAGGTCGCGGACTTCTCGGCCGCAGCCTGCATATCTTGCTGGAACATGTCGCGGATCGACGAGCGCTCGAGCTCGGCGTAGAAATCCGCCAGCATGCGAAAGACATTGGCCTCGCCCATATGCGCGTATACCTCGCGGCTCGGCGCCGGCGCGCTGTTCGGCCCAACAGGAGGAACGTAGGGAGTTTTCATGCGAAATGACAGCGGACCGCGGACGGCTGACCGCCGATCTCCAAATCCTAGGTCGCGTGATTCACGATGATACCGGTCGTGATTGAGAAGCGCAATGTTGTGACATCGGCCCACCCGCACACGCGTGAAATGGGCCCGATCTGCGGTCTACCGTCCGCAGTCTGCCGTCGTTTTTTCTCAAGTTGCGTTGACGGGGTTTGGGCGGCATGTTACCATCCGCGTGGCCGTCAGATAAACGCTCCCCTAAGGAGGCTTGTACAGCCGATGCGAGAGTACGAATCTGGCAAGATCCGTAATGTGGTGCTGGTTGGCCACAGCGGGTCGGGAAAGACTTCCTTAACGGAAGCCTTTCTTTACGCGACGGGTGCTACGACCCGGCAGGGTAAAGTCCTAGATGGATCGACGATCTCGGACTTCGAGGATGAAGAGAAGCGCCGACAGATCTCCCTGTCGACCTCGGTCATCCCGGTTGAATTCCTCGATCACAAGCTCAATCTGCTCGACACGCCGGGCTTCACCGATTTCCAGGGTGAGGTGCGGTCGGCCATGCACGTGGCTGAGGCCGCGATCGTGGTCGTCGACGCCGTCGGCGGCGTCGAGGTCGGCACCGAGTTGGCCTGGCAGATGTGTGATGAGTACCATCTGCCGCGTTTCGTGGTGATCAACAAGCTGGATCGTGAGAACGCCAGCTTCGAGCGCACGCTGCAGCAGATCCGCGACACCTTCAAGGCCAAGCTGATCCCCGTGCAGCTACCGATCGGTGAAGAGGCGGGCTTCAAGGGCGTCGTCGGCCTGTTGTCGATGAAGGCGCGCCTGGGTAAGGGCGACCAGATCGTCGACATCCCGGCTGACCTGCAGGCTGCGGCGGCCAAAGCCCGCGTCGAGTTGATGGAAGCGGCGGCCGAAGGCGAGGACGCGCTGCTCGAGAAGTATCTCGGCGGCGAAGAACTGACCCCCGAAGAGATGATCCGCGGTTTCCACGCCGCTGTGAAGTCGCGCACCTTCGTGCCCGTCTTCGTCGCGTCGGCCACGGCCGACATCGGCACGCTGCCGATCCTCGAGGGCATTGAGCGCTATCTGCCGTCGCCGCTGGAGGGCATGCCCTTCACGCTCGAAGGCATGGAAGAGAAGCCCGGCACGATCCACGCCGACGACACCGGCGACCTGGCCATGTACGTGTGGAAGACCACGGCCGACCCGTTCGTCGGCAAGGTGACGTACATTCGCGTCGTGGCCGGCGTGTTGCAGTCGGACGCGCGCGTCTGGAACCATTCGCGCAGTGCTGAAGAACGTGTGGGCACCGTGCACGTGGCACGCGGCAAAGAGCAGATCAGCGTCAAGAAGATGCACGCCGGCGACATCGGCACGCTGGCCAAGCTGACGGTCACGGCTACCACCGACACCCTGGGCGACAAGGCCCACCCGGTGCCGATGAAGAAGCCGACCTTCCCGAAGGCCCTGTACGCCGTGGCGGTTTCGCCGCGGACGCAGGCCGACAGCACCAAGATCAGCCCCACGCTCACCCGCCTGTGCGAAGAAGATCCGACCCTGCACTGGCACCAGGAGATGTCGACCAAGCAGACGATCCTCGAGGGGCTGGGCGACCAGCACATCGATGTGGCCGTCCGCCGGGCCGAGGCCAAGTACAGCCTGGGCCTGACCGTCGAACTGCCCAAGGTGCCGTACCGCGAGTCGATCACGCGCAAGGGCGAAGGCCACCACCGCCACAAGAAGCAGACGGGCGGCGCCGGCCAGTTCGGCGAGGTCTACCTGCGCATCGAGCCGCTGCGCAGCGGCGACTATGAGTTCGACGACGAGCTCGTCGGCATGAACCTCTCGAAGAGCTATCTGCCGCCGATCGACAAGGGCGTGCGCTCGGTGTTGGAAGGCGGCGTGATCGCCGGCTATCCGGTTTCGGGCGTCAAGGTGATCGTGTACGACGGCAAGGAACACGCCGTCGACTCGAAACCGATCGCGTTCGAAGTCGCGGGGCGCGAGGCGTTCAAGAAGGCCGTCGAGGCCGCGACGCCTGTGCTGCTCGAGCCGATCGTCAAGCTCGAGGTCACGGTGCCCGAGGGCAACATGGGCGACGTGCTGGGCGACCTGAACACTCGCCGCGCGCGCGTCGCCGGCATGGACCAGAACGGCGGCAAGAGCGTGATCACGGCCGAAGTGCCCATGGCCGAGGTGCAGCGCTACGTCACCGATCTGCGCTCGATCACGGGCGGCCGCGGCATCTTCGCGATGACGTTCGATCGCTACGAGCCTGTGCCTCCGCACATCGCGCAGCCGATCATCGCCGCGCACAAGAAGGAAAAGGCGGCCGAGTCCGACGAGTGATCGTCGAGCGCTCAGCGAAAGTAAAAAGGGCGGCCAATCGGCCGCCCTTTTGTTTTGTGATCGATCGACTCAGTTAGGGGTCGTGCTCTCGGCGGTGGCCAGCAGGACGTCTTTGCGCCAGAACACACCCAGGAAGCGGACGCCGCACGCGAACAGCGCGATGCCCAGGCCGCTGTAGAAGAACGCGATCATCCACTCGGGCACCATGTGGCTCAGTCGCAGCGCGATGCCGCCGCCCATCATGATCGCCATGATGATGTACGACGACCTGTCGAAGAAGCTCCAGAAGGGCAGGCGCTGTCGGCTCTCGCGTCGGATCCGGCCCGAATGTTTGGTGACCAGCCGCGAAAAGATGAAGACGTAGAACACAAGGAAGATGACCACGGCCAGCGGATACAGGATCGGCTGGTTCGGCCCATCTTGCAGCAGCAGCGGCAGCCCGACGGAGATCACCATCGCGCCGGCCAGGCACCAGACCGCCCCGGCGATCAACATCAACGTGTTCTTGGGAATGTGGGCCCACTCCATGAATTGCGTCCTCTCCTCAGCGTCGGCCTCGCGCCGACGACTCAGCGATGGTACCTCAGGTGGGTCAGCGGCCGCCAAGGTCGAGCGCGCTCGTATAAGCACATACAGCAGCTCGTGGTCCGGTTCGGCCTGGCCGCCTCAACGCAGATCGATCACCCAGGCGCCGTCGCTGGCCGCGATGCCCGAACCGTAGCCGCCCGTCAGCAGCAGTCGACCGTCGGAGAGCGGCGCCACGGCCGCGAACAACCGCGTCGGCCCGAGGTCCACGCCGCTGAGGGCAAACGTGTTCGTCGCGGGGTCGAATGTCTCGAGGCGCCCGGGCCCACCGACGACCGCGACGCGCCCATCCGGCAGGCGCAGCGACGTCCCCTGGATTTTGTAACGCGTCAGGTTCATGGCCGACGTCGGCGCGAACGTCGCCGTGGCGGGATCGAACAGCTCGGCGCTCGAGTACTGCCCCTGCTCGTCGCGCTCGTCGGCGCCGCCCAGGACGAGGACCCGGCCGTCGGCGAGCAAGACGGCGTCGTGCTTGTGCCGGGCGGTGTGCAGGGCTCCGGCGGCCTGAAACGTTCCCGCAACAGGATCATAGATCTCGGCCGACGCCAGGATTTCGAGCGAGCGGCGCTGGCCGGCGTGCCCGCCGACGACGAGCACCCGCCCGTCGGCGAGCAGCGTGGCCGTGTGCGACTCGCGCGGCGTCAACATCGAGCCGGTCATCTCGAAGGAACCGGCGGCCGGGTCGTAGATCTCGGCCGAGGCCAAAAAGGTCCAGCCGTCGCCGACGCCGCCGACGATCAAGACCCGACCGTCATCGAGCAACACTGCCCCGTGCCCGCCGCGGCCCTGGTGCAGCGACCCGGTCTCGGCGAAAGCGCCGGTGGCCGGGTTGTACAGCTCGGCGCTCGCGAGGTAGCGGCCGTTGTCGAGGCCGCCAACGATCAGCACCCGGCCGTCGTTCAGGCGTGTGGCCGTGTGCGACAGGCGCGCGTGGAGGAGATCGGGGCCGTTCGTGAACGCGCTGGTCGTGAGGTCAAAGAGCTCGGTGCTGTCGAGCCCGGCCTCGCTGCCCGCGAAGCCGCCAGACACGAGCACACGACCGTCGAGCAACGTCGTGGCGGTGTGGGCCGAGCGCGCGATCGCCAGATGCAGCGATTGGATGGGCCGTGGGGCGGCCGCCGTTGACCCGGCAGGTGACGGGGCCGGAACAGGCCATGGGGTCGGGCGTGTCCCGCAGGCGCCGAGCAGCGTGGAGATGAACGCGAGGAAGAGTCGTCGAAGGCGCATCCAGAGCTCCTGTCTCCACCGGGTCGAGGCGAGCCATGAAAAGCCCGCGGCGTCGAGCCGGTTCAACAAAGAGTAGCGCCGGGCGGGTCAGTTGCGGCGACGGATGGGCGATTTCTTGCGGCCCTTGTATGGCTCGACCTTGAGGACGTGCATCTGGCACTGGTCGTTCAGGAAGATGCGCGACTTGATGCGCGGATCGAGTTCCTTCTCGTCGGCCGAGGTGGTGAGCACGGTCGGCAGGCAGGCGTCCCAGCGGTGGTTGAAGACCTGGAAGAATCGATCGCGGAAGTAGCCGGCCGTGTTCAGCATCGGGCTGACGTCGTCGATGACGAGGAAGTCGGCGCTGCGCAGCAACGACAGCGAGCGGCCGTTGCGCTCGTCGGTCTCGCGGTTGCCCGAGCGGAACAACTCCATCAGGTCCTGATACGTCACGAAGAACGCCGGGCGGCCGAAACCGGCCTGCGCATTGGCCATGGCCGACGCGATGTGGGTCTTGCCCGACGCATACGGGCCGACCAGCACGAACCAGCCCTGCGGGTCGTCGGCGTATTCGCGCGCGGCGCGGACCGCGGCCAGGAACAACTGACGGCCCTCACCGGTCAGATCGGTGCGCAGGTCGAGCGTCTCGAAGGTCTGGTTGCGATGCAGGCTGAGGGTCGACACCTCGGCGCCGCTCTTGGCGCCACCCGCGCGGTAGTCGGGCGCGTGGATGTGAAGCTGATAGACGAGGTTGATGTCACCCAGCCGGCTGCCGATGCGCGGCTCGAGATCTTCGAGGCGCTTGTTCGTGGTGATCACGGTCGGCAACTGAGCGTTGTACCGAGCGTTGAGCAACTGGTAGAGCTTCTCGACGGCCCAGGGCGTCGGGCTCTCGGTGCCCAGGTCGTCCAGGATCAAGAGCGGAGCATCGCGGATCTCTTCGAAACGCTGGCTGTACGTCTCGCCGGCCGCCGGGCTGTAGGCCTCGCGCAAATAGTCGAGCAGGTCCGGCGTGTTGAGAAAGAGCGCAGGTTTGCCGTCGTGCAGGCACTGGTTGGCGATCGCGGCTGCGAGATGCGTCTTGCCTGCGCCATAGCTGCCCATGAGCAATAGCCACTTTCGATCCGGCTCGTGCTCGTCGGGGCGCGCGGGGTTTTGGGCGAAGGCGCGGCAGCTCTCGAAGGCTTTGCGCAGTTGAGCCTGCACCACAGGGTCCGGGCTGGTGCCCGTCGGCATGAACGTGTCGAAGGTCTTGTCGGCCAGCGATGCGATGTTGCTGTCGGTGCGCAGTCTGGCGGCGCGCTGCGCGAGAAGGGCGTCGGCCTGGCAACTGCAGACCCGCACCTTGCCAAAGGCCGGATCGGTCATCGGGAGATCCGCGCCGCGGATGTAGCCGAGGCCGTGGCAGAGCGGGCAGTCGGGGTCTCCAAGGCCGACTTCGACGCGTCGGGCCGGCCGGGCGTCGGGGTTCATCCCGGCGAGACTATTCGTCTCGGCGGAGGTACCCGGTGTATCGGTTGGGATCTTCGGCAGGTGCTTTTTCAATTCGCTCACGTGGGCTCCCCGAGCGCCGGCGCTCGAGCACGGCGAGGATGTAATTCAACTTGCGGATGTTGTTGCGCACCGCGACGTGGATGGCCTCTTCGATCCAGTCGCCGGGGTACGTGGCCATGATGTCGCGCAGGCTTTCGGCGATCATGGGCGTCAGCGGGCCGATGTTCTGCTCATACAGCACGAAGACGTTGGCGCGCACATGGCTGAGCGTCAGCCCGCCTTCGCTCTCGCCGGGCCGCCAGGCGCTGCCCAACCCCTCGACCGAGACCCGTCCGCCTGGCGAGTTCAGGAAGAACAGGTCCTGAGTGCCCTGATCGTCTTCGATCTCGACCCGCAGGAACGTGCCGCGTGCGACGGCGCGCTCGAGGGCATCGTCGAGGCGCTCTTGCGCCTGCCGCGGCGACGGCGACAACCCGGTCAGCAGATCCTCGTCGCCGGCGAAGTCGTCACGGCGCAGGAACTTGTGCTCGCCGGTCAGGCGCGCGAACCGCCACAGCCCGTACAGCGTCACCTTCAGCTCGCCGACATGATCGATGATCGGCAGCAACTCGGCGAAGAACGCCTCGGGCAGCCCGGTCGTTGGGCCGTCATCGGATGGGAAGCCGGAGAAACCCTTCATCAATGGTCATTGGTGATTGGCTACTGAGGGAACAATAGCCAACAACCAATCTCAATAGTCTCGCAGGTCCACTCTGGCGGCGTTTTCAAACTTGGCCAGCTTGTCCAAAAAGACGAGCTCGACGCCGGAGTGGGTGGGGCCGTTGCGGTGCTTGGCGACGATGATCTCGGCGATGCCGGCCTTGCCCGTGCCTTCGCGCTCCGGGTCGGGCCGGTGGATGAACATGACGATGTCGGCGTCCTGCTCGAGCGAGCCGGATTCGCGCAGGTCGGAGAGCATCGGGCGCTTGTCCTGCCGTTGCTCGACCGCGCGCGACAGCTGGGCGCCGGTGAGCAGCGGCACGTTGAGCTCGCGGGCCAGTTGCTTGAGGTGACGCGAAATGTACGACACCTCTTGCACGCGGTTGTCGCGCATCTTGCCCTCGCCCTGCATCAGCTGCAGATAGTCGACGAGGACGAGATCGAGGCCGTGCTCCTGCTGGATGCGCCGGCATTTGGCGCGCAGTTGCAGCGGCGTCAGCGACGGCGTGTCGTCGAGGTAGATCGGCAGATCGCTGAGGACGTCGGTGGCGTGAGCGAAGAGCTGCAACTCGTCGTCGCGCAACTGACCGAGGCGCAGGCGCTGGGCGTCGATGCCCGTCTCCTGCGACATGAGGCGCTGCACGAGCTGCTCGTTGCCCATTTCGAGCGAGAAGATCGCGACGCGCTTGCGGTGCAGTTGGGCCGCGTTCTTGGCCAGGCTGAGCATGAAGCCCGTTTTGCCGGAACCCGGGCGGCCGGCGATGATCAGCAGGTCCGACTTCTGAAGGCCGCCGAGCACCTTGTCGAGGTCGTGGAAGCCGGTCGGGACGCCGAAAAGCTCGCCGCGATGCTCGAGGCGGTACTCGACCTGCGCGTAGTAATCGCGCAGGACCTCGCCGATCGGCTTGAAGTCCTTGGTCTGGTTCCGCTCGCTGACGGCGAAGACGGCGACCTCGGCCGCGTTGACCACGTCGGCGACGTCGCGCTCGTCGGCGTAGGCCAGCTTGGCGATCTCCGACGCGGCCTCGATCAGGCGCCGGCGCGTGGCATCGCGCTGGACGATGCGCGCATAACCCTCGGCGTGGATCGACGTCGGCACCGCGGTGACCAGCTGGGTCAGATAGGCCTGGCCGCCGGCCTCGTCGAGCTGGTTGTGGCGCTCGAGCTCGCGCGCCACGGTGAGGACGTCGAGCGGCTGACGCGACTCGTTGAGCGCGATGAAGGCGTTCCAGATCCAGCGATGCTTGACGAGGTAGAAGTCCTCGGGCTGCAGGTACGGGATCTCGAACAGGGCTTCGCTGTTGATCAGGATCGAGCCGAGCACGGCCTGCTCGGCCTCGGCCGAGTACATGGCGATCGTGCTGCCGGGCAGCGAGGCCATGGCCGAGATGTTGCCGTTGGCCCCGCCGTAATCGCCGTTGCGGCCCGAGCCGTTCGGCCGGTTTCCATCGGCGCTGTCGCCTGCGCCGCGATCGCGGTCACGGCGCGCGAAGCCCTCGCGCGGTTGAGCAAGGGGTGCCGGCGGCGTCGACGGGCCAGCTTCAGACTCCTCGGAGCCGAAATCGTCGGACGACCAGCCTTCATCGCTGGGCGGCGGCGCTTCGGGCTCAGGCGGAATCGTTCCAGGCTCAGGGGCCTGGGTGGGCATCTCGGCTTGTTCGGTCATGCGGGATTGGATGGCTATTCTAGCAGCACAGGTCCCGGGCGGTTCCTAAAGTTTTCGGCCAGGAACGATAGAAAACCATTTTGGGCGGATGATGCGGATACTGACAGTTCAATCCGTGTCATCCGTGGCAGGCATCTTCCCGAAAAGAAAAAGGCCGGAGCAGCGCTCCGGCCTTCGAAAGCAAAGGTGCTGCGGTGGTCAGTCGTCTTTGCCGCCGCGTTTTGGGTTGTCGAGATCGTCCATGTCGAGCGAGTCGAGGAAGTCGGCGAAAGCGTCGAGCTTGGTCGACGCGTCTCCGGCGGCGCCCTCTTCACCCACTTCTTCTTCGGGCTGGACGGCTTTCTCCATCACGGCTTCGCTGACATAGATCGGCACGCGCACCCGCACGGCCAACGCCAACGCGTCGCTCGGGCGAGAGTCGATCTCGATCGTCTGCCCGTTGACGTCGATCACGATCTTGGCGTAAAAGACCTCGTTCTTCAGGTCTGAAATGACGATTTGCTCGACGGAGCCGCCCAGGTCGGTGATGATCGATTTCATCAGGTCGTGCGACAACGGCCGCGGAACCTCGACCTCCTGCAGCGTGACCGTGATGGCATCGGCCTCGCAAGGTCCGATCCAAATCGGCAAATAACGCTCGCCGGAGGTGTCCTTGAGGATCACCACCCGATGCTGGGACATCAGGCTTACTCGGATGCTGTCGATCGTGACTTCTACCATGGGCCCTTGTGTATGGTGGCCAAACAAATCTTCACGCCATTCAACCCAAAGATTGTAGCACAGCCGTGCCTCCGACGGCGGGGTGCCTAATCGAACAGATGTATGAGATAGATTAAGGCCGATTGACTCCTGGGGTGCGGCCTTTGTTAGAATGACGGCACTATGGCCAACTCCACGCGCCTCTCCCGAGCCGGTCGGTCCGCCAAGAACGGCTCGTCAAAACCGGCCCCCGCGCCCGTGAAGCCGTTGGAGGAGGCGCCTGCCGAGGGCGAGCCGGCCGCCGCGATACCGCAGGGGCTCGACCTCGACGACCCAAGGCTGTACCTCAACCGTGAGATCAGCATGCTGGAGTTCTTCCGGCGCGTGCTGGAAGAAGCTCGGGACACGTCCAACCCGCCGCTCGAACGCGCCAAGTTCCTGGCGATCGTCGGCTCGAACATGGACGAGTTCTTCATGGTGCGAGTAGCCGGCCTGAAGCAGCAGGTCAAGGCCGGCGTGATCGACCCGACCGACGAGCAGACGCCGGCCGAGCAACTGGCGGCCATCCGCAAGGTCGTGGTCTCGCTGATGCAGGAGGCTCGCCAGAGTTGGGCGCGCGAACTGCGACCTCAACTGTCCGAGCAGGGCATCTACGTGCTCGACTACGCCGAGCTCACGCCCAACCAGCGGCGCAAGGTCGAGGCCTACTTCCACGAGATCGTCTTCCCGGTGCTGACGCCGCTTGCCTTCGACCCGGGCCGGCCGTTCCCTCACATTTCCAATCTGAGCCTGAACCTGGCCGTCCTGATTCGCGGACGCGACGGCGAGGAACGCTTCGCGCGCGTCAAGGTGCCGAACACGCTGCCGCGGCTCGTGCCGATCAAACGCAGCTCGGGCGCGACGCGCAAAGACGGCACCGTGCCGCGCGAACACTACTTCGTCTGGCTCGACCAGGTGATCGCGGCCAACCTGAACCTGCTCTTCCCGGGCATGGAGATCGTCGAGGCACATCCTTTCCATGTGACCCGCGACGCCGACATCATCATCCAGGAGCTCGAGGCCGAAGACCTGCTCGAGACGATGGAGGAGAGCGTTCGTCAGCGGCGCTTCGGCTCCGTGGTGCGCGTGCAGGTGACCACGCGCATGCCCGAGCGCATGCGCGATATCCTGCTGGAAAACCTTGAGGTCACGTCGCTCGATCTGTACTCCGGCGAGGATCCGATCGACCTCAGCCGGCTGATGGGCCTGTACGGCGTCGACAGGTACGACCTGAAGGATCCGTCGTTCGTGCCGACCACGCCGCCCGGCTTGCGTGAGGCCTTGCACGACGGCGATATCTTCAGCGCGATCCGGCAGGGCGACATCCTGCTGCATCACCCCTACGATTCGTTCAACCCGGTGCTGCAGTTCCTGCAGTCGGCGGCCAACGACGATGACGTGCTGGCCATCAAGCAGACGCTGTACCGCGTGGGGCGCAACTCACCGGTGGTCGAGGCGCTGCTCGAGGCGATCGAGAACGACAAGCAGGTGGCCGCGCTGGTCGAACTCAAAGCGCGCTTCGACGAAGAGAGCAACATCGGCTGGGCGAAGCGCTTGGAAGCCGAGGGCGTCCACGTGGTTTACGGCCTTCCGGGCCTGAAGACGCACTCGAAGGTCTCAATGGTGGTGCGCAAAGAGGGCACGGGCATCCGCCGCTACGTGCACCTGGCCACCGGCAATTACAACCCGGTGACGGCCGGCATCTACACCGACCTCGGCCTGTTCACGGCCGACGACGAGATCGGCGCCGACACCACGGATCTGTTCAATTACCTGACTGGCTATTCGGCCAAGTCCGAGTACCGCAAACTGCTCGTGGCACCGATCAACCTGCGCGCCCGTATGCAGGATCTGATCTGCCGCGAGATCGAGTTCGCGCAGCAGGGCAAGCCGGCGCGTCTGATCTTCAAGATGAACGCCCTGGTCGACAAGCCGATGATCAAGCTGCTCTACGCAGCCTCACGCGCGGGCGTGCAGATCGACCTGATCGTGCGCAGCATCTGCTGTCTGAGGCCCGGCATCGTGGGCCTGAGCGAAAACATCCGCGTGCGCAGCATCGTCGGGCGATTCCTCGAGCACAGCCGCATCTACTGGTTCGGCAACGACGGCCGGCCCGAGATCTTCGTGGGCAGCGCCGATCTGATGCCCCGCAACATCGACCGGCGCGTCGAGGTGCTCTTCCCGATCGACGACGCCCGCCTGGTCAAGAGCATCTACGACGACATTTTGGCGGTCTATCTGGCCGACAACGCCAAAACTCGCGCGCTCAAGGCCGACGGCAGCTACGTCAGAGTGGAGCCGGGGCCGGATTCGCCGGTTTTGAACGCGCAATCCATCCTCCTCAAGGGCCGTCCCGCGTCAGCTACCCAGCCGGCCACCGACTGACCCCTCAACTTTCGGTAAGCTGTTATCCCCGCTTTACGGCGCATTGACCCGTTCTTTACGGACTCGGGCGATCTGATTCGATTACAACTTAATTGGTGACCAAACCATAGATCGCGGAGAAGGGAGCCGCTGGAGGATGGGGCGCCCCCGCGTTGCTGCGTATCGGCCGAGACATTTTCCGGCGGAAGCGAGCGAGGCAAGACTATGAAGCGCTTACTGCACACAATCGACTCAGCCGCGGCCGGTGATCCGCCGGCACGGCGAGGAGTGCTCCTTGCGCTTTCTCGGTCGCTACTCGTCGTCATGCTGAGTGCCGCGATCGCCGGCTTCGTTTTGAATACGGGTTGGATCACGCTGGCGGGCGCGGGAGCGCTGGCTGCCGTGTGCGTGGCCGCCGAAATCGTCACGCGGCGCGGCGCTTACGGTGCGGCCGCCGCCCTGCTTCAGGGCGCCGTCCTGAGCGCCTGCGTTGGCGCCCAGGCGGTTTTGGGCGGCATCGACACCGCGCTGACGCTTGCCATGGCCGCGATCGTCATCGGCATCGGGATGAGCGGGCCGACCCTCACGGGCCGTTACCGACGCTGGGGGATCCTCTCGGCGGCCGCCGCGGCCGCCGGTGTGTGGCTGGTGCGGGCCGAGTTCCCGTCGCCTGACCTGACCATCACCGTCGCGCGTGGAGCTGCCGATGCGCTCTGCGGCCTTGGCATCGCCGTCGGGCTGATCGTCTTGATCCGCACCTGGTCCGCCTACGATCTGAATTCGAAACTGATCGCGGCGTTCGGCGGGGTCGTGGTCGTGGCGGTCGGTGTGTCGGCCGGCACCCATTTCGTCTCGAGTGTTCAGACCGAGGCCTCGGATGCCATGATCACGCTGCGCGCGACGGCAGGCGAACTATCCCGCACGGCCGGCGAGCGATTGCTGGGTTTCAGGCGCACGCTCACCGCGTATGCCGAAGGCGCCGGGCTGCCCGAGCAGATCGACAGGCTCAGCCAGGCGACCCTCGACCCGGCGCTCTCGGACGCCGAACGCGCGGCGTTGATCGACACGTTCGACAAGCAATGGCGCGCTGCCGATGCCCGCGACGACAACACCGATCCCCTCGTTGAGGCTGGGCTCAACAGCGATCTCGCGAGCAGCTTGCGGCAGATGTTGGTGGACTTCCCGGCTGCCGTCGAGATGTTTGTGACCGATCGCTATGGCGCGCTCGTCGCGACCACCGGGCGGACGTCGGACTTCATGCAGGCTGACGAGACGTGGTGGCAGAAGGCGTACGCCGACGGCCAGGGCAGCACGTACATCGGCGAGCCGGAACTCGACGCCAGCACCGGCGTGATCGCCGTGAACATCGCGGTGCCCGTCCGCGGAACGGACGGGCAGATCGTGGGCATCCTGCGCGGCACGTACGACCTGATGGGGGTCGCGCGGCTGCTCAACGACAAGCGCGAAGGCTACGCGTATCACATCTTCATCCTCCTTGAGTCGAACGAGTTGATCAACACCTACGACGGCGCGGTCGAAGAGCCGCCTGCGGGGTTCGCTGAGATGGCGACGAACCGGCCGACAGAGGGCGATGTGATCGCCTTCGCCGATCGTCCGCGTCGAACTGTGGTGACGCCGTTCACGTCGTCTTCGTCCGAGGCGGCCGAGCTCGTGCCCCTGCACTGGAAGCTGGTGGTCGCCAGGGATCAGCAGCCTGAGGTACAGCGGATCGCGTCGAGCGTTGACGCGGCCCTGTTGGGCGGCGCCCTGGCGCTTGTGCTTTCGGCGTTCGCGGGCCTTGCTGCTGCGACGCTGCTCACGCGCCCGATCTCGAGGCTGGCGAAGGCCGCGGAGCACATCGCCGCCACTGGTGATCTGAACACCCAGGTGAAATGCGGCTCGCAGGACGAGATCGGACACCTGGCGATGGCCTGGGCCGCGGTGCTGGAGCATCTACGAGGCATGAGCACCGTCGCCGAGGAACTGGCGATGGGGCACCTGAACGTGGTCGTCACGCCGCGATCGAGCGAGGATCAGCTCGGCAACGCGTTCGAGAGGTTGGTGAATCAACAGCGCGGCATGTTGCTCGAACTTCGGCGCGGCATCCACACCCTTGACGAATCCTCGCGTGCCCTGAATGCGGCGGCTCAATCATCTGATCAGACGACCCGGCTGATCGCTGAAGGCATGGAGCAGTTCGCGGAGGGCGCGTCGCGGCAGAGCGCGTCGGCCACGCACACAGCCGAGACTATGGAGCAGATGCGGCGCGCCATCGACGGCGTCGCCCAGGGCGCCCAGGAGCAGTCATCGGCCGTATCACGCGCGGCAGCGCTCGTGATCAAGATGAACGACAGCCTCGGCACCGTCATGGAGACGCTTGTCGACAACTCGCTCTCCGCCTCGGGCACCGTCGACACGGCGCGCGATGGCGTGAACCAGGTCGAGCTAACGCTGAACGGCATGAAGGACATCCATGGCCGGATGCGCGAGGCCGCGAGCAAGATGCAGTTGCTCGGAGCCAGCTCCGAACAGGTGACGGCCATGGCGGACACGATCGCCGATATCGCCGATCAGACCAACCTGCTGGCGCTCAATGCAGCCATCGAAGCCGCTCGGGCCGGTGAGCACGGTCGCGGCTTCGCGGTCGTGGCTGTCGAGATCCGCAAACTGGCCGAACAATCCGCGAGCGCGGCTCACGAAATCGAGTCGACAGTGCGCCAGATCCAGGCGAGCCTGAGGGAAGTCGCTATGGCGATGACGAACGCCAACCAGGCCGTGGAGTCTGAAGTGGAGCGTGCCGGCGCCGCCGGGGCCGCGCTGCAGAAGATCCTGGGCGCCGTCGATAGCGTGCGCGCGCGCCTTGACGAGACCCTGACGGTGGCCGATCAGGCTTCGAAGGACGCGAACAGCCTCGGCTCCGAAATGGACACCGTCTCGGCGGTCGTCGAAGAGAACACGGCCGTCACCGAAGAGATGGCGGCCGGTGCGAACGAGATCAACGGCGCCATCAAAGAGATGGCGGTCGTCAACGTCGAAAGTGGAGCCTCCGCGCAGGAGATCCAGATGGCCACGGCCGACATGGCCGCTCAGGTCGCCCAGGTGTCGAGCTCGGCCGAGCAACTTCAGCGACTGAGCCAGGGCCTGCAGACCCTGATCGATCGTTTCGTCCACGACAACGGTGACGCATCCGAACCGGCGCCAGACGTCTCGGTGGCTGTCACAGCCTCGCCGGCTGTCGTCGTCAGGTAGTCGGCTTCATCCCGGGCGGGTCATTTGATCGCGAAACGCGGGCGCCAGTGAGAGCTGGCGCCCGTTGTCGCGAGCTCCGCCGCGATTCGACCCATCAGCGGCACGAACTTGAAGCCGTGACCCGAACACGGCGACGCGACGACCACCTCGGGCACGCCGGGCAGCAGGTCGAGCAGGAAGTCCTCGTTGGCCGTGTTGGTGTACAGACACGTTTTCGCGAGCGTGATCGGGCCGGCCGCGTCTGGCAATCGTTCGGCCACGTAGGCGGCCAGGCGATCGAGCACTTCCTGTCGGGGCCGGTCGAGGCGAGTCTCGGGCGTCACGGCCTGGCCGTCGTGATGGAACCCGACCTTTACGCCGGGATGCCCGAACGCCGGGAAGCCGTATCCGCCCGAACCGCCGTGCTCGATGAAGATCGGGAAGTTCTCGGGCGTGAATCGTTCGGGGGTTCGCGGCCGGAAGTACGCCAGGCATTCCTCAGTGACCGTGAAACGAGGGGCCAGATCAGGCAGCAGTTGGCCGACCCAGGCACCCGCGGCGACGATGACGCGCGGGGCCGTGAAGACGTCGTCGGCGGTGCGCACGCGCGGGGCTCCGGGCACATCGAGATCGAGCGCCAGCACCGGCGTGTGTTCGCGCACGTCGGCGCCGTACGCGCGGGCCATGCCGGCCAGCGTCTCGACGGCCGTGGTGCTCGCCAGGATGCCGGCGTCAGGCGACGCCACGCCGACCCAATCGTCGGGGACGTTCCACACGGGCCAGCGTCTGCGCAGGTCGCGACCATCGAGCACATCATGCGTCGCGCCGATCTCGGTCAGCACGCTCGTGACCTGACGCAGGGCGGGGTGATCGCCGGGGCCAAGGTCCAGGCCGCCGGTCGGCGTCAGCAGCCGAAGACCGGCGTCGGCTTCGACGGCATGCCAGTCGCCCAACGCGACCCTGGCGAGGTCGGCGTAATCGACGACGTCGTACGCGAAACGAAAGATGCGCGAGTGGCCGTGGCTCGAGCCGCGATCGTGCCCGATGGCGAACTGCTCGAGCGCCAGCACGCGCCTGCCCGCCTTCGCGAGCGTGTAGGCTGCCGCCGAACCGACCCCGCCCGTGCCGATGATGATGACGTCGAAAGTGGGCATGGGAGATCCTGTGAGGCGTCGGGCATCTGAGTGGTTGACGCCCTGCGCCTCATGCCTATAGCCTTGCTCGACTACTCCAATGCCTTCTTCAAGAACGCCAGCTTCTCGGCGTCGTGGTAGCCCTGGCCACCCTCGTGGTTGTTGTATTCGTAGACGCGGATCTCCTTGCGGCTTTCGGCGTAGTGATTGAACGCGCCGTAGACGGTGGAGGGCGGGCAGATATCGTCCATCAGGCCGACGGAGAAGAGGGCCGGGGCCTTGGCTCGGGTCGCGAAGTTCCAGCCGTCGAAGTAGGAGAGCGTATTGAAGACGGTGTCGATCTTGTCGCGATGGATGCGGCAATAAAGCGAGATCTCGAAGTACGGATACTTGTCAGTGATCTCAGTCGCGCGGCGATAGCCACACAGGAACGGCACATCGGGCAGGCAGGCCGCCAGGTCCGGCACGAGGCCGGCTGTGGCGAGGGCGATGCCTCCGCCCTGGCTGCCGCCGGTGACGGCCACGCGGCTGCCGTCGACATCGGGGCGCGAGCGCACAGCGTCGACGGCGCGCACGGCGTCGGTGAAGAGGCGGCGATAGTAGTAGGTATGCGGGTCGAGGACGCCGCGGGTCATGAAGCCGGGATGCTGTGGGCTGTCGCCGTCGGGCGCGATATCCGGCGTGTGGCCGCCCGAGCCCCAGGCGCTGCCCTGGCCGCGCGTGTCCATGAACAGGTAGGCGTAACCGGCGGCGGCGTAGAGCATGCGCTCGAAGGCGAAGCCGCGCCCGCCGCCGTAGCCGTTGTACTCGACCACGCACGGGAGCGGGCCGGCCGCGCCGCGCGGCTTGAGGAACCAGGCCTTGATCGGCTGCCCGCCGTAACCGTTAAACGTGACGTCGTAGGTTTCCAAGAGCGTCAGGCCGAGCTCGATCGTATCGAAGCGCGCCGCGAGCGGGTGGCTGCGAGCTGCCGCAAGCGTGTCGGCCCAGAAGGCGTCGAAGTCGGCGGGCTCGGTGCGCGCGGGTTTGTAGGACTCAAGCTGATCGCGGGAGAGATCGAAGAAGGCCATGGGTTCCTCGGGTGGCAGGGTTGAGGTGAATGATACGATAAACAGAGATCGGGAGTGTCACGAAGTATCCCGATGTCCGCGTCGCGGACATCGGGATACTTCGTGACACTCCCGATCTCTGTTCTCAGCGCCTACGGCGCAGCCCGGCACTCGGTGCTGACGCTCGATGTGACGCACTGCCAGGTGGCTTCGGGCGCGACAAAGCGAACTGTCACACGGCCAAGACCGGGAACGCCACTCACCGCCAGGGTGTCTTTCGCCAGCCTGACGACAACGGCGTTAGTGTCCGCGAAGACCTCCTCGCGCGTCGCATCGGCGACGTCGAGCTCCACGTTCACGTCGAGTTCCATGGCATGGAAGAGCCCGTTGCAGAGGTTGTCTTCACCGAAGGCCGAGGAGGCGACCGAGCGCACCGTCAGACCGGCTTCGGTCAGGCTTCGGGCCAGCACGTCATCGAAGTCCGGCGAGCCAGGCCCCGTGGCCCAAGACCACGCCGTCGGACAATCCGTCGGGGTTGGGCTGGCGGCGGCCGTGGGCGTGGCGGTCGGCGGAACGGCTGTGTCGGCGGGCGGCGTTGGTGTGACGAGCGGTTCGCACGCGGCGCAGAGCGCCAGCGCGACGCCGATGACGAGAATGACTGCGGAAAAGCGGGGCTTGAACGACATCGCCGGGCTCCTTGCCTGAAGGTGTCTACACCTTATCAGGCAAGGAGCCCGGCGGGTTGACGGACGTTTGATGGGCCGCTGACAGTTACAGCGACTCGAGTTGCGCAACGAGCTTGGCGCGACCCGCTTCTGCCTCGGCCAGCCTGGCGCGTTCCTTGTCGACGACGGCAGCCGGAGCTCGTTTGGCGAAGTCGGACGCGAGCAGGCCCTGGCTCTTGGCGATGACGCGCTCGAGCTCGGCGAGCTCCTTGGCCAGGCGCTCGCGTTCCGCGGCCGTGTCGATCACGCCCTCGAGCAGCAGGAAGACCTGCGTGCCGCCTTCGATCACGGAGATCGCCTGCGCGGGTGCCTCAGCCGTCGCCACGATCGACAGCTTCGCGGCGTCGAGCCCGGCCAGCGCGGCCAGCACCGCGCTCTGCTCGTTTAGCCAGCCGGCGCGTTCGCCGGCCGCGATCACGGCGCCCAGGCGCTTCTTGGGTTCGATCTTCTTCTCGGTGCGGGCGTTGCGGATGCCGCGCACCAGGCTGCGCAGATGTTCGAACTGCTCGACAGCTTCGACGTCGACGCTGCCGCCCTGCGGCCACGACGCCACGATCAGGGCCGGCGCCTCACCGGCCGCGCGCGGCAGCTTCTGCCACACCGCCTCGGTGATGAAAGGCACGAACGGATGCAGCAGCCGTAGCGTCTGATCGAGCACGTGCAGGAGGAGCTGGCGGGTCGAATCGACCGCTGACGGCGGACCGCTGACCGCGGTCTGCGGTCCACCGTCCGCCGTCTTGAGTTGCAGTTTCGCGATCTCCACGTACCAGTCGGCGAAGTCGCCCCAGAGGAAATCGTAGATCTGGTTGCCGGCCTGGCCGAACTCATAGGCCTCGATGAAGCGCGTCGCGTCGGCGATCACGCTGTTGAGGCGCGACAGGATCCAGCGGTCGGAAAGCGAGGAGCGAGAGGCGAGGGGCGAGGGGCGATCGGCCGACGTGGCTGCGTCGAGCTCTTCGCCCTTCGCTTCTCGCTCCTCGCTTTCCGACCGCTCGAACCCCTCAGGCAGGTTGCCCACGATAAAGCGCGCGATGTTCCAGATCTTGTTGGCGAAGTTGCGGTTGGCCTCGACGCGCGCCAGGCTGAGGTTGAGGTCGTTGCCGGGCGTGCCCGAGGTCAGCAGCGTGAAGCGCAGGGCGTCGGTGCCCATCGAGGCGATGCCGTCGGGGAACTGCTTCGCGATCTCGGCGCTGCCGGAGAGCCGCACGGATTCGGCCGAAGCGCCGTCGATGATCCAGCGCGGGTCGACGACGTTGCCCGTGGTCTTCGACATCTTGCGGCCCTGCTCGTCGCGCACCAGGCCGTGCAGATAGACTGTGTGGAACGGCGCCTCTTTGGTGAACTCGAGGCCGGTCATGATCATGCGCGCCACCCAGAAGAACAGGATGTCGTAACCGGTCTCCATCACGCTGGTCGGGTAGAAGTACTTGAGGTCGGCCGTGTCGTGCGGCCAGCCAAGCGTGCTGAAGGGCCACAGTCCCGAGCTGAACCAGGTGTCGAGCACGTCGGGGTCCTGCTGCAGCTCGACGGACTTGCCGTGTTTGGCGCGCGCCAGGTTGTAGGCGGCCGACTCGGTGCGCGCGACGAAGTACTCATCGGTCGGCAGCCCGTCGGTGCCGACCACGTACCAGACCGGGATGCGGTGGCCCCACCACAACTGACGGCTCACCGTCCAGTCCTTGATGTTCTCGAGCCAGTTGAAGTAGACCTTGCTGAAGCGTTCGGGCACGATGGTGATGCGCCCGTCGCGCACCGCCTCGAGGCCGGCGGCCGCCAGGCCTTCCATCTTCACGAACCACTGCACCGAGACCATCGGCTCGACGATCTCGCCGCCGCGCTGCGACCGCGGCGTGTTGCGCAGGTAGGGCTCGACTTTGATCGTCAGCCCCGCGGCCTCCATGTCGGCCCAGAGTTTCTTGCGCGCCTCGAAGCGGTCGAGGCCCTTGTAGGGGCCGCCGGCCGCCGTGACCTTGGCCTCGCGGTCGAGCATCGAGATGATCGGCAGCTTGTGGCGCGCGCCGACCTCGTAGTCGGTGAAGTCGTGGCCGGGCGTGATCTTGAGCGCGCCGGTGCCGAAAGCGCGGTCGACGGCCTCGTCGGCGATCACGGGGATGCGGCGCTCGAGCATTGGCACGAGCACGTCGCGGCCGATGAAGCGCTGGTAGCGCTCGTCCTCCGGATGCACGGCCACGGCGGTGTCGCCCAGGATCGTCTCGGGCCGCGTCGTGGCCACCGGGATGAAGGCGTCTTCATCGGCGAGCCGGTACTTGAAGTAGAAGAGATGGCCCGGCTCCTCGCTGTACTCGACCTCGAGATCGCTGACGGCGGTCTTGAGGCCCGGGCTCCAGTTGATCAGGCGCGGGCCGCGGTAGATCAGGCCCTTGTCGTGCAGGCGCACGAAGGCTTCGCGCACCGCCACGCTCAATCCCTCGTCGAGCGTGAAGCGCACGCGGCCCCAGTCGCAGCTGGCGCCGAGGCGGCGCAGCTGGTCGTAGATGATTCCGCCGTACTTCTCCTTCCAGGCCCAGGTGCGGCGCAGGAACTCCTCGCGGCCGAGCTCCTCGCGCGTCACCTCGTCCTGGCGCAGAAGCATCTTCTCGACCTGCAGCTGGGTGGCGATGCCGGCGTGGTCGGAGCCGGGCACCCACAGGGTCGGATCGCCCTTCATGCGGTGGTAGCGGATCATGAGATCCTCGACCGACACGAACATGGCGTGGCCGAGGTGAAGCTCGCCCGTGACGTTCGGCGGCGGGATCGAGATCACAAACGGCTTCTTGGCCGGATCGTGGCCCGGCTGGCTCGGGTCGTTGGTCGGCTTGAACCAGCCGTTCTTCTCCCACCAGGCGTACAGTTCGCGCTCGGTGGCGGCATGGTCGTAGGCCTTCGGAAATTGCTGATTGTCGGTGGTGGGTTGCTGATTGGTCATGACGTTTTGTGATCTGCGATTGATGCGGAACCAGGAACGGCTGAGTGTCGGGTTTACGGCTGCGTCGGATCCAATGGCGAGCGCCCGAGGGCGTCGTCGTCCAAAACGGCGTGCACGCCGTTGACGCCATTGGCGATCTGGGTCACGCGCAGGTTGACGGCAACGCTGGCGAGGGCGAGCGCGCGGCGTTGATCGAAACCATGCCGAGCGCCCATCAGAACGACCATGGCTGCGAGCGCTTTGTGAGCCGCCATGGTCAAGTCTTCGTCGAAGCCCAGCGTCAGCCAGCCCGTGGGAGTTCGCGCGTAGGGTGTGTCGATGAGCGGCCGTTGCTCGAGCGACAGCCGCAGCACAACGCGCTCGAACGGGCACTCGAGCGCCGTCACCGAGGACTCGCCGTCGCCCTGCGCGCCGTGGCCGTCGCCGAACGAGAAGAGCGCCAGCGGCGCTTCGATGGGCAGCACGAGGCGGCTTCCGACGATCAACTCGCGACAATCCAGGTTCCCACCGACCCGGCGCGGCGGGATCGTCGAGTGCCGGCCGGGTGCGGCGGGAGCGACGCCCATTTGCCCGAGGAATGGTCGCAGCGGGACCGTGTCGCCGAACTGGTTACGGCCAAGGCCGGCGTCGGCGTCGAGAGTCCACTCCATCTCGTACTCGCCCGAGACGATGTCGAAGACCCGGTTGACCGGATGGTCCCAACCACCGGCGACCGTCCAGCCCCAGCTGCCCACCCGGATCTCTTCGACGTCGATGGCCAGGCCCATGCCGGGCTCGGCGCCCCTGACGGCGATGGGGCCGATCAGAGCATGGCCGTTGTCGAGGTCACCGTCGCGGGACTCGAACTTCGGCCGGTTGACGCCGGGCGCCGGGCGCGGGCCGACGCTCCAGCCCGCATCGAGCGTGCTGGCCACGACCACGTCGCCGGGATCGACGGTCAGCACGGGCGCGAGCTCGTTCGAGTAGTGTCCGTGCAGGGTCGAGCGGTTGGGTACAAGGGTGTGTGTTGCCATGAGAAAACAAAACGCCCTTTCGTCCGAATGAGGACGAAAGGGCGAGCCTTCCGTGGTACCACCTCAGTTCCCGGCCGAGCCGGGCACTCTGTCGCGCGCTAACGGGCGCACCCGGGCGGGTCTAGTGATCGGCAGAGGCCGACGTTCTTCCGCCATACGGCCGGGCGACTTCCGCGCTGGCAGTCGGGGCGGGCTTGCACCACAAGGCCCGTCCTCGCTGTCGACTTCCGGAGCGCGTACTCCTCCCGGTCGAAGGATTATACATCGGGAGTGTCTCGATGTACCCCGATGTCGGTTTCGGGGGCCATCAGGTCCGCGTAGGCCTCGCGGCGGCGGATCAGGCGCGCCTCGCCGCCGTCGACCAGCGCCTCGGCCGGGCGCGGTTGGGCGTTGTAGTTCGAGGCCATGCTGAAGCCGTAGGCGCCGACGTCGCTGACGGCCAGGAGATCGCCGTACTCCAGGGCCGGCAGCATCACGTCTCGGTCGAGGACGTCGGTCGACTCGCAGATCGGGCCGACCACATCCGCCGGGCCCATGGCCTCGCCCGACCGCACCGGCCAGATGCGATGCCGGGCTTCGTACAGCATCGGCCGGATGAGGTGGTGCATGCCCGTGTCGACCACGGCCATCCGCCGTCCGGCCATCGTCTTGACCGCCTGGACCTCAGTGACCAGCAGACCCGACTCGGCCACCAGATAGCGCCCGGGCTCGAGCCCGATGGTGAATCTACCAACCAACGACTGCAGCCGCTCAACCAGCGGTTCCGCGAATTCGGCCGGATCGGGGGCCGCGGTGTCTGTGTAGCTGATCGGCAGGCCGCCGCCGAGATCGATGTGAGTGATCGACGGATGCGCCTCGACAAAGCCCAGCATCGCGTCGAGCGCGGCGCGCCAGGGGCCGGCCGTGGCCATCTGCGAGCCGATGTGGATGTGGGCGCCGTGCAGGTCGAGCGCCGGAAAGTCGCCCCAGCGCCTCGCCAGAGCGTGGGCCTGGTCGAGCGGCAGCCCGAACTTGCTGGCCGCCCCGCCTGTGCGGATGTGCTTGTGGGTGTCGGGCTCGACAGCGGGGTTGAGGCGCAGCGCGACGCGCGCGCGCACACCGTGGGCAACGGCCAGGGCGTTGAGCCGGGCGGTTTCGTCGCTCGATTCGACGTTGAACCAGCCCACTCCGGCCTCGAGCGCTTCCGTCATCTCGGCGTTCGTCTTCCCCACTCCGGCGAAGGCGATAGCCCTGGGATCCGCTCCGGCAGCCAGGGCTCGCGCCAGCTCGCCACCCGAGACGATGTCGAAGCCGACGCCGAGCTCGCGAAGGAGTCTGAGGATCGCGAGGTTGCCGTTGGCCTTGACCGCGTAGTAGATCTCGGGCTTCAACGCCGCGAACGCATCCTTCACGCGCGCGACCCGTTCGCGGATCGTGGCGCCCGAATAAAGGTAGAGCGGCGTGCCGAAGCGCCTCGTGATCGCGTCGACGGCGACGCCGTCACAGGCCAGGGTTCCATCGATGTAAGTGAAGGCGGACATGCGGCGATTGTACAGGCCGTGTTGCGGAAACAGCCACGCGGATCCTTGCCACGAATGCCTTATTCCTCGACCGACTCCCAGAACGACTGCACGCGCGTCAGCCATTCGTCACGGGTTTCGAGGTGGACGTTGTGGGAAACGCCTTCCGGGCGCCAGAGGCGTGCTCCGGGGATGTGTTGGGCGATGAAGGCGCCGTGCGCCGAAGGGGCGTTGACCGGGTCGCGCTCGCCTTCGATCACGAAGACAGGTTGCGCCACGCGGGCGAGCGCCTCGGGCGTGTAGTTGGGCTCGGCCAGGATCTCGGCAAGGGTCAGGCGCAGCAACGTCCGCCAGTAGTCAGGGCCGTGCGTCGGGCCGTGCAGGCGGATCATCTCGTCGCGCCAGTCGGGCGCCTCACGTGCCACCCGATCTGGATCGAAGAGCGGCGGCTCGCGAACCAGCAGATCCTGGCTCACGTAAGCGTTGGCCGCCTGCACGATCGCCGACGCGATCACATCTGCTTCCTCCATCACCATCACGAGCGCGACGTTGCCGCCGTTGCTGTGGCCGACGATGTGGGCGGGCGCTGCCTCGAGCTGGCGTGCGAGCTCCGCGAGGTCGGCTGCCATCTCGCGGAACGTATACGTGCCGCGCGGATTGTCGCTGCGGCCATGGCCGCGGCAGTCGGGCACGATGACGCGGCGACGTTCGGCCAGGGCCGGGATCACGCTGGCCCAGTCGTTCTGGCCGGTGCTGGTCGAACCATGGATCAAGAGCACCGGTCGACCGACGGGCTTCGCAGGCCCAAATTCTTCGTAAAAAAGCCGACAACCGTTGATGGTTCGATGAGGCATGAAAGACGCCGTTTCTGTGGTCTGCCGTCCGCCGTCCGCGGTCTCCCGACTTTGGCCCGCATCTTGCAGGAGTATGGGCGCGTCGAAGGCCGGCGATTGTCCGGATCGTGTCCGGAGCGCGTCAAAAGCGCGTGACGATGTGCCGCGACCGACGAACGCCAACCGAATCTAACCACCTTTTGCCCTATGCTGCCATCACGTTAGGTCAAACGGTTAAGACGCAGGATTCTTCTATGCGCCTGTTTATGCAAGGTTTACGCGCTCGTTGGACAGCTTTGACACAGCGCTCTCCGAGGCTCAGCCGTCGTGGTCAGAGCCTGGTGGAGATGGCCCTGGTGCTGCCGTTTCTGCTGATCCTATTGAGCAGCATGGCCGAGTTCGGCTTGGCGTTCAATCGCTACGTCAACGTGGTCGAGGCCGTGCGTGAAGGCGCGCGTTTCGGCGTCGACCAGCAGCCCAATCCGCAGAAGGGTGGCCGAGAGCTCATTGCGAATCCCAATAGTGCTGGCGAGATGATGTCCAATCTCGACTGCAATACTACTCAAGACTTCTATGCCAAGGTCTCATGTCGTATTGCATTCAGTCTACAACCAGTGACGATCCGCACCCAAAACAACATCGATGGGCAAGGGAACCCCACAACTCATCCACTGCCTGCGGATCAAATCATTATCACAATCGCCCGCGTCTATCGCGATGTCCTCTGCAACGATGACGTGCCGCCTTCGACGCGCATCCCCAATTCCGATCTGCGCTGCAAGCCGACCATCATGTCGGGGCCAGATGGGAATCCAAATGTCACGCCAGGGCGTGAAGGTTTATGGCCATGGCCTTCTTATGATCCCGCGCGATGCGAGGCGGGAACAGCTCCCACGCCACTTTTCGCAGGCACGACGTGTTACGACGGTTCTCGCGCCGGTCAGTGGCGCCTTACCGACGCTTGGGATTCCTCAGGTGGTCCTGTCGAGTTGACCCAATTTGACCGCGCCAAGCTCCAGCAGCATCTCGACAGCACCTGGGATCCGGCGACCGACAAGGCCGCGCCGAGCCAGGGCATCTTGCTGGTCGAGATGTACTACAACTACGACTGGATCCTGGATCTGCCTTGGTTGCACATGTTTATCCCCCAGGACTATTGGACGTTCTACACCTACACCATCGTGCCGATCCCGGCCGGCGAGCCGCGCCCGACGCCGACCCCGACACCTACGCCGACGCCGACGCCGACGCCGACGCCGACGCCGACCTCGACGGCCACGTCGACGAACACGCCGCTGCCGCTCGGCACCGGGACGGCCACCGCGACCCGGACCGCCACGGCCACGCCCTCGGCGACCGCCACCGACGTCTGCAATCCGCAGGCCGTCAGCGTGCTCGCCTCGTCGATCGCCTTCGTGAGCAATCAGTACACGGCCTGGTCTGACAACGCCAGCCAACTGAGAGTTCAGGTGACGCTCCGCAACTGCGCCAATCAGGCGTTGAGCGGCCGCACCGTGACGCTGACCTCATCGCGCGGCGCGACGGACACGATCGCCTCCAACGGTGAGGTGGCCGCCGGCGTCTACGAGTTCACAGTGGTCTCGGGTCAGACGGGCAGCAACGTCGACCTGACCGCGACGACCATCTTGAGCCCGTCGAACCCTGTGCCAGTGGCCTTCACGACGACGTCGCCCAAGGCGCAGTTCATGTGCGTGAGCGGCTATCAGGACATCGCCACGAACCCGCAGAGCGTGCAGATGCTGTTCTCGAACCCGCCGGATGTGTCGCAGAGTTCGCCGCAGCCTGCTTTCGATCGCTATCTGCGCGACCTGACCCTGACCTGGGCCGCGAACGGCACGCGCGCGATCCAAACCATCAGCTTGCGCAACTCGGCCAACATCATCTGGAACGTGACCAGCACCGCCAGTCCGCTCTCGGTCCTGAGCGGGCAATGGGTCAGCGCGTTCCGCAATATCTCGCCCGGCACAATCCAGCCGCTGCAGCTGCGCTTCAACTTCAACGTGGCCAGCACGGGCACGTATACCGTTCAATCCACCTGGGATAACGGCTCCGGCGGCAGCATCTGCACCGCCCCGGCCGTGTCCGTGACGCCGTAATACGCATGAGGACACAGAAGATGCCTTCACGCTCTGCGCTCCACCGTCAACCCGCCGGCCCGACGGATCGGCCCACTCCGGCTCATCGCCTGTGGCGTCGGATTTCGAACAACGGCCGTCAAAACGGCCAGGCGGTCGTGATCATGGCCGGCGCGTCCTTCGTGCTGATCCTGATCGTCGGCCTGATGATCGACTTCGGCGTCTTGATCATCAACCAGGCGTACCTCCGCCGGGCCGTCGACTCAGCGGCGATCGCGGCCGCCACGCAGATCCGCGAAGGCCAGGATTTCGAGAAGGTGGGACGCTTCGCCGTCGACTACATCCGCTTCAATCTCGACAAAGACCTGACGGCCGTGGAGCGCGTTCAGGTCGATCAGTGTCTGCCGGGCAGCGCGAACACGACGAACCGCTTTGTCTTCGAGCACACCGCCACCGCCACGCAGGACGGCCCAGCGACGACAGCGACCGATGCCACCACGGCCAATCTGTGCGCCGGCAACGATCAAATCCCGCGCAAGCAGCTTCGCGTTGAAGGGACGCTGACGGTGCGTTTCTTCTTCATGCAGATCATCGGGTTCCAGAGCACGACCCTGACGACGAACGCCGTCTCTGAAGCTGCGTCGATCGACCTCGTGCTCGTCTTCAACACGAACGAGTTGTTCGCGCAGACGACCAACCTGGGCTGCGGTGTGAACGGCGCGACGGGCAACGATCGCTGTTGGAACGCTTACTTCGATCCGGATGCCGGCGCGCACACCGACCCGGCCAGCGGCCTGACCTATCAGGGCTGCAACGGCACGGCCGGTTCGCAGGCGGCCAAGAACCCCGAGGACGGCTCCGACAAGTGCAGGCCTTTGTGGGACGCCAAGCAGGCGGCCAAGCGCCTGGTCGACACGATGTACACCGGCTATGACCGTGTGGCCGTGGTCGGCTACGACTTCCAGGCGACCATCTACTCGGGCCTGTCGGCCAACCTCGGCGGTCGCTCGGCCACGGGTGTCGACTCGACGGGCGTGTACGCGGCCATCGACAACCTGATGCTTCGCGACAGCGCCTCGGGCGCGCAGCTGGGCGGCATCTTCAGCTACAACCCGCTGAGCATCCTTTGCAACAGCGGCAGCAACACCGCCATCCCCGCGGGCTGCTCCAATCACGCGCCAAACCCGAACTACTCAACCTTCGCCGGTTGCGTGGGCTGCGGCGTCCGCGTGGCCGCCAACATCTTGAAGAACAGCGGCCGCCCAGAAGCCTTGTGGGTCATCGTGTTCCTCTCGGATGGCTACGTGAACGTCGCTGACGTTCCCGACACCTACACGGGCGCCACTGGCCTTGCGGCCTCGGGCCTCGACATCGCCTTCCAGAACGGCTTCTGCCCCGGCGACCTCGGCACCGGCGTGTGGACCAAACCTGGCTGCCAGATGCCGGGCTACGACCAGAACAACGACGGCGACTACACGGACACGTACGTCGACAGCGGCTTCACCACCCGCGAGAACGAAGTGCGCAACCCGAACCTGCGCCTGTGCGGGCCCTACCACCCGGCGGCCGACGGCGGCCAGTCGCTCTGCGCGCCAGGGGCGCTGTGGGTCGGTGACAGCGGCATCGCGACGGCGGCCTCGGTGTCGCCCGCGCCGAAGTCCTTGACAGTGAGCAACGGCCTGCAACCCGTCTACATCTATGACACCGTCGACTACGCCAAGGACATGATCGACTTCGCGGCGTTGACGATCACGTGCAACCCCGGTCTGGGCACCTGTGCGTCAAACGGATCGTGGCCATGGCCCGCCGGCAGTCGATACAACGAGGACGAGCCGCAGATCGGCGGCAACATCGTGATCTATCCCATCGGCTTCGGCAAGGCGATCGGGATCCCGCCCCGCATCGGCGAGAACGTGCTGCGCTACATGGCCGCCGTCGGCGACGACGGTGATCGAACCACCGATGCGTGCGCCGACCAGAGCGCGCCGCCGCTGACGAGTTGCGGCAACTACTATTACGCGCCCGACGCGGGCGCGCTAGGGCCGGTGTTCGAAGACATCGCGTCGAAGCTCTACACGCGGTTGACGCGGTAGGCCAGGGGAACATGACCATGTCCAACATACGTTTGCGCGACCGCAAAGTCATGGGCCAGAGCCTGCTCGAATTCGCGCTCATCACGCCTTTGCTCCTGGCCTTGATCTTCGGCATCATCGAGTTCTCGCGGATCTTCGCGGCCTGGCTCGCCGTGCAAAACGCAGCGCGGTGGGGCGTGCGCTACGCCGTGACAGGCGGCTATGCCGACAACACGGACCCGGCCATCCGCGATTACTGCTATGAGGCCATGCAGTTCTATCTGACTCACGATGCCGATGGGGTCTCCCCGGCCACCGGCCTGATTCCGAATTCATCGGAGGACACGGCATACAACGCCATCATCGGCGCCAATGACGAGTCGAATGACTGTGAGATCCCGCGCAGTGTGACCGACGGCGAAGACAAGACGTCTGCCCTGCAGAACTACGCGCGCCTCCGCTCGATCTATGATGAGACGCTGGCCGGCGCGCTCGTCACTCAGAACCAGATCACCAACACAGTCTCGGGCACGCTCGTGAGCCAGATCGCCGGCGCGCTGGTCAACGCCAACATCAACGCGAGCAAGAACTATCGCTCCACGCTGAACGCTCCTGCCATCGGGTCGTTCGCGCCGGTCACGAACATCTACGGCGACCCGTCGATGCCCGGCTACCTCGACGTGACGATCTGCAACTCCGCGAGCGAGTACGACGAGACGAACGTCTATCCGTTGACCGATCAAACGCCGGGCGATGGACCCGACGCGTATCCACATCGCTGTCTGCATCGCACCACGGGCAACACGCCAGTGTATCTGGACCACCCGGGCGATCCGGGCCAATCCGTCGTGGTCGAGGTGACCTATCAGCACCCGATCATCACGCCGTTCCTCAACTCGGTCTGGCCCAAGATCCGCCTGACCGCCCGCCGCGAGGGCGTGGTGGAGTCGTTCCGCAAGTCGCGCGAAGTCGTGCTGCCTGGTGGCCCGAACGCGTGCCCGAACTGCGTGTTCATCCCGTACACCTCGACGCCGACCGAGACGCCGACCAACACGGCGACTCCGACGCCGACCCAGTCGTCGACGCCCACGCTCACGCCGACGATCACGCAGACCCCGACGCCGTTCCCGTGTGCCGGCGACGGCATCGTCTATGAAGCCTTCGGTGGCTCGGCGTTTGGCGACGTCATCAACGGCTCCACGGTCGCCGACCTGTTGGCCGATCCCAGCTATCCCGACAGCCCTGTGCTGCGCCAGAACCTGGCCTCGGCGGCTGGCCCGACCGGCCGTGACGATTACTTCGGCGGCCAGCTGCGCGCGATCCTGTGCGTGCCGATGCCCGGCCAGTACACGTTCTGGATCGCCAGCGACGACAGCAGCTCGTTCCAGATGTCGGCCTATCTCGGCACCAACCTGGCCAGCGTCCGCACCAACGCGTACGTCAACAGCCTGGGCATGAACGAGTACGCGACGGTCAATGGCTGGACGAACGCCAACGAGTGGAACAAATTCTCCTCGCAACAGACGTCCGCCCTGACCCTCCAGGCCGGCTACTACTACATCGAGGGCATCTACAAGGAAGGCTCTGGCGGCGACAACATCTCGATCGCCTGGAAGCGGCCGGGTGACAGCTTCACGTACCCGTCGAGCGTGATCCCGCAGACGAACCTGTACCTGATCACGGGCTTCCCGACGGCCACGCCGACGAGCACCACCACGCCGACGCCGACGCGGACTCTGACGCGCACGCCCACCAACACGCGCACGCCCACCAACACGTCGACGGTCACGCGCACGCCGACCATCACGTTGACGCCGACGATCACGAACACGCCGACGCGCACGTCGACGGTCACGCAGACGCCGACGCGCACCAACACGCCGACCGTGACGCTGACGCGCACGATCACGCGCACGCCGACGATCACGCTTACGCCGACGCGCACCAACACGCCGACCGCGACGCCGACGCGCACGATCACGCGCACGCCGACCATCACGCGCACGCCGACGAACACGCCGACGATCACACGCACGCCGACGCCGACCGCTACGGTGCCGACGAACACGCCGACGCGCACGCCGACCGTCACGCAGACGCCGACAAACACGCCGACGCGCACGAACACGCCGACGAAGACGTTGACGCCGACCGCTTCACCGACGGCGACGGCCACACGCACGGCCACGCCGACGGCAACGTCGAACATCACCAACACGCCGACGCGTACGCCAACGTCCACACCGACGCGTACCGTCACACCGGCGCTCTGTCCTTACCCGGACGGTTCACCAGAAGCGCTGCTGTACTGCACGGGTGGCTTCTTGAACACGCCGACACCGTAGCACTCTGATCTTCGAGGCCCGGCCTGCGATCCAGGCCGGGCCTCGTCTTTCGTCGCATGCGTACGACTGCGTCACCGCTTCCCTCAGCGTTTGCCCCGGGGCTTCAGTCCTGGGGCATCGCCGTTCTGGCCCTGAGCGGCATCGCGCTCCTGGCCGCTTCGACGTCCGGCGCGGCGTGGGCGGGTCATCTGGGCGCGGGCGCGACGCTGGGCCTGGCCGCGATCGCGCTCTACCGCGGACGATCGCGCGGGCGCGTTCCCAACAGCCTCGCGTTGTGGGGCGGCGCCGCCGGCCTCGGAGCGTTGGCCGAGGTCCTGAGCCTCGTCCTCCCGCCCCCGGCCTCGCCCGGCGTTTCGTTGGCCGACGTGTTGACGCTGACCGCGTTGCTCCTCGCGCAGGCCGGCGTCATCCAGCACGCCTGGGGCCCCGACGAGCGCTTCGGGCGCCTGCGCACCGTGCTCGACGTCGTGGTGCTCGCGGGCGTCGGGACGACGCTCGGGTGGCGGCTGTTCCTGGCCCCGCTATGGGTCGGGTTGAGCGCGGCGCCCGGCCTGACGCTCTGGCTCGTCGCCTGCTCGGCGCTGGCCCTCTCGCTCGTGATCGTGTTGTTCGTCGCGGCCGTCATCCATGCCGGTCGATCGCGCACGCTGGCCTGGGCCGGCCCCGGTCTGCTGCTCTGGGGCCTCGCCGAACTCGCTTTCACGTTCATGGATCAACGCGCGCCCGGCGATCTTGGCCTGGCGATGTGGGGCCGCTGGGGCGCCGGCGTGCTCCTCTTCCTCGAGGCCTTTCCGCCACGCCCACCGGCCTGGTGGCGCGGCGCCGTTGCCCAACACTGGCAGCGGACGGCCGCCTTGCTGGTGCGCCGCTATGCTCCTTTGGTGGCCGTGATGGCCCTGCTGTGGTTCGTCATCGTCGACTGGCGCGCGACGGGCGCGCCCGACCTCGGCGGCGTGGCCATCGCCTGCGCGCTCGCCTTGATGTTCGTCGCGCGGCAGGGCGTCGCGGCCGGTGAGCACGAACTCCGCGGCTATGCCCAGCTTGTCGAGAACGCCGGCGACCCCGCCTTCATCTGCGACGGCCACGGCCGCATCCTTCTGGCCAATCCCTCACTGCTCAGGGCGCTCGGGCTCACGGATGTCCAGCACGTCGTCGGCAGCTCCGTGTTCGACTGGATCCCGCGCTCAGGCCGGCCGCTGACGCTTGCCAGGCCGGTCGGCGGCTTCACGCCGCTCGTGCTCGAGGCTGGATGGAGCGGCGAGGTCGCGCTCCAACGCCGTTCAGAAGATGGCGACTCGTCCGCCGTGGCGTTCTCGCTCGTGCTGCGGCCGATCGACGCTGACACCATCCTCCTGGCCGGCACCGCTCACGATCTCGCGCCGCAAAAGCGGCAGCAGGCCGAGCTTCAATCGGCGATCACGCGGGCCGCCGCCGCACAGGCCGAGCTGGCAGCCCTCAACCGCGATCTCGAACGCCGGGTCGACGAGAAGACGCGCGTGCTCAGCGACGCGCTGCAGCAACTGGCCGACCAGAACGCGCAACTGCACAAGCTCGACGATCTTAAGTCGGACTTTGTGTCGCTGGTCTCGCACGAACTGCGCGCGCCGCTGACGAACCTCAACGGCGGCCTCGAACTTGTGCTCGCGCGCGGCCAGCTGGCGCCCGATACGCGTGAGCACCTGGCCCTTGTTCAATCCGAGGTTCGTCGGCTGACGGGCTTCGTCGAGACCATCCTGGATCTGTCTGCCCTCGAGGCCGGTCGCCTGCGACTGAATCTGGCGCCGCTGGATCTGGGCGAGGTGATCGCCGGGCTGCGGGCCGCGTTCGTCGGCCAACCGGCGGGCAGTCGATTGACGGTTTCGCTGGCGGCCGATCTCCCGCTCGTGCTCGCCGATGACCGGGCCCTTGCCAGCGTGCTCTTTCATCTCGTCGACAACGCCCAGAAGTATGCGCCGGAGGGGCCGATCGCCATCGACGCGCACAGCGTCGGGTCGAGCGTTCGCGTGCGCGTGAGCGACGTCGGCCCAGGCATCCCGCCCGACCAGCGTGCCACGGCCTTCGAGCGTTTCAGGCGGCTGCACAACAGCGACGACCGCGCCGTGTACGGCCACGGCCTCGGGTTGTACATGGTGCGCCAGCTGCTGCGCGCCATGGGCAGTGACGTCGTGCTGGCCGCGAGCATAGGCGGAGCGCCGAGCGAACGCGGGGCCGCTTTCGAGTTCGAACTGCCGATCGTGGAGGTCAGCGATGACTGATCGCATTCTGCTGGTCGACGACGATCCGACTCTGCGCCGGCTGCTCGGCGACTTTCTCACCTCCGAGTCGTACTCCGTTTGCCTCGCGGCGAGCGCCGTCGACGCGCTGCGCCTCGCCTATCAACAGAAGCCGGCGCTCGTGGTGATGGATGTGATGATGCCGGGCATGGATGGGTTCGAAGCGAGCGCCCGGCTGCGCGAGTTGACCGACGTGCCGATCATCCTGCTCACTGCCAAGAACGATGAGGCCGACAAGCTCCGCGGCTTTCGTCTCGGCGTCGACGACTACGTGACGAAGCCCTTCAGCTTCGCCGAGCTTGCTGCGCGAATCCGCGCCGTCCTCACACGCGCGCGCCCGGCCGCGGGGGCGGGTCCACGCCTCCATCGCCTTGGCGACGTCGAGGTGGATCTGGATCGCCGCTCGGTGACACGCGCCGGCCAGGCCGTCGCGCTGACAGCGACCGAGTTCAAGCTTCTCGAGGCGTTGCTGGCGCATGTCGGCCAGGCCATTGCCGAAGAAGACCTGAACCGCGAGGTCTGGGGCGACTACAAGCCGACCGAGACCGGCGGCGTGCGCCGCTACATCTGGCTGCTGCGTCAGAAACTCGAGGCTGATCCCGCCCACCCGACCCTGGTCTGCACCGTGCGTGGCTACGGCTACCGCCTGGAGGCTTGATCTCGGTCCGCGTGTGCCACGAATGACACGAATGCTTTCGATCGCGAGTTGTGTCGGCGTGCTTTCGCTTTCTTCGCGCCAATTCGTCACCATTCGTGTCATTCGTGGCAAAACCGTCTTTGCGATCGCGCTTCAATGCCTTGAAGCTCAACCAGAGGCCCGGCGTACTCCGGCTTCTGTATAATAGAAGTTTGCCCAGTTCGGATGGAGTGCGTCTTGCGGGACGACCGGCAAACGGGCGTCCCGTTTTCGTTAGGTGACGGACAGAAACGATCATGCTCGACAAGCTCGCCGGGATCGAAGCCCGGTTCGAAGAACTCAACCGATTGATGGCCGAGGGCGCCAGCGAATACTCGAAGATCGCCGAGTACGCGCGCGAGCGGGCTGAGAGCGAGCCGATCGTGACGGCCTACCGCGAGTACCAGACCGTTCTGCGCGACCTCGAAGGCGCCCGCGAGTTGCTCGAGGACCCGGCCATGGCCGACATGGCGGTCGACGAGGTGCGCACGCTCGAGGCGCGTCAGAGCGCGCTCGAGGACAAGCTGCGGATGCTGCTCGTCCCCAAAGATCCGCGCGACGACAAGAACGTCATCTTCGAGATCCGTGCCGGCGCCGGCGGCGACGAGGCCGGCATCTTTGCGGCCGATCTCTTCCGCATGTACACGCGCTACGCCGAGGACCGCGGCTGGAAGACCGAGATCGTCTATGCCAATGCCACGGGCGTCGGAGGCTACAAAGAGGTGACCTTCGAAGTGCGCGGCAAGGGTGCTTACTCGCGCCTCAAGTATGAGTCGGGCGTGCATCGCGTTCAGCGCGTGCCGGCGACCGAGTCGGCCGGGCGCATCCACACCTCGACCGCGACGGTCGCGGTGCTGGCCGAGATGGACGAAGTCGAGATCGACGTGCCCGATCGAGACATCGAGATCCAGACCTATCGGGCATCGTCGGCTGGCGGCCAGAACGTGCAGAAGAACGCCACGGCAATCCGCATTACTCACAAGCCCACGGGCCTTGTGGTGACCTGCGAAGACGAGCGCTCGCTGTCGCAGAACCGGATGCGAGCGATGACGGTGCTGCGCTCGCGCCTGTACGAGCAGGAACTCGACAAGCGGCAGCGCGCCGAGGCCGCCGAGCGTAAGGCTCAGGTCGGCTCCGGCGAGCGCAGCGAAAAGATCCGCACCTACAACTTCCCGCAGTCACGCGTGACCGATCATCGTATCGGCATGTCGAACTACAACCTGCCGGTCGTGCTCGACGGCGACCTCGACGGCTTCATCGACGAACTCGCCGCGCGCGAACAGGCCGCCAGGCTCACCGGCGAAGCCATGCCCCTCGCGGCTGATAGCGACGATTGATCGACGACGAAGGACGAAGGCTGAACAGCCATTCAGCCTTCGTCCTTCGTCGCATTGATATGCTCGAATGCCACTCGAACCCATGGCCACGACGCTCGGCGATTTGATCCGCGACGCGTCGACCCGGATCCGGGCCGGCGGTGTCGACGATGCGCGGCTGACGGCGGAGGTGTTGCTGGCACACGTCCTGGGCATCAGTCGGGCTCAGTTGTTGGCTCGTCTCGAGCGTACGTCGGCCGAGGCAGAGAAGACGCAGTTCCTGATGCTGGCCTTTCGAGCCGCGGCCGGCGAGCCCCTCGCCTACCTCACCGGGCGCCGCGAGTTCCTGGGCCTCGATTTCGAGGTCACGGCCGACGTCCTGGTGCCGCGGCCTGAGACGGAGCTCCTCGTCGAGCAGGCTCTGCGCTGGCTGGGCGATCGGCCGGCGCACGTGATCGACGTCGGCACCGGTTCGGGCATCATCGCGGTCTCCATTGCCGTCAACCGCCCTCGGGCGCGAGTCAGCGCCATCGATCGGTCGCTCGCTGCGTTGGCTGTGGCGAGGCGCAATGCCGAACGACACGGCGTCTCGGATCGTATCCACTTCCTCGAACAGGATCTGCTCGACCCGTCCGCTTCGCTTGGCCAGGCGGATCTGATCTGCGCCAATCTGCCCTACATCCCCAGCGACGATCTGGCCGCGTTGGAGGTGAGTCGCCACGAGCCGCGCCTGGCCCTTGACGGCGGACCTGACGGCCTCGACCTCATCCGTCGCCTCATCTCCCAATCGATGTCGTTGCTCGCTCCCTACGGCGCTCTCCTGCTCGAGATCGAAGCGCGTCAGGGCACCGCCGTCAAGGCGCTCGCATCTTCAGCCTATCCCGACGCTCGCGTGCAGGTCCTGCGCGACCTGGCCGGGCTCGATCGGGTGGTGTTTGTGGAGCGGCGAATGATGGCGGAGGCCTGACCGCGGACCACCACTTGCGTCGCCTCAGACGCTGATGAATGACGACAGACCCAGGGCGATAGTTGGCTTGCCCTTCAACGTGTATTTCCGACGTTCGGCGTCGAAAGTGCCAGGCTGGCTGGAGCCGGCGGACGGGGCGCGCACGCTGCACCCGTCGCGCACACGCTGCACCCTCAACCTCTACCCATGTATCCGGGTCTCAGACTGCTCAGGCCCCTCTGGCCCCGCGCGTTGCGTGTCATCCAGAGCGCCATTGTTCTGCGCTATCAGACGCGCTGAATGAGCGCGAAGGATCGCCTGTCGGACTCAGTGGCTGTTGTCAGGGCCTTGTGAGCCCGACAGGCGATCCTTCGCGCTCATTTGAGTGGGTTCCGGACCGGTAGGGCTAGGCGCTCTGGATGACACGCAATGCGCGGGGCGCTCTGGATGACACGCAATGCGCGGGGCGCTCTGGATGACACGCGGCGCGCGGGGGGCGCTCTGGATGACACGCGGCGCGCGGGGGCGCTCTGGATGACACGCGGCGCGCGGGGGCGCTCTGGATGACACGCAATGCGCGGGGACAGAGGGGTCTGAGTTCCATGATGATAGGGACATGTGATCGTGGCGCGGTCCTGACGCCCGGTATCTGTCAGCCCTCGGCGGCCAGTGCCATCGCTTGCCGCTCTGTGGCTCGCTTCCCGCACACGATGGCCTGACAAGCGAAGAAACCAAACGGCCGTTCAACCGTCGTCCTTCGTCATTTGTCTCCTCCATCAACTCCGAAGGAGCCGCAGCCTGCGGTCCGCGGTCCGCCGTCAACGGTCTCTCTGATACACTCAGGAATCACCGGACAAAAGAACAACATGATCAAGCTGATTGCACTCGACATCGACGGTACATTGGTGCTTCCCGATTTGACGATCACACCCCGCGTTCAGAAAGCGGTCAAAGCCGCGATCGAACGTGGCATCGTAGTCACGCTGGCCACCGGGCGCGGAGCGGTTCCCACCGACCAATTCGCCGCCAGCCTCGGCCTGACCGCGCCCCTGGTCTGCATGCAGGGAGCTCAGATCTACGACTACCGCAAGCGCGATGTCTTGCATGAGACGTTCTTGCCCGATGGCGTCCAGGAGTGGGCTGTCGGCCTGGCGCAGCAACACGGGTGGGACCTGCATTTCGAGTCGCGCGAGTTCGTCTATCACTCCAATCGGATCGATTCGGTCGACGAGGTGCGCGAGATCTACCGCCTCTCGAACCGCCGCGCCGTCGAAGACTTCATGGAGGACATGCCGCATCGGCCGCACAAGTTCCTGGTGGCGCTGCGTGAGCCTTCCGAGGCGCAGGCCGTCATCACCGAGTTGCGCGCTTCGGCGGCAGCAGCCGGATTCGATCTGGAGATCGTGGTGTCAAGCCCCTTCCTGGTCGAGGGTCTGGCCAAGGGCATCAACAAGTCCATCGGCCTGATCTGGCTCACCGGGCAGCTGGGGATCGCCGCCGCCGAAGTGCTCACCATCGGCGACAACGATAACGACGTCGAGATGCTGACCTGGGCTGGCACCGGTGTCGCCATGGGCAACGGGTCCGATCGCGCGAAGGCGGCGGCCGATTGGGTCGCGCCGTCGGTGCTCGAGGATGGGGCAGCCGTCGCGATTGAACGTTTCGCGCTCGGAGCTCAGGCCTCCTGAGGCAACGCACGGTCGGGAGCGGAGAGGCTCGGCATGCACCTCGCCATCGATGCCAGTCGCACGACGACGGCCCGCCGCACCGGCACCGAACGCTATGCGCTGTGCATGATTCGCGCGCTCCTGGCGCAGGAGGGCGGTCACACCTATACGCTCTACATGCGCGAGGCTCCGCCCGTTGGCCTGTTCGGCATACCGCATCGTTCGAACAAGCTGCGCGTGCGCATTGTCGGGCTGCCGCGCCTGTGGACACACGTCGGGCTGGCGCGCGCGCTTGGGCAGGATCGGCCCGACGCGATCTGGGTGCCCGCGCACACGCTCCCGCTCATCTGCCCGACCCCCGGCGTCGTCACAGTGCACGACCTGGGCTTTCGACACTTCCCTGGCGCGCATCCCGCACAGCAACGTCGTTACCTCGAATGGAGCACGCGACACTCGGCCAGCATCGCCAAACGCATCCTGGCCGACTCGAACGCCACTCGCCACGATCTCATCACGGCGTATCGCGTGGCGGGGCCGCGCATCGATGTCGTCTATCCGGGCCGAGACGAGAGCCTGAGCCGCGTCGACCCAGGTCCTGTGCGCTCGACCCATGGCCTGCAGAAACCCTATCTGTTGCACGTCGGCACGGTCCAGCCGCGCAAGAACCTGGTGCGCCTGATCGAGGCTCACGCCCGTCTGCGCGTGCGCTGGCCCGAGCTCGAGCTGGTGCTGGCCGGCGCGCCCGGCTGGCTGGCTGACCCGATCCTGCAGGCGGCGCGCGCCGACGGTGTGCGCGTCCTCGGCGCGGTGCCAGACTCGGATCTGGCCGGCCTGTATTCGGGCGCTGAGGCTTTCGTGTTTCCGTCGCTGTATGAAGGCTTCGGTTTCCCGGTGCTCGAGGCTCAGGCCTGTGGCACGCCCGTGGTGTGCAGCCGCACGTCGTCGTTGCCCGAGGTAGCCGGCGAGGGCGCCGTGTGTATCGACCCGCAGGACGCGCGCTCGCTGGCCGACGGGGTCGAGGCGGTGCTGACTCACCAGGCGCTGCGTCAACGCTTGATCGAGGCCGGTCTGGCCAACATCCGACGCTTCTCGTGGGACGCCGCCGCCGCTCAGGCGCGGGCCGTGCTCGAAGCCGTGGGCGGCCGAGGCTGAGATGCGCGCTGTCACGATCCTGGGCGTTCCGATCCACGCCGTGACCCGCGCCGAGACCCTGGCCTGGGTGGCGGACGCGGTCGAGGCGCGCGAACCCCGGCAGATCTGCACGCCGAACCCCGAGTTCCTGATGACGGCCCGGCGTGATCCGGCCTTCCTCGACGTGCTGCGCGCCAGCGACCTCAACATCCCCGACGGTGTCGGCCTGCTCTGGGCGGCGCGCTGGCTGGGCCAACAACTTCCCGAGCGTGTGGCGGGCTCGGACCTGGTCGGCGACATCGCGGCCCAGGCGGCACGTTCAGGCTGGAGGCTGTTCTTGTTGGGCGCAGCCCCAGGCGTGGCCGGGCGCGCGGCCGAGGTGTTGCGCGCCCGACATCCGGGCCTGAACGTCGTCGGCACCGAGAGCGGCAGCCCGCGACCCGAAGAAGCCGACCAGCTGATCACCCTCGTCACCGCCGCGCGGCCCGATGTGCTGTTCGTGGCTTATGGCGCTCCGGCGCAGGACAAATGGATCGCGGCCCATCGCCGGCGCCTGAATGTGCCGGTGTCGATCGGTGTCGGGGGCTCGCTCGACTTCATCGCCGGGATGGCTCCGCGCGCCCCGCGCTGGCTGCAGCGGATCGGCCTCGAGTGGCTTTATCGCCTGGCGCGTCAACCCTGGCGCGCCAAACGCATCTTCACGGCCGTCGTGGAATTCCCGCTGGCCGTGCTGCGGCAGTGACGCCTCCTAACCTATTACCAACCCCAACCAATGCGTTCGAACGAAAGGCGAGTCAGGCGTTAAGGTAAACGCATGTTCACGCTCATCGTCGAGGCCGTCTCCGGTCTAAGCCATTCCCTGATCCAGGTCCTTGGGCAATTCCTGCGCCCGCAACCCGAGCCCGTCGTCATCGTCGACACCGTTCGGCTGTGGTCGGTACAGCAGGAGCACTACTGGGATCAGCGAGACTAGTGAGTCGGCTGGCAGCGATCGGTCCACTCGATCGGCTGCCAGCAAGATCTTCCGCCTGCCCTGCGCCGTCACGGCATTCTTCTGGCCATGACGACGCAGGGCTTTCGTTTTGGTGCAGGAGGTCTTGCCGCGGATTGGATGCTTGAACTCCCCAAAGGGAAGCACCGAGCCAGGACAACCGCTCCTCAAGCACATCCCAGAAGCGTTGCCACGAATTTCACGAATTGAGACGAATTCACACGAATGGAGATTGTTCGTGTCCATTCGTTCCAAATCGTGGAATCCGTGGCAACACTCGCTGAATGCATCAAGAGCGATGGCCTTGGGTCGTGCCGACTGAAGGGTGAATGCATCCACTCAATCCGCGGCTAACACCGCTCGTGCGATAATGCCCGCATGCCGTCGAAGAAGCAAAGGGCTGCCGAGGCCGCCGAACGCTCGCGACGGGCGTTTCTGTTGACGCTCGCCGGGTTGGGCGCGGTCGGCGCCGCATCGGTGGGAGCGGCCAGCTGGCTCTTCCAGCGCCAGCCACGGATGCCGAGCGTGGCCATCGTGCCGCGCGCGAGTTGGGGCGCCATACCGGCCGACATCGACGGTTCGAGCGAGGGCCGCTACGACCCCCTCAACAATCCGGCCGGCTACATGATCTACGACCGGCCGCTGACTGTGGCGCTCAAGGACCTGATCGTCCATCACACCGCGACGGGCTTCGAGGCCACGCCGGCCGACATCCAGCGCCTGCACATGCAGGACCGCGGCTATGCTGACGTGGCCTATCACTACCTCATCGGCGCCGATGGCACGATCTACGAGGGAAGAGTGATCGGGGCGCGCGGCGCTCACACCGGCGGACACAACACAGGCTCGATCGGGGTCAGTCTGTTCGGGAACTTCGAGATCGTCACGCCGACGACCGCGCAGCTCGATTCGCTCTGGCGTCTGTCAGATGCGCTCTGCTACGACTACTGGCTCGAGCGCCTCGGCGGCCATCGCGACTATCAGATCGGCGCGACGGTCTGCCCCGGCGCGAATCTCTGGCCGCTCCTCGGCGACCTGGCCGGGTCGGCGGGCGTGAAGCTCGTGCACGCGGCCTGACGGCCACACTCAACCCAATCGATCGACGAGACGGAAATATACCGACAGCGCCGGCAGGAACCACGGCCGGCCGTCGTACAGGCCGAGCGGCGCGTTCGGAAACGTGATCTCGGTGAAGGGGTTCTCGACGGCTTCGCCGGCCAGGCTGGCGCCCATGCGAGTGCCCAGGTACGTCGCCAGCGCGACGCCGTGGCCGGCATAGCCGAGCGCGTAGTGCAGGCCGTCCATCTCGCCGGCGTGCGGCATCTCGTCGAAGGCGAAGTCGAGCGTGCCGCCCCAGACGTGCGTGACCTCCGCGCCCCCCGTCTGCGGGAAGAGCCTGACGAGATCCTGCTTGAGGATGGACGCGCTCTCGCGCACGGTCTGCGGCGTCTCGGGGAAGAAACCGGCGCGCCCGCCGAAGAGCATGCGGTTGTCGGCCGACAGCCTGTAGTAGTGCAGGAACTGATTGGAGTCGAACACGGCCCGCCGATGCGGGATCAGAGCCAGCGCGACCTCGGCAGGCAGCGGATCGGTGGAGATGATGTACGAGCCGAACGGCACGAGGCGTTTCTGAAAGGCCGGCGTCACGGCGCCGGTATAGCCGCTCGTCGCCACGAAGACATGCTCGGCCAACAACGCCCCGCGCCGCGTGATCACGCGCCAGCGCCCGCCCTCGCGCGCCAGTTTGTCGACGGCCGCCTGATCGAACAGCTTCGCGCCGTGTCGACGCGCCGCTTCAGCGAGGCCGGCCGTGTAGCGCGCGGGGTTGACCGTGGCGCTGCGCTCGTCGAGGATCGCGCCGTGGTAGGCGTCGGTGCCGAGTTCGGCCGCAAGCTGGTCGCGTGTGAGCAGTTCGACGCGATGGCCGAAGTGTTGCTCGAGCGCGGCCGCGCCCTCGATGAAGCCCGGGAAGTGCCCCAACTTGGCGGCCACTTCAAGATGACCCGAGCGGACGAAGTCGCAGTCGATGCCCTCGGTCGTCGTGATCCGCTCGACGTCATCCATCGCCTGCAGCGACGCGTCGAACATGCGCTTCGCGAGATCGCGGCCGTAGCGCTTGATCAACAACTCGGGTCCGGCATGCAAGCCGGTGAGCACCTGCCCGCCGTTGCGCGAGCTGGCGCCCCAACCGAGCGAATGGGTCTCGAGCACGGCCACACGCAGACCGCGACGGGCCAGTTCGAGCGCGGCGCTCAGGCCGGTGATGCCTGCGCCAATCACGGCCACGTCGAAAGCTCCGCCCGGCGGCTCAGCCTCGCCAGCCGGAAACGCGACAGTGTCCCACCAGTAAGGCGTTTCGTTCATGCCGGGATGATACATGATGTGCGAGGCGCGAGGGGCGAAGGGCGAGGGGCGAAGGGCGAGGGGCGAAGGGCGAAGGGCGAGGGGCGAAGGGCGATAACGCTACCGCGCCTCGCGCCTCGCTCCTCGCCCCTCGCGCCTCGCCCCTCGCCCCTCGCTCATCTCGCCTCGCCCCTCGTTCCTCACCCCTCTGTTTGTACAATACCCGGATGCCTATCGATTCGACTCACCTCCTGGAGGGGCGCTACCGCGGCGCGAACCCGGTGGCGACTCTGCTGCAGGTCTTTCGGCCGGATGGAGGGCACCTGGCGTTGGCGGTGCTCTTTTTTGTTCTCAAGCACAGCCCGGTCTGGGTGCTGCCGTGGATGACGGCCCACATCATCGATCTGCTCAACCGGCCCGGCGGCGCGGACTGGCCGGCGCTGGGCTGGTCGGCCGGGATCCTGGCCGTGATCATCGCCCAGAACGTGCCGTCGGCGGTCGTGTACGTGCGCCAGCTGAGCATCGCGGTGCGCAACGCCGAGTTGCGCTTGCGCTCGGCCATCGTGCGCCGGCTGCAGCACCTGTCGATCGGCTACTACACGCGCCAGAGCGCCGGCGTCTTGCAGACCAAACTGGTGCGCGACGTCGAGGCCATCGAGCAGGTGACGCGCCAGCTCTTCGAAGCTGGCCTCTCGACGACGACCAATATGATCGCTGCCGTGATCGTGACGGCCATGCGCGCGCCGGGCTTCCTGCTGTTCTTCGTGGTGGCGGCTCCGCTGGCGGTGCTGCTCGTGCGCCGGCTGCGACGCCCGATGGAGCGGCGCAACTCGGAGTTCCGCCGCCAGGTCGAACGGATGTCGGCGCAGCTGATGGAGATCACGAGCCTGGTGCCCGTCACCCGCGCGCACTCGCTCGAAGACGTCGAGATCGCTCGGGCCGATGCCCAGCTGGCCGAAGTGCGCGCCGCAGGCCTCGAGCTCGACGGCATCAACGCGCTCTTCGGCGCGTCAGGCTGGGTGCTGCTGCAGTTGTTCTCGGTGCTCTGTCTGGTGACGGCTGCCGCCATGTACTGGACCCAATGGCTGCCGATCACGCTCGGCGACGTCGTCATGCTGACGACGTACTTCACCTCGATCACAAACGCGCTGCTCGGCCTCGTGTCGCTGCTCCCGAGCATCTCGCGCGGGCTCGAGTCGGTGCGCTCGATCGGCGAGGTGCTCGAGAGCCCGGACCTCGAGCAGAACGAGGGCAAAGTGCGCGTCGGCGACGTGCGCGGCGCCTATCGCTTCGAGGATGTGTCGTTTTCGTATCCCGAGGGCGAGGCTGCGGCGCTGCACGGGTTCACACTCGACGTGTGGGCCGGCGAGGTCATCGCCCTGGTCGGCCCGTCTGGCGCCGGCAAGTCGACGGTGCTGAGCATGGTCATCGGCTTCGTGCGGCCGAGCCGCGGCAGGCTGCTGCTCGACGGCCGCGACATGAACGAGCTTGACCTGCGCAGCGTGCGGCGCGGGCTGTCGGTCGTGCCGCAGGACACGATCCTGTTTCACGGCACCATCCGCGACAACGTCGCTTACGGCGCGCCAGGCCTCGATGACCGGCGCATCTGGAGCGCGCTCGACTCGGCCAACGCCGCCGAGTTCGTCAGGGAGCTGCCGCAGGGGCTCGACACACGCGTCGGCGAGCGCGGCGCGCGGCTGTCGGGCGGACAGAAGCAGCGCCTGGCCATCGCGCGCGCCATCCTGCGCGACCCGCGCGTCCTCATCCTCGACGAAGCGACCTCGGCCCTCGACACGGCTTCCGAACGGCTCGTGCAGGAAGCGCTCGGCCGGCTCTTTGCCGGGCGCACGACCTTCATCGTCGCGCACCGTCTCTCAACGATTCGCCACGCGCACCGCATCGTCGTCCTCGATCACGGTCGTATCCAACAGGTCGGATCGCATGATGCTCTGATCGCGCAGCCCGGGCTCTACCAGACCCTCGCCCAAACGCAACTACGCTGAAGAGGGACTCCCCGAAACAAGAAGAGCCGGAGGTCGATCGCTTGACCTCCGGCTCTTCCTGTTTCGGGCGGTAGAGCCCCTTGACTCTTATTTGAGGCTGCTGTGCCACTTCCAGGCGTGGGCGATGATCGCCTCGAGGCCGAACTGCGGCGTCCAGCCGAGCAGCGTGCGAGCCTTGGTGTTGTCGGCGTAGATGGCCACGGGGTCGCCGGCGCGGCGGCCGACGATCTCGGCCGGCACGGGGCGCCCGCTGACCCGCTCTGTGACGTCGATGATCTGTTTGACCGACGTGCCCTCGCCGGTGCCGACGTTGAAGACGTCGGATCGATCCTCGCGGGCCATGAAATCGAGGGCGCGCACATGCGCATCGGCGAGATCGACGACGTGGATGTAGTCGCGGATGCAGGTGCCGTCGGGCGTCGGGTAGTCGTCGCCGAAGACCTGGATCTTGGGCCGGCGCCCGAGCGTGGCCTCCATGACGACCGGGATCAGGTTGGCCGACAGCGCCGGCTCTTCGCCGATCAGGCCGTCGGGCGACGCCCCGGCCGCGTTGAAGTAGCGCAGGCTGACGTAGCGGATGGCGTGGCGCTTGTCGAACCAGTCCATCACCTGCTCGCACATCAGCTTGGTGTGCGCGTAGACCGACTCGGGCCCGACCGGGAAGCTCTCGTCGACGGGCAGACGCTGCGGCGTGCCGTAGACCGAGCAGGAGCCCGAGAAGACGATGCGATTGACGCCGGCGCGCTGCATCGAGTCGAGCAGGCGGTTGGTTCCGGCGACGTTGTTCTCGAAGTACTTGGCGGGCTTGAGCATCGACTCGCCCGCGTTCTTCCAGGCGGCGAAGTGGATGACGGCGTCGACCTGCCGTGTAGCGAAGACGGCGTCGAGCGCCGGCGTGTCGTTGATGTCGACCTGTGCGAACGAAACGTCGCCTTCGCGCTTGAGTTTGTCGATCGTCTCGGCCTTGCTCGTCGCCAGATTGTCGACGATGGTGACGCGTTCGCCACGCGCCAGCAGCGCGCGCACGGTGTGAGCGCCGATGTATCCCGCGCCGCCGGTGACCAGGATGTTAGCCATGGGTGTTTCCCCTCTCTATCTGACCACAGACTGACGAATGACGAAGGACGGATGATGAAGGTCGTCTCACACAACCTTCGTCATCCGTCCTTCGTCATTCGTCGCCTAAGCATACAACAGGGTAAGCGAGCCGAACTCCGCAGCGCCCACCGACGTGCCCGAGAGCACGATCGGTGTGTGACCCGTCTCGGCCGCATAGCGGGCCGTCACGCGTTCGACGGCCGGGAGGGCGCCGCGCCGGCCGAGCACCGCGACGGTGCCGCCGCTGCCTCCGCCCGTGATCTTCGCGCCGAACAGCCCGACGCCCAACTCCTCGCGGACGAGTTCGACAAGCCTGTCGGTCCCGGCGCTGCCAAGGCCGCAGGCGCTGTAGCTGGCATGCGAGGCATACATCAACTCGCCAAGTTCGCAGCCAACGGTTTCGGTGAACGGCCGTTGCAGTAACTCGCGGAACCGCTGAACGCGGTCGTGTTCGAGGATGGGATGTTCGGTCGGCACGCGGATGGCGTAGCGCAGCTCAGGCTGGATCGACGTGACCCGGTCGGTGAAGCCGCCGTAGCGGGCCAGGAACTCTGAGCCTGCCATCGACACCGGCACACGATCGCGGTATTGAGCGGCCCATGTCTCAGGGCGCATGTTGGCCAGATAGCCCTGCCAGTACGGATCCTGAACCGTCACCCGGCCCGGCCCGCCCGGCTGAACCGGAAGCGCCGCGAGGTCGGCGACGATGCGATAGCCCATGAAGGCGCCCACGCGCACGGCGCCGTAGTCGCTGCCGCTGACCGCGTGCCGCAGACCCGAGTCGATGCCCCAGACCTCGAGCTCGTCGGGCAACGCCACGACCGGCTGCAGTTCGGCGGGCTGGCACAACAAGGCCATCAACGTCCCGGCCTGTCCGGCGACAGCGGTCATCTGATCCATCACGCCGCACGGCGCGCCGACCACGAGGTTCTCGACCTCCTGGCACCACAGCGCCAGATCGCGCGGCGCGACGTCGAGGCCGAAAGCGCCGAGGATGGCGCGCATGGTCGCGACCTCGATCGCGGCCGATGAACTGACGCCCTTGCCGACGGGCACATACGAGTCGAGCCAGATCATCAGACCGCGCTCGGGCCGCCAACCCAGTCGGTGATGCAACACCACGATCGTGCCCGCCACATAGGCGGCCCAATGCGATTGCGGATGCAGAGCGAAAAGCTCACGGGCCCTGTCGTAGGGCAAGGGGCCGGCCTCCGGCGCCAGATCAGCCAGCGTGAAAGTTGCCTTCGGGGCGGCATCGATCACGCGCGCCTGTGTGGTGGCGACCTCGACGGTGGGCCTGTCGTGAAGTTGCACGGCGGTGAACGCAGCAACGGCCAACGGCATCTGCAGAACCAGCGAGCCAGAGTAGTCGGCGATGCCGCCCATTAAGTCGAGGCGCCCGGGAGCGCGCGCCAGGGTGATGGGCTCCGCTGGGTTGAACCCATTGACATGGGCATTGAGGTCATTCAGAAAACGGTTGAGGTCCGGCGCTGCTTCCGCCGGCGGGTTCGTTACAGTCCAGGTCATCGTGTCTATCGTCCTTGTCACCGGCGACATTCTAGCCCAGCGCGCAACTCCGGCGCGATCCTGACCTTGGACCTACCCCAAATGGCAAGAAAGCCCAAAAAACAGCGGCAATTGGCGCAAACGTCCGGTCCCCGCAACCCGTTGTTATGGTGGATAGAGGGATCAAGCAACCGGCAACAGGCCATGGCGCGCCAGCCCGCCCCGCAGCGCGGGCTCGACCGAGCTTCGCAGGGCAGCGTTGGCATAGCCCACCCAGGCGATGTCCGCGTCGACGTCCAGCGGCGCGCGCAGACTCTGACCCTGCGCGTCGGCGACGATCACACCATGCGCGCGCGCGACGAGTTCGCTGCTCAGATCGTAAGGATGGCAGCACAGGCCGCGTGTGTTCTGCTGCGCCCACACCAACGGGCGTAGGTCGGCGACCCAGCGATCGTGTCCGGCCATCAGCTCGTAGAGCTGGCCGCCGGTGCAGATGTACTGGTCCTCGAAGGCATGCACGCGGTTCGGGGGTGGCGGCCCGAGCAGCTCAGCCACGATCTCGTCGTCTATCGTCGCCAGCACGCCGCGCGTGCCGGGAAAGAACCGGCTGATGTTGCCGAAGCCCTGCGCGATGGTCGTCGCGCCCGTCGGTCGCACGACGAGCGGCAGGGAGGCTCGCTGGATCCGATCCCAGCGCTCGCTGCCCTTGATGAACCCACCTTCCGGCAGGGCTCGCGCCCAGAGGCTGTCGCTCAAATGCTGCTTGATCAGCGGGATCTCGGTCTGCAGTGCCAGCGTGACATCGGCCAGCGTCGTGGCTTCGCCGATGTTGGGGGCAACGCCGGTCAGGATCCAGCCCGGGCGTTTCTGATACATGAGTCCGCGCGTGCCGTCGATCGGATCGACGATGATGCGCACCACGGCGGCGGCCGGATCGTGCCCGGGCGTCAACACCGCGCGGCCGTCGACGCCAAGCCCCTCGGCGATCAGCACCATCGGCCAGCGCCGGGCCAGGATCTCGAATTCGCTCAGCAACGCTTCCTCGGAGACCCGGTCGATGGCGAAGATCGTGTCGCCGGCGTCTTCGCCGACGGGCTGGGCCATGAGGTCCACGGCCGTGCTCTCGCACGCCGCGATCACGGTGTCGCGGATGTGAGCGTGGATCTCGCGTAACGCCTCGAGCAGAGCTTCGGGTTCGGGGATGAATGAAGGGGGCACGCGCGTCATTATACGGGCGCGTGAGCAGGCACGTGCGCGGGATCAACCTTGGATCACGGCCGCGGGATCGGCGGCCCCCTATAACGCCGACCGGTCGAGTGGGCACGGCGGCGCGGTCGCACAGGGGCCGATCCTACGCGGCACGCCAACGCTGCGTGGTCGCCTGCGGGCCATACTGCTTCATAAAGGCTTCTTCGACGCTCAACACGAACACGATGTAACGCTCTTCGGGTGTGTACGGAGAGGCAGCCATCGCCTCGGCGCGGTCGACGGGATCCAGCGTGCGGCTGGCGCGCCCGCGCACCCAGAACTCGCCGTTCCCGCCGCTCGAGTTCTCGACCGAGCAATGCAGGGCGTAGCGACCATCGCGCTCGAGCTCGCGGCCCTTGGGCGAGGTCGGTTCCATGAACAAGAACAGCCGATCGCCGACGATCGGCGTCACCGGGTGGACGCGCGGGCCGCCGTCCTCTCGCAACGTCGCGAGGTAAGCGACTTCGCTCTTGAAACGCGTCAGCCCGTAGGCCGCGAGTTCGGGGGCCTGTTGCGCGAGGTCCTTCCAGGTCGTCATGGGCATTCTCCAGGGAACATGATCGTGTGCGAGTCGGAGTTGAAGAACTCTATCGCGTTGCGGCTCTTAGGCATTCCACCAGCGCAGCACCCTGAGCGCGCGCAGCGTGTTCCAGCGGCTCGGCTCGCGGCCGCCTTCCATATCGAAGAAGCGCAAGCCGCTGTGGCGATGTTGGACGGGCCATAACCCGTCTGCGCGCTGCTTGGCCTCGAGGAGCGCGATTGCGTCAGCAGCCCGCGGATCGCGCTGAGCATCGGCGCGCTGGAAGTAGTCGAGACCTCGCAGGACGTCGAAGTGCCAGCGATGCGGGTGCGACAGCTCGGTGAAGACCGGGTTGATCACCTTCCCGGTGTGGTCCGACTTGAAGAACCGATGCATCAGCACGAACTCGAAGGCGCGCGCCTCGGCCGCGAGGATGTCGGCGCGTCGGCGCTTGAGCCCGCACTCCAGGGCCGTGCGCAACCCTTCGAGCACGTTGAAGGTCGTGTGCAGCGAGCTGTGGACGACGCCCTTCTCTTTGCGGCTGCGGCAGTTCCAGCCGCCGTCAGACATCTGGTTCTCGAGCAGGTGGTCGACGATCGGATTGAGACGGCTCTTCATCTCGCCGAAGTACGCGCCGATCTCGAGCATCATGCCGACCACACACAGATCCTGGCGCGCGAGCGCGCGCTCGAAGGCCTCATCGTCGTCACCGCCGAGCATGCCGTGGGCCAGTTGATGCGAGCCGCGGTGGGCGGCGGCGTTGTCGCTGGGCAGGCCGAGGTGATGGAGTTCGAGCAGCGTGTAGGTGGTGGACGTCCACTTCGGCGAGTAGAGCCCGCCGCCCCAGCCGCCGTTGCGTTCCTGTTTGGCAAGGTACCGGGCGCCCCAGCCGGTCGTCGCCGTGAGCTTCTGCTCGGCCTTCCAACGTCGCTCAGGCGCGTCGAGCAGGTCGCGCTGCGTTTGCCAGCGGATGGCAGGGTCGCCTTCCAGCAGCCACGCAATCGGGTCGTCCATGGCAATCTCCTCGACCGGACGCTGAGGTCACGGGTGAGTGTCCAGGAAACGCGCGACGATGTCGCCGAGACCCGGGCCGACCTCTTCCTGCACGAAGTGCCCGACACCGCGCTGTCGGAGGATCTGAGCTTCAGGGAACTCGCGCGACCACGTCCTCAGTTCGTTCTCGCGGAACGCGATGTCCTTCGTGCCCCAGACGATCAGTATAGACATCGGGCGCAGCATGGCGCGCTTCGACCAGATCTCGGCCAGCCAATCCGAGGCGCCGATGATCTGGCCAGGGAACACCCAGCAGCCCTTGCGCTCGGCGGGCACGGCCAGCGGCGCCAGGTAGTGTCGGTGGATGGCCGGCGTCAATCGTCTTCGGTCGCCGTACGACTGCGGCATGACGCCGTTGACGAAGAAGTTATGGCGCTTGATGAGATGACGCCCGATCGGCCCGCCCATCAAACCGCTGAAGCCGATGTAGTACGGATCGCGGTTGACGGGCCACAGCCAAGTGTTCAGGATCACCAGGCGTCTGACGTTTTCGGGGTGGGCGATGGCATAGGCCAGACCGGTCGGGCCGCCCCAATCCTGCACGACGAGCGTGATGTCTTTGAGGCCCAGGCGCTCGATCAGGGCCGTCAGGTTCTCGGTGTGCTGATGGGGGAGATACGACCAACCGGTCGGCTTGTCAGACAGACCGAAGCCGATATGGTCAGGCGCGATGCAGCGGAAACGTGGCGACAGCCGTTTGATCAGGTGGCGGTACAGAAAGGACCAGGTCGGGTTGCCGTGCACCATCACGATGGGCGCGCCCGCGCCCTCATCCACGTAGTGGAGACGACCCGCCTCGACGTCGAGGTAGTGCGACGCGAAAGGGTACTCGGTGCGATCCAGCCAGCTGACGTCGGACATGGTCCCACTTGCGGCGCGACTATCAGCGCCTTGACTCCACCGCCGCTGCTCGCGCCCGGTTTTCGCGGGCCTTGGCCTGCACGATCTTGCGGATCAGGCCGTAGGGCACGGGCTCGGCATACGGAAAGCGCAGCGAGCCCTTGGGCCCTTCGTACGGCCTGGTCTCGGCCGAGAGCTTGCCGCCGTCGGTGGAGCCGCCGAAGAAACCGATATGCTTCTTGAACGCCGCAAAGTGGACGAGGTTGGCGCCGAGCACGAAGGTCGGCATGCCGTACTTGATCGCCTCCGTCGCGCGCGGCGCCGCCTTCTGAACGGTTGCCCGGATCTTCTGAAGGATCGCCTGTATGTTTTCGGGGAACCCGGCGATGTAGGCGTCGATCGTGGTCGGTGTGACGAGATCAGGGCCCATGGCGTCTCCCAGGTCGATCTTCGGCAATATCCGGCGAGTTCCGGCTATTCCCGATATCGGCCTACCCACTACACTCCAAGTTCAACCAGGTGCCTGGCGCCGTTAGTATAGCTGTTGACGGCCTTCGGAACGCGCAGCCGTGGATCACTGTCGTAGAGCGCGCGCACGGTGTCGAACTCCGGCACGTCGCCGGCAGTCAGTTCGGCCAGACGATCGAGCAGGGCGTAATCGTTCGGCGTGAGATCCTCATCGCCGGCATCGGCCAGGCCCCAACCATCCCACGGCAGCGTCTCGACTTTGTTGAGCGAGGCCACGTCGCGGACGAAGTCGCCGCGCACGAACCACAGGCCCTTCATGTTGAAGATGCCGAAGGCATCGGGATCAGCCTTGCCCGATCGGCACATCTGCCACGCCTGACCGCCGACGATAAAGGCATCGCGCGGGACGTCGAGCGTGTCGAACGTGATGCCCAGCCTCTCGCGCTGCAGGGCATCGAGTTGCGCATCGACCAGCACCCAGCGACTCTCGTCGGCATTCCAGTACTCGCAGACCCAGTGATCCTCGTAGTGGTTGGGCATGAAGTACGCGCCGAAGCCGCAACGCGCTCGCGCCGGGATGCCCTGATGGCGCAGCATCGACGCCAGAAGCGTTGAGTGATCGCGGCAGTTGCCCACAAGCTTGCGTTCGACAGGCCGGGCCTCGGTGAGCGGACGCGGATCCAGCTCCATGATCCGCTCAAGCTGGCGCGCTACCCAGCGCAACTGCACCTCAGCTTCGCGCTCGGGGCTGAGCGTCAGACCGTACTGGTTCGCCCAGAAGACGTGCACCATCAGGCCCTGGACGACGTCCCGCAGGGCGGCCACGCTCGTCGGCAGATCTTGGTAAAGGGCAACCTGGTCGCCCGGGGTCGAGATGATGGATTGAGTGGCGAAGTAACTCAGCATGAGGTCCTCCTCAACGAGGGTAAGGGGCACACTCCCGGTGTCTTCGAATAAACTTCAACCATGCGACCCTTCATTTTCGCCCGGCACCCGTTGTGGCTCGTCCTGATCCTCGCGCTCACCGCCTGCAGCAGCACGCCGCCGCCAGCCACCCAGCCGCCGTTGGCCGCCGACGCTGATGCTTTCGCGTTGACGCAGCGCCTGGGCAAAGGCGTCAATCTGGGCAACATGCTCGAAGCGCCCAACGAGGGCGATTGGGGTCTGCGCGTTGAAGCTGAAGACTTCCCTTTGATCCGCGCCGCAGGCTTTGCGCACGTGCGCGTGCCGATCCGCTGGTCCACGCACGCTGCGGCAGAGGCGCCCTACACGATCGATCCCGAGTTCTTCGCTCGCATCGATTGGGTCGTCGATCAGGCGCTTGCCAACGACCTGGCCGTCGTGCTCAACGTCCACCACTACGACGAGCTGTATGCCGAACCGACAGTCCATGACGACCGCTTCGTCGCGATCTGGACCCAGATCGCCGAGCGCTATCAGGATCGGCCGCCCGAGTTGCTCTTCGAGTTCCTCAACGAGCCGCACGATGCGCTCGGCGCCGCGCGCTGGAACCGCATCTTCGCCAAGACCCTGGCCGCCGTCCGCGCCACCAACCCGACCCGCGGAGTCGTGGTCGGGCCTGTCGAGTGGAACAGCTTCGCGCGGCTCGATGAGCTCGAGTTGCCCGAGGACGACACACATCTGATCGCGACGTTCCACTACTACCTGCCCTTTGAGTTCACACATCAAGGCGCCGAGTGGGCGCCCGGTAGCGACGCCTGGCTCGGCCGCACCTGGAGCGGCGAAGGCCTGGATGCTTCGGATGTCGACGCTCACTTCGACCAGGCCGCCAACTGGGCCGCCGATCATCATCGGCCGCTGTACCTGGGCGAGTTCGGCGCGTACAGCAAGGCCGACATGGAGTCGCGCGCACGTTGGACGGCCTACGTGGCCCGCGCGGCCGAGTCCCGCGGCATGGCCTGGGCCTACTGGGAATTCGCTTCGGGCTTCGGCGTCTACGACCCCACCGCCAAGGCCTGGCGTGATCCGCTGCTCAAAGCCCTCTTCCCACCCTCGCCCTGAGCGTTGCGGCACTACCTGCCTCAATTGACGCGCCTCTCTGGACCATCCGGTGCAGGCCGCTGCACCGGATGGTCAGACGCCGGGTCGGGAAAACTGCGGGACGGGCTCAACCCATTGGGCACGCGTCACTCGACAGCGTCGACCAGCCTCCACGCCCAAAATCCGACACCCCTCGTCTGAATAAATCTGCCGTAGACGGCCTTCGTACGATCAATCTGTAAACCAAATCCCTGTTCGGTTAGTGGACGGTTAGTTCCGCCCGCGCCACCCCGCAGGCTGACCACGGGATCATCCGTGGCTGGTCAGCACGTCACGGAGGGCCGCATGCGACTTCGTATCCGATACGTGACACACCTGCTGTTCGCGCTGTTGCTTGGGATCTCTGCCAGTTATGCCGGCATTACGTATGCCGATGACCGGGCCGCACCCGCCGCCCAGGCAACCCGTACTCCGATGACGATCGTGCTCAAGGCTGGGGACCGGCTCACGATCACGTGCCTCGGACAAATCAGCGGTTCGGGCAACACGGTGTTCTGTGACAACGCCACCGGCGCGACCGCCACGCGAACGTCCACACCTGCGAGGATCACGCCAACGCTGGCGCGCTCGTCTACGCCCACGCGGCCGGCCGCGACGGCAACTCGCACGACCTCGGCGCCCGCGACGGCCACGGTCGCGCGCTCATCGACCCCGACGCGCCCGGCGGCGACTCCCACCCGCACGGCGCCTCCGCCCGCCTCACCCACGGCTGCGGCGCCCACCGCCACGCTCCCGGCGGCAACGGCCACGAGCGCTCCGGCCGGCGGCATCTACGACAGCGCCCCCATCGCCGCCGACATCCTGGGCACCTGCTCGGCCCAGATCCACGACCGCTATGTGGTGCGCGGGCCTGACGGTGTGCTCTACCGCACCTGGCATCCGCAGGTCGTCGACAACGGCGCAGGCGGCACGTGCACGTTCGCGCACGAGCACGGCGTGGATCCTGCGACGTCGCAGCTTCAGGGCGTCGAGCCGATCGCCTTCGACTACGTCGCGCATGTCTCCGAGCTGAACGGCATGCCGATGCCAGAGGCGCACGAAGGCTACAAGGTGCACGTCGTCAACGCCGGTCAGATTAACGACGAGGGCCGCATCTCCCAGGTTTCTGCCCTTATGCTTTTCCATATGGGCACGGGCGGCGTCCGTCGGTATCTGGCGCCCATGCACACGCTTGCGGTTCAGGCTCAGATGCCGGATGGCTCGCGGCTGAGCGTCGCCGGCATGGCAGAGACCGGCTCGGCTGGATCGATCTGCGCGCGCGATCGCGGCGCTGTGCCGATCGGGCGCACCGTCGTGACCTTGCCGACCGTCGCCGAAAGCGCCAATGCAGGGCAGCCGTGTTCGGTGGGCAGCCCCTACGAGATCTGGCTGTTCTCGCTCTTTATCGGGCCGTCAATCAACGATCCGCTGCTGAACTTCAACGCGAGCCTCGCGGCCTTCGACCCGATCACGACGATGGACCCGAGCGACTTCACTCGCTACGTCTACACTGGTGATGCCTTCTCGCCGTCGCTCGGCGCCCCATTCCTGGATTACAACGGCTGGCGAGGGTGCAAGCGCGAGTTCTACGTAGGCAACGTAGCGCTGACCAACGACATGGCCACCACGGTGTGGACCGACGCGCACGGACGGACCCTCTCGGGTCAACAATCTCCAGCGACGGCCATTCGCCAGGTGATGCCGTTGGGCAATGTGTTCGAGGCCAACTCGCCGCTGAGGTCGTGGCAGGTTCTCTCCATGAAGCCGGGCAGCACCGATGCTTCGTCGGTGTTCAAGCTCCAGCAGCCGACCTGCGCGCCGGGCCTCGGTGTTCGCAACTAAGTGCGATCGATTAAGCAACAGCGGGGCGATGATCGATCATCGCCCCGCTGTTGTCTGTTGTTGGGAAGGATTCAACGACGCGCCGACCACTCGACCGCGAAACGACTCAACTCGATCGAGGGCTCGCGGCCTGCGGCGAGTTCGGCCACGACCTGACCGGTGCCCGGGCCGAGCGACAGGCCGAGCATGGCATGGCCGGTGGCCACGATCAGGTTGCGATGCCGGGGCGAGCGGCCGATGATCGGCACGCCGTCGGGCGTCGTCGGGCGCAGGCCGGCCCAGGTCTCGAGCACGTCGAGCGGCTCATCGAGGGCGATGTACTCGCGGACGGCCCGCTCGATGCCGGCGAGTTTTTGCGGTGACGGCGTGGTGTCGAGCGTGCTGAGCTCGAGCCGGCCGGTGATGCGCAGCCGCTCGCCCATCGGCGTGACGGCCACGCGGCGTTCGCCGAGGAGCAGGGCCTGACGCGGCATGACTGCCGGTGCCTTTGCCGTCAGGCTGTAGCCGCGGGCGGGCTGCACCGGCAACGGCAGGCCCAGGCCCCGCGCGGCGACCGGCGACCAGGCGCCCGTCGCGAGCACCACGCACTCGGCTTCAATATCCCCGGCCGACGTGCGCACCCGCGTGACGCGATCGCCTGCCGTGTCGAAGCCCGTGACCGGCGTGTGTTCGCGCAGCTCGGCACCATGGCCTCGAGCCCAATCCGCAATCGCGCGCAGGAAGCGGCCGGGATCCAGCGAAGCGTCGCCCGTGAAGTGCACGCCGCCGATCACGTCGGCCCTCGCGGCCGGCTCGCGCTCGTGCACGGCCTTCGCATCGAGCGCCTCGGCCGGCAGGCCGTGACGATGCAGCAACTCGGCCTCGTGGCGCCCGCCGGCGAACGCCTTCTCCGTCTTATAGAGGAACAACAATCCGCTCGGGCTGTAGACGCAATCGAAGCGTTCCTCAGCGATCATGCGCGCGACGTTCGCGGCACTGAGCAGGCCCAGGGCCTTGAGGGCCGGGATCGCGCTCGCGACGTTGGCTTCGCTGCAGGCGCCTGCGAACGTCAGCAGCCACGACAGATACGCGGGATCGACACTCACGCGCATGCCGAAGGGGCTGTTCTGCGGATCGAGCATCCAGCCGAGCGCGGTGCCGATGATGCCGGGCGCGGCCAGCGGCACGATGTGGCTTGGCACGATGTGCCCGGCATTGCCCGCTGAGCTCCCGGCGGCTACCGCCTTCTGGTCGATCACGGTCACGCCGCGGCCGGCCTTGAGCAGGTAGTACGCCGTGCTCAGCCCGATCGCACCGCCGCCGATGACGAGGACGTCTGTCTTGAGGGTCATAACTCTTCCGGTCATTCTTTAGCCACGAATTTCACGAATTTGGACGAATCGGCACGAATGAGTGCTGAATAGGCTCCTTCCAGGATTCCTTCTATTCGTGCTCATTCGTCCAAATTCGTGAAATTCGTGGCTAAATCTTCGTTTGAATGCCTGACCTAAAGGGATCGCGCGGGTCGATGAGCAGCGCGCCTTCAGCCGTGACGAAAGCCTCGCCCGTGATGGTGGGCACGACCTGGCCATCGACGATCTCCACACAGCCCTCGAAGACGCTTCCGATCACGCTCTCCTGCCGCCAGGTCTGGCCCGGCGTGATCGTGCCGTCGGCGAGCAGGCAGGCGAGCTTGGCGCTGGTGCCGGTGCCGCACGGCGACCGGTCGTAGGCCTTGCCCGGGCAGAGCACGAAGCTGCGGCTGTCGGCCGTCGGTGTGAGCGCGAACAACTCGACGTGGTCGATCACGGCGCCGCCATCGCCCTGCAGGCCGCGAGCCGTGTAGGCCTCGCGCAAGCGCCAGGCGAAATCGGTGAGCGCTTCGAGGTTGTCGGGCGCGACCACCAGGCCGTGGTCATGGCACAGGAAGAACCAGTTGCCGCCCCAGGCGACGTCGCCATGCACGACGCGGCCATCGATCTCGATCGGCACGTGCGCGACAAGCCGATACGCCGGCACATTGCGCACTGAGACCCGGCTCGCCGGGCCGTCGCCATCGGCTGGATGCAGCGTGGCTTCGACCACGCCCACCGGCGTTTCGATCCGCACCGGCCCGGGCGTCAGCCGTCCACGATACGCGAGCGACGCAACGACGCCGATCGTGCCATGCCCGCACATCCCGAGGTAGCCGACGTTGTTGAAATAGATCACGCCGAACGCGCAGGTCGGGTCCGCCGGCGGCACGAGGCAGGCGCCGACCAGCACATCCGAGCCGCGTGGCTCGTTGATCACTGCGGTGCGCAGATCGTCATGCTCGCTGCGCAGGCGCTCGAGTTGCTCGGCGACCGATCCGCCGCCCAGATCGAACGGCAGCGCTTCGATCAGGCGCGTCGGTTCGCCGGCAGTGTGTGAGTCGAGGTAAGGGACTCGCTGCATAGGTGTCTGAATGACCGGGCAGGGTGAGCGTCACCGCTCTCCTGCGCCAGCGCTTTACGCTGTCGCTGCCTTGAAGATTTCGGCGAACGCGGCGTGGTATTCGGCCGTGAGCGGCAACAGCGGCCGGCGCGCATGACCGACGGGGATGCCCTGAAGCTCGCAGCCGGCTTTGACCTTTTGAGTGTAGTGACCGGTCTCCATGTTGCGCAGGAGCGGCAGCAGCTTCTCCATGTGGGAGCGCGCCGTGACGAAGTCGCCGGCGAGAGCGGCCTGAAGGACGTCGGCGTGCTGGCGCGGGGCCGACGAGGCGCCGCCCGCGATCCAGCTGGTGCTGCCCCACAGGAAATAGTCGAGGGCCTGATCGTCGGAGCCGCACGAGATCTGGAACCTGTCGCCGTAGCGCAGACGCATCTCGAACACGCGCGTCATCTCTCCGCTGGCTTCCTTGATCGCGACGACGTTGGCCTCCTCGGCCAGGCCGTCGAGGACGTCGTAACCGATCTCGCTGCCAGCGCGCCACGGGAAGTTGTAGAGCACGATCGGCAGCGACGTGCTCCGCGCGATTGCCTTGAAGTGCGCGAGCAGCTCGCGCTGGCTCGGGCGCGAGTAGGGCGGCACGGCGGCCATCAGGCCGTCGTAGCCGAGCTTCTCGGCGGCTTCAGTGAAGCGCAGGACGTCGCGCGTGGCCCCCGCGTTGACGCCGGCGATCAACGTCGCCCGCGTCCCGGCGCGCTCCTTGACGAACCTGAACAGGTCGAGCCGCTCCGCGTCGCTGAGCGCGTAGACCTCGCCGGTCGTCCCGCCCGGGATCAGGCCGACCACGTCGTTGTCGAGCACGAAGTCGATCAGGCGCTGGTAGACGTCGTAGTCGATCTCTTCATTTGCGTCGAAGGGTGTGACAAGCGGTGCGTAGACGCCGGTGAGTTGCATGCGGTTCTCCTGTGGGCGACCGTTTCGACATTATACGATCGTGATGGCGCGGACTTGTCTTCATGCTCAGCTGACTTCAGTGTCACCCTCCGCGGCCAGAAACTTCGGAGTGTTCTGGCATGCCACTTGCTGCGCCTGTCGGCAAGCAGCGGAGGGCCTGGCGATGGAAAACCTGGGTGTGGCGTTGGCAGCCGGGATGGTGGTGCTGGTGGCAGTCGCCATCCTGTTCATGATCCGCGCGGCGCGAGCGAATCGGAGCGCGAAGATCCAGAACAGCCAGGCCCTCGGCTTCACGCCGCTCACGCCTTCGCCGGAGTTGACCCGACAGATTGCCGAGCTCCACGCCCGGGCGGGTGCGTCGAGTGATACCTACAGGCTGGCGAATGTGTCGAGCAGGCGTCTGCCCGACGGCGATCTGATCCTCTTCGACCTGATCGACACCTCGGGCAGCGACTCGACGACGGCCGACGTGCAGGTCATCGCCACGATCTCGTCGTCGCTCGACCTGCCGGCCTTCGGGATGTTTCCGCGCACCGAAGGCGAGGGCCTGCTCGCCGGCGCGGCGAATCAGATGATGGGCTGGCTGTTGGCGCGCTTCGGCGATCCTGTCGAGTTCCCGGAGGTGCCGGAGTTCGGGCGGCGCTACTTCGTCAGTTCACGCGACAGGGAAGGCACCCGACGCTTCCTCGACGAAAGCCGCCTGAGGCGCCTTGCCGAGACCCGGCTACTGGCCATCCGCGCGAGCGGCAGCGCCTTCAGCCTCGCGCGCATCGACCCTCGGGCCGGTGCCGAGGACGCCCAGGCACTCGGCGAGCGGATCAATCAGGCCCGGTTGGTCTACTCGGTCTTCCAGAACTGAAGGGATGCCGGACAGGAACGAAACAGGGCGCACCCAATCGGGTGCGCCCTGTTTCGTGCTTGAGGCGCCGGTGAGATTCGAACCCACGTATAAGGGTTTTGCAGACCCTTGCCTTACCACTTGGCGACGGCGCCATCATCAATGAAACAGGTGGCCCGCGGGCCACCTGTATGAGCGGGCGATGGGACTCGAACCCACGACCTTCTCCTTGGCAAGGAGACGTTCTACCAACTGAACTACACCCGCATGGTGCCGAGACCCAGGATCGAACTGGGGACACCGCGATTTTCAGTCGCGTGCTCTACCAACTGAGCTATCTCGGCGCTTCTTCCCCTGGCGAGCACGCCGGGTCTCGATAGCCATGCGAGTCTATCGAACTTTGCGAAGGGTGTCAAGGGAAGCGCGTGAGAGCATGGTGCGGGGAGCCAGGAGCGACATGTAACGAATTATGGCGCGTTTGAGCTTGAGTTTCATTCGCCGGATCCTGCGCGATCAAGCTGTCAGTGCGTACATGCAACACGGAGTGCCTTCAACGACCAGATCGCATTCATAGCTCAGGCCCGCGCTCTTGGCGGTGCGAATCGAGGCGAGGTTGTCGGCCGTGATGAGGGCGATCAGGCGCGTGAGGCCGAGCGCGCTCTTGCCGTAGGTGACAAGGCCCCGGGCCGCCTCTCGGCCCAGCCCCTGGCCCCAATACGCCGGGGCGAGCAGGTAGGCGATCTCGACTTCCAGACGCCCGTCGATCGTCCAGGGCAACAGGCCGCAGCGCCCGATGAAAGCGCCGTTCGGTTTGTAGATCGTGGCCCATAAGCCCAGTTCAGGGTGCCGCGGATGGCCGTTGAGAAACCACTCGAGTTCGCTGCGCGTGTCCGCCTCGCTCAAGGTGCCATCGGGGAAGTAGCGCCGAACCTCAGGGTTGCGATACAACGCGAACAGCTGGTCGAAGTCATCGACGACCAGCCGGCGGAACTGGAGTCGTTCAGTTTCGAAGATGAGTCCTTCCACAGTCGGCCTCCCACATCCCACTATAATCCCAGCCATGTCCGGCGAACGAATCCTGCTCATCGACGACGAAGCCCACATCCTCGAACTGGCGCGGCTGTATCTGGAGCGGGACGGCTTTCAGATCCTGACGGCCGCGACCGGGCCAGAGGGGCTCGAGGCGGCGCTGAAGGAAGCGCCGAGCCTGGTCGTGCTCGATGTGATGCTGCCGGGCTTCGATGGCTTCGAAGTGTGCCGACGATTGCGCGCGCACAGCGACGTGCCCGTCATCATGCTCACGGCCCGCGACGACGATCTCGACAAGATCCTGGGGCTCGAGCTCGGCGCCGACGACTATATGACCAAGCCTTTCAACCCGCGCGAGTTGACCGCGCGGGTCAAGGCCATCTTGCGCCGCCAGGAGCGCGCTCAGACGCCGGCCAGCGCGTCGACGCTCACGATCGGCGACGTGGTCGTCGATGTGCCGGGGCGGACGGTGCGCGTGGCCGGGCAGCCCGCGGCCCTGCGGGTCAAAGAGTTCGACGTCCTCCTTGCGCTCATGCAACACCGCGACACGGTCCTCAGCCGCGACAGGCTTCTTGACCTGGCCTGGGGCGTCGAGTTCTTCACGCAGACCCGCACCGTCGACGTGCATGTGGCCCAGGTGCGCAAGGCGTTGGCAGCCAGCCGCTCGGTGCGCATCGAGACAGTGACTGGGATCGGCTACAAGCTCACCACAGGTTGATCAACATGTTGCAGAGCATCCGCGGCCGCGTCTTCGCAACTTCGCTGCTGGCGATCAGCGTCGTGGCCGTCGGCGTCACGTTCGCGCTGCTGGCGTTTCTGCGCAACAGCCCGCTGGTCGAACGGCCGGCCCTGGCCGCGCTGGCTCGCGTCTCGCGCGCGCTCGGCCAGCTCGACCCACCGCCCGAAACGAGCGACGCCGCAGCGCTGAACGCCTACGTCAAGCGCGCCGCGAAGGCTTACGATGTGCGCATCATCGTCGCCAGCCCCGACCAGCAGGTTTTGGCGGACTCGGACCCGGCCGGCGACCTCACCATCAAACTGGATGCGCTCAGCGAGGCCGAGGGCCTTGGCGACACGGCGTTCGGTTTGCGCTTCGGCCGCGACCGCGATGCCTCGGGGCGTGTCTGGCAATACAGCGTGCGCGTCTTATCGGATGAGCGCGTGCTCGCCATCGCGGTGCCGGTCAACCCGCGCACCGCGCTCGGTCTCTTCATTCAAGATCTGGCGGGGCCGCTGCTCGGCGCTGCCGCGATCGGCGCGGTGCTGGCGCTGCTGCTGGCGACGTGGCTGGCGCGCTCGATCGGCGGGCCGCTCAGTCAGATGGCAGTGGCCGCCGGCCGGATCGCCAAGGGCGACTACGGCATGCGCGTGAAGGAGTCGGGCCCACGCGAGGTGGTCGCGTTGGCCGGCGCCCTGAACACGATGGCCGCGAACGTCCAGTCTTCGCAGACCACGCAACGCGACTTCCTGGCCAACGTCTCGCACGATCTCAAGACGCCGTTGACGTCGATCCGCGGCTTCGCGCAGGCGATCGAGGAGGGCGCAGCCGAGCGGCCCGAAGACGTCACGCGCGCGGCGACCGTCATCCGCGAAGAGTCGGAACGCCTGATCCGCCTGGTCGCCGATCTGCTTGATCTGGCGCGCCTCGAGGCGGAGACTGGCGAGACGCGCGTCGACAAAGTCGAGCTGGCGCCGATCGTCGATGCTCTCGTCGAACAACTGGCGCCGCGCGCCGCCGAGAAGAAAGTTCAACTCGACGTGACCCGACCGCTGGCCTCGGTTCGCGTGTCGGGCAACGCCGATCGGTTGGCGCAGGTGATTCAGAACCTGCTGGACAATGCCGTGAAGTACACGCCGGCCGGAGGCATGGTTCGGGTGGCACTCACTGAGACGAAGAGCCGCGCGACGTTCGCTGTGGCAGACAGCGGCCCCGGCATCCCGGCCGAGGATCTGGGCCGGATCTTCGAGCGCTTCTATCAGGTGGATCGAGCGCGTGGCCGCAGCGCCGAGTCGCGCGGTGTCGGGCTCGGCCTCGCCATCGTCAAGGAGATCGTGACCCGGCACGGCGGAACCATCCGGGCCGAAAGCGTGGTCGGCATCGGGACGCGCTTCGTCGTGGAGTTGCCGATAGCCGGAGAGTGACGGACGACGAAGGACGAATGACGAAGGTTGTGTGAGACAACCTTCGTCATTCGTCCTTCGTCGTTGGTACGAGGTTCAGACGCCCGCTGCGGTCCGCCGTCTGCGGTTCGTGGTCACAACGTCAGCCTTGCTTGAGTTCGGCGAGCTGGGTTTCGAGCGCGGAGCGTCGATCCTCGACGGCCTGCTGGGCGTCATCCCAAAGCCCTTCGAACCAATCGCGGACGGTGGTCTGAAGTTCGTCGCCCGAGGAAGGCGTCAGGAGCAGGGCGGTCGCGACGCCCACGACAGCGCCGCAGGCGGCGCCAGAGAGGAAGGCGATCAGTCGGTTCATGGTAACCCCCGTGGGGCGTGGCCCCAGGCTGATGACAGGACTGGATCGGCCGAATCAGGCGCGATCGTGCGGAGATTATCGCACAAGACCCCGGGGTGCGGCGTGAGCACAAAAAGCGGGCGGGCACGGCCGGTCAGGGGGCCGAGCCGCAGCTGTGGCCCATGACCCAGATGAGTTCGCCCGGCACTGAGCACATTCCCTAAGGCCGTTCGTTCCGCAGCGTCAGTCCTGTCGGTGAAACCCGCGGCTCGACTTCCCGGACTGGCACGCGCCCGCGTCGCCAACGCCGCAAAGGTGCCACACTTCCGCGCCCGCGATGTCTTTATCGTTATAATCACCCCACATCCCAGGTTTGGTCTGGAGGCCGACATGCTTGCGCCATTACCGGTTGACATTCGCGACTTCATGGGTTGGTCATGGGACCAGATCGCCCCGTATTTCGATGAGTTACAGGCCCGCCCGTTTACGGCCGAGGGCGTGGAAGCCTGGCTGACCGACTGGTCGGCACTGGCTCGCCGCTTGACTGAGACTCAATCTCGACTGTATGTGGCGACGACCGTCGACACCGCTGACGAGGCGGCTGAGGTAGCCTACAACCGCTTCCTTGACAACATCTATGCCAACGTCGAGGCGGCCACTCAGAAGTTGAAGGAGCGGCTGATCGACTCGGGCCTCGAGCCGACGGGCTTTGAAGTGCCGCTGCGCAACCTGCGCGCCGACGCCGACCTGTTCCGCGACACCAACCTGCCGCTGCTCATCGAGGACCATAAGCTGGTGCGCGAGCAGGAGAAGATCCAGGGCGCGCAATCGGTCACATGGGAGGGCGAGGAACTGACCCTCGTCCAGATGTTCCCGCGCTTGCAGGGCAAGCCCCGCGAGGTCCGCGAGCAGATGTGGCACCTGGTCTTCGACCGCTGGCTGCAAGACAGGCAGAGCCTCAACGAACTGTGGGCGCAGATGTTCACCCTGCGCGGCAAGATCGCGGCGAACGCCGGCAAGCCCGACTTCCGCGCGTACATCTGGCAGAAGAACCACCGCTTCGACTACACGCCCGATGACTGCCTGCGATTCGCCGACGCCATCGAGGCCGTCGTCGTGCCGGCCGCGCGCCGCGTCTACGCCCGTCACCGTGCCCGCCTGGGCGTCGATACGCTCCGCCCGTGGGACCTGGGCGACGGCTGGTTCGGTCGCCCCGTCGAATCGAACGGCCACGCGCCGCTCAAGCCCTTTGCCGACGTGCTGGACCTGATCGCGCGCACGGGCGACATCTTCCAGCGCGTCGACCCGATCCTGGGCGGCTACTACGCAGACATGCGCGCTGCCGGTTTGCTCGATCTCGAGAACCGCAAGAACAAGTCGCCGGGCGGCTTCTGCACCGACTTCTCGTACACGGCTCGCCCGTTCATCTTCATGAACGCGGTCGGCGTTCACGACGACGTGCAGACGCTGCTTCACGAGAGCGGCCATGCCTTCCACGTCTACGAGTCGGCGCCGCTGCCGTATTTCCAGCAGCAGGATGTGTCGATGGAGATCGCCGAGGTCGCGTCGATGTCGATGGAGTTGCTCGCCGCGCCGTACCTGACGTCGAACAACGGCGGCTTCTACTCGGCGCGCGACGCCGCGCGCGCTCGCACCGAGCATCTCGAGGGCATGCTGCTCTTCTGGCCTTTCATGGCCGTCGTCGATGGCTTCCAGCACTGGGCCTACACGCATCCCGAGGAAGCTGTCGTGGGCGAGGCCTGCGACGCAGCCTGGGCGTCGCTGTGGTCGCGCTTCATCCCCGATGTGGATTTCAGCGGCCTGGAGATGGTGAAGGCCACCGGCTGGCACCGCAAACTTCACATCTTCCAGTTGCCGTTCTACTACATCGAGTACGGGCTGGCCCAACTCGGCGCCGCGCAGGTCTGGGCCAACAGCCTGTCCGATCCGGCCGGTGCCCTTGCGGCTTACCGCCGCGCGCTGGCGCTCGGCAGCACACGGCCGCTGCCCGAGTTGTACGCGGCGGCCGGCGCCCGGCTGGCCTTTGATGCCGAGACGCTGGGACGGTCCGTGGATCTGATCGAGCAAACCCTCGGCAAGCTGGCCGAGCAGATCGCCTGAGGCGTCCGCCCCAGGTTACAAAGAGGCCTTGATGTCTGACGTCCTGACCCGTCGCCTGAGCGCCCTTCAGGCAGCCTTGAGCGAGGCTCGGCTCCGCGCCCTGGCCGTGGTGGCCGGGCCGAACCTGTACTACCTCAGCGGGCTCTCGTTCCATTTGAGCGAACGCCCCACGGTCGGGTTCTTTCCGGCCGAAGGCAAACCCGTGTTCGTCGTGCCGTCGCTCGAGGAGACCAAACTCATCGGCGGCGGGCTGCCGTACGAGTTCGGCTACGCGACCTACACCGACAGCGACGGCCCCGCCGCGGCGTTCGACCGCGCCGGCCAGTTGCTGGGCGCGGGCGGCGTCGGCGAGGGCGCGCGGCTCGGCATCGAGGCGCGCCGCATGCGCGTCATGGAGCTGCGCCTGATCGAGGCCAGCCTTCACTCGCACGTCGAAGCCGCCGAAGAAGTGCTCGCCGGCCTGCGCGCCGTCAAAGATGCCGACGAGCTCGGCTACATGCGCGCCGCCGTCGCGATCGCGCAGAACGCGCTGACCGCCACGCTGCCGCTCATCAAGGTCGGCATGACCGAGCGCGAGCTCGCCGCCGAACTGACCGCTCAGACGCTGCGCGCCGGCTCCGACCCGGATCTGCCCTTCGCGCCGATCGTGGCGAGCGGCCCGAACTCGTCACTGCCGCACGCCTTCCCGACCGAACGGAACCTTCAGCCCGGTGATCTTCTCACTCTGGATTGGGGCGCCGCGTCGCATGGCTACATGGCCGATCTGACACGCACGTACGCTGTGGCTGAACTGCCTAACCCTGAGTTGCAGCGGATCTACGAGCTTGTAAAGGGCGCCAACGCCGCAGGCACTGCTTCCGCCAGGCCCGGCGTGCGCTGCGCCGATGTCGACGCGGCCGCCCGCAAAGTCATCGCGGACGGCGGCTATGGCGAGTACTTCGTGCATCGCGTCGGTCACGGACTTGGGCTCGAAGGCCATGAGGATCCTTCGATGCACGGGCGCAACGAGACGCTGTTGGCCCTCGGCATGACCTTCACCGTCGAGCCCGGCATCTACCTGCCTGAGCGCGGCGGCGTGCGCATCGAAGACGACGTCGTCGTCGGCGAGGCCGGCGGGATCTCGCTCAGCGATCTCGACCGTGAGCTCCGTGTCGTGGCCTGATCGTCTTCGGCCTGTCTTGACATTGCACGAGGTCAGGCGCTGGTCTGGCCTCGTTGCGATTCTGTTCTTCTTCGCCCTCGCGACCTTCGAACTGACCCGGCTGCCGCTCTGGTGGGATGAGGGCGGCAGCCTCGACTTCCTCGACCGACCCCTCAGCGCCATCGCCGCGCTCGACACTCACCCTCCCGGCTACCACCTCGTCTTGCTCACCTGGACGAGCCTGCTCGGTCGCTCGCCCTTCGCCATCCGCATTCTGTCGGTCTTCATCGGCACGTTGGCCGTGGCAGCGTTTGGATGGGCCGTGACTCGGGTGCTGGTGGCCGGCGCGTCGATCAATGACGAAGGCAGCAGGGCGAAGGTTGAACGACTTGACAACCCCTTTGTCATTCGTCTGCTGCCTCTGGTGTTCATCGCCTCCTCCCCGTTTCTCCTTCACCATGCCCGCGAGGCGCGGATGTACGCGCTGGCTGTCGGGCTGGCGGCGCTCAGCGTCGGGTTGTGGCTGCCGCTGGTCGAAGGTGCAGCGCCGCAGCGGAGGCAGTGGACCGCGTATGCCGCGGTGCTGGCCGCTGGCGTCTACGTGCACCTGGGTTTTGTGGCCGTGGTCGCCGCGGAAGCGCTCGGCGCGCTCGTGGGACTGCGGCGCTGGCCGAACCGCTGGAGGGCCTGGTTTGGCGTGGCCATCGGGCTGGCTGTGGCACTGGCGCCGTGGGGCGTGATGCTGCTGACGTCGCGTGGCGTCGTCCTCAACGACACCCGCCTCGAAGCCGGTGCTCGGATCGACCTGGCGGCTACGACGTTCGAGGTCGCGCGCCAGATCGCCGCGGGGACGGTTGGACCGGCTGACCTATGGGGCTGGTTGCCGCTCGTCGTCGTCGGGGCGCTCGCCGCGCTGGGGGCCTGGTCGCTGCGCCGCCGGTGGGCTGTGGTGACGGCGCTGGTCGGGCTCGCGGCGCTTGGCGTGGCCGGCGCGGCGCGGATCAACTACGGCCAGGAGGGCGACGTCGCCGTCGCGGCCCGGTTAGGTTTCGCGGCCTTGCCAGGGCTGCTCGGGCTGGCCGCCGCCGGAGCGACGGCTGCGCGCTGGCGCTGGCGACTGCCCTTGGCCCTGCTGGTCCTGGCGGCCTGTGTTCCCGGCCTGGCGCGGACGCTGGCGCAGCCGGTGGACCCGGATGAGGACGTGCGCCCGCTCGTCGCCCACCTCCAATCCACAGCGCAGCCCGGCGACGTGGTGCTCTACACGTTCCGCTGGCAGAACGGCGATCTGTCGAGCTATTGGCCCAACCATCAGTTGCAGCCGATCCTGCGCCTGTACGGCCGCGATGAAGTTGGCGCTTTTGTGGATGATCTTCAGGCGCGCTCGCGGCGCATCTGGCTGCTCAACTACCACACGTCCTGGGGCGATCCGAGCGACGCGATCTACCCTGTGCTTGACGAGCGCGGCGCGATCGCCGAGCAGATCACGTTTGGCGCAACAGAGCTTGTGCTCGTGGCGTTTGTGCCGCCGCTGCCCGAACCGGCCCCCGCCGGGCGCCCGCTCGGGCCGGCCACCGTGACGTACGCGCCGCTGCCCGACGTCGCGCATCCCGGCGACGTGCTGGGCTTTCGCATTCGCTGGCTCGATGCCCCGCCGGGCGCCAACACCTTCGTGCACCTGGGCGCCGCCGACGCCGCGCCGCTGGTCCAGGCCGATCGAGGCGTGGCGAGCCTGCCCAATGGCGAGCTGGCTGTCGCGCTCCTCGTTCCGCCGGGCACGCCCGCCGGTCGCTACGGCGTGTACGTCGGGGTCTATGATCCGGCCACCGGCGCCCGGGTGCCCGTCGCTTCCCCCACCGGCTGCGACACGGCTGATCGCCTGTGCCTGGGCCTTGTCGACGTGAAGCCCTGAGGCTCGCGCCAAAAGCGCTGGGGCGCTTGCCGTTGTTCATCCGCCCAACTGACCGACCTGAGGCGACTCTACCGAAAGGCATGAGCCATGTCCGTTGAATGGATGGTGACCTTCTTCACGGGGGGATTCGGCCTGATGGTTGCGATTCGGGGCGCGATCAGCCTGCTCGCTCCGGATCTCTCATGGGAGATCACGCAGTGGCGGAATGCGAGGCGAGGCCTCACCTCATCGCGCACCGAGGAGTGGGAGAACCAGGATCGCTGGAGCGGCGGCTTCATGTTGTTGCTCGGGGTTGTTTTGATCGGCGCGACCCTCTGGTACCTGGTCGGGGCTCGCGCCTGAGCCTGCTGAACAAGATCAGGCTGTGGGTCTGTCGAACAACCGCGCGACCATGAGGGCGACGGCGGCCAGGCCAAGCAGGATCAGGGCCAGCGTGATCGCGAGGCTGAGATCCTGCTCGAAGCCGATGTAGATCGCGAGCGGCATCGTCTGCGTCACGCCGCTGAGGTTGCCGGCGAAGAGGATCGTGGCGCCGAACTCGCCGAGCGCGCGAGCCCAGGCCAGCGCCAGGCCGCCCAGGATCGAAGGAATGGCCATCGGCACGGCGATGGCGCTGAACGTCTGCCAGCGATCGGCCCCGTCAATCTGAGCCTGCTCGAACAACTCTATGTTGAGCGAGCGAAACCCGAGGGTTGCGGTGCGCACGAACAGCGGCCCCGCCACGAACCATTGCGCGAGCACCACGGCGATGGGCGTGAAAGGCACCGAGATGCCCAGCGCTCCCAGCGCCGGCCCCAGCAGACCGCGTCGACCGAAGGCGAAGAGCAGGGCGAGGCCGGCCACTGCCGGCGGCATCACGTTGGCGAGATCGATCAGCAGGTCGATCAGCCGCCGGCCGGGCAGCCGTGCATGGGCCAGCGCGTAGGCCATCGGGAGCCCGAACAGCAGGCACAACGCGACCGAGACCGCCGAGGTCGATAGGCTGACGCCGACCGCGCTCCAGACCGCGCGGTCCATGAGACCACGCGCCACGGAGTCGACGTCGGCGCGCCAGAAGAGACCGATGAACGGCAAAATCAGGAAGGCCACGTACGGCAAAACGATCCACGGCGCGGCCAGGCGGCGAGGACGCATCGGCCAACTATACACGGAAGGCGTCGGGCGTCATGCTCCCTCAGGACAATCGCGTCTACATCGGCTCAGCGTGAAATTCGTGGCTAATACGAGTCTTCGACAACAAGACGCGATGGCCGTGGGCTCCATTCGCGCCACACCCGCAGTGGTATCCTCAATCACAAGGTGAATGCGAATGACGACCACATATCTGACGGGCGGAGAGCCCTTTCTCATGGCGGGCGGGAAGCGGGGCGCGTTGTTGGTGCACGGGTTCACGGGGCTGCCGCGCGACATGCGCCCCGTCGGTGAAGCGTTGCAGCGATCCGGCGTGACGGCCCTGGGGGTGCGCCTGGCCGGTCATGCCACCGAGGTCGACGACCTGTTGCGCAACCACTGGCAGGATTGGTACCAGACGGTCCTCGACGGCTACCACCTGCTGCGCGGCCTCTGCGACGACGTCGTGGTGATCGGGTTGTCGATGGGCGCCGTGTTGTCACTGCGTTTGGCCGCCGAGGAGCCGGTGCTGGGCGTCGTGACGATGAGCGCGCCGAGCATCCTGCACTTCAATCAACTCGACTGGCGCGCGCAGTATGCTCGTCTGATCAGCCCCTTCCTCAAGGCAGTGCCAAAGTCATACGAGGGTGAACCACCCACAGACGTCTATCCGGTCTTCCCAACTCTGGCGATCGCTCAGTTCTTCGACCTGATCAAAGCCACAGATCCGCTCTTGCCCAGGATCACGGTGCCGAGCCTGCTGATCCACTCGCGCGCCGACGACTTCATCAAGCCCGACAACGCCAACTACTACAACCTGCGGCTCGCCAACAGCCCGCACGAGCTCTTCTGGCTCGAACGCAGCGAGCACGTCATCACCACGAGCGTCGAACAGGATGTGTTGATGCCTCGGGTCGTCGATTTCGTGACAACAGTGGGGTGACTAACGGAGAGCGAGGGGCGAAGACTCAAGTCCCGCTTCGCTCGCTCCGCATCTAGGGCAGTCTCAACGACAGACAACTCAACCCGCCGTCCATCTTCTCGAACTCAGACATCATGAGCACGAGAGGGTTGTAGCCGAGCGCGATAAGCGCGGCTTCGAAGCGGGGGTAACCGGTGGGGATGAGGATCCGGTCGTTGACGCGGATGCAGTTGGCGGCGTAGGCCTCGGCTTGAGATACGAGGATGTGCTCGAACCGCGCCAGAGCCGGGTGGTGCGCGAGCGGCTCGATCACCGCCAGGCGGTTGTCGCCGAGGGACGCGATCCCGCTCTTCAGATGCAGGATGTCGTCACGGTCGCGGATGTCGACGGTGGCCGACGAATAGTCGTGCCGCTCGAGCCAGGCCGCAAGCTGCGCCGCGCCCTCCGGGTTGGTGCGGGCCGAGATCCCGATCAAGAAGTGACCATCCGCGTCGCAGATGTCGCCGCCATCGACGTGGCCCGGGGCCTCGATGATCTCGAGATCCGAAAAGCACTCAAGCAAAGCCGGCCGAATGGCCTCGACTTCGCCAGCTCGGCTGGGCGCGCCCGGCCGCGTCAAGATCGCGCCGCGCGCCGTGACGATGGCCGCGTCTTCGACGAAGGTGGAGTCCGGAAACTCCGTCAGGGGCGGCAGTTCCGTGATTGTCAGCCCGCAGCTCGCCAGCGCCCGGCAATAGGCTTCGAACTGCGCTCGCGCCAGCCCGACGTTTGGCGCGCCCAGATCAACGCGCGTCAGGCCCTGCGCATAGGTGTTCGCCGGCGGTCGGACGATGGCGCGAGTGAAGTGATGGGATGACATGGAGGAGAGGGGCGTAGGGCGAGGCGCGAATTCAGGTTCGCTCTTCGCTCCTCGCCCCTCGAGCTTAAACGCGTTGGGCCCTCAGCAACTGATTCGGCGCCGGCGATTCGATCACACCTGAAGCGCCGTCGGGCCAGGTGATCTCGACCCGCACGATGCGCGGGTCGCGGCCGAGGCCGAAGTGGGCCACCGGCTCCATCTGGCATAGATAGCCGCTGCCGGCGTCGATGGCGCGCCGGCGCGTGCGATGTTCTTCGACGAGCGTCACCACGGCGCCGCGCGCGGGCGCGCCGTTCTCGGTGAGCGGCATGATGCGCAGCCAGGCGTTGTCGTTGCGCGGCGCCTGGTAATACGAGAGCGGCTGCATGCCGCTTTCGCCGTGCGACACGAGCAGCTCGAGCCGGCCGTCGCGGTCGAGGTCGCCGACTGCGGCGCCGGTGCCCAGGCCCTGAGGCTCGAGCGCGTCGCCGATCGGGATCTGGATGATGCCGCCTTCCATCGCGCGGAAAAGCCGGTTGGGCTCGCCGATGTTGTTGAAGAAGATCTCGTCGTAGCCGTCGTTGTCGAAGTCCGCTGCGACGACGGTGCGCACCCGCGACGGCGCCGCGAAGGCCGGCGTCGCAACGTTGCGCCACAGCCCGCTGGCTTCCTGTCGATACAGGCGGTGCGGGCCTTCCCAGTTGCCGAGGACGAGGTCGAAGCGGCCGTCCTGATCGAGATCCAGGAAGGCGATGCCGCGCGCATGCTCGTCGGGGTCGTCGATGTCGAGATGCGACGCGACCTCGGTGAAGGTGCCATCGCCATTGTTGCGGAAGAGGAAGTTCGGGCCGTTCTCGTTGCCGGCGAAGATGTCGACGCGCTCGGACACGATCGGCAACGCAGCGGCGCTGCGCCCGCCGGTCACGTGGTCGAGCCCGGCCGCCGGCGCGTTGTCTTCCAGCCGGCCGTCTTCGTCGAGTTCGTAAAGCCGCATCGGGCCGCCGTAGTTGGCGACGAAGAAGCCGTAGGTGCCGTTGCCCTTGCGATCGATCACGGCCACCGAGCGGCCGGCCGTCAGGTTGAGCGAGGCGCGGTTGTCCGGGATCGCGAAGAGGTCGACCCAGCCGTCGTCGCCGCGCACCAGCAGGCGATCCGCCAGCCGCTTCTGCCCGGCGAAGGTGTCGGTGTTGAGGATGTAGATCTCCTCGCGGCCGTCGCCGTCAAGGTCACCGGCCGCGACGCCGATCGCCTGACGGTCGGCGTCCGCCATCGTGCCGTCGGCGATGTCTTGAAGGCTGCGCCCGTCCCACTTGAGGACGCGGTTGGGCCCGCCGAAGCCGGTGATCACGGCTTCGAAGATCCCGTCGGCATCGATGTCGGAGATGGCGATGCCGTAGTGCAGGCGCGGCGGATTTGAACGGATGAGGTCGCTGCGATTGATGAACATACCTGCGTCGCTGGTCAGCCTGGAGGGTGCGCGATGCGCTGCCCGTCAACTGCAATCATAAATTGGCAGAGAGCGCTTGACTGCCTGAAAGCATCCCACGCTTCAGTCGGGCATGCAATAGGACGGGCTTCCCGCCACGCCACATCCGCCACATTGTGTTGACAAGTTACACGGCTGAATGGTTGGCGTCGCAGGCCACGCGCCAACCAAATGATTGACGTAACAGGCCTACACGACGTCAGATCGGCGGCCAGGGGTAACTATAGTTCGAACGCGGTTGGGGAAACACGCCGCCGTCGACAAGACGCTCGATGCGACGGCGCAGCGCGGAGACCTCGAGCGGATCGAGCAGGCTGTCGAAGCCCCCACGCAGATCTTCATCTTCTTCGAGGCGACTTCGGAAGGACTGGAGGTCGGCGCAGACATCGTCAGGCAGCGCCTCGCCGGCGAAATCCCAGATCACGGTGCGCAGTTTGTGCTGGGCGTGAAAGGTCACGCCGTGGTCGATCAGCCAGAAGCGCCCGTCTGAGCTCTTGAGCACGTGGCCGGCTTTGCGGTCGGCGTTGTTGATGACGACGTCGAAGGCGGCCACGCGCTTGAAGATCGGGCGCTCGACATCCGTGACGTTGAAGTAGTGCCACTCGGGTTCGGCGTTGACGAAGAGCTGCAGCGAGCCGGGGCCGTGCGGGCCGCTCGGTCGATAGACCGTCGGCGGCACGAGGTCCCAGTCGAGCGACTGGCTGACGAGGAAGGCGGCCACCTCGCGCAAGGCAAGGGTGCTTTCGGGAAAGTCCCAGAGTGGCCGCTCGCCCTTGATGGGCTTGTAGACGGCCGGCAGGGTCAGGCCCTTGTGCTTGACCGTCGTCAGGAACGTGTAATTCGATCCGTCGGGGAGCAGGCCTTGCAGCTTCAGAGTGCCGTCGCGAAGCGCTTCAAGCACCCGCACCAGGTTGCCCGGTTGTGACGTTTCTTCGCTCACGTCCAGACTATACCGCCAAACTCCTGGCCTCCGACGCGTCGTCGAAGGCGCACCAAATCGAACGATCCTTTGGCCGCGGATTGAGCGGATTGAGCGAAATTTCTTCCCAATCCGTGAAATCCGCGCAATCCGCGGCTAAGTCTTTGTTCGAGCCACAATCCCCTGGTGGACTATATGAGATTCTTCTCGAGGGCGTAGCGGACCATCTCGGCGTTGGAGGCGAGGCCGAGCTTCTCGAGGATGCGCGAGCGATAGGTGCTGACCGTTTTGACGCTGATCATCAGATCGGCGGCGATGGCGCTGGCCGACTTGCCCTGCGCCAGCATCACGAGCACCTGGAACTCGCGGTTCGACAGCGTCTCGTGTGGGGCCTGGTTGGTGTCGCCGCCGAGGTTGAAGGCCAGCATCTCGGCCAGGGTGTCGCTGACGTAACGGCCGCCCGATGCGATCTTGCGCAGAGCCGGCGCCAGCAGTTCGGCGGCGTGCTCCTTGCTCATGTAGCCCGAGGCCCCTGATTTGAGCACACGCACAGCGTATTGATCTTCGGCGTGCATGCTCATCACGAGGACCTGCAGACCCGGATACAGCGCGCGCAACTCCTCGAGCAATTCGATGCCGTTCTGTCCGGGCATCGACAGGTCGAGCACGACGATGTCGCAGCTCCCCTGGCGGAGCCAGCCGAGGAGCGCCTGGCCGTCGGCGGCTTCCCCGACGACGCGCAGGTCATGGGTCTCTTCGATGATCTGGCGAAAGCCTCGCCGCACAATGGAGTGATCGTCAGCGATCACGACGTTGATCATAGTGGTTCTACCCTTCTGCTGTCTATCACAGACTCGGTGTCGCTCCATCGGTCTCGGGCCGGCGGCCTTCGAACTGGAACGGTATATACACGCTGACCCGCGTGCCGCCTCGCACGCCGGCCTCCCAGACGACCGACCCGCCAAGGTCCTCGGCGCGCTCGCGCATGCCGAGCATGCCGAGCGTGGCCGGCACATCCGACGGCTGTCGCATGCCGATGCCGTCGTCGACGATCGCCATCCGCAACCCCTTTCCGTCGCTTTCGAGTTCGATCGTTACGGAGCGGGCCTGAGCGTGGCGCACGACGTTCGTAACGGCCTCCTGGGCGATGCGGTAAGCGGCCGTCGTGATCGAGCCGGCCATCGGCCCGACGTCGTCGCCTTTCAACCTGACGTCGAGATCGGCTCGCCCGGCGACGTCGCGGGCCATCCAATCGATCGCGGCGGTCAGGCCGATATCGTCGAGCAGGCTGGGTCGCAACCGCCGGGCGATGGCGCGCGCCGTCTGCACAGTCTCATCCATCAAGGCGTTCAGCGATTGCGCGACTTCGAGCGCCTCAGCGACCCCGGGCACATCGACGAGATTGCGCAGCCGCCGCTCGATCTGGGCCACGTCCATCTTCGCGCCAGTCAGGGCCTGGCCGAGCTGGTCGTGGACCTCGCGCGAGATCCGGGTCTGCTCGTCCTCCAGGATCTGGCGCTGCCGGCCCGTGAGCAACCGCAGTTGCTCGCGCGAACGGCGCAGCTCTTCAAGGCTGGTCCTCAACCGCTGAGTGCGATGCTCGACGCGTCGCTCGAGTTCAATGTTCGCGGCCTGCAACTCCTCGGCCTGCTTCTGAAGATTCTCCGCCATGGCGTTGAAGTCCGCGATCAGGGTGTGCAGTTCGCTGGAATGCGCCGGTATCTCGGCCCGCCGCTGGAGTTGTCCGAGTTGGATCCGTCGAGCCGCGTACGCCAGCGAGCGGATCGGCCGCGCCAGCCGGCGATCGCCGAACCACCAGGCCGCGACGCCGGCGGCGATGATGAGCAGCAACCCGACCGTCACAGAGACAACGACCGATTGGTTCACGGGCTCCAGGGTCGTCGCCAGTTCGAGCCCGACAGCCACGATGAGGTCACGGTCAGGCACAAAATCGACGGGTTTGAAGAAGTAGTCGCGGCTCACGCCGTCGGGTCCGCTCAACTCAATCGGTGTTTCGCCGTCGGTCGTCGGATTCAGCAGGGCGTCGCGAAAGGGGCCGGCCGGCACCTCTTCACCGACCGCGATCGAGTCTTCCGGCCAGCCGATCACGACTTTGCCGTCGCGATCGACGAGCAGCACCGAGAACTCCGGGGCCAGGTTGAGCGCCTGCACGCGCTGATTGAGCTCCGTCACATCCACGCCGATGCCGATGACCGATTTCAACGAGCCATCGTCGCCGTACACCGGGTAGCCCAGGGTGAGGATGCGTCGCTGAGTCACCTGACCGATCGTGAATCCACCGATGGCGAAACCCCGAGTCTCGACGGCCCGCTGGAAGTACGAGATGCCGGAGACGTTCGTGAGTGTCTCAGGGTTGGGATAACGACACCAGACGTTTCCATCAGCGTCGGCGACGCCGAGGCTCAGGTACGCCGCGGCGCTCTGAACAACCCGTTCCACCATCTGATTGCATTCGTCGCGGCGCTGCTCCTGGATCGCCGGCGTGTTGGCCATGGTATTCAAGAGCACGCGCGAACTTTCGATCAATTGCCCATGTGAGGCACTGATCACGCGCGTCAGTTCAACCGTTCGGCTGAGCGCCCGTTCGGCCACAAACGTGCGTTGTTGCGCCATGATCAGGAGAATCAACAACACCGACGGCGCGAGTGCCACGGCCACGAGCAGAACAAGCTGTGCGCGAACGCTGCGCAACGGTGCCATAGCCTTCATGATCTTCCAATTAGTGTATCAACAATATGTTCGCCTGTAGGAGACATCCGACAGTCAGTCGAGCCCTGGCCGATGGAGAACGCTCTTCCTTAATGGTATCCGTGAGTCAGGGGGAGACCAGCCTGAGGCGACGTTGAAGCAGTCGGATGTTTCGGGGTATCAGGTGTAACCGATCCGATGCACGCCTGGACATGCCTCGTTCGACTCTCGCGCTTTGAGAAAGCCAATCAGTGGCCCTTTGGCTTTCCCTGAGTGCTTTGGCAAGCGCATGGAACTCAATGTTATGTACACACGGGTCGGGCTCCCGAAACGTTCTCCCAATGAAGGCTGGGGAGCCTCACGGCCCGTTCGGATCTTTGTCGTTGAGGATGTGCGCCTGGTCCGTCGGCGGATCGTCGCGGCGCTCATGGCCGAGCCCGGCTTGCTTGTGGTGGGTGAGGCTGACTCGGTCAAGATGGCTCAGGACACCCTGACGTCTATGGCTGTTGATGTCCTGATCAGCGATATCAGCCTCCCTGGCACATCCGAAATCCGAAATGGCCTCGACCTCATCAAATGGGCCTTGAAGAATGATCCCGAGCTTCGCGCGATCGTGCTGACGAACTACGCCGACGAGGCCTATCGGCAGGCCAGCAAGCGTGTCGGCGCCGTCGCCTTTCTCGACAAATCCTCCGAGTTCGAAAAGCTCACCCCCACCATACGGCGCGCGATGGGTTGACGTTGTCGCTGTTGCTTGTTTGACCCTGTCAGTGTTCTCCGACATTTTGATGGCTTGCTACTGACCCGCTTTGCAGGACGCTCCGATACAAACATACTGCCCAGCGGCGTAATGTTCCGTTCAGGCAATGAGCCTGCACTTTCAAACTCCGACAGTTTCACTCAATCGCAAAGGAGCATCATCATGTTGGACTTCATCATCTGGATCGTGGTCGGCGGCATTCTGGGCTGGCTCGCGAGCATGATCATGCACACCGATGGACGACAGGGCACTCTGATCGACATCGTTGTGGGCATCATCGGCGCGGCCCTGGCCGGCTGGCTGATCTCGCCGCTCGTCGGCGTCGGCACCATTAATCAGGGCAACTTCAGTTTCGGCGCCCTGATCGTGTCGCTGCTCGGCGCGATCGTCTTGCTGGCGATCGTCAACCTGTTCCGCTTCGGGCGCACACGCTAAGACGCCCGCATCCTTCCTCCCACCTGAGCGGCGAGCAGCGGAAACGCTGCTCGCCTGCTTTAGGCCAAAGGCGCATCCATGACACGGCAACAACTCGTTCATCATTGGTGGTTGATCGTTCTTCGCGGCATCGCATCGGTCGTGTTCGGCGTGATCGCGTGGTTGTGGCCTGACCTGACCGGCCTGGCCCTGATCGTCAGCTTCGGTATCTATGCGGCCGTCGACGGGACCGCGGCCCTCATCACTGGCATCACGCGGCTGCGCCTGCGCCGGCATGCCTGGACCTTCTTGGCCGAGGGCCTGGTCAGCCTGGGCTTCGCTCTCGCGGCCTTGATCTGGCCTGTCTTCACGGCGCTCACCGTGGTCACCGTGATCGGCTTATGGGCGATCGCGACAGGCATCGTCGAAGTCGTGGCAGCGGTCCAGCTCCGCAAGGAGATCCAGGACGAGTGGATTCTGGCGCTCAGCGGTTTTGCGTCGATCATCTTTGGCGCCCTCATCGCCTGGCAACCCGCTTCGGGAACCGTAGCCGTGGTCTGGAGCATTGGCTGGTACGCGATCGTCTTCGGCGTACTGCTCGTGGTCTGGGGATTGCGCCTCAAGAGCCTGCGTGATCGTCAACGCCCGCAGGAGGCGCCGTCGCTTGGTGGTGCCCAAACTCTGCGACGTTCATGAGCGCGCTGATCGTCACGCAACGAAAAGCGGGAGCCCGATCGGGATCCCGCTTTTCGTTGCGGCTCATATCTCTCGAGCGCGTTACTTCATGCGCTTCTCGAGCTCTTTGCGGGCGCGCTCGGTGGCGTCCGCGGCATCGTCGACCACGTCGTGGCGGCCATCGTCGATCGTGTGGGTGAAGTCGTCCCACGCCTTGCTGGCCTGTTCCTTGGTGTAGCCGTAACGCTCCTGCAGAAGGCCCGTCATGACTTCGGCGTTGCCTTGAGCGCGCGCCAGGTCGTCGTCGGTGAGCTTGCCGAAGCTCGCCTTGAGCTTGCCGGTGAGTTGCTTCCACTTGCCCGCAAGGATGTCGCTGTTCATGGTCTTTCTCCTAGATGTGAAGGTCGTGCTGTCGCACCCGACGGATGCGTCGGATGACCGCTTCACCTTAACCGTAGAAGCCCGACATGCCGATCGGTGCAACGCTCGATCGGTTGTCGTCCTCGGCTGCCCGTTGTCGGAGCCAACTGACCTGGGGTTACCACCCGGGAGGAGGGGGCGCACCGCGAAGACGCGCAGGGCGCGAAGATCTCATCAGAATCTTCGCGCCCTGTGGGGTTTGATTGACCTGCAACCGGTCGAGGCGAGCTCTTTTACCAGCGGTGCCCGTTGCGGCGCGGGCAGAAGTGGCCTTCGGAGTCGATCGGCTGGCCGCACAGCGGGCAGTTGGGGCGCCCCTGCGTCACGATGGCGTGGCCGTGTTGGGCGACCTCGAGCATCTGGGCACGGGTGGCGAAGACGCGCACCACGCTGGCCTCTTCCTGATCACGCCCTTCGGTCAGGATCTCGGTGGCGACCAGGACGATCAGGTCGTTTTCCTCGTCGTAACCCAGCCCGATCTGGCCAACCCTGAACATCGGGTCCAACGGCAGCTTGAGCGCCATCCGTTCGGCGCGATAGCTGACCTCTGGCTCGGCAAGTTCGGCGTGGCGTTCTTTGAGATCGCGCAGAAACTGCTCGACGCCTTCAGCCAGCGCCTCGACCTGCAGCTTCTCGAGGATCACGGAGACCACCTGCACGCCTTTGCTGGCCTGCAGGTAGAACACACGTTTGCCGGGCTGTCCGACGAAACCTGTGGTGATGTGCGAAACGGGGTTGAGCTCGATGACCTGACCAGCCATAAAAGGATTATGCAACAAATCCGCGCAAGGCGCACTCACTCAGTCTGATGGGATAAGGCCGTCAACGGGCCGGCTTACGGGTCGGCTTTCCACCCGGCCGTCGTGCCGGGCGCCGTGGCGGCGCGGGCGGCGCGTCGAGGCCGCACGTGTCGTTGAGCCGCAGCAGCGCCGGCGCGCCGATGCCGAGCTGCAGGGTGGTGACCGAGGCCGTGCCGATATGCAACCTCTGGAAGAGGTCGAGCGGCAGGCCCAGGTAGTGCGCGACGACGAGCTTGATCACGTCAGCATGACTGACGGCTGCCACCAGGGCTTTAGGATGCTCGCGCACGATCGCCTCCACGGCGTCGACGGCCCGAGCCTGGACGGCCCGTAAGGTCTCGCCGTCCGGGAAAACCATCGCCGACGGGTGCTGCTGGACCACGCGCCACAGTTTCTGCCGGCTGAGCCGCTTCAAGCTCTGCCCCTGCCAGCGCCCGTAGCGCACCTCGCCAAGGCCCTCGCAGGGCTGGATCGTCAGTGACAGCGCGCGAGCCAGCGGCTCGGCGGTCTCCAGCGTGCGCTCGAGCGGGCTGGCATACAGCGCGGCGATGGGCGCACCCTTGAGCTTCTCGGCCACCTGTTCGGCCTGACGCCGCCCGGTTTCGTTGAGTTGAACCCCGGGCGTCCAGCCGGCGAGCCGGCCCGTTTTCGTGTACGCGTTCTCGCCGTGACGGATCAGGAGCAGAGTGGTCATGCCCAGGATTGTATCTCGTGAAAAAGAGACGCCGGGCCCGCAGGCGCCCGGCGTCTCTTCAGAAAGGGTCGGCCGAGGCCTCAGGCGGCGTCGCCGTGATACGGCACTTCCATGATCACGATGTTGCGCAGCCCGAGCAGGCCCAGGCGCAGGAAGAAGGCCGTCTGCATGTGCAGGATGTTCTGCCACGGCTTGGCCGGCAGGAACTCGGGCACGACGACCGTCAGCATGTCGCCGGGCTGGCGTTGTGAAGCCACCTCGCGGATGTAATGGATCATCGGCTCGAGCAGAGCCCGATACGGCGACGGGATCAGCACGAGCCGCACGCCGTCGCCCCACTTCTCCCAGCGCGAGCGGACCTTGTCTTCCTCGGTCTGGTCCATGGATACGTGCACGGCGGTGACGTCGTCCGACAACGAGCGAGCGAAGTTCAGCGCGTGAACGGTGCCGCGATGCACACCGCCGATCGGCAGGATGACACGGTTTCGGCGCACGCGCGTGGGCGCCCCGAAGGTGTCGAGCGACAGCTGCTTGGCCAGCGACTTGTAGTGGCCGTGGATCTGCAGAAACACGAAGACCAGCACCGGGATGACGATGACGATGATCCACGCGCCCAACAGGAACTTGGTGACCGCGAAGATGATCATCACGATGAACGAGATCGCAGCGCCGAAGCCGTTGATCGCCATCTTCAGCTTCCAGTTTGGCTCATAGTGCACCGACGAGCCCTTCTGCTGGATCTCCTCACCCGGCTTGAGTTTGCTCGACCGCCACCAGCGCATCGCCATGCCCGTCTGCGAGATCGTGAACGACAGGAACACGCCGATCGCGTAGAGCGGGATCAGTGATGACGTCTGAGCCTGGAAGACGATCACCAGGATCGAGGCCACGATCGCCAGGACGATGATGCCGTACGAGAAGGCGAGACGGCTGCCGCGGTAAGTCAGTTGCTTGGGCAGGAAGCCGTCGCCGGCTACCCAGGCCGCCAGCCGCGGGAAGTCCGCATAGGCGGTGTTGGCGGCCATGACCAGGATCAGAGTCGTGGTGCCGAGCAGGGCCAAATAGGGCGCGCTGCCCGCGCCGTAGATCACGGACCCGATCTGCGAGAAGACCGTCTGGATGTGCGAGGGCACCGCGCTGGTCTGCTGCGCCAGGAACGTGATGCTGAAGAACATCGACGACAGGATCGCTGTCATCCACAGCAACGTCGTGCCGGCGTTGCGCGAGCGCGGCTCCTTGAAAGCCGTAATGCCGTCGCTGATCGCTTCGATGCCGGTCAGCGCCGTGCAGCCACTCGAAAACGCGCGCAGGATCAGGAAGACCGTCAGGCCTTCGAGGGCCTCGTGCATCGGCTCGACCCCGGTGACCACGCCGAGCGTCCCGGTGAAGTACTGGAAGTACCCATAGATGATCGTGATCGCCGTCATGCCGAGGAACAGATACGTCGGCACGGCGAAGGCCACGCCCGACTCCTTGACGCCGCGCAGGTTGATCAACGTCATGAAGGCGATGAACGCCAGCGCCATCTCGACCTTGTAGGGCAGCAGGTTCGGGAATGCCGACGTGATCTGAGCCACGCCCGACGAGATCGACACGGCGACGGTCAGGATGTAGTCGGTCAGCAGCGCCGCGCCGGCGATCTGAGCCGGATATGGCCCGAGGTTGTCGCGCGCCACGAGATAAGCGCCGCCGCCGTTGGGGTAGGCGTGGATGGTCTGCTCGTACGACACCGTGATGATCAACAACAAGATGATGATCGAGATCGCGATGGGCAGCGAGAGCGCGAAGGCCGCGGTGCCGGCGGCGGCCAGGACGAGCAGGATCTCGTCGGTGGCGTAGGCCGTCGATGAGAGCGCGTCGGAGGCGAACACCGCCAGGCCGACTTTCTTGCTCAGGGTCTGATGCGGCGCCTCGGCCGTGGCGAGCGGCTTGCCCGTCAACCAGTGGCGCCAGCTGCGCTGCGGGCCAGCTTCGGGCCCGCGAATGATCGTTGTGCTCATGTCGGCGATGTTCCTGTCTTTCACTCAACGGCGCGCGACCTGACGTCCGCGCCTTTCAACGGATCCAGACAACGCAGGCTACCGTACACCCGCCTAAACCGGGTCGTCAATAGACGGAATCGTAGCGCTAACCCCGTTCAGCCTGTGCCGTCTGCCGAATGTCTGATTCCGTTGTCGCGCGTCGTCCTTCGCGCGCAAAAGGGGCGTACACGGCGGTGCGTTGTCTTCAGGCTGGCCGCGCGACGTCAGGCATCCAGACCCTCAGCCATCACGCCTGGAAACGAGCCTAGTCACCGAAGGGACCCGGCGACATCACCCCATCCTCGACTTCCCGGCTCACCGGCTACCGCCTGGCCTGGCGTTTGGCGGCGGTGAACTCGGATTCGTTCATCTCGGGCAGCGTTGTGGTGTTGGTCAGGCCGAGCGCCTTCTCCTGCGCGCGGCGCCAGCGCTCGAGGCGGTCGGTGACCTGAGCCTCGTAGCCCTGATCGGTGGGCGCATAGAAATAGGTGCCCAGCAGAGCGGTCGGCAGGTACTGCTGACCGGCGTGGTGGCCGGGCTGCTCATGGGGGTAGACGTAGCCTTCGCCGTGGCCGAGCCCCTTGGCGTCGCGGTTGCCGTCCTGGAGGTGTTGGGGCACATCGCCCTTGCCCTCGCGTTCAACGGTCTGGAAGGCCTTGAAGTAGGCCATCGACGAGTTGCTCTTTGGCGCGGTCGCCAGGTACAACACGGCCTCGACGATCGAGAAGATGCCCTCCGGCATGCCTACATACTCGAAGGCCTGCGCCGCGGAGTTGGCCACGACCAGCCCCATCGGGTCCGCCAGGCCGATGTCCTCACCGGCCAGGATCAGGAGCCGGCGCAACACGAAGCGCGGGCTCTCGCCGGCGTAGAGCATCTTGGCCAGCCAATAGAGAGCGGCGTCCGGATCGGATCCGCGCACGCTCTTGATAAAGGCCGAGATCGTGTCGTAGTGCGCGTCGCCGTCTTTGTCGTAGAGCACGGCCCGGCGCTGGATCGACTCCTGGGCCACGTCGAGCGTGACGCGGATGACGCCCTCAGCGTCGGGCTGCGTCGTCTCGACGGCCAGCTCGAGTGCGTTGAGCAGATTGCGCGCATCCCCGTTGGCCACGTCGATCAGGTGCGCGACGGCGTCGTCATCGAGCGCGACCTTGCGCGTCCCGTAGCCCCGGATCGGGTCGGCCACGGCCTGCTCGGCGACGAGTTGAAGCTCGGCCTCGGTCAGCGGCTGCAGCTGGAAGACACGCGAGCGCGAGACCAGCGCGCCGATCACTTCGAAGTATGGGTTCTCGGTGGTCGCGCCGATGAGTGTGATCGTGCCGGCCTCGACGTGCGGCAGCAGGGCGTCTTGTTGGGCCTTGTTCCAGCGATGGACTTCGTCGATGAACAGGATCGTCTTCTGGTTGTAGAGCTTGCGCCGTTCCTGGGCGTCCTTGATGACGTTGCGCAGCTCGGCCACGCCGGCCAGCACCGCGTTGAGCGACGTGAAGTGGCTCTTGGTCGTGTTGGCGATGATCTGGGCCAGCGTGGTCTTGCCCGTGCCGGGAGGCCCGAAGAGCAGGATCGACGAGAACAGCCGGTCCGCTTCGATGGCGCGGCGCAACAACCGACCGGGCCCGACGATCGCGTCCTGGCCGATGTATTCGTCTAGCGTTCGGGGTCGCATCCGCGCCGCCAATGGCGCTTCATCCTTGATCTTCTGCTGCGCGGCGTGCTCGAACAGGTCCATGCCGTGATTCTATCAGGCGCTCGACAAAGACAGGGGGAGGAGCGAAGCCTGTCTCTTCGTTCCTCCCCCTGCGGTCTTCTTACTTCTGCAGGCTGGGGAGGCTGAGGGTATGCGGATAGAGATCGTCGAAGACATCGGCCAGGCCGTCAGCCAGGTGAAAACCATCGAGATCGCCGTACAGGACATAGCGGTTGAGGGCGGTGCTCGAAATGCCCGAGCGCGTGAGGGTCGACAGGGGCGTGCGTGGGCCGTCTGCCACACTGAGGTCGAGCCTCACCAACTGCTGGCTCGACGTCGCCGCATCAGGGCTGTCGATCAAAGCCACGTGTTGATTGCCCTGCAACATAGCCCATTGCACTGACACGTTCAGAGCGTTTGGCCACTCGGCCAGGTGGACCGCCGCGCCGCCGGTGGTCGGAACCGAATAGAGGTTCAGCGTGCTGTTGGTGCTGTCTCTTGTCATCACGATCGCACGCGATCCGTCGGGCGACGCCGCGACCTGAATGATCGTGTCCTGGATCTGGCCCGCCCAGGGCCCTGTGGTCTCTGCAGGGATTGTGAAGATCGGCGCGGGTGCCGCAGACTCATCGGCTGAGGCGCGCCATAACTCGATCGCCCCCGTGGATATCCCGCCTTTGACGAGGAAGAGCACACACGTGCCGCCGCACGTCATAACGGCGCTCCCCTCGACGCCGGTTCGATCAGCGGGCATCGGATCCAGCACCCGATGGGCGGCCGGGCTGCCACTGACCGAGAGCACCATGTAGTTCTCGGGCGTGGTGTTGTCATTGAAAGGAGCCACAGCGTACCGACCGCCGTCGACCAGCCTGAATCGGCCAAACTCGAGCGCGTTGCTGAGGCGCAGGCCGCTCGGCGTCGTCGCCGAGATGTCCAGCCGGTAGAGTCCCGCCGCCGCCCCATTGACTCCCGTGACAAGGTTCGCAAACGTGTAACGCGAATCGGCGGTGATGGGCGCAATACAGCCACTGATGTCGATGTGACCGCAACTGGCCGGGGACAGGCGCCGCGACGTGGCGCCGGCGTTGACGCCGATCGCGTGCACGTACCAGTCGTAATGGCCTCCGTCCTGGTCCGAGACATACACGACGGTCTGACTATCTGGAGCAAAGATGCCGCCGATGACATAGACATTTGAGTTTGCCGGTATCACCGGGAGTTGACGCGCGGGAGATGACCCGTCGCCGGGGGCCAGATACATGGCCTGAGTTCGCTCGAAATAATTCAGCCCGCTCGGCACAGGAGCGATGGAATACGCGATCCAGTGTCCGTCACGGCTGATATCGATGCTGCTGACGGTCATGCCCGTCGCGAGTGGGCCGGTGATCGAGCGCGGCATTGAGGTGCCGGAAAGCGAGACCTGCCATAGCTCTGGACGTGATGCGCCAACGGCCTGAGCCACGAACACGGCATAGGTGTCGCCTGCGTTCGTATACACGTGGTAGTCGGAGCAATTCTGGTTGATGCCGCGGAACAGGACCTTCGAGGCCCTGGATGGAACGGCGACTGCGTGCAGAGTGCGTGGGCCTGTGCCGTCCAGGGCGACCGTGCAGAACAACGCATACGTCTGACCAGTCGTCAGCATGATGAACGATTCCGTCTCACCGGCTGGCGGCGTGAAGAACAACGGCTCAGCGGCGCGAACCGGTGAGGCGAACATCGATGAGGTCAGGACAAAGATCAACGCGACCGAAACGAGCCCGTGAATTGAAGAGAAGAACCTTTTCATATGGTCACCCCTGGCATAGTAATAGATTGTATGTGACGCCGCTGATGGGCGTCATCCTCTAGAGCAAAATCCATCGCCTTCGCGACGTCGAATCCAGTGGCCTTCGCCTTAACGTTGCAAACTCGGCAGGAAAATATTCAGGAATTGATCGCCAAGCGCGTCGACCAGGTAGAAAGCACCATCCATGCCCAATGCCACGACATGGCGCCCGTCCGGGACACCGATCAGGCGCCGAAAATCGACTGCATTCGCAAGAGTGACGGGGCTGCCGTCCGCGATCACTGTGGAGTATCGAACCAGCGAGTGAGTGTCTGCCGAGGTGGTTGCGGGATCCATCGCCACGACGAACGAACCGCCTATGAGCGGCGTCCAGTCATCGGTCGAACCGCCTTGAGTTGACCACTGCGTGATGTGCGTGACGTCCGATGAGCCCGTCAGCGGAGCGGCATATAGGTCAAGCGCCGAGTGGTCTTGGGCATCGACGCTCCAGACCACACGCCCGCCTTCGGGCGATAGTGCAAACGTGCGCAGATTGTCTCGGATCAAGCCTGCCCAGGGCCCGGTTGAAGCCGGAGGGACGGTGAAGATGAGCTGCGCCTGCGCTGAGCCATCGACGGGCGATCGATACAGGGTCATACCCTGACCGGAGTTCTGGTTGTCCACGAGAAAAACGACGCAGGTGCGACCGCACCCCAGTTGATAGGGATGACTCAACGATACGCCCTGGCTGCTTGCCGGCATGGGATCAGGCAGATGCTGAGGCGCGCGCGACCCATCCGTCGCGAAGGACAGGAGATAATCCGGCGCCGCCGGATTCTGGACGACGCCAATGCCATTCTGGTCACCGGCGGTCAATTGCGGGCTGAGTGTGAGGGGCTCAGTCACGCGCTGCCATGTAGGGGCCTCGGCTTCGAGCAGCACGCGATAGACCCCTGAGTCATAACCATTCGCAGCGACGGGCACGTTGACAATTGCGTACCGCGAATCGGCCGTCACAGGCCCCGAGCAAGTGTTAAGCGCTCCAGTGCCGCAGGGTGAGGGGGTCAACCGTCGATGCGAGTTGCCGTTGATGGCAATAGAAAACAGATCCCAGGTGTAGAGGGCGCCGCTGCTTTCATCCGAGTTTGAGAGCACGGATTGGCTGTCCGGCGAGAATCCGTTGACAAGCACATGAACGCCGGTGCGGGCCGGAACGCCGGGAAGGAGTTGCGGCGCTGTGGATCCATCGCTCGGGGCGATGTAGACAGCCATGGTGCGAGGGATGGCGCCGTACGGCTGCTGCGCCAGGGCATACAGTATCCATCGCCCATCGGGGCTGATATCGGTTTTGATGATCCCCTGGTTTGCCGGCAGGACGCCGCTGACGGATCGCAACGTGGGCGTCGCGCCCTCAAGGGTGACCAGCCAGAGCTGGGTGCCGGTGTTGCCCGTGATCTCCGCCGAAAACAAGCCGAATGTGTCGCTTCGGTTCGTCTTGATGAAAGATGCCGGTGGGATGCTGCTCGCCGAACACGAGGTCACGCGTGTTTGCGCCACAAGGTGCGCTTTGCGCCCCAAGATCGATGCCGCATAGAAGCCATGTTGGCCGGTGGGCGTCAAAGGGTGCGAGCAGAAGAACGCCCATTGGCCGCCGCTCGAGAACGACAGGAAATCGGCGTACGAGCCAGCGGGCGGAGCGAAGAAAGCAGCGCTCTGTGCGTCAGCCGCCGTTGACGACGCAGCGACGCCGACGATGCTCGATGTCAGGAAGAGGGCGACGACAGCTTGAATCCGCAGGGATTTGAGGCTGAGCATACAAAGGGTTTGGTGGGGCCGAACAACAATATTGTGCCGTTCATTATAGCCGTACCCTAAATTGTCCCTCCTTTCTCCTGGCTCTTCACCAGGGCGATCGCACTTTGTTGGGCTCCGACGTGTTTGGCCGCGGATGTCGCGAATGACGCGGTGGGTGGGATCTGACCCCCGTCTGCGGAATACGTGGCAAAGACTGGCCCGGACTCTTTTCCATGCAAATGCTCTGGGCGATTTACGCCAGCGGCAGCGTCAAACTCACAGTGGTGCCGTGGCCGAGGCCTGCGGAGTGGAGCTCGAGGGTGCCGTTCATCATCTCGGCCAGGCGGCGCGAGATCGAGAGGCCAAGGCCCGTGCCGCCGTGGCGGCGCTGACTCGAGCCGTCAGCCTGGACGAAGGGCTCAAAGAGCCGGGCCTGTTTGTCGGGCGCGACGCCGATGCCCGTGTCGCTCACGATGATTCGGGCGAGGCCTGAGGAGTCATCTGCGGCGGCCCGCACCGTCACGGTGCCTTCGTGAGTGAACTTGACGGCATTGCCCACGAGGTTGATCAGGATCTGGCCCAGGCGCGTCGCATCGGCCAGCACCGCGATGGGCTCGCTCGGCATCGCCACGTCGAGGGTCAGGTGCTTGGCATCCGCCTGGACCCACATCAGCATGTAGGCGTCGGCCAGCGCACCGGCCACGTCCACCGGCTTGAGCGACAACTCGACCCGGCCGGCCTCGATGCGCGACAGGTCGAGCAGATCGTTGACGATGTGCAGCAGGTTGGTCGCGGCATCGTGAGCGATCTGGGCGAAGTGCTTGCCCTGATCGGCGCTGTCGACCTCGTCGTTGAGCAGCAGGTTGAGTGAACCCAGGATCGCGGTGAGCGGCGTGCGCAGTTCGTGCGAGGTGTTGGCCAGGAACGCGCTCTTGAGTTCGTTGGCTTCCTCGGCCGTTTGGCGCGCCTCCTCGAGCCTGTCGAGCAGCAGCGCGTTCGCCACGGCCATGGCCGCTTGATCCGCGAAGGCCCCGATCAGGCGCCGCGCGCGTTCATCGAAGCCATCGACGACATCGCTCTGTAGATCCAGCACCGCAATCACGCGACCGCCTGAGAGCAGCGGCACAGCAAGCTCCGCGCGAGTGCGCGGCTCGTTGGCCACATAGCGTGGGTCGAGCGCCACGTCGGCGGCGTAGACGGTCTGACCGGTGCGCACGGCCTCGACCGTCAGACCCGATCCGTCGAGCTTGAGCGGGGCCGTCGAGCGCACCGAGAAGGTGCCGCGGCGCGCCAGCCGGCGAAGCTGCCTGGACACCTGATCGACGATCAGGACGCCGCAATCCGCCAGATGCAGTTCACGGGTCAGCACATCGGCGATGATCTCGCCGGCCTCCTCAAGACTTTCGCCGGGCCGCAGCAGGCGGGTCGACGCGCGGTAGAGCGCGCTCAACTCATGCGCCTGTTGCTCGAGCCGTGATTCGGCCCGTCGGCGTTCGGCGAGTTCATTGCGGAGCGACTCGACCAGCCGCGCGTTGTCGAGCGCGGCAGCGGCCTGGGCCGCCACCGACGCAAGCAACTCGATATGCTCTGGCGTAAAGGCGCTTCGGTGCAGCCGATCCTGGACTCCGATCATGCCGATGACGCGCGACCCGGCCACCATGGGCACGGCCAGATAACTGCTCGCCATCGACCCGTCCGGGATATCCAGGCCGTTGGCACGTGCGAAGGGTTCGACGCCTTCGTTGAGCAGCAGGGCCTCACGGGTGCGGATCACATACTCGGTCACGCCGTTCCCGAAAGCGCGTTGATGCGCCGGCTGTAGTTCACCCTGAACGAGCTGAAGCGGAAACGAAACCTCACGATGATCGGCGTCGACCAGACAGACGTAGATGTTGTCGGCTTCGAGCACGCGTGGCAGGTTGGCGGCGAGCACATTCAGGATCTCGGCCGGTGGCGCCAGGCGGGCGAGGGCTTGCCCGATCTCGTTGAGCAGGGCCGCCTCGTCGTGCCGCCGCTTCAAGTTGAGCTCGGCTTCTTTGCGATGCTGGATGTCGTGTCCGCTGATCAGGAACCCGCCGATCTCGGGCATGTCGCGCAAATCGCTGAGCACGCATTCGAACACCCGCGGGGGCCGGTAGCGCGGGTGGCCGCGGAGTTCGAAGGGCGCGGTGGGCTCGCCGGGGTGGTTCTGAGCCTCATCGATCCGCTGGCGGAGGGTGACACGATCCTGAGGGTGGAGGAAGAGGTTGAGCGGACGGCCCACGAGTTGTGAAACCGTGAAGCCTGTCTCGCGTTGCGTGGTGCCGGCCGCGGCCAGGATGCGCCCCTGGATGTCGATCACACCGATGATGCCGTGCGAGTGATGCAGGAGGGCCTGCACTCGCTCCTGGCTGGCCCGTAGCTGGTCCTCGGCCTGACGGCGGGCCGTAATGTCAGTGGCGATGATCTGGTAGAACCGCTCTCGCGCCAGGAGGGCCCGGGCCTGAACCTCCACCCAGCGATTGGACCCATCCAGCAGCGACCGGAAGTTGAACGTGAACCGGCTGGGCTCGCCGCGCTGCAGGTGTGCCAACACCTCACGACCGAGCGCCTGAGATTCGGCCGGCACAAAGTCGAGCACGTACCGGCCCACGGGTGAGGGCATCCGGTCATGAGAGAAGTCGTGGTTGATGTAGCGGATGATGAAGTGCTCGTCCACCACCACCACGTGATCGGGCAGGTTCCTGAGCACGTCAGCCCGATCGAAAGCCGGGCTTCCCAGTGGATCGTCAAGCGGATCGACGGACGGCAAATAGCTGCTCACGTTACTCGGAAAAGAAGACAAACAAACAATAATTCGGCTGGGTTGAGAGTAACGCCGAAATTCCACCCGGGCTCGTGAAATCTGCCTAAAGGTGTAGAACGCTCCCGACCCGGCGAGTTCCGGCGCGCGGCCAACGGCCGCCCAAAGTGTACAACTTGCCGGGCCTGTCGGCGGGGCTGGCATGTGCATAGGGATCAGACCATTGATCACACGGCTGCGGAAGGTATAATTGCTGCTTGTCACCCTCCCCTAGTTCATTTGTTCGGGGCATCATGGCACAAGACAAGATCATCGTCGTCGGCGCGCGCGAGCACAACCTCAAGAACATCACCGTCGAGATCCCGCGCGACAAGCTTGTCGTCATCACGGGGCTCTCCGGGTCGGGCAAGTCGTCCCTCGCCTTCGACACGATCTTCGCCGAAGGCCAGCGGCGTTACGTCGAGAGCCTGTCGGCCTACGCCCGGCAGTTCCTGGGACAGCTCGAGAAGCCAGACGTCGACCGGATCGACGGCCTGAGCCCGGCGGTCAGCATCGACCAGAAGGGCGTCAGCCGCAACCCCCGCTCGACGGTCGGCACCGTCACCGAGATCTACGACTACCTGCGTCTGCTCTTCGCGCGCATCGGCGTCCCGCACTGCCCCATCTGTGGGCGCGAGGTGCGGCCGCAGAGCGCCGAGGAGATCGTCGACGCCGTGATGTCGATGCCTGAAGGTGCGCGCATCCAGGTGCTCGGCCCCGTCATCCGCGAGCGCAAGGGGCACCACCAGCCGGTCTTCGAGGACCTGCGTAAGTCGGGCTTCACGCGCGCCCGCGTCAATGGCGAGGTGCGCGACCTGAGCGCCGACATCGAGCTCGAGCGCTACAAGCAGCACACGATCGAAGCCGTGGTCGACCGCCTGGTGGTGCGCCGCAGCGGCGCCAAGGAAGAGAAGGCCGAGTTCCGCACGCGGCTGACCGACAGCGTCGAGACAGCGCTCCGCCTCGGCTCCGGCAACATCCTTATCAACAACGTCGACACCGGTGACGACACGCCGTACTCCGAGAACTTCGCCTGCCCCGTGCACGGCAGCATCGGCATCACCGAGATCGAGCCGCGCACCTTTTCGTTCAACACCCCACACGGCGCCTGCCCGGGCTGCCAGGGCCTGGGCGTCAAGCTCGAGATCGACCCGCAGCTCGTCGTCCCGAACCCCGACCTCTCGGTTAACGAGGGCGCCATCGCCGTGCTCGAGTGGCGCGCTCAAGAGGAAGGTCGCAGCGGCTATTACTGGCAGACGCTCGAAGCCGCGTCGCAGCACTACGGCATCCCGCTCGACAAGCCCTTCGGCAAGCTGACCGAGAAACAGCAGAGCATCCTGCTCTACGGCTCGAACGGCGAGCGCATCCCCGTGCGCTACGTCAACAAGGACGGGCGCCAGTCGCAGTGGCAGACGGCTTACGAGGGCATCATCCCCAACCTGCGCCGGCGCTTCGATGAGACCACGTCGGACTACATCCGCGAGAAGATTCAAGGCTTCATGTCGGATCGGCCGTGCGAGGAGTGCCAGGGCCGGCGCCTGCGCAAAGAAGCGCTCAGCGTCACGCTCAAGACGAGCGGCGGCGAGAACCACATCGTCGAGGTGACCGACTGGCCGGTGCTGCGCACGCTCGAGTGGGGCCGTGACCTGAAGAGCCGCCTCAGCCCGCGCGACCTCAAGATCGCGGCCGTGATCCTCAAGGAGATCCAGGCGCGTTTGCAGTTCCTGGTCGACGTCGGCCTCGACTATCTGACGCTCTCGCGCACCGCGGCGACGCTCTCGGGTGGCGAGGCCCAGCGCATCCGCCTGGCGACCCAGATCGGCTCGCAGCTGATGGGCGTGCTCTACGTCCTCGACGAGCCCTCGATCGGCCTGCACCAGCGCGACAACGCCAGGCTGATCAAGACCCTGCAGAACATGCGTGACCTCGGCAACACCCTGCTCGTGGTCGAGCACGACGACGACACCATCCTGGCGGCCGACTGGGTGGTGGACCTGGGACCCGGTGCCGGCGAACACGGCGGCGAGTTGATCTTCGAAGGCACAGTGCCGCAGCTGCTGAAAGACAAGAAGTCGCTCACCGGCGCGTACCTCTCGGGCAAACAGAAGATCGAACTGCCCGACGAGCGTCGGGCCGGCAACGGCAAGGCGCTTGTGATCAAGGGCGCACGCGAGAACAACCTCAAGGGCATCGATGTCAGCATCCCGCTCGGCAAGTTCGTGTGCCTGACGGGCGTGTCGGGCTCGGGCAAGAGCTCGCTGCTGGTCGAGGTGCTCTACAAGCGACTGGCGCAGATGCTGCACGGCTCGCACGAGCATGCCGGCCAGCACAAGGGCATCGACGGCGTCGAGCACATCGACAAGATCATCAATATCGACCAGGGCCCGATCGGGCGGACGCCGCGCAGCAACCCGGCCAGCTATGTCGGCTTCCTCGACGACATCCGCAACCTCTTCGCCGAGCTGCCCGAGGCCAAGATCCGCGGCTACAAGTCGGGGCGCTTCTCGTTCAACGTCAAGGGCGGCCGGTGTGAGGCCTGCCAGGGCCAGGGCCAGGTGCAGATCGAGATGCAGTTCCTGCCCGACATCTTCGTGCCCTGCGAGGTCTGCCATGGCTCGCGCTACAACCGCGAGACGCTGCAGGTGCGCTTCAAAGACAAGAACATCGCCGACATCCTCAGCCTGACGGTGAGCGAAGCCGCCGAGTTCTTCACCGCGCACCCGTCCATCTCACGCCGGCTGCAGACGCTCGACAACGTCGGCCTCGGCTACGTGCGCCTGGGCCAGCCGGCCACGACGCTCTCGGGCGGCGAGGCGCAGCGCATCAAGCTGGCCAAAGAGCTCAGCAAGCGCAGCACCGGGCGCACGCTCTATGTCCTCGACGAGCCCTCGGTCGGCCTGCACGCCGCCGACGTCCACCGCCTGGTCGACGTGCTCCAGCACTTCGTCGAGGACGGCAACACCGTGCTGATCATCGAGCACAACATGGACATCATCAAGGTGGCCGACTGGATCATCGATCTCGGCCCCGAGGGCGGCGACCGCGGCGGCGAGATCGTGGCGGTCGGCACGCCCGAGGAGATCGTCAAGGTCAAGTCGAGCTACACCGGCCAGTGGCTCAAGAAGTACCTGAACGGAAACGGATCGAACGGGAACGGGTCGAACGCGAAGAACAAGCGCAGCTGACGATTGACCTCAGACTCGGCGCCCCTGGCGCTGATAGGTTCAAGACGGACGAGGGTCGAATAGCCATTCGACCCTCGTCTTTTTTCAGTGTGCGAGCTATTCGGTTTCCGTTACGCGATGACGGTCGATGCTGGGCTGGGAGGATGCGGCTCGGGTGCGGCCCGGCTGAGGTTCAACGCAACCGAAAGGGCGGCGACGTGTTTTTTTTTGTGGCCAGCTGGGTCTGGTGCGCAATTGCGGTTGCGGCAATGACCATTCATACACGGGATGACTGGGGGCAGCCATGATCCATGCGGCTGATTTTCCTGGACCCCATACACCACGACACCTCCGATGGATCGCAGACCAGATGAAGGACTGCTCAACTATCGTCATTCGTCGCGCCGCAGGCGCCCAGTCTGTGGTCCGCGGTCTACCGTCTGCCATCTCCCGACGCTTTCGGCCCTCTTCTTCATATAATTCCGGGCATCACCACACACATCCCTCCTGATCCATTGCGGGCCAAATTGCTGGGGGAGTTCGGCCTGATCGAAGACGGTCACCCACGGCTGGCCCAGGCGTCGGCCAGCGCCCAGGCGTTGGTGGCCTATCTGCTGCTCCATCGTGAGGGCGTTCATGCGCGCCAGCAAATTGCGTTTCGGTTGTGGCCGGGTTCGAGCGAGGCCCAGGCCCAAAGCAATCTCCGCGCGCTGTTGGTCCGCCTGCGAAAGGTCTGGCCCGGCGTCGACCGCTGCGTGGCGATCGATCAGCGCGTGATCGGTTGGCGCGCCGAGGCCGACCTTCGACTTGACGTGGCCGAGTTCGAAGCGGCGCTGCAGATGACCGGCGATCGCGTCGCGGCCCTTGAACGCGCCGTCGAACTGTATCGCGGCGATCTGTTCCCGGCCTGCTACGCGGATTGGATCGTGCCGGAGCGCGACCGGCTGCGGTTGGCCTTCGAGAAGGCGCTCGACGAACTCGTCGACGCGCTGGCGACGCGGGGCCAGGCGGGTCAGGCCCTCGGCTACGTCCAACGAAGGCTGCAACTGGATCCGCTCAACGAGTCTGCGCACCAGATGGCCATGCGGTTGCACGCGCTGCGCGGCGATCGCGCCGGCGTTCTGCGGGCTTACGAGGCCTGCGCGTTGACGCTGCGACGCGAGCTGTCTGTCGAGCCCGGCGCGGAGACGACAGCGCTTTGTCGCCGGCTGCTCGAGCAACCGGCGGCTGATCCCCTCGCCACGCTCGCGCTTCAACACAATCTCACTCATCCCCTGACGCGCTTCATCGGCCGCGCCCGCGAGCAACACGAGATCGCGGCACTTTTGCGATCGTCGCGGTTGCTCACACTCACGGGCGCCGGTGGCTGCGGAAAAACGCGCCTGGCCGGGGAGGCGGCGTTCGATTGGGTGGGGGACCATCCGGACGGCACCTGGTGGGTCGACCTTGGGCCTGTGCCCGATTCGACCCAACTGCCGGCGGCGGTCGCCTCGGCGCTGGGCATAGTAGAGGAGACCGATGTCGACCGGCTGGTGAACGCCATCGGCGTCCGGCCGCTTCTACTGATCCTCGATAACTGCGAGCACCTGATCGACGCCTGCGCCGAACTCGCCCGCCGCCTGTTGTCTGCGTGTCCGCGTCTGACGATCCTGGCCACCAGCCGAGAGGCTCTGGGGATCGCCGGTGAGGCCGTCTACAGCGTGCCACCGTTGCCGGTGCCCGACGACGACGACAAACAGTCCGTGATGGAATCGGAGTCGGTGCAACTCTTCGTGGACCGAGCGACGCTCGCCCGACCGGCGTTTGTGTTTTCGCCCGACCACCGCGCGGCCGTGGTGCGGATCTGTCGTCGGCTTGATGGCATCCCGCTTGCGATCGAGCTGGCAGCGGCGCGGGTCAAGGCGCTCTCGGTGGATCAGATCGCGGATCGACTGACCGAGCACTTCGAGTTGCTGGTCGGCCCGGCTCGGGCGGGGGAGCCGCGTCACCAGACTCTGCGCGCCCTGGTGGACTGGAGCTACGACCTGTTGCCGGGGCCGGAGCAGAGTTTCTTCAGGCGGTTGGCGGTGTTCGTCGGCGGGTTTTCCCTCGAGGCGGCCGAGGCCTGGGCCGACGACGGCACCGGCCTGTCGCTTCTGGCGCGCCTGATCGATCGTTCGCTGGTGATGGTCGATGAACGGCCGGGCCAGCCGATGCGCTACCGATTGCTCGAACCGCTGCGACTGTATGCGCTCGAAAAGCTCGAGCTCGTCGGCGAGCTCGAGCAGGTTGCCGATCGGCATGCCGCGTTCTTTGCCGGGATGGCGGCTGCAGCCGACCGCCATGCTCAGGGTCCGCAAAACAGTAAGTGGGTCGAGCGCCTGGCGCGGGAGGTCGACAATCTGCGCCTTGCGCTGAACCGGCTCATCGGCCGGGGGCAGGGCGAAGCGGCGTTGCGGTTGAGCGCCGACCTCGGGTGGCTGTGGGTTTACACCTCGGAGCTGGCCGAGGGCCGGCGCTGGCTGAGTCGCGTGCTGGCCATGCCCGGTCTCGAACGTCATGCGGCCGAGCGGGCGCGTGCCTGGGCCCATCTGGGCGTGCTGGCCTTTCTGCAAACCGAAACGCTCGAGGCGCGGCCCTGGCTCGAGCGCGCGCTCGAATGGGCGCGCGATCATGATCAGCCCCTGACGGCGGCCCTGGCCCTCGACTTCCTGGCGTTGATCGAGCTGCGCGAGAGAAATGTGGCGGAGGCCCGGGCTCTCCTTGAGAGGAGCCAGGCGCTCTTCGCCCGGGCGGATGGCGAGGTTGGGCAGGCCATCACCCTCTGGCATCTGGGCTATGTGGCCGAACAGGGTAACGACGCGGCGGGCGCCGTTACCCTCTTCGAAAGCGCCCGCGAGCGATTTCACGCCTGGGGCGACGCGTTGCGCCAGTGCGCGATCCTGCGCAGCCTGGGTTGGAACTACTGCCAGCTCGGCGATCGACCCAGAGGGCTGGCCGCGCTGCGCGAATCATTGACATTGGCCAGGACCATCCACAACAGGGTCAACATCGCCCACACCCTGCGCGCTGTCGCCGAGCGCGTCGACGACGATCCGGCCCGCGCCGTGCGCCTGCTGTCGGCCACGCTGGCCGTGTACGAGAGCCTGGGCGCGATCACCTTTGCGCGCGCGCTGCGCGAAACGGACCTTGCGGCGCGACGAGCGGAACTCGATGAGCCGGCCTTCCTGCGGGCCAGCGAGCAGGGCCGCTCCATGACAGTGGAGCAGGCCATCCAAGACGCGCTACGTCTGACCTGACGACTTCCGCGCGCACGCTGCAACCTCCATTACATCCTCCGGGGCCTCCCGGCCCGTCGTTCAACTCCATCCGGACGATTGAAGCGCTTTGGAAGCGCTCGCCTTGTTACTGTGTGGTCAAGGCTCAATCAGTCGACGAGGCACAGCCTCGCCGGAGGTTCACGATCATGGTCAATTTGCATATCGAGCACACCGTTTTCGATTTCGCTGCCTGGAAGGAGGCGTTCGACGGCGATCCGGTCGGACGACGAAAGCATGGCGTGCGCTCCTACCGGATCATGCGCGCGGTCGATGACCCCAATCGTGTCACGATCGACCTCGTCTTCGATACGGCCGATCAGGCGCAGGCGCTGCTCTCAGCCATCCGAGAGGTGTGGGGACGGCTCACCGGATCGATGATCACCGAACCGCATGTGCAGTTGGCTGAAGTCGTCGAAAACCGAAACGTCTGAGTACATCGCTCGCAACCCAGGAGGCATCATGTCCACGATCACCACTGCTGGCCGTCCAGTCGGCGCTGTGCGTTGGCGCGCCGCGTTGGTCCTGACCGTCCTGCTGGCCGTGTTCGCCGTATTGGCGAATCCGAGCGGCCCGCTTGGCTTCTTCTGGCGGCCGTCGCCGCACATGCCCGAACCGACCTGGATCTTGCTGCCGCTCGGGGTCCTGCTGAAGATCGCTGAAGGGCTGGCCTTCGGCGGCGGGATCGCTTTCTTGATCTTCGGCTACCCGCTCGTGCGGGCCGCTGCGCCGGCCTCGTTGGGCCTGGCCCGCGCCGCCCATGTGTCCATCGCCTGGCTCCTGGCCAACTGGTGGCCGCATGACAGCCTGCACATCCACATCGGCATGGATCTGGGCGGCCTGTTGACGCTCGAGTATGTCTTCCATATTTCCCTGATGTTGGCCGGCGTCATCCTGGCCCGATTCTTCCTGACGATAATGCGGCGTGCGGAATGACACTTGGCCATGTCATCCGCCGGTCGGCTCAGGCATAATGGGCTCGCCATGGATGAGACGTTCTTATTTCGCGCGCTGACCCGCGCTGAGATTCCCCACATCTGGAGCATCGACAGGGCCGAGGTGATCGATGGCCTCTACGTCCTGGTCGATGGCGTGCTCGAACTGCAGCCGTATCACTTCGAGGCGCACGGCTGGCCGCCCGGCGAGGCCGAGCAGTACACGCCGATCCTGCTCGATTGTTTTGACGCGGGGGGCTGGTTCTGCGGCGCGTTCGAGGGCGATGAACTGCTCGGCATTGCGGTGCTCGAGGGGCGCTTCATCGGGCTTGGGCGAGACATGTTGCAGTTGAAGTTCCTGCATGTGAGCCGGCTGGCTCGCGGGAGGGGCCTGGGCGTGGCGCTGTTTGAGCGCGCGCGAGTTATAGCGCGCGAACGCGGCGCACAGCGCCTCTACATATCGGCCACACCGTCGCGCCACACGATCGATTTCTATCTACGGCGCGGCTGTCGCGTGACCGAGGAACCCGATCCCGACCTGTTCGCGCTCGAGCCCGAGGACATTCACCTGGAGTGCCGGACCGACGACGGTCGCACGAGTTGACCCAGACGATCGGGTCGGCGTCGACGAATTGAACTGACGCTGCCGTGATCATGGAGGAGGAACCTCCTTTTACTTTGTCGGTCATTTCCTATACACTAAGCTTCAGTTTCAGTTGGACAACAATGGTGTTTCGATCGGGATGGGACGGTCGTGAGGGTGGGCCAATATCGGGCCCATCGTCCGAGCGTGACGCGTGAACCCCTCTATTCATAAAAGGAGGCTATCGACTAACCCTATATATCTCTTCCCAGGGCAAGGCTGGCCGCCCGGCACCAAGGACCTGGGGACGGTTCGTTGAATGACATTGAGATCAACTTCCTTGCTGCAAATGGCCAGAGCGTTTGTCTAGGGGATTGCCGGCGACGATGTTGCCAGCCATCTCGACAGTGGGGCATACATATGAGTCTGAAACGCATCTTCAGAGTGGGATTGTTGACGACGTTGGCTGTCGCGCTGTTCTTCGGTTGGAACATCGCGGCTGCGGAATCGGCCGTGGTCACCGTGGAAACCAAGGCCCTCTTCAGTCTGGCAGGTGTGGCCACGGTCAGCGGCACGTTCAACTGCCCTGGCCCAGGCACGATGACCATGTACGGAAACCTGCAGCAGCCGGTCCTCCGCCGGTTCAGCATCAATGGCTCGTTCTCGAAGACCATCAATTGCGACTCGGCCTCGTCGGTGAGTTGGACGGTTCAGATCATCCCGAACTCCGGCCGGTTCTTCCTTGGACCCGCTGTGTTCTGGGGCACGTATAGCGGCTACTACACCGTCCGCGTGTCGGGCTACACGCCCTATCCGCCGTCTGGAAACTGCTACTACTACTGGGACTACAACACGAATTCGTATCTCTACCAGTGCTACGTCAACGGCAGTTTCGGGCCCGCGGAATTGAAGCTGAGGTTCAGAGACTGAGCCCTGGCGCGTGATCTTGTGTCAGGGTCCCGTTCGCTTGCGACGGATGATCAAGTCGCCGGCCGGCAGGGTGTACACGAGTCCCCTGCCGGCCGGCTGGCCGCCATGACGGCTGCGCGCCGACAGACGGTTCTGCTTTTTCTGCTCGGCTTCAGGCTGGTGTTGGGTCTGGCCTACAGCGCCGTCATCCCGCCTTGGGAAGGCGTCGATGAGGACGCCCACTTCTCGTATGCCCAATATCTGGCGACACACGGGCATCTGCTCGAGAGCGCCGACCCCGAAGCCGCAGCGATCCGCGAAAATCACCAGCCCCCACTTTATTATGCCCTGATCGCCGCGATCGTCGCGCCGCTGGGCGCGTCACAGCCCTATCCTGACGTCACGCTCAATCCATACCTCCCCTATGGGTCTGGCTACAACCACGCGATCCAGCCCTTCCAGCGGGATGGGGCCGCCCTCTCACTCATACGCGCCCTGTACGCCACGCGAGCTCTAACCGTGTTGCTGGTGACGGCCAGCGCCCTGGCCGTGTACGCGGTGGCCCGGCGCCTCTGGCCCGCCGACACTCTGGCGGCCCTGGTCGCCACCGCCCTCTACGCCTTTTGGCCTCAGGCTCTGTATCTCGGCAGTGTCGTGAACAACGACGCTCTGGCACTCGCTCTTTCGGCCCTCGTGCTGTATGCCGCCGTTCGCGTGGCTCAGGATGGCTGGAGGCCAGCGTGGCTGTCCTTGCTCGGCGGCAGCCTGGCCGCAGCGGTGTTCACCAAGCTGAACGGCCTTGCTCTCCTCCTGCCGGCGGCCATAGCTCTGGCCCGGGGCGTTGCGGTCCGCTCGCATATGGTTTCGCGCGGGCATCGCCGGCAGGGTCTGGCCTTCGGCGCTGCGGGCCTCCTGGTGATCGGTGCGCTGCTGTGGGTTGCCCAGTTGGATTTCGTGAGGGCGCAAATCCTTAAGATCCAGACCTTGGACGCCTTTGTCGACGCCATCCAACACGATCGCTGGTTCGGCTTTGCGACGTTGCTCCCAGGACTGATCCATGCCTTGCGCAGCTCGCTCGCCGAGTTCGGCTGGGGCAACATCTATCTCCCCGAGCCCTTTTACATGGCTTGGGGCGCGGCGTCGGCCGTGGCTGTCCTGGCTCTGGCAGACAGTTTCTTCGAAAAAGATACGCGTCTGCCTCAATGGTTCTTCGTGGTCGCGCTGGGGCAGGTGGCGGCCGTCGTGGGGCTCGCCCTCGCGCTGGGCATCGCCACGGGTTCAGGCTTCATCGTCCTGGGGCGCTACATGCTTCCCGCCTGGCCCGCCGCGGCATTGCTGTGGGTCGCGGGTTGGCGCAGGCTGAGCCTCCGTCGCTGGCCGCGGATCGGGCTCAAGGCCCTGGGCATCAGCGTCCTTCTGACAGGCTGGTGCGCGCCTTGGCTGAGCCTCGCGCCGGCTTACGCGCGGCCGGCGTCGCTAGCGGCGGACGTCCCTGTCGCGCAGCCTCTCGCGGTGACCTTCGGCGAGTCGATCGAGTTGATCGGTTACCGGGAAGCCACTCGCGGCAAGGTCGCTGGGACGGCGTCGGTGACACTCTGTTGGGCGGCAGCGGCGCCGATCGAGCGCGATGTCGCTATCCAGCTGGAGGCGATCGACGTCGACGGCGGGGTCCGTGGCACCTTCACGACCTACCCGGGCCATGGAACGTATCCCACAAGCCAATGGACGGCCGATACGCGGTTCTGCGAGACCTACGACGTCATGGCCCATGACGAGGCCGTGCCGGTCGCCCCGGTGCTGATCCGAGTCTCGTTGCTGGATGAGCTGACGCGTGAACCGCTTGTCGCTCGTGATCGGTCAGGCTCGATGCTATCGGAACCGATTGATATCCCCGTTCCTTGATCATCATCGCTGACGAACTTGGGGCTAGCCCGACCGGAGGGCAATAAGCAGCAGATACCCGTCCGCCAGGAGGCAGAAGGCCACAAGCGCGAACAGGAGGGCGGATGCCGCCCAGGTCGTTGCGCGACGATCACTGTCGCGCAGCCTCAGCGCCAGCACACTCACGCCGAGCGGCAAGAGCGATAGCCCACCCAAAACGCCAGGCGCTCCCGGCAAAACCGCGACGATCCTCCAGAGCCAGGCGCCGAACAGAGCCAGCGTGGCCAATCCCAACGCCAGGGTCGCCAAAACGAAGGCCGGTCCACGACCATGTCGGGCCACCCAGGTGAGTTTGCCGCCAAGCCGGTCCGCTTCGAGATCCGGGATCTGCACGGCCAACACGAAGACAAGGCCGAACAGCATCCACGGTAGGCCGAGCCACACCATCGACGGCCCGAGTGACCCCCCGGCCGCCAGAACGCCGTAGCCAGGGATCAGGCCACCGATCGATAGCGCGAGAGCGATCTCACCGAAGCCGCGATAGATGAGCCGCAGCGGCGGGGCCGTGTACCACCACGCCACGGCATTGCCGGCCAGCACGAACGCGAACAGCACCCAGGAGTCGGCATACACCCACTGAAAGACGAGGCCGCCGATGAGCGACGTGGCATGCAGCAGGAGCGCGATCGATAGCGCCGCTCCACGCAGCTCGGGTCGCCTGACAAGTATTCCGCTGCCGCCGCTGATGAGCGTCGGCCGGCCGAACCGGTCGGCGTCGAGGTCGAAGGCGTCGTTGCTGTACGAAACCGCAAGGTGGGCGGGCACGAGGACGGCGTACGCCGCCGCCGCGCGCGGGAAGTCGAACGGGGCTCCGGCCAGCACCGCCCAGGCCGCGCCGAAGACGAACACAGCGAGGCCGGACACCAGGAACTGCGGGCGAGCGATGCGCAGCAGATCGATCAGGGTGGACATTGAAGCGCCTGGCAAACGACGAGGACGCATCGCGAAGTGTATCCACGACAGCCGCGTCTGTCTGATCCCACGGCCCTTACAGCGGCACTGGTTGTGCAACCACGCTGAACAGCGATACTGAAACGGTCGCGGCCGGTGGGCCCGGCCGGGCAATCAGGCTATGATTCTGTTCGACGCGTTCATGGGTGAACGTATGAGGCGAGGAGCGACGGTATGGACTCGACGCGACGGCACACCATGGTCCTGAAACAAACCTATCCCTCGGGCGCCGAAGAGTGGTCGTGCCCCACCTGCGGCCGGCGTTTCGTGGCGCAGTGGGCACCGACATTCAAGCGCCTGATCCTCGAGCCCGGAGATGAAGGGGCCGTGCACACCGGTGGCGAGCTTCAGGTCGGCTCGCAGTTGGAGGCGGGCTCCGAACCGGATGCGTTCACGGCGGACACCGAGCTCGACTCGCTCTGGAACGACTGGCTTGATACCCTCGACTTCGATGGTCCCCAGCCCGAAGGCGACGGATCTTGCGACCCGAGATCCGTCGCCGCGGAGGGTTCACGGGTCAGGCCGCGCTGTAGAACTCGACGAACGGGCCTTCCTCAAAGCCTGCCATGCGCGTCGGGACGCCCAGATTGCGGTGCAGGATCGCGACGACGAGTTTGTAGACGCCGTCAGTGGGCACCGCGCCGCCGGCGATGTTGAGCGTGGTCGTGTAGTTGCGGTTGAAGGCGGGAGCGGCCGACGCGACCGGGATGGAGGCTGTCGCGATCTGGCCCTCGAAGCCGCCGCCCATGGACTCCAGCAGCACCTTGACTTCCCAGTCGCCGCCGAGGGCCGGGGCGATGCCGCCCGAGATGGCCCAGTCGAGGCGGACGCTCCAGGCCTCGCTGCGCCGAATGACGGTGTTGGGGTTGGGGCCGCTGTCGAAGACCTGCAGCGAGTTCAACGTGCCCGAAAGCGAAAGCGGGTTGAGGGACTGAAAAGCGGACATGGTGAAGAAGCCTTTCTGAAGAGAAACGGGCCACGCGCCATTGGTTCCCGGGGTGCTCTGGCGCTGCAGACTGGTTGGCCCTGTGCTGCGTAGACCAGGTCTCTGGTCTTGACGTAATTAACGGATCGACTTGGTGTTTTTTTATGACGACACGGGAGGAGAATCGACACCAGGAATCGTCTCAGGCCGTCGGGAGGCCTGGAAACGGTGTCAGACTGCGAGAACGCGGGCCAGACGGCTGATACCGCGCAGAATCAGGCTCTCAGGCAGATGGCCAAAGCCCAGGACGACGCGCGCGACGTGACCGCGTCGTCTCGAGGCCTCGACGACGGGATAGAGTCCGATGCCCGCATCAGCCGCGCGCGCCATCAGGTCGCTCGAACTCAGGCCGAGCTCGAACTCCGCCAGGATGTGCATGCCGGCCGGCACGCCGCCGACGCGCACTCGATCACCAAAGCCGTGCTCCAGCGCCGTCAGGAGCGTCTGCCGTCGACGCGCGTAGACGGCCCTCATCTTCCGCACGTGTCGCTCGAATACGCCGCTCTCAAGCCAGTCGGCCAACGCCAGTTGCTCCAGCACCGGCGTGCATCGATCCGAAAACCACTTCAATTCGAGGACGCGTTCCATCAACCGTTCGGGGAGCACGCCGAAGCCGAGACGCAGACCCGGGAAGATCGTCTTCGAGAATGAGCCGAGATAGGCAACGCGTTCGTTCGAGTCGAGCGCCGCGAGCGCGATCGGCGGAGCCTGATCGAAGCGAAACTCGCTGTCGTAGTCGTCTTCGAGGATGACGGCGTCGTGCTCGTCGGCCCAGCGCAACAACTCGAGCCGCCGTTCGAGACGAAGAGCCGTGCCCGTCGGGTATTGATGCGAGGGGACGACGTGGACGACCTGCGGTGCTCGCCTTCCGGTCGGCAGCGACGCGACGCGCAGGCCTTGCTCGTCCACCGGCACAGCGATGACAGCGACGCCGTGAAGGCGCGCGAGCCGGCGCACGGGCTCAGGACCCGGATCTTCGAGCGCCATCGCGCCTACCGGAGCGAGCGCCCGCAGCACAAGGTCCATCGCCTGGGCCGTCCCGAGCGTCACGACGACGCGTTGCGGCTCGACGCGCAGCCCGCGCGTGCGCGCTACATACTCTGCGATCAGGCGACGCAACTGCGGCAACCCTTCCACGGGGCCGTAGCCGAGCAGATCCGGCCTCGCCTGCAAGGCAGCTCGCGACAGGGCCGCGCGCCACAGGTTCCGTGGAAAAAGGTCCAGGGCGGGCAGGCCGGGGCGGAAGTCGTAACGCAGCGGTCGTTCGGGCAGGACGTCGGTGCGGCGCGGTGGATCGACGACGTCGAGGGCAGGGCCGCCCGACTCTCGCAAGCCAGCCGCGACGTAGGTGCCGCTTCCAACTCGCCCTTCGGCGAACCCCTCAGCGACCAACCACTCGTAGGCCTCGACCACGACCATGCGCGAGACGCCCAGACGTTGGGCGAGCGCGCGCGTGGCGGGCAGTCGTGTGCCCGCCGCGATCGGCTGCGTGGCGATGGCCTTGCGCACCGCATGCGCGATCTGAATGGCCAACGGCACACGCCGGCTTCGGTCGAGGACGAGATGGATCTCCACGGAGTGGTCTATTTCAGTACATAGGAATTGGAGCTTGAATATACCACTTGGCCTCTATATATTGAAACCATCTATATGGGTCTTTTCCGCGCATCCACGGCAGGGTCACTCTTGTGAGGTCGATATGTCGTTTCAACCCACCACGCGCTTCGAGCCGTTTCGCATCAAGAGCGTCGAGCCGCTCGGTTACACCACACCCGCCGAGCGTCGGGCTGCGTTGGAACGCGCCGGCCTCAACGTCTTTCAACTGCGCGCCGACGAGGTGTTGGTCGACCTTCTGACCGACTCGGGCACCGGCGCGATGAGCGCCGCGCAATGGGGCGCCATGCTCAACGGCGACGAGTCTTATGCCGGGAGCCGGTCGTTCTACAAGATGGAGGCTCAGGTCCGCAAGATCACGGGCTACCGCCACATCCTGCCCACCCACCAGGGCCGCGCCGCCGAGCACATCCTCTTCGGCGCTGTGCTGACGCCCGGATCGATCGTGCCCAGCAACACGCACTTCGACACCACACGCGCCAATCTGCAACTGACCGGCGTCGAGGCCCGCGATTTGCTGATCGCAGAGGGCCGGCAGCCGATGCTCGAGCATCCGTTCAAGGGGAATATGGATGTCGCTCAGCTCGAAGATCTGATCGACGAGGCCGGCCCAGAGCGCATCCCGCTGGTGATGATGACGATCACGAACAACGGCGGCGGCGGCCAGCCCGTGTCGATGGCCAATCTGCGCGCCGTCAGCGGCGTCTGCCGCCGACACGGCATCCCGTTCTTCATCGACGCCTGCCGTTTCGCCGAGAACGCCATGTTCATCAAACTGCGCGAACCCGGCTATGCCGAGAGGACGCCGCTCGAGATCGCGCAGGAGATGTTCGCGCTGGCTGACGGCTGCACGATGAGCGCCAAGAAAGACGGCCTGGTCAACATCGGCGGGTTCCTGGCCCTCAACGACGACGACTGGGCCGAGCAGTGTCGCAATCGCATGATCCCGATCGAGGGCTTCCCGACCTACGGCGGCCTCGCCGGCTACGACATGGAGGCCCTGGCCGTTGGCCTCGAGGAAGTGCTCGACCCGCGCTACCTGCAGCATCGCCTCGATCAGGCCGCCTACCTCGGCGATCGCCTGCTGGCCGGGGGTGTGCCGATCGTGCGCCCGACAGGCGGCCATGCCGTCTTCATCGATGCCGGCGCGCTCCTCGATCATCTTCCGTGGGACGCCTTCCCGGGCGTCGCCCTCAGCGCTTATCTGTACGAGATCTCGGGTGTTCGCTCGTGTGAGATCGGCAGCCTGCTGTTCGGGCTCAAGAACGCCGACGGCAGCGACGCGCCGGCGCCCAACGAGCTGCTCAGGCTCGCGATCCCGCGGCGCACGTACACGAGCGCGCATCTCGACTACGTCGCCGAGGCCGTCATGTATGCGGCGGAGCATCGACACGAGATCCGAGGCCTGCGCTTCACCTACGAGGCGCCGGTGCTCAGGCACTTCACGGCGAGGTTCGAGTGGGGCGAGGAGTCAGGCGTCGGGCCTCAGACGTCGGTGGCTGTGGCGGTGGCCGCCAGCCATCGGTGACGATCGGGCGATCGTACCCGATCGGGCGATCGTGGCCGATCGGGCAATCGTCACCAATCGCGGCTGGTTTTCGAAGAACGGTCTTGCCACCAATTCCACGAATTGATACGAATTCGCGCGAATGGAGTAAGTTCGTGTCCATTCGTTCCAAGTTGTGGAATTCGTGGCGAGACTCACGCTGGGTCCGCGACGACCTTGAGGGTTACTGAACCGCCGGCAGGAACGCGCGGGCCAGGGCGAAGAGCCCGAAGCCGAGGATGATCACGCCCGAGATACGGTTGACCCAGACCAGCGCCGCGGCATTCAGACGCCCGCGCAGCCAGCCCGTGATGGTGCTCAACACCAGCCACCATAGCGCCGAGCCGACGAAGACGCCGCCGACCACCACCACGGCCGCCGTTGTGCTCGCGGCAGCCACGTCAGCGTTGAGCCCGGCGAAGATGACGGCGAAGGCCAGGATGGTGGCCGGGTTCGTCAAGGTCAGGCCCAGCGCCGAGGCATACGCGCTCGCCAGCCCGAGCGCTTTTGACTCGCCAGCGTCGCCGACCGACGCCGGCCGCGCCACGAAGGTGCGCACCCCCAGATAGCACAGGAACGCTCCGCCGATCAGGCCCAACCAGCCCGATTGGGAGGTCAGCAGCGCGGTCAACGACGTCAGCCCGAGCGCGCCGATCAGGCCATAGAGGGCGTCCGCCGTCGCGGTGCCGAGCCCCGAAACGAGGCCCGTGAGCCGGCCATGGGCCAGCGTGCGCCGGATCGTCAACACCCCGATCGGGCCGACCGGCGCCGCCAGCGAGAAACCGATCACGATACCGCGGAAGAAGAGCAGGGGATCCATCGCCCGATCGTAACGGCAACAGCCTCGTGGGCCAATAGCGTTCGTCTGTCGTTTTCAATGGTTGGCTTTACAATCGTAAAGTAAGGTTCGGCTGACGAAAGCGAAGCCCATGGACGCCCTGAACTGGAAGATCCTGACCCTCCTGCAGCAGAACGGCCGGCTCTCGATGCGCGAGCTTGGCAGGCAGGTGCATCTCTCGACGCCGGCGGTGAGCGAGCGCGTGCGACGCATGGAGGCGGCCGGCATCATCACCGGCTATCGCGCCGAAGTCGACATGACCCGCCTCGGCAAACCCGTACAGGCCTTCATCGACTACACGGTCTCAAACCGCGAGAAGGCCGCGGCGCTCAAAGCCATTCGCGCGCTGCCCGAGATCGTCGCCTGCTATCACGTCGCCGGCGCGGTGGCCCTGATCCTGGTCGTCCAGGCCGAGACCGTCGCGCGGCTCGAAGACATCTCCACTCTGCTCGGGCGCCACGGCGACACGGTGACTCATATCGTCCTGTCGACGACGTTTGCCGGCAGGCCCCGGCCGGCAGACCGCGGACCCCAGACCGACGAATAGCGAAGGGCAAACGGCGGACGACGAGGCGCAGGGCCGACGATGAGACATCGCCGTCCATCGGGTCGATGGCCGAACGGGCAGATGGTGCGCAGACCGTGCCAGGCTGACCTGTCTGCTGGCCGAGAAGGCGGCCCTTGCGGCCGCCGTTCTGGTTGTGCATAGGCGACAGTCTTCTGTCGTGGCTGACAGGCGTCGGTGAGTGGCGCAGCGTGTCTCTGTGAAGCGGACGGGGATCGCCGTCAAAGCGAGGTCTTGATTAACCCTCAACCTTCGTCATTCGTCTGTCACTCGTCGTGACAGAGGCGCTCCGGTCAATGCTATGATGCCCACCACATCCTCTGGAGGCCAATTATGAAGGTCCTGTTTATCGGCGGCACGGGTTTTATCAGCACGGCGGTCAGTCGATTGGCGATCGAGCGCGGCATCGAGCTGTATCATCTCAATCGCGGCCAGCGTGAGACGAGCCTGGCGGGTGTGCGCCAGATCACGGCTGACGTGCACGACCTGAACGCGGCGCGCGCCGCTCTGGATGGGCATACCTTCGACGTCGTGGTCGACTGGATTGCCTACCGGCCCGAGGACATCCAGCGCGACCTGGCACTCTTCAGCGGCAAGGTCGGCCAGTTCGTCTTCATCAGTTCGGCTTCGGCTTACCAGAAACCGCCGCTGCATTACCTGATCACCGAGTCGACGCCGCTTTACAACCCCCACTGGGACTACTCGCAAAACAAGATCGCGTGCGAGCGCCTTCTGGAGGACGCCTATCGCGAGAACGGCTTCCCGATCACGATCGTGCGGCCGTCGCTGACATACGACCCGATGTTCCCAATCGCCATCGGGGGTTGGGGCTGCTTCACGCTGGCTGATCGCATCCGCCGCGGCGCGCCGATCATCGTCCACGGCGACGGCTCGTCGCTGTGGGTCGTCACGCACGCCGAAGATTTTGCCAAGGGCTTCATCGGCCTGCTCGGGCATGCGCAGGCCATCGGCCATGCCTTCCACATCACCACCGACGAGGTGCTGACCTGGAACCAGATCTACACCCAGATCGGCGAGGCGGTCGGCGCTGAACCCCGGATCGTGCATATCGCCACGGATTTCATCATCGGGGCTGCGCCCGAGCTGAAGGGCGGTCTGTTGGGCGACAAGGCCTGGAGCGTGGTCTTCGACAACACCAAGATCAAAACCTTCGTGCCTGACTACAAGGCCGTCATTCCGTTCCGGCAGGGCATCCGCCGCACCGTGGCGTGGTTCGAGGCGGATCCACGGCGCATGCGCGTCGACGCGGCGGTGAACGCCCAGATGGACCAGATCCTGGCGGCCTATGCCGCGCTCAAAGGCTCCCCCGAGGCGTGACATGGCCGAGCGCGTGTTGCAGGGGCGGAGGGTGAAGCTGAGGCCGGCCACACCGGACGATCGGCGGCCGGTGTATGAGTGGGCGGCCTGCTCCGATCTCACCGCCGCCATGATGGGGCCGCCGTTGTTTCCGGAGCACCCCGCGCCGAGTTGGGAAGAGTTCTGCGAGGATCACGGCCCGCACTTCTTCGACGGGTCCAACCTGATGCTGGGTCGCTGCTTCATCATCGAGGTCGATGGTGAAGCTGTCGGTCAGATCTATTACAACGACATCGAGGAACGGGCCGGTTCGCGACGCACGGAGATCGACCTGTGGATGCGGGCCGAGGCGTATTGTGGACGCGGCTATGGCAGCGATGCGCTTGACACGCTGTGTGTTCATCTGGCCGAGACACTGGCGGTCACGGCCTGCATAGTGCAGCCCTCGGCGCGCAATTCGCGCGCGATCAGGGCGTACGAAAGAGTCGGCTTTCGGCCGTTGGCGGTGCCGTTGGCTGAAGCACGAGCGCTGTGGGGACCCAACGACTACGACGACAGTGTGTACATGGTGAAACCGTTGAGCGCGGCCGCCGCAGGGGTTCAATCGGGCGCTCGCCCGTTCGCCGACAATCGCGCCTCGTACGATGCAATCGCTGACGAATACGCGCGCGAGATCTACGACGAGCTGCTGAACAAACCGTTCGATCGCACCCAACTCGACAGGCTCGCGATGGCCGTTGGCTCGCGTGGCGTGATCTGCGACCTGGGCTGTGGCCCCGGCCAGATCGCGCGCTACCTGGCCGATCATGGCGCCAGCGTCGTCGGCGTCGATCTGTCGGACGGCATGCTGGCGCAGGCGCGCCGCCTCAATCCCGATATCGTCTTTCAACAAGGCGACATGCGCGCGCTGACGGGCGTGGCCGACGGCGCGTGGGCCGGCATCGCGGCTTTCTATTCGATCATCCACATCCCGCGCGCTCAACTTGTCGCGGCCCTGACCGAGCTGCGCCGTGTGCTGCAACCCGGCGGCCTGCTCCTGCTGGCCTTTCACCTCGGCGAGGGCGAGTTGCACCTCGATAGCTGGTGGGACCGACCGGTCAACGCCGAGTTCGTGTACTTCCAGACGGCCGAGATGCTCGCGGCGCTCGAGGCGGCAGGGTTCGCGATCGAGAAAGCGCAGGAGCGTGAGCCGTATCCGGACGTCGAGCACCAAAGCCGCCGCGCCTACATCCTGGCGCGACGAGCGAATTGAAGGACCTATGCCTCAAACCCCGCACATCGAAAAGCACTTCACGGCGTCCGAGGCCGTTCGCGACGTGGTGATCGGCATGTCTGACGGATTGACCGTGCCGTTCGCGCTGGCGGCCGGGTTGTCGGGCGCCGTGGGGATCAGCAGCGTGATCGTGACGGCCGGCCTGGCCGAGATCGCGGCCGGCTCGATCGCGATGGGCCTGGGCGGCTACATGGCCGCTCGCAGCGACGCCGAACACTTCGCCAGCGAACGCAAACGCGAAGAAGATGAGATCGTCACCAAGTCGGAGGCCGAAAGGAAAGAGGTTTCCGACATCCTGCAATCGTACGGGCTGACGGCCACCGAGGCGCAGCCGATCGTCACCGCCCTCAGCCAACGGCCGGCCGCGTACGTCGACTTCATGATGCGTTTCGAGCTAGGCCTTGAAGCGCCGGATCCCAAACGCGCCCTGCGCAGCGCCGTCACGATCGCGGGCGCCTACATCGCGGGCGGTCTGATTCCGCTCATCCCTTACATGGTCATCGCCTCGCCGCAGACGGGGCTTGTCGTGTCGGCTGTCGTGACCTTGATCGCGCTGGCGGTGTTCGGCTACATCAAAGGCAGCTTCACCGGCGCGCGCCCATTGCGGAGCGCGCTGCAGACGGCCCTCATCGGCGGCGTGGCGGCAGCCGTGGCCTTCGTCATCGCGCGTCTGATCGCGTGACGGACGATCGCCCCGAAGTGCATGCATTCAATCGAAGTCGCACGAATACTGTGCTGCGTCGTCGTTTGAGGGCCCCAACAGAGCGTGGCACCTTCGTGCTCATTCGTCGTCATGCCTGGCAAAGCCGGTTCAGCCTGGCTGAGCCGCGGCCTGGCGGGCGTACTCGGCCGGGGTGCGGCCGACGAGGGATTTGAAGTCGCGGTTGAAGTGGGCCTGGTCGAAGTAGCCGAGCTCGAGCGCCAGGGCTTCGAGCGAACGCGCGCGGCCCTCGGACAGGCGATCGGCGGCTTCCTGCAGACGATAGCGTCGGAGGACCCACTTCGGGCTGACTCCGAAGTAGTCGCTGAACAACCGTTGCAGCGAGCGCGCGCTGTAGCCGAAGCCGGCGGCCAGATCCTCGACGCGTTGGATCTCGCGTCGCGCGAAGATCTCGGCCACGATGGTGTCGATCAAGGCCACGGTCGGGTCGGGGGCCGGCAGGCGCTCGCGCAGAAAGTGTTCGATGGCCGCGATCTGGAGCACGGGGTCGCCCTGTGGCAGGATCGTGCTTTCGAGCGCGCGGCCGGCGACGCCGAAGGCCTGACTCGCGCTGATCTATCCGTCGGTCAGCGACGACACCGGGCCGTGCGCGAACGGCCGTTAGCCGCCCGGCCTGAACTTCACACCGAAGACCGAGCCTCTTTCTTTGAGGATCTGGATGGCGCGCGCCTTGGCCGGGCCATAGACCCGCGTCCGCCCGCGTTCGACGACCAAGTTGACGCACAGGTGGGGCAGCGTCTACTGGCGTTGCGCGGGCCGGCCGCGAAGATCCCAATGGATGATCCAGTCGCGCTGCACGAAGACGCCGACATCCGACGCAGGGAAGTGCCGGGTCAGCGTGAACCGGCTGCGCGCGGCCGCCGGGTCGAGGATGCCCCGCGTGTTGAAGTGCTCGCGAGGGGGCATAGGGCTTGACACATCCTGTATAGTATATTTGTTCTAATTGGCGGATATTTCCAAGACAATACGAAAGCGCAATGTGACCGTGGCTGGCGCGCAACTCGGCGCACTCAAACGGGAGCCGAATCCATGCCAACCACCGCGGTGCATTTCGCCGTCAAAGCCTGGGATGAAAAGCCCAATAACGAGGCGCCGGGCGAACTGAAACTGAGGCGCTGTCACAACGCCTATACGTACTCCGGGGATCTTGACGCCCAGAGCGTCTGTGAGTATCTGATGGTTGATCGCGAGGATGGCACCGGCCATTTGGTCGGGCATGAGCGAATCACCGGCCGACTGGCAGGGCGCGCGGGCAGCTTCATCCTCGAGCACCACGGCACGTTCGACAACACGAGCGTGACCGCCCGGGTCGTCATCCTGCCCGACACCGGCACCGGCGTATTGCGCGGGCTGCGCGGCGATGGCTCACTGGCGCTGGGCGGTCACGCCGAGCAGTATCCGCTTTCACTCAACTACAACTTTTCCGACTGACGGATGTTCACTCGTCTTCAACCCATTCAGTATGTGGCGGACCTCGCTGCCGAGGTCGCGTTCTACGAGGCGCTGGGCTTCACGGTCCAGCATCGCGAACCTGGGTTTGTCGGGCTCTGCCTCGGCAACATTCTGTTCGGTCTGCAGCATCGCGATGGCGCATCGTTTGATGGCGCATCGTTTGATGGCGCATCGTTTGATGGCGCGCAGCCCCTGGTCTGGCAGATCGGCACCGACGACATCGGCGCCGTTCACGATCGCTGCCGGCGGGCAGGGCTGCCTGTGCTCGAAGGGCCGCAGCTGCAGACCTGGGGCGAGTGGTTGATGACGCTGAGATCGCCGAATGGCTATCGCCTGATGATCGAGGGAGAGCGCCGTGAGCCTGAATCTGCGTGAGGTCGTCGACACGGATCTGCCGATCTTCTTCGAGCAGCAACTCGATCCCGAGGCGAACTGGATGGCGGCCTTCACGGCCAAGGATCCGGCCGATCGTGAGGCGTTCGAGCGACATTGGGAGCGCATCCGCCGGGATCCCGAGATCGTGATGCGCACGATCGAAGTGGATGATCAGGTGGCGGGCTACGTCACGAGTTACATCGAGGAGGGCGAGCCGGAGATCACGTACTGGCTCGGGCGCTCCTACTGGGGGCGTGGCATCGCCAGCCGATCCCTGCGGTTGTTCCTCGATCACGTCAATGGCGCTCGTCCCATGCGGGCGCGCGTGGCCAAGGACAACATCGCCTCATTGAAGGTGTTGCAGAAATGCGGGTTCGTGATCGTGGGCGACGATCGCGGGTTCGCCAACGCCCGAGCGGCTGATACCGAGGAATATCTGCTCAGGCTCGAGGCGTCGCCGAGCCTTGCCGACCAACCCTGGAGAGGGGAAGCACGATGACTGACACGCAGCCGCAAGGCTACTTCGTGGCGCCGGCGTCGGGCAAAGGCCCGGGTGTCCTGGTGTTGCATGCCTGGTGGGGATTGAACGAGACCATCAAGGCCTTCTGCCGCCGGCTTGCCGACGCCGGCTTCGTCGTGTTCGCGCCCGATCTGTACCACGGCAAGGTGGCTGACAACGTGGAGGACGCCGGCAGGTACGGCAAGGAAGTCGACAACAACTTCGCTGGAACGATGGACGAGGTTCGCGCGGCGGCGGCCTATCTGGCCGGGCGCACCGCTCACCCGGAACGCGGCATCGGCGTCGTCGGCTTCTCGCTGGGCACCACGTACGGGCTCGAGCTCTCGAACGCGGAGCCCGATCGGGTCAACGCGGTCGTCATCTTCTACGGGAGTTGGGTTCAGGATTTGAGCCGCTCGCAGGCGGCGTACCTGGGCCACTTCGCCGAGGACGACCCGTACGAGCCGCGGGCCGGGTCCGAGGCCCTCGAAGCCGGGCTGCGCAAGCTCGGTCGACCCGTGAGCTTTCACATCTACCCGGGCACCGGGCACTGGTTCTTCGAGCCCGATGTGACGGCCGCTTACAATCGCGAGGCCGCCGAGCTCGCCTGGGAACGAACGCTTGGCTTCTTGAAAGAGACCTTGTGAGGCCTGGCGGTCGCCGACAGCGAGCGAGCGTGATCGAGGCAAGGGGGCTGTATGGACATCGACAGAGTCGTGGGCGCTCAGTACAACGCGGCACTCGCCATGCTGGAGTCCGCGGTCAAGGCCTGCCCGGACGAGCTCTGGGCCGATGGCCAGCGGGGGAACGCGTTCTGGCGCATCGCCTATCACGCGCTGCTCTACACACATCTGTATCTCGAAGACTCGCTCGAAGCCTACACGCCCTGGGAACACCATCGCGACGAGTACACCTTCGACGGCGCCGATGACCCGGCCCGAGCCGATGTGATCTGCTCGAAATCGAAGGTGCTGGAATACGTGACGTTCTGTCGGGGGCGTGTGGCGGCCCAGGTGCCGCGCCTCGAACCCGATGCGCCTTCGGGCTTTCACTGGTTGCCGTACACGAAGCTGGAGCTGCAGTTCTATTCGCTCCGACACCTCCAGCAGCACATCGGAGAATTGATGGAACGCCTTGGGCCATTGGCCGACGCTGTCCGTTGGGTGGGAAGCCTGCCGGCCTGAGAAGGTCGCGCTGGGCGGGAGGTCACGTGAGCAAGCTGTCTGTTTTCAACCACGCCTCGTTGGGCGGCTTATTTGTCAACGAGAACGCCGATGGCGCAGAGAATGGAGTGGTGAGATGAGCGCGCTGTCCGAGCGCGACCGCACGACCCTGTCCAGGTTGGAGCGCAGGCCCATGGCAACCGACAAACCGGCGACGTTTCTCGATCTGATCGCGATCAGCCCCGTGAAGTTACACGCGCCCATGCGGGCGCTGCGCGAGTTGATCGTCCGCCTGCATCCGGACGTGCACGAGGTCGTTCGGCTGGGCGACCGCGCGGCGACGTATGGCGTCGGCCCGCGCAAAATGAGCGACGGGTATGCCTACATCCTTCCGTACCAGTCGTGGGTCAACCTCGGCTTCTATCGGGGCGCCGACCTGTCGGATCCCGCCGAGTTGCTCGAGGGGACCGGTGCGAAGATGCGGCATATCAAGATCCGAACCGTCGACGACGTGAAGCGCGTCGCCGTGCGGGCGTTGCTCGTCGAGGCGTTGCGGGAACGACAAAACGCGTTGAACCTGGATTGACGTGAGCATGAAGATCCAACGGCACCCAAAAGACTCTCTGCCCATCCTGTCTTTCAAGACGACGACGGAGTGGGAGGCCTGGCTCGACAAACAGCCGGCCGACTCGCCGGGGCTGTGGCTGCGCATCTATAAGAAGGACTCAGGCAAGCCGACGATCAACTATGCCGAGGCGCTCGACGGAGCGCTTTGCTACGGCTGGATCGACGGCCAGAAGGACAAGTACGACGAGGAAGCGTGGCTGCAGAAGTTCACGCCGCGTCGTCCGCGCAGCATCTGGTCGCAGATCAACGTCAAGAAGGTGGACGCGCTGACCGCGGCCGGTCGGATGCGTCCGGCCGGGCTGGCCGCTGTCGAGCAGGCCAGGGCCGACGGCCGTTGGGCCGCCGCTTACGAACCGCAAAGCCAGGCGACCACCCCCGACGACCTTCAGGCGGCCCTGAACAAGAGCAAGACCGCTCGCGAGTTCTTCGAACAACTCAACCGAGTCAACCGTTACGCGATCCTGTTTCGGATCCGCGCGGCCAAGAGACCCGAAACGCGTGCGCGATTGATCACCCAATTCGTCGACATGCTCAAGCGCAAGGAGACGATTTATCCCATGCTCGCGACCCGGCAGGCCAGGGCCGAGGGAGCGAAGGCAAAAACAGTGAAGAAGAGCAAACCCAAGCAATAGTTGTTTCTTTGCCGCAGACGTCGCGGAGGTCGTGGTCGGCGACACCTCGAATGTGTTCTCAAACGACCACCCGCGCGATCTGCGGCTGATCGAAAACCCTCAACCCACAATTCTTCTTTCAGCGAGAGTGACACATGCCTCAAGCCCGCGTTGCGCATCTGGTTTTCATGTCTGATCCCCAAAATGCCGACTTCTACCAGGAACTCTTCACCTTTCTGGGCTGGTCGGTTTACTACCGCGCCGACGACATGCTCGGCCTGGGCGGGCCTGACGGCGTCAGCGTCTGGTTCGGCCGCGCGCTCAAGACCGCCGCCAACGATCACGACGGCCCGGGCCTCAACCACCTGGCGCTCGGCGTGCCGGCCCAGACGGACGTCGACGATGTGGTGGCTTACCTGCGGAGCAAAGGTATCGCGACCCTGCATGAAACTCCGCGCCACCGCCCCGAATTCACCGGCGACGCGTCACAGACGTATTACCAGGTGATGTTCGTGTCACCGGATGGCATCCAGTTCGAGGTCGTCTACACGGGCCCGAAAGCCTGAGGTCGAGCTCTTCAACGCCGGGCTGACAGCTTCAGCGGCTGCCAGCCCGGCGTTTGTTTGTCTAGGCACCACCGAGGCGGATCGCGCCAAGCGTGAGGGCCATCCAGGCGCACAGCAGCGCCAGGCCGTTGAGGGTCAGGTTCGACCAGTTGAGGAGCGCTTCCGATCCGGGCCGCGGATCCGAGCGGTTCAGGTAGAAGAGGTCGATGGCGTAGGCCGCGGGATGCGAGCCCGTGTACAGGCCGAGCAGGATGCCCAGGCTCCCGTCGATGAGCCGGTCGCCGCTCAACGGCATCCCCGCCGAACGCAGGGCGGCATACAGGACGCAGGCTCCCACTGAGGCCGTCACCAGGACGAGTCGCTTCATCTGGCTGCTCCTGGGAGGTTTTGGCCGCGGATTTCCGGACTTCCCGGATGGCGATTCAGCGCCGGCCGGAAGGGCCTGGTCGCCGTCGGCGCAATCCGTGGCCCAAACCTCGCGATTGGCATCTGTGCACGTTCGCGCACATAACCCCGAGCGGATGATCGAAACCGATTACAATTATCCGGCATGCGCGATTGGTTCCTGACGCGGGACGATCCGTTGGCCCTTCGAATTGCGGCCGACACGCGCCTGACCCCCACGGACTACGCAGACGACCAGAGTTGGGAGCTCTCCCTGAACGGCGGGGAGCCTCCAGCCACGGCCGTCCGGACGACGTTCGGGTTGCGCGCCCGTGATCTGCGCCTGTTTCCTCTGTTCAGCGAAAACGAACGCACTGTCAGCGACCCCGCCGACTTCGTGAAGCAGCCCGCGCTGCGAGCCTTCTTCGTCAACTACCTGCGCGTCGAATTCGAACCCCTGCCCGACCTCCTGGTCACGGCTCATTACTGGGTCGTCGAAAGCCACGTCCTGGCCGGACAGTTCACGCTCGTCAACCGCGACCCTGAGCAGCGCACCCGCACGGTGACGGTCTCGCTGGCGGGATTGCTCAAGCCCCTGGCCGGCGGCGACGCGCCCGAACGCCCGGCACGCGGAGCCGCGCAGAACCGGCCGCTTGGCCCGAGCCAGCGCGAGGAGTTCGCGGTGCTCGAGGGCCAGACCGGCAACCTCAACATCATCGTGGCGATGGACGAGGAAGCGCGCGGCGACTCCGCGCCGCACCCGCTGTTGGCTCGAACCGTCGAGCTGCCCGCCCTCGAACCGACAGCCGTGCGCTGGGCCTGTGCCGCGCGCCCGTCGACCGCCGAGGGTCTTGTCCTCCTGCGCGAGGCCTTCGCCCGCGAATGGGAAGGCGAGTTCGCGCGGCTCGAGCTCGTCAACGAGAGCCTGCTCGAGATCGAGACCGGCGACAAGGATTGGGACGCAGCGCTGGCGTTCGCCCAGAATGTGTCGCTGCGCTGTTTCGTCGGCCCGACCGACAAGCTGCCGCATCCGTCATTCGTGTTCTCGCGCAACCCCGATCGCGGCTACTCGCGTAAGGGCGACGGCTCAGACCACTCGTGGTTGTGGGACGGCCAGGTCGCGACAGAGGCCTACGTCGCACTGCCGAACATCGTCCATGCCGCGCCCGAACTTGCCAAAGGCGTGATCCTCAACTGGCTGGCGATCCAGGACGAGCGCGGCTTCATCGATTGGAAGCCCGGGCTCGCCGGCCAGCGCAACAAGGCCCTGTGCATCCCGATCCTGGCCAGCCTGGCGTGGAAGATCTACGAAGACACGCAGGACCTGGCGTTCCTCGACCAATGCTACCTGGGTCTCTATCGCTTCTTCAACGACTGGTTCTCGTCGCGCCACGACCGCGACGGCGACGGCCTGCCCGAGTGGTCGCACACGATCCAGTCCGCGTTCGACGACAACCCGTCGTTCGTGCGCTGGCAGAAGTGGGGGCAGGGCGCGGATATCACCGCCGTCGAGTCGCCAGACCTGGCCAGTTATCTCGCTCGCGAAGCCGCATCCCTGCTCAAGATCCGCGAGGCGCTAGGACGACCGGCCGAGCCCGAGATCGCGGCGCGCTTCGAGGAACTTCACAACGCGATCGAGGCCATGTGGCGCGATGAGAGCGCCATCTACCACTACGTGGATCGCGATTCGCATGCCGTGACGAGCGGCGAGGTCCTGGCCACGGGTCGGGGCAACATCGCCGTCGACGTGGCGCGGCGCTTCGACCCGGCCGCGCGCATCGTGGTCCGCGCCATCGGCCCGAGCGACCAGAAGGTCGCCCTCGGCGTCACCGTCGGCGGCCGAAGCCCGCGCGGGCGGCATCGGGTCGAGGCCTTCAAGCGCTCGCAGGCTCAATGGTATTTCGGCATTGCCACAGCGACGAGCGACCGCCTGTATGCCGAGGTTGAGCGCATCGAAATCACCGGCCTCACCGACGATTACGAGGTCGTCATCTCCACGCTCGATACGACCTTGCAGGATCAGACTCTGCTGCTGCCGTTGTGGGCCGGTGTGCCCTCGCAAGAGCGCGCCGAGGCGCTCGTGAAGCGCACGCTGCTCGATCCCGAACGCTTTTGGCGGGCATACGGCATCCCGAACTGCGCGGCGCATCAGTCCTTCTATCGTCCCGACAACCGCGGTGGCAGCGGCGGCGTTTGGATGATGTGGAACACGATGCTGTGCGAGGGCCTTGTGGCGTACGGCTATCGCGCTGAAGCGGCCGAGTTGTTGGCCAAACTGATGACGGCCATGGTCCACTGTCTGCGGACCGACAAGGCCTTCAGCGAAGCCTACAACCCAGACGTGCTCGATGGGCTCGGCGAGAAAGACTACATCTGGGGAGTCGCGCCGGTGCGTTTGATGCTCACGGTCGCCGGCATCCGCCCGCTCTCGCCGCGACGGGTCGCGATCGAAGGCTGGAGCCCTTTCCCGTGGCCGATCACGGTCCGTTGGAAGGGCCTCGAAGTGACTCGTGAAGGCAAGCAGACGACCATCCGCTTCCCCTCCGACGCCGTCGTCACTTTCGAAGACACCGAGACTCGCGTCGTCGACGACCCCGGACCACCGGAAGCAGACGAGTGATGGAAGACGAATGACGAAAGACGAAGGACGAAGGTTGAATGTCCACTCAACCTTCGTCCTTTGTCTTTTTGCATTCGGTTACAACAGCGCATTGGCGAGTCGGGGCTGCGGCTGGCCAATGCGTCGATGTCATCCTGAAGGCCGAGACCCTCTACCCCTCGCGCGCAACGCGCCATCGCTCCCTGGTCGTTCGTCGTTAAGCCCGCTTCACCAACCGTGAGCCGCAGTACGGGCAGACTGTGGGATCCTGCTGGAGTGATTGCGCGGCAGCGGCGCCGGTGGGGCCGCCGCAGTTAGGGCAGCGATCCGGCAGATCGATCGGCGCGGCGCGTGGTGGCGTCGCCGATCGCGTGGCGTCGCTGGCGGGCGCCTCAAACGGAGTCGGCGCTTCGACGGGGTGCGGCGGCGGCGGTGGCGGTGGCGGCAAATCTGGGCCGTCCGGCAAGGTGGCCCGATTCAGGACCATGCTCGCGATCATGGTGATGCCCACCAGGATCAGGATGCCGGGCCACCATCGATTCGTGAAGGCGAGGAAGGCGAGACCGAACAGCCATATCACGCCGATCAACTGCCCGCCACGTCGGCGCGCTCGAAACGGTCGGTCAGGGCGAAATCGTCGATTCATCATGGTTGTCAATCCAGTCGCGCCAGGCGATGCGCGCGATTCCCTTGATTGTACGTCCTTCATCCCCCCTGGTTGCGGGGTGAGGCTGACGGGGGAAAGTGTCATTCGTGGTTCGAATCCGGGCCCGCTCCGGTTTCCTTCACTCTTCCGCCATCTGAGTTGACGAGTCCTTCACGGCGAGCCGCTGGGCGGCGCCGGCGTAGGCCACCGGGAGGGCGAGCGCCAGCAGGGCGGCGGCCACGTCAAGGCCGGCTGCGCCGCGCAGGACTGCGGCCAGGCCGACGCTGTCGCCCAGATACCCGCTCAACCAGACGCCGGCCGAGCTGATCGCGAACATCGAGCCGAGCGCGAGGCCTGAGGCCAGGCTGCCGCGCCCCGGCATCGCGCGCTGCGCCATGACGACCAGCAGGCTGTGAGGCCCGCCGTTGAAGAAGCCGGCCAGCAGCGCGAGGACGTAGACCATCGGCCCAGTGGCATCCGGCAACCAGAACAGAGCCGGGGCGCTCAAGGCCAGGGTCGCAGCCGTCATCGCGCGCCCGCCGAGCCGATCGGCCAGCCAGCCACCCATCACGCCCCCGAGCGCGATGCCGAACATGAAGGTGCCGACGATGGCGCCGTAGATCGAGGGCGCAAGGCCAAGATCGTGGAAGTACTTGGGGCCGAGCGTCCCGATCGACGACTGGGCCCAGATGCGCAGCCCGCCGATGACGATCGCCAGGAGCAGCGCCGACCACGCGATCGGCTGGGCCGGGGCAGACACGATCGCGGCTTTGGCCGCGACAGCGTGCCTGCCCGAGGGGATCATCCACAGGCCGGCGACGCCGACCAATGCCACGAAGACGACCGGGCCATAAAGCGCCGTCCAGCCGACATGATCGATCAGGTACCCACTGACCGCCGGACCCAGTGAGAGCCCGACCTGCCCAAACAGAAAGAACCAGGAGGCCTGGCCGGCCAGCGCCGGCCCGGTTCCACCGCCGCGAGCGCCGAGATCGGCTGCCGCAGGATGGAAGGCCGCCGAGCAGATCGACGCCAGGATGAGGAAGCCGAGCGCCCACCGTCCGGGCACGCCGAGGAAGAGCGCGAACACGCCGGCCATGGCCAGCACCGCGCCCGCGGCCGCCCACCGCCCCGGGCGTCGATCCGAGATCCAGCCGAAGACAGGCTGCATCGCGGCACCGGACAGCCCGAAGATCGTGGCCGTCAACCCGATGTCGGAGTTCGAGAGCGCCAGCGGGCCGCTCAGCGTGGCCAACAGCACGCCGACCTGGCTGTTGAGCAGATCGACGGCGAAGTGGCCCAGCAGCACGGCCAGGAAGGCGGGGTTCTTGAAGCGGGACATGTCGATGACCGACCGCGGACCGGGGCGCCGACGGCGCGACGAATGACGAAAGACGAATGACGAAGGGGGAATGGCCATTCCCCCTTCGTCATTCGTCTTTCGTCATTCGTCGTATTCTAGCGCAGCAAATCCTTCAGCGCGGTGTCGACGTCTTCGTATTTGAAGCGGAAGCCGGATTGCTGGAGGCGGCGCGGGATTTGGCGTTGGCCGTCGACGATGAGCGTGGCGAACTCGCCGAGCGCGAGCCGGATGGCGAACTCGGGCGCCGGCATGTACGAGGGGCGCCGCAGCGCGCGGCCGATGGCCTTGCTGAAGTCCGCGTTGGTGACGGGCTTTGGCGCGCAGACGTTGTAGGCGCCGCGCATGCCCTGATGCTCGAGCATGAAACGGATCGCGCTGATCTGATCCTCTTCGTGGATCCAGGGAACGTATTGCTTGCCGCTGCCGAGCGGCCCACCGACGAAGTAGCGGAAGGGCAGCGCCATGAAGGGCAGGGCGCCGCCGCCGCTGCTCAGCACCACGCCGGTGCGGATGACGGCCAGCCTCACGCCGAGCGCTTCGACCTCGGCGACGCTGGCTTCCCATTGTTTGCAGACGTTGGCCAAAAAGTCGTTGCCGGGCGCCATGTCTTCCGTCACGGGTTCGTCTCCGTGCGGGCCGTAGTAGCCGACGGCCGACGCCTGCACCAGAACCTCGGGGCGTTTGGTCGCGGACTTGAGGGCCTGCACGATGGCCTGCCCGGCCTGGACGCGGCTGTCGACGATGCGTTGTTTGCGCGCGGCCGTCCAACGGCCTGAGACGGGGTTGGCGCCCGAGATGCTTTCGCCGGCCAGGTTGACGATCGCGTCGACTTCGTTGACGAGCCGGCCCCAGCCGTCGGCGGTGCGCCCATCCCACTTCACGAGTTGAGCGTGCGAGGGCAGGAACGTGTCGCTCGTGCCGCTGCGCGAGAGGATGATGACGTCGTGCCCGTCGGCGCACAGATTGTTCGTGAGTTCGTTGCCGATCAGGCCGGTTCCACCAGTGATGAGGACGCGCATGGTCTTCCCTTATCGTCAATCGTTGTGCCGCCGTGACCGGGGCTGGAGGGATTGTAACGCCTGGTCACCGGGCCGGTGCCCAAACCCTTCGCTTGCACAGGATGATTGATCAAACGTTAAGCCGCGGATTGCGTGGATGGTCGAAGCCCATCCACGCAATCCACCTATGCGATTTCTGCAGATCACGGCACCGTGATCGTCCCGACCGACACCCGATCCTGCCCGACCGCATTGGCGCCGTCGACGAGAAGGCGCGCGCCTTGCGGGTCCGTCAGGCCGACGAGCACCTGATAGGTGCCGGAGGCCAGATCGGTCGGAAGCTGCAGGCCGTGATGGTCGTCGATGGGGACGTTGATGGCCCAACCCGAGGTCGGCGCGAAGCCGTTGGCGGGCGTGCTGTCGTGCTGGGCGACGGGCGGCTGGTCTGGGCCGGCCGCCAGGTGGACGAAGACTTTGTAGTCGGCGGTCAGCGCTTGCGAGGTCTGCCAACGCAGTGACACCGAGATGACGTCGCCGGGAGCGGCCCGGCTGCCGCTCAGCGCGCTGTCGACGAGGGCGATGTCGCTGCCGAAGAGCGCGCCGCTCGGTTCGCGCGCGCCGGTGGGCGCGGTGCCGTAGCCGGCAAGGCGCACCCCGCCGAACCAGCGGTCACCGGCGGGAAAGGCATTGTCCGCCAGCCAGCGTTCGACCAGGCCGTCAGGGTCCGCCTGCTGTTGCGCCCAGAAGAGCACCCACAATCGATCGTGCCCTTCAAGAAGCGCTTCGAGCTGCGCGCGGGTTTGCTCGACGCCGAGCGGACGGGTGGTGGGAAGCGGCGCAACCGTCACGTCGCCGGGCTGGCTGCCGTAGTAGTAGCCGAAGGCTTCGATCTGGTTGGGCGCGATGACGATCACGGCGTCTGAGGGGACCTGACGATCACGCAGGTACTGGGCGATGCCGCGGTAATCGTCGCGCGCGTAGGCCGGGTCGAAGTACAGGTGGCTGAGCGACGTCACCATCGTGACCGTCACGGCGAGCAGGAGCGCGCCGACCATGCCCGGTCGCACCCAGCGTCGCGCGTCTTGCGGCTGCTCACGCAGGTCGAAGGGAACGCTGACCAGGAGCGCCAGCGCGGGCACCGCCACGACCAGGAACTTGGCGAACGACGGAGTCAACAGGCCCAACGCGAGCGTCGAGACGGCCGGCACCAGGAACCAGACCAGTGCCGAACGGCCGAGGCGCGCCGCTTCGGGTCGGAGCGCCAGCAAGGCCACCACGCCGAACGCGAACGCCGCGCCCAGCGCCGCCAGGCCGATCTGTGCTTCTGAGGTGAGGATCGTTCCGCCGAAGCCCAGCCAGCGGACCAGATCGAGCGGCGAGACGCTGCCGTTGCGATCGGCCGGCCACGTCGATAGCTGATGCATGGCCGTCGGGATCCAGGGCGCAAAGAAGACACCGCTCAGGGCCAGAAGGCCGATCCGGCTCAGCGCCAGCCAGCGCGCGGCGCCCGGGCCACGCACCAGGGTGTAAAGGATCAAGAGCGCCTGGATGACCACGACGAAGCCGAAGGCGTAGTGCGTGTAGAGGCCAGCCGTCAACGCGAGCACGTAGCCGACGGCGGCCAGTCGATCGGGCGTGGCGCGCAACGGCCAGGGCGCGTCCTCGAGCCAGTCGGCGCAATAGAACGTCAGCACCGTCCACAACACGAGCAGCGCGTACATCCGCGCTTCCTGGCCGTAATAGACCAGGAAGGGATCGAGTGCCATGAAGCCGCCGGCGACGAGGCCTGAGGCCAGGCCGAAGCGCCGGCGCGCAAGGTCGAAGATCACGCCGGCGGCGAGCGCGCCCGCGAGCGCCGACAGGCCGCGCAGCGACGCCTCGCTTTCGCCGAACACCGAGCGCCAGCCTGAGAGCAGCAGATAGTAGCCCGGCGGATGGATGTCGACTGCTGCCGCGAGCCAGATGTCGCCGGCCGAACGTTCGCTCAGAGCGCGCGAGTTGCCCTCGTCGTGCCAGTAGCTCTGCGCGTCGATGCGGAAGAAGCGCAGTGAGGCCGCAAACAACACGATGACGATCAGGGCGGGCAGAGCCCAGACCTGGGTGTTGCGTTGCGGCGTGGAAACGACAACCTTAGTTTTCTTTTTGCTCATAACAATGAAGGCGGACGATGAATGAAGCGCCCAAGGATCAACAGCGCCAGGACGGCCAGCGCGAGCATCACGGGATCGGGTCCTGTCGCGCGCTCGACGATGATGCCATCGACGATCGTCCCGGCCGGCGCCACGAGTTCAAGCGTGTGCCGACCCGAGGATAGCCCGCGAGCGACGGCGACCTGGCCGGCGCGCTCGACAGTGATCGGCGTCAGCGTCTCGCCATCAAGCGTGGCGACGACGTTCACGGGAGCGGAGGAGGAGCGAAGGTCAAGGCGCAGGCCCGGGCCCTCAAACGCAAAGGACAGAGTCGCGGCCTCGCCCGTGGATTCACGCGCGGCGCCCAGGGTGTAGGCGTCGCCGCGCAGATCCTGCCAGCCCGCCGACCAGTCGATGGCCCAGTGGTCTTCCTGGAACCAGCCGGGGCCGATGAAGCGAGCCGTGGCGATGTAGTCGCGCATGGCGCCGTAGACCGGCTGAAGGGTGAAGTCCGGATCGGCCATGCGGAAGTAATACCAGGATTGGTTCTTCTCGGAGTCGCTCGCGCGTTTGAAGAACCAGAACATCATGTTGCCGACCCAGGGCCACTCGGTCTGCATCCGCTCATACGCCAATGGCGCATAGCGGGCCTGCTGCTCGGGCGTGAAGCGGCCGAAGATCGTGTCGACCTCGGCCGGGGCCGCGTTCCAGTTGATCTCCGAGATCCACACGGCTTTGTCGGCGTCGCCGTGGCGGACCATCAGGTCGCGGATGAACAGGTTGCGGGCCGTGTTGAATTGCATGGGGCGCAGGCGCTCGTCGGTTGCGGCGCTGTTCAGGCCGTAGCCCTGCACCGACATGACGTCGAAGCATCCTCCGGCGCCGGCCGCGTACATGCGCTCGAGGTAGACCAGGTCGTTGAAGTCCGTGGCCAGCGGCTGCGCTGGGTTTGCCAGGCCAAGCGGCAGAGTCGGGGCGAGCGGGGCCGAGAGCACCACGATGTTCGGATCGATGGCCTTGAGCCGGGTGTAGGCCGCGCAGAGCAGCTTCGTGTACGCCTCAGGGTCGGCGGGTTGATAGCCCCACTCGGGGTAGATGTTGGGCTCGTTCCAGATCTGGAACGTCGACACGCGGCCGCGATAGCGCTCGGCGACGGCCGCGACGTAGTCCGTGTAGTCGCTGAGGTTGTCGGGCGGCGCGAACGGGCCACGGGCCTCGCCGTCGGCGCGTGACCAGGCCGGAGGCGACGAAAGCCGGGCCAGGATCTGCAGGCCGTGGGCCGCGGATTCGTCCACAATCTGGTCGTACTTATCCCAGGCTGAGATGCAGCCGCCGGTCGCGGCTTCATTCCGGCAGTCCGAGAAGTCACCCTTGCCCGCGATCTCGATGTCCTGCCACGGGAACTCCTGTCGCAGCCAGCCGAAGCCGGCGTCGGCGATCAGCCGGATCTGCTCGCTGCGTTTGGAGGGTTCGACCTCCTGCTGCAGGAAGGTATTCATGCCGAAGGGGTTGACGCCCGTGTGGCGGATCGGGACGTCCGGGCGCAGATCGAGCGTGGGGCGCAGCCCGCCGAGGCCGATGTGCATCAAGGCGCGGACCTGGCTGAGCGGTTCTTCTTCGCCGGTGTGGGCGAAGGCCCAGTCATACAGACCTCCGCGGCCCAGCCACGCGATCACGAGCACGGCCACGCCAGTTGCTACACCCCACCACAGGCGACGCATTGGATCATTATAATCAGCCGACCCACCGATCCCGGTCGGGCACCGGTGTCGTTGTGACTCAATCGTGACCTGTGTGTTGGCTGTCCAGGAGGATCTGTGCGCCGTTTACTCGAGTCGTCCCGGTATCTCATCCTGATTGCGGTCGTGGTGGTCATCCTGGCCGCGGTCGCCGGCTTCGCGGCATTCGCCTGGAGCGCCGTGCCGGTCATCGTGCACCTGTTCACGATTGCAGATCCTTCATTGGGGGCGATCGAACTTCTGGCCCTGCTCGATCGTTTCCTTGTGGCGGTCGCGCTGTTGATCGCCGCCATCGGGTTGTATGAGCTCGGCATTGATGACCTGAATGTGCCGGCCCTGCTCACCGTCAAAACCTTGCATCAACTCAAGGGGCGACTGGCCGGGGTGATCATCCTGGTGATGGCCGTGAAGTTCGTCGAGAAGCTGGCCGAATGGAAGGATCCCGTCGGCACGTTGTGGTTTGCGCTCGCCATCGCCGTGGTGTCGGCTGTGTTGATTGCTTACACGGCGTTCGACACCGATCACAACGGCGGACACACCGGTTGATCGCGGGGTGGTGGGCGATCCGTGGATGGCGTGGCGGGTGGGCGACGCATGCGTCGCCCCTACGATGGGATGGTGCCGGTGCGATGGGTGGTGGCGCCCGGGGGACGGGGACCGTGCCGGTGCGATGGGGGATGGGGCGACGGACGGGCGCGGCACGGGCGCGGGGCGGGTGCTTTGGGCTAACATGGTTCCTCCCGCTATACTGCTGGCATGCACAAGCTGATCCTGGTATTTCGCGACGTGGACGGCACTGCCGATTATCTGATCGGATGGTCGACACGGTTCGTGCCGGTGGCAGAGCGCATGCCCGGGCTGCGGCGCGTAACAGTCAGCCACGTCGAGGGCGGGCCGGCCGGCGCCAGTGACGTCCGCCTGATCCACGAACTCTACTTCGACGACCGCGAGGCCCTGACCGCAGCGATGGCTTCACCCGAAGGCGTTGCCGCCGGGCAGGCGCTTGTCGAGCTCATGGGCGCCGATTCAAACGCGGTGCAACTGCTGTTCGCCGAACATCAAGAGGGTGACGTGCATGCCCCATGAGGATGATCTGATCACGGTGGCGTATGTCAGCTCGGCCGCGCATCTGATGACCGACGACGAACTCGCCGCGATCCTCGACGTCAGTCGCGAGCGCAATGCGCAGGATGGGATCACGGGGCTGTTGCTGTACTCCGACGGCGACTTCATTCAGGTGCTCGAAGGCCCTGAGGCGCCGGTGCGCGCAGCCGTCGCCCGCATCCGCAAAGATGCGCGACACACGCACTTCACGATCCTGCTCGATCAACCGATCGGCGAGCGCGTGTTTGCCGGGTGGGCGATGGGCTTCAAGAACGTCGGATCGGTCAGCCCGGCCGATGGCGATCTCTACACAGCCTTCCGGGCCGGGCGGCTGAAAGACGTCGGCTTCCTGCGCAACCCCGTGCGCGCCTGGCACCTGATCAAGGGCTTCGCCGAAACCAACCGCTGAGGCCGATCACGATGATGGCGTTCGCTCGACGCAATGGCGGCCTGCTGCGACCTCGTTACATGGTGCTCATCGGCCTTGCGGCGCTCGCGTTGATCATCGGCTTGGGGATCTGGCTCTGGCCGACGGTCGTCACGTTGCCGCGCGTCGCTCGCCTGCGAGAATATCTGAGCGACCCCGCCACGCATGAAGACTGGCAACTACGAGCTGGCTCGCGCTGCGGCGACGCGCCCTTCACACTTCCCACGGACGGCTACCTCGGCTTCGGCTACGGCGACTCCTGGTCGCCGGGGCATCGGCACACGGGCTTCGACATCTTCTCGCCGGTTGGCCTCAATCAGACGCCCGTGCGGGCGGCCTACCCGGGCTATCTCACGCGCCGGCCGGACTGGATCAGCACCGTCATCATCCGCGTGCCCGACGATCCGCTCCAGCCGGGCCGGCAGATCTGGGTCTACTACACGCACATGGCCGACCCCAGCGGCGCGTCGTTCGTCGATCCGGCGTTCCCGCCGGGCACCGAGGAGGTCTACGTCGACGCCGGCACGCTGCTCGGCCATCAAGGCAACTACTCGGGCGATCCCGGCAACCCGACGGGCATCCATCTCCACATCTCTATCGTTCGCGACGACGGCCAGGGCCACTTCCTCAACGAGACGCGCATCGAGAACACGCTCGACCCATCTCCCTACCTCGGTCTTAAGGCCGGCGTCTACGACGACTGGTCGGTGCCGATCGTGTGTCGTTGAGGAAGGAAGAGGGAGGGGGACAGTTCCTCCTCTCTCCTCCTTCAAGTCACCGCCGTATAATTCCCGCCATGACCCTCGATGCCGATGTCATCGTCGTCGGAGCCGGACCGGCGGGCTCTTCGACGGCCTACTTCCTTGCACAGGCCGGCCATCATGTGTTGTTGCTGGATCGAGCCGACTTCCCGCGCGACAAGACCTGCGGGGACGGGTTGTCGCCGCGGGCTCTGCGTGTGCTGGGGTTGATGGGCGCGCGCGAAGAGGTCGAGGCGGAAGGGATGCGGATCGACACGCTGCGTCTGTTCTCACCCGATGGAGAGAGCGTCAGCGCGCCGATCGTGGCGAACGACAACCGGACCGCCCAGGCGCGAGTGCTGCCGCGTTTCAGGCTCGATGACATCATTCGACGGGCCGCGATCCGCGGCGGCGCGGAGTTCCGGCGCGGGGCCGTCACCGACCTGCGCCATGAAGCCGGTGAGTTCTCGGGCGTGACGATCGATGGGGGCGCGCTCCAGGCGCGGGCCGTCGTCGTCGCGACAGGCGCCTCCAACGGGTTGCTGGAGCGCGCCGGGCTCTCGCATCAGGGCGACCTCGGACGCGCTGCCCGGGCCTACTACGAAGGACTGCAGCCGTTGCCGCACGAGGTCGAGTTTCATTTTGACTCGGTGCCGCTGCCGGGCTACGGCTGGATCTTCCCCACTTCGCCCACGAGCGCGAACATCGGCGCCGGTTACTTCGTCAAGGCGGGGCGTAAGCCGACAGTGGCATCGCCGCAGCACACGATGCGCAGCTTCCTCGAGAACCCGTATGTGGCTCGGGTGGTGGGCCAAAGCGCGCCGACCACAGCGCCGAAGGGTTACCCGCTGCGCACCGACTTCCTCACGGCGCGAGTGGCGGCGCCGCGACTTTACATGGTGGGTGAATCGGCCGGCCTCGTCAATCCGCTCACGGGTGAAGGCATCGACTTCGCCCTGGAGTCGGGCGAACTCGCGGCCGGCTTGATCGCTGACGACCTTCGCGCGGGACGGACTCCGGCCGAAGCCGCGGCTGCCTTCACACGTGGCATGCGTCGACAGTTCGGCGCACTGTTCGCGGGCATCGGCCGCGTGCGCGACGTCTATCTCCAGCCCTGGGTGCTCAATCGCTTCGTGAAAGCCGCTCAACGCCACGACGACCTGAAGCTCCTGCTTCTCCAAATCGCGCTCGGCAACACCGACCCGATGCGCGCCTTGCGCCCGGGCCCGTTGGCCCGGCTGATCTTCGCGTAGATGTGGACTCTGGCGGCGAATGTCGCTGCCAGAGTCCCTCCCGGGCTTTCGCGTGAGACACGGCGCGACCTTATAATCCGCCCATGACCCATCCTCTTGCCATCGTGGTCGGCGCAGCGCGTGGAAGCGGCCGTGCGGCGGCTCGCGCGCTCGCGGGCCGCGGCCTTCATATCGTCGTGTGGGATGTGAACCCAGATGCTTCCGATCGACTGGTCGCTGAGATCAAGGCGGCCGGCGGTTCGGCCGAGGCCGTGATCGCGGACATCACCAACAAGATGGCGGCGCAGACCGCGCTGTATGGCCTGCTCGAGGCGCATCCCAAAATCGACGTCCTCGTCAACGCGGCAGAAATGGAGCCGCGCACCTCGGCGCTGCGCATGGACGAAGGCGAGTGGGACCGCACGCTAGACGTCGGCGTCAAAGGCGCCTTCCTCGTGGCGCAGACGGTGGCGCGCGCGATGCAGGTGACGGGCGGCGGCCTGATCGTCAACCTCCTGCGGCCCGCCGCCGCGCATGCCGGAGTGACCGCCGCCCGAGCGGGGCTGCGCGCCCTCACGGATGCGCTCGCGGCCGAATGGGCCGAGCACCACATCCGCGTCGTGGGTCTGCCGGCCGCCGAAGCCGACGCCGTCGTCGCTCTGCTTCAATCGCCCGAGTAAACATGCCCATCGACGTCTACACCGACATCCGCGTCCTGCGTGCCGGCGCGCTGTTGGCGGCCGGTTCGTGGCCGCAGCGCGAACAGGGCGAACGCGCCTACCAGCCGCATCGCGTCGCCCTCGCGGCTCAACGCGCCTTCGCGGTCCAGGCCGAGCACCCGGCCGTCGCTCAGGCCGATGCGGCCGCCGCAGCTGATCTGCAAGGGTACTGGCGTGAGGCGTTGACCACCGAGCCTGTTGAACTCCCCGGGCTCGACGCCTTCATCGACCAGCACAAGGCCGACCTGGCGGCGGCCGAGCGCGAACTCGAGTCCGTGCTCTCCGGCCGAGATCTGAGCTTTCTGTTGATGCAGCTGTTCCCGCGGCCGCTGATCCTCTCGGCCACCCCGAACCTGCTCTTCCCGGGCCGCGCAGCGGTCGGCGTCGCGACGGCTGTGGATCTGGTCGCCGTCGTGCCGCCGCCGATCGCCTGGGGCAGCTCGACGCCCTGGCGGTACGACGAGCGACCCGACGAAACACTCGCCGCAGTGGCCCACGCTTTTGGTTCAGCGCTCGTCGCCGATGGCGCGCTCGATCAGGTTGGTGTGGCGCTTGGGCCGGAGGATCGGCCCGCCGTTCCGGCTGCCGTGGCCGTTCTGGCGCTGCGTGCCTTCGAAGGCCAGGCTGCCGCCGATCAATATCAGGTGCTTGCCAAACGCTCCCTCGGCCTGCGCGGCCTCCCGGCTGTGGTCGCTGCGCTGTCGGAATGGCTCGGGGAGTGATCGAGGGGCCCCTCGCCCCTCGCCCCTCGCTCTTCTCCCCTCGCGATTACAATTCCCCCATGGTCTACACCCTGAACCTTGAAGAACTTGACGGCCGCTGGTACGCGCACGTGGCCGAGTTGCCGGGCGCGTTCAGCGATGGCGAGTCAGTAGATGAAGCCACGCGCGGAGCGGCGCAGGCGATCGCCAACCACCTGGTCTGGTCAGAGACCGACGGCGATCATGGGCCGCGCCCGATGACGATGGTGGCCGAGATCATCAAGTCCTGGGATTACGCGCCCGACTATGAGGTCAACGCCTTCTTCGCCACCGATCGCCCGCCGCTGACCGAGGAGGACATCCAGGAGGCGCGCAAGCTGTTGTATCTGTCGCGGGCCGAACTGCTCGATTCGTTCCTGGGCCTCGACTTCCCACAACTCGCGCTCGTGCCGGAGCCCGAAGACCGCTCGGTCTACGACGTGCTCCATCACCTTGGCACCGCCGAGAACTGGTACATGGATCGACTCGGCCTGGCGCATGAACCCGCCTGGGAGATGAAAGACACGCTCGGTCGCGTGCTTCTGGTGCGCCAGCACCTGCTGGATGTGCTGCCCGAACTCGTCGGCGACGAGCGCGTCGCCGAGTGGAATGGCGAGCTGTGGTCGCCGCGCAAGCTGCTTCGACGCGCGCTGTGGCACGAACTCCTTCACGCTCGCGACGTCAAACGCATCCGCGGACGCATTCTCGCAGCGAAGGCAGGCGCCTGATGGCCGGAGACCCGCTGGTTGAGTACAGGGCTGCGTTGATCGACAGCCTGGCCGCTCAGCCGACGCGGTTCGCTGCCCTGGCGGCGAGCCTGCCCGAAGCGGAGTGGCTGCGCCGGCGCGGAGCCGATGATCTGACGCTTCACCAGATGGCCGCGCATCTCCGCGACGCCGTGGTCCTGGCCTTCTACCCGCGCATCGAGCGCATCCTCGCGGAAGAGTCGCCGCACCTCGAGCCGTTTCCGTACCACTACTGGTCGATCGAGAACGGCTACCGGCCGGATGAGCCGTTGAGCGTCATCGTGGGGTCGTTGGCGGCCACGTACGAGGCCCTGTTGACGCGCGCACGCGCCATGTCTGTGGAAGATTGGATCCGTGAGGGGTTTCATCCGCCTTCGGGTCCGCGGACGGTGCAATGGTGGGCTGAGCGCATCCACGGCCATACCGCCATCCACCTCGACGACCTGGCGAAAGCGGTTGCCGTCTGAGGGCGCAACATCCTGGGATGTTGCGCCGCACTCAACCCGTCACTCAATCGTCCGATCACTCAATGACCTCATGCACTTCTTGAATGACACCCAGTTCGCGACCCTGACGGCGCTGTGCGATACCCTGGCTCCGTCGCTCGAGCGCCCGGATGACCCGCATGGTTTCTGGGCCTGCAGCGCCTCGGACCTCGAGGTGCCGCGCCTTTTCACGCTGGCCGTTCGCGATCTGCAGAGCCCGGAACAGGGACGCGAGCTGAAGCTTCTGCTCGACGCGCTCGGGCGGGGGGCCACGGCGCTGCCGCTCACGGGCCACCGCAAGCCCTTCGCGGCGTTGGCGCCGCTCGAGCGTGAAAGGGTGCTGCAGCGCTGGTCGACCTCGCCCCTGCCGCCGCTTCGCCGTGCCTTTCAGGCGCTGAAGCGGCTGACGCTGGCGCTGTATTACTCGGCCCCTAACACGTCTGGCAAGAATCCGGCTCACGCCGTGCTGGGCTATGAGCGGCCGGTGCCTGACGCTCTCGACTCTCGGCCGGATTCGCCCATCAAACCGCTGCATCCGCTGGATGGCGAGGTGCTGACCTGCGATGTCGTCATCATCGGTTCGGGGGCGGGCGGTGGCGTGGTCGCCGGCACGCTGGCGGCTGCTGGCCGCGACGTGATCGTGGTCGAGAAGGCCGCGGCCCGGTCGGCGCAGGATTTCGACGACGACGAGTACACGGGCTACCAGCGTTACTTCGAGAACCAGGCTGTCCTGACGACGGTCGACCTGGGCGTCTCGATCCTGGCGGGCAGCGCGCTCGGCGGCGGCACCACGATCAACTGGGCCGTGTCGTTTCGCACGCCCGATGGCGTTCGGGCCGAGTGGGAGAGCGAGCATGGCGTCGAGGGCATCACCGGCGCCGAGTTCGGTCAGGATCTGGATGCGGTCAGCGCACGGATCGGTGTCAATGAAGAGGACGCGATCGCCAGCCCCTCTGGCCTTCGCCTGGAGCATGGCGCGGCGGCGCTCGGGCTGCCGTGGGGGCGCACGCCGCTGAACGTCGCGGGCTGCGCGGCCGAAGGCGCCGAACGCTGCGGCTTCTGCACCTTCGGCTGCCCGCGCGATCGCAAACGCAGCACACTGGTCACCTACCTGAGCGACGCGGCGAATCAGGGTGCGCGTTTCCTGACTGACGCGCATGTCGAGACCGTGTTGATCGAGAATGAGCGGGCCGTCGGCGTCAGCGTCAAAACACTATCCGGCTCGGTGACGGTGCGGGCGCGGGCCGTCGTCGTCGCCGCCGGCAGCCTGCAGACGCCCGCGTTGTTGTTGCGCAGTGGCCTCGTCAATCCGAACATCGGCCGGCATCTGCGCCTGCACCCCACGTCGGCCATGTACGGCGACTACGGTCGACCGGTGCGGCTCTGGCATGGGCCGATGCTGTCGCGCTATATGCCGGCCTACAACAACCTCGATGGGCGCGGCCATGGCGTGGTGATCGAGCACCCGCCGGCGCATCCGGGCCTGCTGGCGTTGGCGTTGCCGTGGCGGTCGGGCGAGCAGCATAAGCGCCTGATGTCGCACAGCGCGAACTACGCGGCCTTCATCTCCATCACGCGCGACACAGGCGGCGGCCGGGTGACGGTCGGCTCCGATGGGAAGCCGCGAATCGCTTACAGCCTCAACGACCTCGACACGCGCCATCTGCAACGCGGGATCGAGGCGATGTTCGAACTGCATCTCGCCGCGGGCGCCGACGAGATCGGCGGCCCGTACTCGGGCCTCGCGCCGTGGCGCCGCCGCATCGATCGGTCAAGCTACGTCAACCAGATGCGTCAGATCGGTCTTGGGGTCAACCGCGCGATGGTGTTCTCGGCCCACCAGATGGGCTCGGCGCGGTTGGGCGGCTCCGCGCGACACTCGGTCGTCGATCCCTACGGCGCCACCTGGGAGACGCGCAACCTCTACGTCGCCGACGCCTCGCTCTTCCCAACGGCCTCCGGCGTCAACCCCATGATCACGACCATGGCGTTGGCTCGGCGCGTGGCCCGGCGGATCCAGGCGGAGCTGGCATAAGGTGAGGGAGGGCGGGTCGAACGACCTTGCCTCCTCCTGCGCGATCCTTGCCAATCCGTAGAAATGCTCGTGACGCGCATCGCGGTCGGCAATATAATGTGGCGAATGTCCGAGATGCCTTCGCCCGAAAAGATCACGATTATTGAGGGGCCGACCCCGACGTTCGAGACCCCGCCCGAGACCTGGGCGTTGTCGTTCTCGGAAGGCCCGTCGCTGCCGCGCGTGGCGGTCACACGACTGCGCACGTTCAATGGGCCGGCGCTCGTCGAACGCTGCTGGCGCGCCTGGAACTCAGGCCGCTCCTGCAACCTCGAATACCGCGACGAAGAGGGCCTGACACAGGAAGCGCCGATTGTCGCGGCGCGCGCCGTCGAGACCCACGACGGACAGGTGTTGTTGCTCCACGTCCGCGTCGAATAACCGACTCATCCTGCCCGTTCACACCGCCGACGATATCCGGCGATACCCGGTATCGATCCCTTCCTCCCATGCGCCTGAGTCTCCTGTACATCGGTGATCTGCATGGCCGCCTGGATCGATTGCCGCGCGCCTACAGCGCCGTCGCGCGCCTGCGGGTCGAGGTCGCCGCGACAGGCGGCCAGTCGCTCTTCGTCTGCACCGGCGACACCGTCGATCGCACGATCCCAGCCGCCGCTCTCACCGGCGGCCGCGTCGCCCTGCCGGTCCTCGAGGCCATGGGCGTCCAGGCGCTCGTGCCCGGCAACCACGACGCCGATTGGGGCCCCGCGGCGTTCACGCGGTGGGTCGCCTCCGCCCGCTTCCCGGTGCTGTTGGCCAATGTCACAGGAGTTGATGGCGCGCCCTGGCCGGGCACTCGCCCGTCGATGCTGCTCGAAGTCGGCGGGATCAAGGTCGGGCTCATCGGCCTGTCATCGGTGATGCTGGCCAACGCCCTTGGCCCCGCGGCCCGCTACCACGCCCCGGCGCCGATCGCCGTCCGCGAAGCTGCGGCCCTGCGAGCCCAGGGCGCGACAACCGTGATCGCGCTCTCGCATCTCGGCTATGCTTACGGTCCCGACGTCGCGCACTGGATGCCGCCGGATGAGGACACCGATGTGCGCCTGGCCGAGGCCGGCGTCGACCTCGACGCGATCGTCGGCGGGCATACACATACCGAGTTGCCCGATCTGGTTCGCATCGGGCGGACGTCGATCGCCCACGCCGGCGCTATGCTTGAGAGCATCGGCGAGCTGACGCTGGAACTCGATGATCGCGGCGTGCCTGCCTCAGCAGAAGCACGGCTGCATCCGCTCGACGCGCGCTGGCCTATCGACCCGACCATCTCGGCTGTCCTCGAGCTGGCTCTTGACGAGGCCGCCCGGTTGCAGCCGGGTCGCTGAAAGGATCATTGTGGCGCTGATACGGGACATTCGTTACCAGGGCGCGATCATGCGCGACGGGCGTGTGCTGCTCATCCGCCATCTCCACCATAGCGACGGCCGCACTTACTGGCTCTTCCCGGGCGGCGGCATCGAGCCTGGCGAGACCGAGCACGAATGCGTCTGCCGCGAGATGCGCGAAGAGACCGGGCTCGAGGTGAAGGTCGAACGGCTGGTGTTCGACGAGCCCTACGACGTCCAGGGCACCTATCGACGCCGGCACATGTATCTCTGCTCGATCATCTCGGGCGAGCCTGCACCCGGTTACGAGCCTGAACCCGAGGCCGCCGCGGACTATCAGATCATCGAGACCCGCTGGTTCGACCTCGCCGACGAAGCAGCTTGGGGCGACGCCGCCAGCGACCGGTTCACCGGTCCCGAGTTGCGCCGCCTCCGCGCCGCGTTGAACGCCGACGCCCCAGCCTGACCGCGGCTCAGATTCGAGGAGACGACGATGGAGACATCCTGGCGGCCGATATTGATCGAAGAGACCACAAAGCCGTACTACAAGGATCTGCAGCTCTTTGTGACCAAGGAGCGCCAGCAGGGTGTGGTCTACCCGCCGAAGAGCCAGGAGTTCGCGGCGCTGCATCTGACGCCGTATGAAGACGTCAGCGTCCTCATCCTGGGGCAGGATCCGTATCATGGACCCAACCAGGCGAACGGCCTGTGCTTCTCGGTGAAGCCGGGCGTGCCGATCCCGCCATCGTTGCAGAACATCTACAAGGAGCTGCGCGAGGACCTCGGCGTGAAGACCCCCAACCACGGCGACCTGAGCTCCTGGGCCAAGCAGGGCGTGTTGTTGCTCAATGCAGTCCTCACCGTGCGCGCCGGCCAGGCGGCCTCGCACGGTGGCAAGGGCTGGGAGACGTTTACGGACGCCGTGATCAAGGCCGTCAACGACAAACCCGAACGCGTGGTCTTCGTCCTATGGGGGGCTTACGCGCGCAAGAAAGCGGGCCTGATCGACACATCCAGGCACGTCATCATTCAATCCGCCCACCCGTCGCCGCTCTCGGCCAACAACGGTTTCTTCGGAAGCAAACCGTTCAGCAAGATCAACAAGGCCCTGCGCGAAGCCAGCCGACCCGAGATCAACTGGGAAATCCCTGAGAAAGAATAGAGCGGTGCGATGAGGGAAGTGGGATAGCGCGGCAGCGTTCTCACATTCCCACGTTCACCACTTTTCTAGAGCTGACCATGCCCACCATCCCCATCCTCGTCTTCTCAGATTACGTCTGCCCCTGGTGCTACATGGGCCTGGCCGGCCTCGACGCCGTGGCCCGCACACATGAGATCACGGTGTCGCGCCGTGCCTATGAGTTGCGGCCGCGCGAAGCTCCGCAGATGGATCCAGAGCAGGCGGCTCAGATCCGCGCCAAGATCATGGCCGGCCGCGGGACGGTCGAGCAGATCGCGCGCGACCGCTTCGGCCTGGAACTCAAGCATCCGGATCTGGATTTCGGCATCGACACCCGGCTCGCGCATATCGCGGCACGGGCGGCCGACGCGCTCGGCGCCGGCGACCCCTACCATCGCGCTGTGTTCGCCGCCTATTGGCGTGAAGGCCGACATATCGGCGAACGCGCCACGCTCATCGATCTGGCGACCGAAGTGGGCCTCGACAGGGCTGCCTTTGAACTCGAACTGGATCGCCCTGAGCACCACGATGCCGTCCTCGCCGATGAGGCCTGGGCCCATCAACAGGGCCTGAACGGCGTGCCCGCTTTCATCTTCGCCAATCGCTACCTCGTCAGCGGCGCCCAACCGTCGGCCGTCCTGCGCCAGGTGGTGGAAAAGTGCGTGGCCGAAGCTGGAGAAAGCTGACTTGACTGACGGGGAAGAGGGGGGCGGGAACGCTTCAGCGCCCGCCTCCCTCTTCCGTCTTCCTCTTACCCCAAGGCCTCCATCAGTCTCGCAAAGTGCCTGGCATCGCCCGTGGTGAAGAGATCGGCCCAGATGTCGATGACGGCCGGATCAGCGAGCTGCAGCTTCTTGAAGATGTGTTGGGCGAACGCCACGGGCGCCGTCGTGTTGGCGGTGATCAGGTTCCCATCGGTGACGGCCGGTTCCTGCCGATAGTGGGCCGCGCCCTTGTAGTCAAGCGCCTGCAGATACTCGGCAGCGTTGCTGGTATGCGCGACGTTGTCGAGCAGACCGCCGCGTGCCAGGCCGGCCGTTGCGCCGCAGATGGCGGCCACCGGCACACCGGCCGCCAGGAAGCGCTTCGCCAGATCGACGGCCTCGCCATGCTTGCCCGCATCCCAGCCGTCGCCGCCGACCAGGATCAGCATCGCGCACTCGGTTGGCTGTACGGCTCCGAGCGCCAGATCAGGTTGGATCGTCAGTCCGCCCATCGTGCGTTTGGGTGCGCCGTCGGTCGTTGCGTAGCGCACGACGTACGGCGGTTCGGTGTTGCGAAAGAGATCCGGGCTGTTGAGGCCCGCGATCGCGAAGCCGGGCTCCCAATCGGCCATGCCTTCCCCGACAAAGACGACGACTGATTTCTTCATGGTCAGACCTCCCGCATGAGCGCACCGTTTGCAGTTTCGCTCGACTTCGCGCCGTTCACCATCTCGACATAGTGGCGGTTGAACATCAGGCCAAGGATGTTCCCGAACGGATCCAGGACCGAGGCGCCGACGAAGCCTTCGCCGAACTGGCGCGCGGGCTCATGCATCCGCGCGCCGAGCGACAGAGCCCGGTCCAACGCCGCGTCGAGGTCGTCAACGTGCCAGTACACCACGGCGCCGCCGGGCTGAGCCGAGGCATCGGTCTGCCCGAGCTGGCCGCGAAACCGGCTGTCGAGGATGCCGAGTTCGTGTTGGTAATCGCCCAGGCGGAACTCGATGTAGCCGGGTCGCTCGAAGTAAGGCGCGATCCCGAGCAATCCGGTGTACCAGCGCTTCGCGGCCTCGAGATCGGTTGCATGGAAACGCAGCGTGGAAAGTCCTCTCAACATGGCTATGGCTCCTTGTGTGCGTGAATAACGCAAGCTTACGATATGATTAGGGCGAAATTGGCCCTATACAGAAAGAGCCGCCATGTATCATCCGACAACGCGTGTGTTGGCCGTCCTCGAGTTGTTGCAGAGCCGACCCGGGATGACGGGCGCAGCCCTCGCAGCCCGTCTTGAGGTCGACCGCCGGACGGTGCGGCGCTACATCACGATGCTGCAGGATCTGGGGGTGCCTGTTGAGGGCGAGCGGGGCCCTGAGGGCGGTTACGCCCTGCGCCCCGGCGCGCGCCTTCCGCCGTTGATGCTCAGCGACGATGAAGCGCTGGCGGTGTCGCTCGGCTTGTTGGCCGCGCGCCGTCAGGGCCTCATTGATCCGTTGGCGGCTGAGGGCGCGGCTGCCAAGATCGAGCGGGTGTTGCCCGAAGCCCCGCGGCGTCGGCTGCGGGCCCTGCAATCGATCATGGCGTACGCCCCGACTCCGACGCCCGAGCAGCCCGACCCCGACGTTCTGTTGCACGTGGCTGCGGCGGCTCACGAACATCGTTGTGTGCATCTGCGTTATCGAACGGGTGGGGCGCTCACCGAACGCGACGTCGAGGTCTTCGGGCTCGTGCCGCACTGGGGGCGATGGTACGTGGTGGGTCACTGCCATCTGCGCAAAGCCGTGCGTGTGTTTCGTGTGGACCGGATTGAGCACGCCGCCGTCACCGACCGCGCCATCGGAAAACGACGCCGATCGAACCCGCTCCAGATCCTGTTAAGGCAATTGGCGATGGGCGGCCCTGGATCGTCAGTCGACGTCCTGCTGAAAACCGATCTCGCCGAAGCCCACCGGCGCATTCCGCCAGGGGCCGCTCTGCTCACCTCGACCCGCGGCGGTGTCCAACTGCGGGCTCACGTCGACGACCTCGATCGCTTCGCCCGGCTTCTGCTGTCGGTCGGCTGCGACTTTGATGTGCGCGAGCCTGAAGAACTGCGCGCGGCACTCGGTCGTGTCGGGCACGCGGCGCTTGCGATCGCGAAAGGCAAGTAGAGGAGCGCGGGGCGAAGAACGCTATCGCGCGTCAGCGAGGCATGGAACCAGGCACCTCTCGCTCCTCGTTCTTCACGGCACGACTCGGACCAACCCCGTCATCGAGTTGTGACGCTGACAGAAGTAGGCGTACTCACCCGGCGTATTGAACGTATAGGAGTACGTCCCGTCCTGAGCGAAGAATCCGGAGTCGAAAGACCCGTCGGCTTCCGGTGGCGCGCCGGATGTGATGGAATGCTCGATGTCGTCACGGTTTGTCCATGTCACGGTCGTGCCGACGTGCACTTCGAGGACGGCGGGTTGAAAGCCGAACAACTTGATGTCGACAGTGGCGGTCTGCGCGGCGACGGCTGAGGTCGCCTTGCTTTCGGCGGTGGCCGCCAGGGTAGGCTGGATCTCGGTCGTGTGTGCGTGTGGGGTTTCGCCGTCGGCGTGGTCGTGATCGGTGGGCTCGGCCGAGAGCGGGGCACAGGCGCCGACGGCAAACGCCAGGATGGGTAACAGAAGCTTCTTCATAGTCAATTCCTGGGGAAAATGAACGGGGCCCGGATGTGGAGTCCGGGCCCCGTTTGGCCATGCGGTGGCTTACTGAAACTTCTCGGGAAACTGCATCACGATCGCTTCAGCGAGCGGGTCCGCGATCATTCCCATGTGGGCGAAGGCTTCGCGGAGCTTGGTGTAGGTCGCGACCGGGTCGCCCGCCGCCTGGGCATCGATGACGTCCTTGAGGGTCAAGACGTGGGTCTTGACGAGCTCGGCGACGGTGTCCTTGGGTAGGTTGGGGTTGGCCGAGGACAGGAAAGCGCCGAAGTCCTCGGTGTAGGCGACCAGGTCAGCGACGGCCTGATCCTGCTTGGCCATGTCCTTGGCGGCGACGGCGTTGGTGTAGTCAACGACGAAGCCGATGTGCTTGCGCCACAGGGGCAGGAAGGCGGCCTCGGCGTCAGCGCCGTAGACCGAGCCGATGGCCTTGGAGACGTCGACGGAGTTGGCGTCGAGAGCGTCGGCGGCGGCCTGGAACTCGTCGGTGCGTCCGTCGAGCGCGGCGCCCGTCGCGGCCGCGGCCAGCACCACATGCTCGCTCAGCAGGCGATCGAGCGCGATGCGCAGCTCGGCCGCGCCGCTCGTCGTCGACGGCATGCTCATCTCAGGTGTCGCCATGGTCATGGCCTCGGTCGGCATCATCATGGTCGGCTCAGCCGTCATGGTGGGCGCCATGGTCGGCGGGGCGCTTGTGGCGGTGGCGGGGACCCTCGTGGGAGCGGGCGTGGCAGCCGGCGCGCAGGCGCCGAGCGCCAGGGACGCCAGCACCAATCCGTGTCCTGCAAGTGCCAATGTCTTTTTCATCTTGTTCTCCTCGGTTGTGGGCGGATGCCCGTTCGATCTCGTCGGGTCGCGTCATGCGTGCTCAGTCGATCGCCCCAGCAATCGAGGGCCGCTGCAGTGGCGACGTCACTGGGGTGGCGTACGCCTCTGTGACCTTGCTTCCGACGAGGTCGTCAAGATCCGTGTTTGGATCGCTGATATGGAGGTGTACGTGAGGGGCGACGGAAATGGATCCGCGCACGGGCGTCAGCAGCGAACGCTCACGGTTCGCTCATGTGATTGGCATGGGCTCGCGACAGGGCCAGCCGGTGCAATATGCAGGCTCGACTATTTGAATGGACGACGAAGCGGTGCAAACGAGGGTCAGAGGTCGCTGGTCAACACCAGTGGCCCGGTGGGTGCTGGGACACCGCCCAGGGGCTCGATGGTGACGCCGAGCCCGGCGTAGTCGCTGATCGGTCGGTCCGAGAGGATGAGGATCGTGACGAAGCTCTGGCCCGGCTCGAGCCGGAACAGGCCAGCGCTGACCGGTGTGCCGTTGGCGTCGATCAGCCACACCTGATAGGTCTGCGACGGTTCCAGTTGAGCGAGGCCCTGCGCGAAGAGCACGCCGGTCTTTAGAGTCTGTCCGACGATGAAGCTGCCGCCACCACCGGTCTCACCCTTGACCTGCACCGTGCGGCTGCCGGGCTCCGAGATGAGGGCCAGCGCGGTCTGGCTCACATTCAACTGCTGAGCGAGCGTGGTCTGTTGCGTCTGCAACGCACGGAGCTGCAGATAGGTGAGAACGTTCAACGCGAGGAGTGCGATAGTGGCCAGGCCGAGCGCCCACTGCCCGATCCCGCCCCAGGAGCGTCCCGGTGTCCGGGCCGGTGCCCTGGCTGAAACGCGGGGTTCACGATTGGCGGCCAGTTGATCCTTCAGGGCCTGGCGCAGGCGGGGCGGCGGGGCGACGGGCGGCGTGGCCAGGAGGAGCCCGTCGGAGAGTTCGCGATACTGTTGGACGGCCTGCCGGCAATCGGCGCACGTGGGCAGATGCTCCTCGACGGCGTGCAGTTCATCGGGATCGAGCGCGCCCACGGCATAGCCGGGCAAGAGATCGCGCAGGTCTTGATGATCAGTAGACATAGTGCCGCCGCCGTTCGAATCCGTCCGGTTCATTATAGAGTTATACGCGGTCGGAAGCCCCACTGGATTTATCGGCGTCGGAGTCGATCTCGGGGCTCAGCCAGATCCGTCGCAGATCTTGCATGCCAAGCCGCAACCGGGTCTTCACCGTGCCGATGGGGCAGGTCAGGTGTTCGGCGATCTCGCTGTGGCTGAGGCCATGGTAGTAAGCCAACTCGATCACCGCGCGTCGTTCCTCCTCCAGTGAGCGCAAGGCGAACGCCAGGCTGCGCCAGCGAGCTTCATCGGTGGCGCTGCCGGCATCCGCGAGGCGCAGCCAGGTCTCGTCGGGATCGTCATCGTCGTCCAGCTGGGGGCGTCGGTTCTCGTAGCGGATTCGGTCGAGCGCGGCGTTGCGCGTGATCGTCAGGAGCCAAACGATCAGGGCGCCGCGCTGTGCGGAGTAGGTACGCGCTCTGCTCTTGAGCTTGAGGAAGACGTCTTGCGTGATCTCCTCGGCCGTCATCTGGTCGCGAAGCATGCGCACGGCCAGGCCGTGCACGCGCGCCGCGTGGCGGTCGTAGAGCGTGAGCAAGGCCTCATCGTCGCCGATGGCGACACGCGCCATCAGCGAGGCGTCAGATGCTGTGGTCATTATGCGGTGTACCGGGACAGCGTGCTTCCAGGATCGGCTGCCGAAATTATGTCACTGTTTGGGGACGGTCGTGAAAAAGGACTGAGGGCGAAGGCGAATGGCCATTCGTCCTTCGTCTGCAACAACGCACCCGCAGCGGTCTGACGTCACGGTCTGATGATCACAGGCACGCCGACCTCGGCTCAGTCGTGGGGCGCCTTCGATTCGGCGAGGCCGAGGATGATGCAGCCGTAGGAGACAGGGGTCCCGAGACGCGAACCGTTGGGCAGGTTGGGCTGCGAGTGGCGGCCACGAAGCTGAACACCTCAAGCTCGACGTCGAAAGCCCAGAAGTGTTGGTCGGAGATATCGATGACGATGCGCTTGGCGGTGCTTACCGAAGGAACCGGAGCGGGAGATTCATCGGCCGGCGTGGGCGTCACTACAGACATAGCAGGCGCAGCGACGTTCAGGTCTGCACTGCATAGATCCAGCGCGTTGACCGCAGCCCGCTCCTGCCAGGTGACGCCGCAGACCTGAGCGATCGTGCAGAGGGTTTCGCCGCGCTCGACGACATGCGTACGAGCGGGCACGATCTTGGTCGCGGGAGCCGCTGGATCACTTCTGAGGCACTCGTTCGCAGGAGGTCTCCGCCGGCGCAGAATCAGCGAGCGGGATCAGCAGCGTCTGCTCTGGATAGATCCAGGAGCCCGCTCGCTGATTGAACGGCTAGATGTCACGCCAGTCGATGTAGTAGCCCAGACCGATTTGATACAGCGTGTCGGGGTTGAACGATGAAGCTCTGAGACTCTGCAGCGCCGGCGCGGGTACTTATGCTGCCCAAAGGATGCGGACCAGAACCACACTCCGCCATGATCGACTCATGGACGTATCGTGCGACACACGCGAGGATGTCCAGCGATGGTTTTGGATGGCCGCTTTCAGCTTGTGAGCCATCCGTTGCCGTCAGACGGAAAAGACTATTCTTCGATGAGCATGAACTCTTCGGTCAGAGCCTGCCACTCGGGGCGCCAGAGCTTGGCCTCGCCCGAGCACTTCGAACAGCGGAAGATAAAGTGCGCGCGTCGGTCACTGGCCACATCGACCTGCTTGGCAAAGGTCATGGGCGCTCCACACTCAGGGCACTCGGGTTGCGCATCTAACTTGATATAAGGAGTATTATGACGCATCGCCGACCTCCTGAACCACATCCATGAGAGCCGACCAGGGAGTCGGTCCCCAAAACGTGAAACGAAAATGATGAAGAATGGAGTTCAACGATAACAATTGTAAGTGATAACGGTTACAGTGCAAATGCTAACGTTCTTAGTTTTTGGTTAGAGAAAAACCACCCTATAAGGGCTTCGAGGACTCATCGAGGACGCGGTCTGGGCCGCAACTTCTACACTGGCGTCACCTGAAGGTGACTCCATGCCGATCCATCGCTTCCTTTTCCTCATCGTCATCCTCTGCAGTCAGGTGTTGGGCGTGCCGAGCGCCCTCTCTCAAAGCGGGCCCGATCCAGTGAATCGTTTCATAGAAGCGGCGCAGAAGCCCGACCTGGTCGCGTATCCGAGGGTCTCGCTCTTTGTGCGCGTCCTCGACGAGTCTCGTCGAGGCTTGCCCGGCCTCACGCCTGCCGACTTCACGCTCGAGGAAGACGGACAGCCCATTGCCGACTTCACACTCGAGCCGGCGGCGCTGGGTCTGCACGTCGCCTTCGTCATGGACCCGGGCCCGGATCCCGAGCGCGTCGGTGAGACCGGCCAGGCCACGCTCGAAGAAGCCCGAGCGGTCGTTCGCCTCTTCGCCAATGATTACATGCGTCAAGGTGATACGGTCGCGGTGTGGAGCATGGCCGAAGGCGAGCCTGTGGCTGTTCAGCCTGCCACGGGCGCCAGGGGCGAACTGGTCGCCGGGCTCGACGCGTTGAGCCTGTCGCCGTCGTCCGTCATCACCCCGGCGATCGAGGCCGCGCTCGATACGCTCACTTCGCTCGACTCGTCGGCCTCGAGCCAGCGACAACTGATCGTCGTCTCACCGGGCTGGCACCAGGCGCTCGAGCCAGGCTTGAGGCAGCGCCTCGATGCGGCTGGCGTCATCGTCAGCGCTGTCGAAACCCGCCGCGGGCTCGATCTGGCATCGGCGCTGACAAAACTGGTATCCGGCGCCAGCTTCCCTGGCCTGTTCGTGCATTACACAGGGCCCGAAGCCGTCCGCAGCCTCTACAGCGCGTGGAACACGGCTCGCGACGGTTATCGCCTGACCTTCACGTCGCCCACCGGCTCGCCGGGCCAGCATCAACTCGGGCTGGGCCTGACGACCGCCGCGGCCGGTCCCGCCGCGGCCGCCACCCTTTCCTACCTGGCGCCCGTGCCCGACGGGCCGCGCATCAGCTTCACGTCGCACCACGCCGGTTTCGAAGTCGGCCGCTTGAAGACCGAGCTGATCGGTGTGTCGGTCGAGACCGCGCCGGGGTCGCCGGCTGTCGAAGGCGCCGAGCTCTTCATCAACGGCCAATCGCTCGGCGCCCTGACCGGCCCGGGTCCGTTCGCCTGGGCCTGGGAGCCCGCTGCCTACGGCCGGCAACTGGCCAGCGAGGGCGAGAACGTCGGGCCCGTCGAGTTGCGCGTCGTCGTGACCGACTCGACCGGGCAGACCGCGTCGACGTCGATCCAGGGCCAGGCGCGCTTCGACGCGATCGAAGCCTGCTCGGCGTACCGCGGCGCCCCCGGCGTCGGCCTGATGCTCTACGCGTTCTGCCGCTCGAGCGGGTTGACGCCGATCATGCTCGTGACGGTCGTGCTCGTCCTCGCGCTCTCAGTGGGCATCGTCTGGCTCTGGCGTCATCGCGGAGTCGTGTCGTCGGCCGGGCAGCAGATGGGCCGACGACTCACCGACGTCTATCGGCGCCTGACGCGGACCGGCCGGCAGCGCACGCCGTTGGCCTATCTCGACGCCATCGAGGGCCGCGACCCCGGCGCGCGCAACAGCTTCGAGGTGTTCGGCCAGACACCGATCGGGCGCTCGCACGATGACGCCGAGCTCTGCTTTCATGCCGAGCGCCAACGCAGCCCGATCAGCGGCCTGCATTGCACGTTGCATGAAGATGAAGGCGGCGGCTTCTCGCTCGAGGATGAAGACAGCACCAACGGCACCTACGTCAACGGCGTGCGGCTGCCAGGGCTCGGGCAGCGCGTGGCCCTTCATGACGGCGACGTCATCGAGTTGGCGCAGGTGGAGCGCGGCGGGATGAAGTTCAGATTCCGACTCGCTCCGACGGTTCCGGGCAGCGCTCCAGCATCCGTCCGTCGCGGCGCCGCTCACGAAACGCGGCCGCTGACTTCAGCTCGAGGGCTGACGGCCGACTCCGAACTCGAGTTCGATCCGCGCCGCCATGACTTCTAGTGCGACGGACGGCGGACCGCAGACCGCGACCGCAGACGACGGTCGAAGGCGCTTTCGCCAGTCGACAACCTTCGTCGTTCGTCATGCGTCAACGCCGTAAGCGTCAGGTCCGCTTTTCGCGATCTGTTTGCCTGATGCCGCTTTGAGGGATCACGCATGTTCCAACTCAAGCCTTCCGATCCACTGGGGCCCTACCGCGTCGAGCGGGTGTTGCGTCAGGGCGGCATGGCGGTGGTGGCGCTCGCGCGAGATCGCGAAGGCCTGCCGATCGCGCTCAAGGTGGCGCGCCTGCGCGGCGATGCCACCGACGAGCCCGTGCAGACGGCACTGCGCCGAGAGGCCGAGATCCTGCAGCGCTTGAGTCACAAGCGCGTGGTGAGCATCCTGCCGCTCGATGCGTCGACCGGCGATCGTTATCTGGCGCGCGCCGTCGCCGTGCAGGGTTCGCCGTGGTTCTTCGCCATCGAGTACCTGGCCGGCGGCACGCTGAACGAGCACATCCAACGCAGCGGCGCGCTCAGCCTGAACGAGGCGGTGCACATCGCCGGCAACGTTGCGCTCGGGCTTTATCACGTCCATGAGCGCGGCCAGGCCCACAACGACCTTAAGGCCGACAACGTCATGTTCCGGCGCCCCGTCGTCCCCGGCGAGCCGACCGAACCCGTGCTGATCGACTTCGGGATCGCGGCGCCGATCAACCGCGCGCAGGATCGGGCCGGCAGCACCTTCGTCATGTCGCCCGAGCGCGTGCTGGCGATGCGCGGGCAACTCGCGCCCGAACGCGCCGCCGATGCCGCCGCAAGCGATATCTGGTCGCTCGGCGTGTTGCTCTATCAAATGCTCACCGGCAGGCTGCCCTTCCCGGCGCTCGCCGAACACTCGCTGACCTCCCAGATCCTCAACAGCACGCCCGCGCCGATCGCCGGCCTCAACCCGCGCGTCACGCCCGAGCTCGACGTCTTCGTGCGCGAGCGCTGTCTGGCCAAACAGCCCACAGCTCGAGCGACTTTGATCGAGGTGCTGCGCTTCCTCGAATCGATGCGGTCGGGCCAGCGCTCATCGCTGAGCGCCCTACGGGTCTGGAGCCAGCCGGCATGATCGAAAGGACGACGACACGATGACGGCGATCCAGTCTTTCGCCCGCGCCGACCTCGGCGGACCGGCCGCCTATGGCCGCACCTTCGACGACCGCGCTTTCGCGGGCCCGATCACGCTGCGCGACGGCCGCGCTGCCTGGCTGGCCATGGTCGCCGACGGGGTGGGCGGAGGCCCAGGCGGGGGTCACGCCGCTGATCGTGCGTTCGAGTCAGTGCTGGCCACATTCGCCTCAGTCAGCCCCGACGACGTGCCGGGTCTGCTAGCCCGCGCGACGCACGACGCGCATGCCTCGGTGTGCTCGGCCGCCGCGCTCGAGCCGGCCCTGCGCGACCTTGCGACGACGCTGGCCATCGCGCTCGTCGTCGACGGCGCGCTCTATGTCGTCAACGTCGGTGACTGCCGCATCTACCTCTTGCAGAGCGGCCGGCTGACACAGATCACACGCGATCATGTCTGGTGGCGCTCGGCCGTGCGCCTCGGTCGCGCGGACCGCGAACGCGCGTTGCGTCATCCACGCGCCGAGACGCTCGAACGTGCGCTCGGCCTGGGCATCGTGGTCGCGCCGGATCTCGGCTTGTATCTGTGTGGCGGCCCTGAGGCAGGCGAGACCGAGGAACACGCGCGCGCCCATCAGGGCCTGCCGCTGCAGCCCGGTGATCGCGTGTTGGTCTGCAGCGACGGGCTTGTGAATACTCGCCGTGACGGCTCAGGCCGGCCGTACGTCTGTGACGACGAGATCCGTCGACATCTGGGCGATAGCACACCCGAGAAGGCGGCTCACACGCTGATCGGCCTGGCTCTCGGGCGTGGCGCCGACGACAACGTGTCGGCAGCGGTGTTGGCGGCCGTCGAGCCGGCGCGATGGCGCCATTGGCGGTCGCTGTGGGCGCCGCTCATCGTCGGCCTGGTGTCCGCGGCCGCTGCGAGCACGACCACGGCGCTCTGGTTGACGTCCGTGAGGCACTGAGAGCAGGAGGCATGTGTGATCCAGTTCTCTATCCATAACGCGCAAGTGCCGCGGCCTGCGTTCGGCCTTGACGACGCCCCGTTCTCGAAGAAAATCATGACAGGATGTCCGTGTGCGCGGGCGTTCGATATCTTTGAAGTGCGGGGACGCTGGAGTTGGAATACTTTTTTCGACCAGAACACACCTGGATCTGGATCATCGCGGCTGTGGGGTTGCTGGCCATGGGCTGGCTGATCGGCCGCGCGACCGTCACGGGCCACTCGCGGGGCAAGGATCCGCTTGGCGCGATCATGGCCGCCACGGTTCAGCGCCGCAGTCGCCGCGAGACGCTTGGGCACTTGCTCGAAGCCGTCGTGCGTGTGGTCAGGGCCGAGTCGGCCGTGGCCTACCTCGTCGATCCACGCACGAGCCAGCTCGAGGCGGTCTATGCGATCGGCGTCGAGCATTTCGATCAGGTCGCGCGTGTGCCCATCACCGATCCGCTCGTGCAGGCGCTTGGCTCACACAAGGGCGACGTGCTGCAGGTCGAGGTGGATAACCCAAGCCTGCGCTGGGCGGCTCTGGCCCATGGCAAGGCACGCGCGCTGGCGGTGATCAAAATCGGCGCGCCGCGCGGAATGAGCGTCGAGCAGTTCCTGCTCCTGGGCTGGCAGAAGAAGCGCGCGGCCCAAGAGGCCACGGACCTGCTGCCTGACCTCGGCCGCCACGCGCGCCAGGTGCTGGCGGGCTTCGACGAAACCGAGCAGCGCGCCCGCGACATCCAGTCGCTCAGCGCTGGGATCCAACACGTCGAAGTGCTCAGCCGCACGACGGCCCACGACGTCCTCAACAAGATCACGGCTTCGCTCGGCGCGCTCGACCTGGCCGGCAGCGACTCGCCCGACGTCGAACGCGCGCGAGCCCAGATCGCCCTGGCCGGCGAGATGCTCGAAGACCTGCGCGATCCCGATCGCGCGATCGCGCCTGAGGCCGTGCGGGTTGAGGAACTCGTCGAGCTGTCTGCGGGCTTGATGGCCGTCTATCAAGAAGATCAGGTCATCGACTACAGGCTCGACATCGCCCCCGGCCTGCCGGATGTGTGGGCCGAGCGGGTCGAAGTGCTGCGCGTCCTCGACAATCTGCTGACCAACGCCGTGCGACACAATGCGGATCGGTCCAGCCTGCGGGTATGGATGCGCGTTCGCCGTGACGGAAACGCCGTGCAGTTCGAGATCGGCGACGACGGCAACGGCTTCGACCCGGTCGTTCGCGATTCGCTCTTCGAGTTTGGGGTGACGACCGACAGCGCCGGCCGGGCCCGCGCCCACGGCATGGGGCTGTGGAGTTGCCAGCGCATCATCCACGCGCACGGTGGGCGCATCTGGGCCGAGTCGGAGCCGGGCCAGGGCGCTCGTTTCACATTCACGCTGCCCGCAGCCGAGGCGGCCGGCGGGAGGGGGGCTGCATGAGCGACGTCGAACGGGCCGCCGTGTTCGATCCGCGTTTCGTCCGCCGCGCCGTGCATGCCCTGCGCGCGCCGCTTCAGACGATCCACGGCTTCGCTTACCTGCTGACACAGGACATGCCGCGCGAGTCGTTCGACCAGGCGCTCGGCCTGATTCGTGAGGATTCGTCGCGCCTGATCACCATGCTCGACGATCTGGGCTGGCGCGGACGCATCGCCGGCGGCGATCTCGCGCTCGACCTGGGCGCCTGCGACCTCGGCGCGCTGCTCAGCCGACTCGCGCTGAGCTTCGAGCACGACCATGTCGGGTACTTCATCGATCTGCGAGCCCGATCGCTGCCGACGGCCCACGCCGACGAAGATCGCGTCTCCGATGTGCTTGCGGCCGTGTTGCGTCATGCCGCGCGCACGTCGCCGCCGGGCCGGCTGCGGATCGGCGCTCGGGGTTCGGCCGACTCGGTCAGCGTCCGCGTCGAAGACACGGCGGCGCGCATCCCCGAGCGCTACCGGGAGGCTGTCTTCCAGGCCGACCAGCCCGTGCCACGCGCCTGGGGTTGGCCCGAAGCCGGCCTCGGCCTCAACCTGTACGTCGCCAGGGAGCTGGCGCGCGCGATGGGCGGCGACCTCGTCGTCGAGACGGTCGGCCCGGCGCGGGCTCGCCGCGGCAACGCCTGGGTGCTGACCCTGCCGCGCCAGTCGGCGGCGAGGCGGAAACCATGAGCGACATCCTCATCGTCGACGACGACGCCGGTGTGCGTCAATTCCTCAAGGCGGCGTTGGGCCGACAGGGCCTGGCCTTTCGCGTCGCGATCAACGGGGCGCGCGCGCTCGACGCCGTAACCGACGCCTGGCCAGCCGTGGTGTTGCTTGATCTGGGATTGCCGGATCTTGACGGTTGGGCGGTGTGGGATCGGCTGCAGGCGACTGCCGAAGGCCGGCCGTTGCGCGTGTTGCTGCTCAGCGGCGACACAGGCCCAGCGATCGACGCCGAGGTTCGCGCGCGCGGCGGCCTCGGCGTGCTGCGCAAGCCCGTGCGACCCGATCAACTCGCCGCGCGGCTCGCGCCTTTCTTCAAGGAGGTTCAGCGGCCCTCGGCATGAGAGGCTGCGTCGTGATCATGGCCACTCCACGCATCCTCATCGTCGAAGACGAAGACCGGCCGGCCCGGTTCTACGAACTCGCCATGCAACGCGCCGGCTATGAGACGGCTCGCGCCCGCAACGGCAAGGAGGCGCTCAAGCAGTTCGCGGAGTTCAAGCCGGATCTGATCCTGCTCGACCTTGGCCTGGCCGACGACTCGATGACCGGCTTCGACGTCCTGGCCCATGTGCGGCGCAACGACGATGCCGTGCACGTCGTCATCCTCACGGCGCAGGCTGGAGAGGAACATCAGTTGCGCGGCTTCAATCTGGGGGCCGACAACTATCTCGTCAAGCCCGTCACCGACTCGCAGTTGATGGCCCGTGTGCAAGCGCATCTTCGGCGCCGCACGCCCCGCGTGGCCGAGTCGACGCCGACGACCTTCAGCTACGGCGCTTTGAGCATCGACCTCGCCGAAGCGCGGCTCACGCGAGACGGCAAGGCGCTGACCCTCGGCGACGTCGAGTCGCGTGTGCTCGGCCGTTTGCTGCGCACGCCGGGCGAGGCCGTGAAGCACGCCGAGCTGCTGCAGATCGGGTGGGGGCGCTCCGCCCATGCCGTGCAGGACTGGAGCGATATGCGCGCACTCCTCAACACGATCTACCGACTGCGCGGCAAGCTCGAGGTGAAGGGCGGCAAGCGCATCATCCGCACCGTGCCGAACGTCGGCTTTGCCATCGCCGAACCCGACCCGGCCGACGGCCATGACCGCCCAGCCTGAGCGCGGGTTGACGGTGGCCGACCTCATTTCGGCCGTGGTGCTGCTGGCCGCCGTGGCCTTTGGCGCTGTGGCGCTCGTGATGACGGCGCCGCCCGTCGATGGGCTCAGTGGGGCGGCTTGCGTGCTTGGGATCGTGGTGTCGGCGCTCGGCGGCGCGTTCGACCTGGCCCGCCGACGCGTGCCGAACGTTCTGACGCTGCCCGTGCTGGTGCTCGCCCTGACAATGGCCGGGGCCCGATTGGCGCTGGGCCGATGGGGCCTGGGTGATCTCGTGGCCGTGATCGCGGCCTGGGCAGTGTGTCTGGTCGCCTGGGGACTGCGGCTGTTCGGCGGCGGCGACGCCAAGCTGGCCATGGGCCTGCTTGGCTTCTGTCCGACGACCGGCGTGGCGCTCGGGATCCTCATCGGCCTGGTGGTCGGCGGGCTCGTGTATCTCACGTGCGGCCCGGACCGGGCGGGGTGGTCGCGGCTCAGGCGCGTGGTGTTGACGATATCGGGCACACGAGCGTTGCCCGCGCGCGAAGACGTGGCTGACGCGTATCGCCGGCGTGCTAACCCTGCGGCAGCTTGGATCGGCGTGGGCTTTTGCCTGTCCCTGGCTCTAGGATTCGCTGTGATGGTCTGACATTGTTAAGCTCCCGTGAGTCTCCTTGCGCGGTGGCCGTCTTACGAACCCCGGGTTCAGTTTGTTGCGGTACACTCCTGTCGAGTTCACGGCGACTCTGTCATGCCAGTACTCATGCCGCCGAAGGAGAATCGCTTCAATCATGGCCACTGCTTCGAGTATCGATGAACTACTGGCCGATATGCCCAAGAGATGGCTTCCCGACAAATCCGCCGGCATACGCGCCGTCATTCAACTTGACCTGTCGGGCGACAACCCGCAACAGGCTCAGTTCATCATCGACAACGGGTCGCTCGAGATCAAGCCCGGCCCGGCTGCCAGCCCGAACCTTGTGTTGACAGCCAAAGCCGAAGACTATCTGGCCATCAGCAATGGTGAGCTCGATGCCGTCAAGGCCTTCATGCAGGGCCGCATCAAGGCCAAGGGCGATCTGGGGCTGGCTTTGAAGTTCCAGTCGATGTTCGAATTCGATTGAGGCTCGCACCGAATCAAAAAGGCCTCCTGGAAACAGGAGGCCTTTTTTTGTTTCAGCCGACGGGTTCGAGATCGGGGTTGTCGCACGGCGCGCGGCCGATCTTGGCCATGTCGTGCCAGGCCCCGCCGACCTTGACGCGCACGACGTCGGCGGTGAAGTCGGTGACCGTGGCGCCGTGATTCTCGAACAGCGATGACCCGACGGCGTAGATGTCCACCGGCACGCCGAGTTTCTCGAAGCGCTGGATCTTGTCGGGGTTGAAGCCGCCCGAGACCACGATCTTGACCGACCTGCAGTACTCCTGAGCGCGCGCCAGCCAGGACTCGGGCAGGTTCCAGCGGGTCCAGGCGTTGTCGAGCGCCTGTCGTACGAGGAAGACGAGACGCGGGTTCACGCCGAGGTCGAGCGAGGTGTCGCCGAGCGGCGGCACCGAGACGTCGCGCAGCGTGGCGCCCGTGTCGAGACGCACGCCGTAGAGCACATAGCGCCTGGCTTCTTCGTCCTGCCCGGCGTCGCATAGCTCTTTATAGCGCATGAACATGGCGTCGAGCGAGACCAGAGAGTCGCCGACGCTGTCGTTGTTGAAATCGACAAGCGCGATGCGAGGGATGTGCGCGGGTCGGGTGGCGCAGAACGCCAGCATGGTCTCGGCCGTGTCGCCGAAGAAGCACGCGATCGCCGCGTGGGCGACTGTGCCGCCGCCGGCGCCGCCCCACCAGTCGCCCTGGGCGTCGGTGCTGATGAACGCGCCGAGTTGATTGCCGTAATCCTGGTTGAAGCGCAGCAGCGCGACGTTGTAGGCGTAGCCGTCAGCGGCCTGCACCTCATGCAGGTCGAAGCGCGCCGGGAAGAAGAGCACGGGCTTGCCGCGGGCCGCCTCGAAGGTGCGGTAGACGTTCGTGGCGACGCGCGACGCGCGGGTCAGGATGCCGAGCGTCGGCGTCTCGAGCAGCGCGAAGTCTCGGTAGCGCCCGCGCACGCGGATCACGGGCATCACGCGCTTCGGATCGCCCGCGTAACGCACCACGTCCCCGTCGTGGACGGCCTCCACCTGCAGCCTGTCCCAGGTGTTGATGAAGTCCCCGTTCTCAACATAGCCGGCACAGTGCCGCAGCATCTCGAGACACTTGTCGACGCCGACCACGATGGTGTTGCCCGGGCGGCGCGTGAACCACTGCATCTCGACCTCGAGGTTGCCGACCTCGACTTCATCAAGCTGCGGGACGTGCAGCCGCGGCGCCTGGCCGGAATAGTGATAACCCGCGGCGGCCAGATGCGTGAGCATGGCGCTGATGTTCTCGAAGTATTTGTCCGAGTACCAGCCCTGGCGCATGCGCTCCACGTCAAGCTTGAAGACTTCGTTTGTGAGACGGATGTGATCGAATGTAGTCATCGGGGCTCCGAGGTGGGGGACATTGTAATGGACGAATGACGAAGGACGGATGACGAAGGTCGAATGGCCACTCAACCTTCGTCATCCGTCCTTTGCCATCCGTCGGCCCATCCACTCCTGTCGCGCCAACGGCGCCTTCGGCACCCGCTGCCCGCAAAGATGCCGGGCTGCGGCCTGGCCCCACTCGATGCCGGTGGCGGGGGCGAGGCCCTCGAGGACTGTCGCGGAAAGGAAGCCCACGGCGAGGGCGTCGCCGGCGCCGTTGGTATCGACGATCGGCCGGTCGGACGGTGGCGGCGCGAAGAAGCGCACGTCCCCGGCGGCTCCGAGCGCACAGCCGCGCGCGCCCATGCCGACGACCTGGGTCAGGCGCGGATTGCGTGACCAGTAAGCGCGCATGACAGGTGTTGGATCAGGATGGTTGGCCGCCGAAAAGAAGAGCACGTCAGCGGCGTCGACGAAGTCGCCCCGATAGGGGTCGTCGCTGGCCACCACATCCTGCACGTCGACGGCGATGGGAATGCCGAGTTCTCGAAGGAGGGGCAGCAGCCGCCGGGCCCAGTTCGGGATGTTGACGTGAGCCAGCCGGGCGCCCGCCAGGATGGGCCGCAGGGCGTCGAGGTCCGGCTCGAGGGTCATATGGCCCTTGCCGTCGTAGAAGTTCTTGCGCCGGCCGTCCGGGAAGACGATGTTGACGCTGCGCGCCGTGCCCTGCGGGTCGAGGAAGCATCCACTGAGGTCGACGCCCTCAAAGGCCAGTTGGTCGCGGACCCAGCGACCTGCCGGGTCGTCGCCGAGCGCGCCGATGAAAGCCGTCTTGTAGCCCATGGCCGCATAACTGCGGCTCGCATACCCGCCGGCCTGCCCGACGGCGTCGACGTTCTGCGTGAAATTCGCCTCGACCGATTCGTCGATCCGGTCGCCATACAGATAGATGCAGGTGTCGATGCCGGCGTTGCCGATGACCGCCACGTCCATGATCAGCCTCCGAGCCAGACGACGATCAGGCCGACGAGCAGGATGAGACCGCCCAGGCCCGCCAACACGGGGCGCGGGTCGAGCGTGGGTCTCTTCTGAGCGATCGTCACGGTGGTCTGACGCAGGCTGGCGATCACGCGGCGGCTGATATAGAGCTGAATGTGCAGCCACGCGATGTACAGCAGCAAGATCCCCACGACGAGCGCAAGCAGCGTGCCCATGTCTCCTCACCTGGCGATTGGGCGATAGGCCGTCACGGCCCCACGCCCATCACCCCATCACTCAGTCACTCAATCTCCCGATCACTTCAACGCCATTGCTGGCCATGTTGTGCAGAAAGATCCTGTGCAACAGGTCGGCCGGGTGCGGCTGGATGCCGAACTCCTTGGCCGCCGTCATCGGCGTGTCGAAAGTGTCGACGCAATCGGCCGGCAGGACGACGCGGTCGCGGCGTTGGCCGGCGTTGGCGCGCAGCCGCAGGCTCATGGCCAGTTGATAGGTGCAGAGATCGGTGCAGTCGCCGACGACGATGAACGTGTCGATCTCGGGGTGCGCGTCGAGCCAGCCGGCGAAGCCCGTGCCGATGGTCGAACTGATCGAGTTCTTTGGGAAACGCTGCATCAGGCCGAAGAAGGGCAGGGCCTTGAACTCCGGCACGGCTTCGGACTCTTCTGTGCCGCGCACGCAATGCGGCGGATACTGCGCGAACTCGACGGCCGCCGGATCGTGCGTGTCCTGCGTCAACACGAAGTGGCGCACCCCGAGTCCGTAGGCGGCGGTCATCAGCCGCTTGATCGGCTCGATGATCCCGGCCACGCGTTTCGACGACAGCGGCCCGACATGGCAGAAGCCGTTGATCACGTCGACCGAGATCAGGGCCGTGCGCGCCGGATCGACGACCACGTCGCGCAAGGATCGCGCCGGAAGGCCGGCTTCCCACTCGGCCAGCCAGGTCAGATAGGGTGTGCTTTCGGCGATCAACGTGGTGGCATCCATCGTGGTCTCCTTTTAGTGTTACAGTTACACTAATTGTTTCTCAAAAGAAAGGCGTTCGGCGCCTTTAGTGTCAATTCTACCCAAAACTCTTGGGTTGTCAAGTCCATGGCAGTCGAGGCGTTGTGGCGGTCAGTGGTCAACCGTCGGTGGCCCTAAGGAAACAACCGGCGCGCTTTGACTTCCTTGATGGCGTCCCGGCGGTAGCGATGCAGGCGCGCGGGTCGACCCTGGCCTTCGGATTTGAAGCGGGGCAGTTCTTCGAGGACGTTGGCCTCGGCGATGCGGCGGCGGAAGTTGCGCTTGTCGAGCGTCTCACCGAGGACGATCTCGTAGGCGGTCTGCAATTCGGTCAGCGTGAACTCGTCGGGTAGGAGCTCGAAGCCGACCGCCGTGTACTCGAGCTTGTTGCGCAGCCGCTGCAGGCCGTATTGCACGATCTGGGAATGGTCGAAGGCGAGCGACGGAAGCTGCTGCACCGGGAACCAGCGCGCCGCTGCGGCGTCGTCTCCGGCCTTGGCCTCGACGGACTCCGGGACGAGGGCGACGTAGGCCACCGTGACCGTCCAGCCACGCGGGTCGCGGCGCGGGTCGCCGAACGTGTAGAGCTGTTCGAGGTAGAGCCCGCGCATGCCGGTCTCCTCGGACAACTCCCGGCGCGCGGCCTGCTCGAGCGACTCGCCGGTCTGTACGAAGCCACCCGGCAGTGCCCAACGCCCCTTGTAGGGCGGCGAGTTTCGCTGGATCAGGAGGACGTGAAGGGCTTGCTGGGCAGGCGCTTCGGCACTGTCTCGCAGGCTGAAGGCGACGACGTCGGCGGTCAGAGCGGGGCGGTCGGGCTCGAACGTATAGGCCATGCGCCCGGAGTATACATCTAGAGGAGGCGTCAGGTGTCAGGCCTCAGGCGTCTGAGTCCCTTGACCGCTGCACCTACTCGTACCAGCGACTCTCGGATCTGAGAAGGCGAGTTTGAAGCCATAACTCAGACGCCTGAGGCCTGACACCTTCAGACGCCTGACGCCTATTTCTGCACCGGGCACGTGCTGAACCCAAACAGCGCATACAACGGGCAGAAGCCGAGCAGGCCGGTCGCGAGCGGGATCAAGCCGACGATGCCGATGACGGTGCCCCAGATACCGGGCACGATGCCGGTGAACCCGATGACGAGCAGGGCGACGCCGGCAATGACGCGGATGATGCGATCCATGGAACTCTCGTTGACTTTGAACATGATGCTCTCCTGTTGGATTTGATGGCCACAGGGTAAGCCGAAGGACGCGCCAGGTCTGTGACCTGAGTCACACTGAGGCTGAGGGCGGTGTGAGGCGAGGATCGGCCCCGGTCATTCGCCGAGGGGCTCGGCGATGGCCCGCAGGATGTCGGGTTTGAGGAGGCGCAGGCTGCCGCGCCCGGTGTCGACCAGACCGGCATCCGCCCACGCGCGCAATTGTCGCGTGACGACCTCCCGAGCCGTGCCGACGGAGTCAGCCAGTTGCTGGTGGGTTGCCGTCAGCTCCGGACCGCGCTCGATCAGGATCTGGGCGAGGCGCTGCTCGACCGGCGCGAAGGCCACTCCCTCGATCAGACTCATGAGGCGCGAAAGACGCCGCGAGAAGAGCGCGAACATCGCTGAACGAAACGTGGGAACCTCATCCAGCAGTCGTTGAAAGAGGGGATACGGCACACGCAGCGCGGCGATGGCCTGCCGGACGACGGCCCGAGCCGGGTAGCTGCCCTGGCCCAACAGGCAGTTGAGCGTGAGCACACAGGTGTCGCCGGGCTGCAGGCGATAGAGCAAGATTTCGCGGCCGTTGACGCCCGGCCGGCTGACCTCGGCTTCTCCTTCCAGGAGAAACAGGAACGCCGTGCAAGGCCCGTCTTGCTCGAACAGGATGGCTCCCACAGGCGCCTGTACCGGCGCGGCCATGGCGCGCAAGTCGTTGGCCAGGCCAGGCGACAGCCCGCGCAGGGTGGGATACAGACCCAGCAAGCGCTCGGCGTCGTCGGTGGCGATCATCGGCGCGGCCTGTTTGCGAGAGCCGTCATCAATGCCGCGAAGAGGTTGTGTGGATCGTACAGGACGCGCAACCCGTCCGTAGCGACCTGGCGTGTGCCGGCATCGATGGGCGACGTGGCCGCCCAGGCCGGAGTAGTAAAGCCGAATTCCACTTCGACGGCGTCGGCCAGCGTGATGTGCCGCGACCAGAGCGCTCCATAATCGGCGTCGCGCCAGCCGATCACGGGCAGGCCGACCAGCGCCCAGTCCAGGTCGAGCAGCCAGGATCGATCGAGCCGGTAGCGCTCCGGATTCTGAGTGAGGATCACGAGGTCGATGTCGGAATCGGGGCGTGCAGCGCCGCGCGCCCAGGAGCCGACCAGGGCCAGGCCCTCGATGTCGGGTTGGGTCGCCGCCCAGCTGGCTGCCAGACGCAGAATCGCGTCCGTCAGGTCCGCGCCCTTAAGCATGCTCGTCGAGCAGATCCGCCGGGATGTCGAGCCGCATCGCCGCGAGAAGCTCCTCGACCTGCGTCACCGACGTGGCCGACGCGATCGGGGCCGTGATTCCGGGCTGCGCGATCAACCAGGCGACCGCGATCTGGCCCGGCGTCACGCCACGTTCCCGGGCGGCCGCTTCGATCTGCGCCAGAACCGCGAAGCCCTTGTCGTTGAAGTAGTTGCGCTGAACGCCGGCGGCCCGCGCTGTTTTGGGCAGGGGCCCTTCGCGCCGGTATTTCCCGGTCAGGAAACCGCCGGCCAGCGCGACGTAGGGGATGACGCCGACCGATTCGGCCCGGCACAGCGGGCCGATCTCTTCTTCGAACGAGCGATCGACAGCGTTGTAGCGTGGCTGCAAACACTCGTAGCGCGCCAGACCGTGCCCGGCGCTGGTGTCGAGCGCCTCGCGCAGGCGGGCCGCCGTGTAGTTCGACGCCCCGATCGCGCGCACCTTGCCCGACTTGATCAGCGCATCGAAGGCCTTGAGCGTCTCCTCGAGCGGCGCCGATTCGTCGTCGATGTGCGCCTGGTAGAGATCGATCACGTCGGTCTGCAGCCGCCTGAGTGATTCCTCCACGCCTCGCTCGATCTGATCGGCGCGCAGGCCCTGGCCATACGGCATCTTGTTGCCGACCTTCGTGGCGACGATCACCTGCTGGCGCGTCCCGCGCGCTTTCATCCACTTGCCCAGGATCGTTTCGCTTTCGCCGCCCTGGTGGCCGGGCGCCCAGGCCGAGTACACATCGGCCGTGTCGATGAAGTCACCGCCGCCCGCGACGAAGGCGTCGAGCACGGCGAACGAGGCCGCTTCATCAGCGGTCCAGCCGAAGACGTTGCCGCCCAAACAGAGAGGGTTGACAGTAATGGAGGTGCGCCCAATGAAGCGTTTCATGGCGCGAATTGTACTTGACGGTTTGAATAACCAAGACCTTTGTTTCATTTATCGACCAAGGACGAATGACGATGGGCGTCATGCGAGGAGCGAAGAGCGACCCACGCTGGCCGCTCAACCTTCGTCATTCGTCCTTCGCCTGCCTTCCGGCAGCCGTCGTGCCACCGGGTACAATCCGACCTGATGCTCAAAACTCTCGCGGCGCAGGTCGAATCGCGGCCCCTGATGCGCCATCTCTTCTTCCTGGCGTGCACGTTAGGGACGCTGGCCCTGCTCGGTTACTACTTCGGGACGTTCGACCAGTACGCGCACATCCCCTTCCTCAAGAAGTACGCGGACCCGACGCTCTTTCCGAACGACCCCTTCCTCGAGCTGCGCAACGAGAACTACTCGTACTTCTGGCTGGCGTTCGTGCCGGCCCTGCGCGCCGGCATCCTCGAGCCTGTGATGCTGGTCGTCTACCTGGCGGTTACCTACGCGAGCTTCTGGCTGCTGTGGACGTTGAGCCTCGAGTTGTTCGCGAGCCCGCGCGCGGCGCTGCTCAGCACGATCGCGTTCGTGGTGCCGCATCTGGGTTTCGGCGGCTTCCCGATCTTCGAGTGGAGCCTGCTCAACCGCACCTTCGCCCTGCCGTTTGCGCTGGGGGCTGTGCTGCTGTATCTGCGCGGGCGGCCGCTGCTGGCCTGGGCCGTGATCGGCGCGCTCTTCAACGTGCACGTCATCACCGGCCTCTTCGTCGCGGCCATGTTTGGGTTCGATCAGATCTTCTGCGTGTTGAAGACGTCGTTCGAGCGCCGCCGCCTGGCCTGGACGGTGGCCAGCTGGGTCGTCTTCGTCGTCGCGGCGAGCCCGGTGTTGATCTGGCGTCTGACAAGCCCGGCGGCCAAAGTGGCCAACAATCCCGAGTGGTTCGACGTCGTTGTGAGCGGATCGTTGGCCAACCTGTTCCAGATCGTGTCGCCAGTGCCTCACATCCTGTTCGTGAGCGCCTGCGGCCTGAGCACGGTCGTGCTGTTCGTGATCGCCTGGCGACGGACGCCGGCGCGCACGAACGACTTGCAGCATACGGTCGGGCGCATGAACCTCGCGGCCGGCCTGATCGTGGCGGTGCAGGCGGTCACGGCGCTCGTGTATCCCATCGATCTGATCAACCAGCTTCAGGTGATCCGGGCGGGGATGTGGCTCAACATCTTCGCCTATCTATGGTTTGCGCGTTATCTGATCGAACGAGAAGAATTGTTGCCGGGGGACAGGCGCCTGAACCTGCTGCGCGCGCTCTACATCGCGTCGCCGCTCCCGCTCGTGCCTGCGCTGATCTGGTGGCCGGCACGGCGTTTCACCCGCGAGACGGCGAGTCTTGTCTTGATGGGGGCCGTGGCAGTGGGCCTGATCGGCGGAGCGTTTGCTGTGGTTCTGCCCTACGGGTTGTGGAGACCGGGCTTCTATCCCTATGGCCCGACCACCGAATGGGAAGCGATCCAACGCTGCGCTCGCGAGCTCACGCCGCGCGACGCGCTGTTCATCACGCCGCCCGAGAAATGGGGGCTGTACGACAGCGACTGGCGCACGTTCTCGGAGCGCTCGACGCTGGCCACGCACGACGAGCTCTTGATGATCGCCCTGGCGCCGATCCATTACGACACCTGGAAGGAGCGCTTCACCCAGGTCGCGCCCGGGGCGCTCGAGCAGTTCGACAGCAACTTCTTCGACGCGCAGCGTGCCTCGCGCGAGGCCTACAACGGCCTCAGCGCAGAGAAGCTCCTGACCGTGGCGCAGCGCTATGGCGTCGATTTCGTCGTGCGCGAGTTGCCGAACACCTTGCCCTGGCAAGCCCTCAACTGCGATAACAGCCAGTACGTGATATATGAAGTGCCATAACGAGGCGCCGGTCTCAGGCGTCAGGCGCTTGACCTGAAAGCCTCCCGGGACGGGCGCGGAGGCTATCGATGCGGATCAACGACTTGACCATCCTTGCGCGGGATCTGGAGACCCAGCGCAGGTTCTACGCCGACACCCTGGGCTTCGCGATCGAGTCGAGTACGGCGATCGAGTTCACGGTGATGGCGGGGGGCTCGCGCCTGCGTTTCCTCGACCAAACCGCCGCGCGGAGCGCTTTCAACCCTTTTCATTTCGCCTTCAACATCCCCTTCGATCAATTCGAGTCCGCCAAGGCCTGGACGGCTGCGCGGGTGCCGTTGATCGCCGACAACGCCGGCCTGACCGATTTCCCGAGCGATCTGTTCGCCTCACGTCAGTTCTATTTCTACGACCCCGACGGCAACATCGTCGAGTTCATCGGCCGGCAGCGCCAGCCATCGGCCGATGGCGGCGAGTTCTCGGCCCGCGACTCGGTGCAGGGCATCAGCGAGATCGGCGTCGCTGTGCCGCACGTGCCCGATGCCGTGCGCGGTTTTCTGACGACGTTTGGCGAGTCGCGCTTTGGGCCAAACCCTGGCTCCGACTTCGCGGCGGTCGGCGACGACGACGGCATGCTGATCGTCGTGCGCCAGGGCCGCACCTGGTTCCCCGACACGGGCATCCCCGCCCGGCGGCTGTGGTTCGAGGCCGAAGTGAGGAGCGATAACGGGCTATGGCGGCTCATCGGCCCGACCGGGCGTGTCGATCCGGTCTTGGTGGGCGCATCCGACGGTGACGCCCCGCGCTGACGGCTGGCTCAGAGCCGATGCGCCAGATCGGCGGCGAGTTGCATCAACGCCAGGCACTCCTCTCGACCATCCTGGTGGCCCGCGCGCTGAACCTGCAGTCGCAACTGCCCCAGGCGCACGTGCGTGATCGCGTTCTGGTTCAAGCGCGTCGTCAACTCGGGCGCCAGTAAGCGCGCCAGCCACTCCGGGTTCCCGCGCGCGACATGAGTAGCTGCGAGACTCGGATCCGGGATGGCGACCTCAGGCCCTGAGACGTTGTCCACATGGTGGCTCCGCTTGCGTTCGGCGATCAGGCATTCGCCTGCAACAGCCACCGGCACCCACGCGACTGTGTACGGATGGCTCATGCCGCTGCTGCCCATGCGATAGCGGGTCAGCGTGAGCGTGACGCCCAGACCGTCGATCGTGCCGGTTAAGGATGGATCCTGCAGAGCGGTCCCCGCATTGAAGGCCAGGCCCCTGGCCTGCGCGATCGCGGCCCACCGCGTTTTGAGATCCGCGGCCTGGTTCGCGTTTCGCCGACTCAGCGCGCCAAGAATAACGACCAACCCGATGACCAATCCACAGAGCGGGAGGATGATCGCCGCCAGGACGAGCAGCACGAGGGTCACGTTGTCCATTATCTGACTTCCTCCCGTGTCGGCGGGTTCGGCCCGGCCGCCTCTGGCCCGATCCCGGCCTCCAATCGTCGTTGTCCGGTCGATCGCATGACGCATAGAATAGGCAAAATCCGGGCGGGTGTCGAGCGAGATCCGGCCCGCGCGTCCGAGAGGAACGATGAGCGATTTCGTCACGCTGCGTCAGTCTGTTCGGGATCTTGTCGAAGAGAAGGTCAAACCAGTCATTGCCGATTACGAAGCGCGCGAAGAAACGCCCTGGGATCTGGTCGCTGCGATGCGCGACATCGGCCTGTTCGGCATGCTCATCCCCAAGGAGTGGGGCGGCCTGGGCCTGAGCCTGCGTGACTACGCGGCGCTGATGGGCGAGATCGAGCGCGGCTGTGGTTCGTTTCGCTCGATGCTGTCGATCCAAAACAGCCTTGTGGGCCTGACGTTGCTCGCTCACGGCACCGAGGCGCAGAAGCAGCGCTATCTGCATCGCCTGGCGCGCGGCGAGATCCTGGTGTCGTTCGGCCTCTCTGAACCAGAGGCGGGATCCAACCCGGCCGAGATGAGCACAACCGCGACGCGCGTCGACGGCGGCTGGCGCCTGAACGGCCGCAAGATGTGGATCGGCAACGCGGCGCGGGCCGGGCTGATGCTCATCTTCGCGCGCACGGATATGGAGAGGCCGGCGATCACGGCCTTCCTCGTCGAGCCTGGCGATGGCGTGCGCACCGAGATCATGAAAGGCAAGATGGGTCTGCGGGCGGCGCTGCCCTCGCACATCTACATGGATGACGTATTCGTGGCGGACGAAAACATCCTTGGCCCGGTCGGCAACGGGATGCGCATCGCGCTTTACAGCCTCGACCACGGCCGGCTTTCGGCCGCGGCCGCCGGCTGCGCGGTCTGCGACGTGGCCCTCGAGCTGAGCCTGGCCTATGCCGCCGCCCGCCGGCAGTTCGGCAAGCCGATCGCCGGGCATCAGCTCGTTCAGGAGCTCCTGGCCGACCTCCACGTCGACGCTCAGGCCGCGCGCGGCCTGCTTGAGCGCGCCATCACCCTGAAGGAAGCGGATCTGCCCTTCAGCGAAGCTGCCGCGACGGCCAAGCTCTTTTCAAGTGAGGCCGCCAATCGTTGCGCCAGTCGTGCCGTCCAGATCCACGGCGGGCGTGGCTATCTCGAAGAGACCGGGCTCCCGCGCCTTGTCCGTGACGCCCGCATCCTCACCCTCTATGAAGGCACCTCTCAGATCCTGAAGCTCGTTCTGGGACGGCATCTGACGGGCCTGAGCGCGTTTTGAGGAGTGAAGGGCGAGGGGCGAGGGGCGAAGGGCGAGGGGCGAAGGGCG
>JBGAGY010000013.1:0-196859 GCA_044226485.1 Anaerolineales bacterium
CAGCCCACAGCACCTGCCGTCAGCACACATCAAGTTTCCGGTACCAATACCGATAGACCCCCTGGAACCCAAGCTTGGCGTAAGTCTTGAGAGCCGGCGGGTTGTCGATGACGACTTGTAGATAGGCGCGCCGTGCGCCTTGAGCATGGCCCCAGCGCAGAAGCTCCTGCGAGAGCGGGAGGCCCAGGCCGCGGCCGCGCGCCGACTCGATCAGGGCGATGTCGAACAGGCCGACCCATTCGCCGTCGCAGATCGCGGTGCCGACGCCCAGGGGGCCGTCGGGATCGCGCAGCAACAGGAAGACGGCCGGGGTCGCGATCGCCTCGAGCATCCAGCGCTTGAGGGCCATATCCTCCGGCGACCAGTTCGAGTGGGTCGCGCCAAAGGTTCGCAGCCACAGCTCCGAGACGTGCGTCTCGACTTCGACAGTCACGCCCGTCGGCCATGTGGCGCACGGAGCTTTGGCGAGCGCCGCCGTCTGTACCTCGGTGTCGGAGCCCCGCAGCGCGTAACGACGCGCGATCAGCGAATCCTCGAGACCGGTCGGCACGCTGGACGGCGTCAGCTTGAACATGGGCGTGAGCCCCGCGGTGCGGTACACGGCTTCGACTCGATCGATGCGGGCTTCGAGATCGTCGCTGCCGGGATATAGCGGATAGGCCGCGTTGGCGCGTCCGGTTCCACCGCCAGTGAGACGCAGTACCCAGCCATCGTCGATCACCGTCTGCCTCGCGGGCAGGGCGTTGAGCGAGATCTCTTCGAGGCGACGGACAAGACCCAGATCCACAGGACCTCTCGAGTGTTGACGATTGATCGCCGATTGGCTATCAATCAACCTTCAACCATCGACAACAAAAAACGCCCTCCACTAGGGAAGGCGTTTGCGTGAATAACCAGGTGCCGGCCAGGGCCGCGTGGCGCGCGCAATCGACCGCCTTCCCTCAAGGGATGACGAAACGACGGCTGCTACGACGGGCGCGAGGCAGGGCGGACATTGGCGTGATGATACAGGGCCGAGGCGGGATGGTCAAGGCTATTTTGCACAGAAAACGGCGATGGATGGCGGCGCCTGCGGCGCGACGGCAGACCGCGGACGGCCGACCGCAGATCGGCCGCCTGGGGCGCTGGCGAAGGCCGAACGCCAAAGGCTGCGAAGTGCCGGGTGCCTTGCCGGATCGCTCCATGCAACGACAGGCAATGCCAATCGGCTTTGCCGACGCCCCATCGTCTCTGCCAACCAGAGCGCCTGGCGCTTTGAGCTCGCGGTTCGCGAGCGGACGAGCACCTGTCCCGCGCGTGGCGTGTCATCCAGAGCGCCCAGCCACACTGGCTATCAATGGCGCAAAATGAGCGCGAAGGATCTCCTTTCAGACTCGGTGGTTGTCGCCAGGGCCGTGCGAGTCCGAAAGGAGATCCTTCGCGCTCAATGCAGTTGGTAGTGGACTGCGAGGGTCAGGCGCTCTGGATGACACGCCACGCGCAGGCGCAGGGGAGTTAACCGCGCTGGCGGACAGGGGCCGAGAAGCACTGGTGCAGCACGGGCCAGACAGCCCAATTAGCGCTTTCGCGTGCACGCGCAAAAACAAAAGAGGACGAGGGTTGACTGTGCGCTCAACTCTCGTCGCCTGTCGCTGGATCAATCGCGAGCACTGCCGTCCGCGGTCCGCCGTCCGCGGTCTTTCCTACTCCCCGAACCGGTACTCATCGACATCGCAGACCGGCTCGAAGCCGATGGCTTGGTAGATGTGATTCGACGTTGCGTTGGCCAGATCGGTGTAGAGGAAGACGTAGCGCTTGCCGAAATCCAGGATGCGTTGGCTGATGTCGGCCACGAGTGCGCTGGCGTAGCCGTGGCGACGGTGTTCGGGCGGGGTGTAGACCGGGCCGATGCGCATGCCATTTGGCGTCGGACCCTTGTATTGAGCGAACGACACGGGCCTGCCATCGACGTCCCACACCACTGTTCCGCCGGCCTCGCGTGGCGTTGGAGGAGCCGAACGCCAGCGATGGAGCAATTCTCTGGCGGAGACCATCGGCCCGACCGAGGCAGGCAGAGCTTCAGCCTGAAAGGCCACGACCCACTCGGCGAGCAGAGGCAGCTCGGCGTCGCGTGCGTCGCGGGCGCTGCCGACCACGCCCGTCACCGGAGTGACCCGTTCGAGCCGAAACGCCCGCTCGGCCAGGCACAGCACCGGCTCGAGGCTGGTCAGCGCGTCCCAGGCGTCGCCGAACCACGAGCTTGTCGGTCGCGGGCCATGCACGCCGGGCGTGTCGAGACGAAAGGTCCAGACGTCACCGGCGAGCATGCGCACCGCCTCTTCGTTGTCCGACCAACTCAGCACCGCCATATTCGGCGGCGTCATCAAAGCGGTCGCGACGACCTCGTTGCCGACCGAGACAGCGCCGAAGTAAGGCTTCTCCGAGGAGTAAGCCGTCGGATTGCGTTGCAGCGTCGCAGCCAGGCCGAGGATGAGGTTGTTCTCCGCCTCGCGCGCGGCAAGAAACTCTGACGTCAGATCCAGGAACTTTCGAGCGTCGGTGAGGCGGTGTAAGTTCAACATAGTCGGCGAGTGAGTCAGTGCCTGAGTGGATGGCGGATCGGCATCCCATCCGCCATCCACCATGAATCATCCCCGCACTCGTTTTCCGAGTTCCACCAGGGCCTTGTAGTAGCCGGCGATGCTCGGGATGTAGTGGCATTCGTTCTTGGCGTGCGGGCCGATGCCCGTCTGACCCCAGACGATGGCCTGGCCGCCCGGCGCGAAGCGCGCCGACGAGCCGGGCAGCTTCTTGCCGATGTTCGGCTCCTGGTTGAAGGCCGCGCGGGTTGCGTCGATGACGTGGGCCAGGTACGGGTTGTCGGGTGAAACCGCCACGCCGCCCTCGTTGACCTGCAGGTTCAACTCCAACCCCATCTCTTCGCAGATCGCCTGCGCGTCTTTGACGATCCGGCTTGTGTCGTCCTGCGGGATCGAGCGGATCTCGACGCCCAGCACGCCCAGATCGGCCGTGACGTTGTAGACGCCGCGCTCGCCTGCGCTCAGGAACGGGAAGCGATACTGAGACTGCCAGCCGCCTTCGCCCTTGAGAGTCAGGTCCTGCTTGAACACTTCGACGAGCTTCGTGCGGGCTTCGAAGAGCCGATCGCCGAGGTCGGCGTTGGCGCCCTTGACGCCGGTGTGGCCTTTGACGCCGCGCGCGATCACCTCGAAGCGCATCACGCCGCGGTTCTCGACGCAGATCTCGCCCATCAGCTCGGTGCCCTTCTCGCCGGTGCGCTCACCGGCGATGAACAGGCTCGGCTGATAGCCGTCGTTGTCGCGCGCCAGCTCGGCCAGCACGTGCGGAGTGCCGAAGGGCTCGGCCTCGCCGTTCTCCTCGTTGCCGACCAGCAGCAGATTCACGCCCGGGTACGGCGCGCCGGCACGGAGCTGATCCTTCATCCAGACCATGTACGTGGCGACCACGGTCTTCATATCCGCCGAGCCCCGGCCGTACAGGTAGTCGCCCTCGATGCGCGGCTCGAACTGGCTGTCGTCGGGCTCAGGTGGGACGACGTCGAAGTGGCCGCTGAGCATGATCGGCGCCGCGGCCTTGCCCGGGAAGGCCGCGAACACGGCCGGGTACTTGCCGCGGCTGTAGTACGTCACCTCGAGCCCGGCGTCGCGCAGGTAGTCGAACACGAACGTGCCGGCGCGGAAGACCTCGTCGAGGCGCTCGTTCGGACAGTTGGTCACCGACGGAATGCGGATCAGTTGCTGCGCCAGGTCGAGGACCTCGGAGGTCTTGTCGGGGTAGGTGGCTGAGAGCGCGATGTCGGCGCGGGGCCTGAAGCGGATCGGGGCCTGCGGATCGTTCTGGCGGACCTCGTCGCGCGCGTGCTGGAGGAAGTTGCGCAGCTTCTGCGCCTCGTCCCCGAGCTGGCTGACGCTCCCGGCGATGGTCTCGACGTCGGCGCGCACCTGAGCCTCGCGCTCGACGGCCAGTTGCTTGAGCACCTCGACCGGCACGGCCTCGCCGGGCTCGACGATGGCGCCGTTGGTGATTGCCGCGATGCGCTCGCGCATGCGCTCGGCCGTGTTCGGCGCGCCGGAGGCCATCTCGACCAGCGGCGTCAGCAGCGGCCAGTAGCCGATCGCCTCACCGACCGGCCGCACCTGCTCGAGCGTCCAGCGAAGGAAGTCGCGCATGGCCACGGGCTTGCCGGTGAAGGGGTTCTCGATCTCGCTGCGCAGGCCATGGTGGGCGGAGGCCGACTCATTTCGCCGCGCGCGCGCCAGGTCTTCGTGGTCGTAGCGGAAGGCGCGACCGAAGGCCGGATCCGCGTAGATCTGGATGAGCAGCAGTTCTTTGAGTGCGAGGTTGGCGATGTCGACGTCGAGCGGGTGCCCGCCTTCGTCCGTGCGGACCTCGACGCGCGCCATCGGGATGTTGATCCGCGCCAGCAGGTTCTCGCGTTCGATGTCGCTGGCCATGGTCTCGACCGAGCCGCGCTCGCCGACGGCGTACAGACCGCGGTTGTAGATGCCGTGGAGTTGCTCGGCGGTGGTCAGGATCAGGCGCTCGACCGGCTCGGCAAACGAGCGGGCGCGCACCGGGGTCCAGTTGTTGTTGCCGAAGCGGACGCCGCGCCTGACGAGGTCGTACGACAGCCGCAGGTACTCGTCGTGCGAGCGGTAGAGGTACGGGATGTCGAGCGTGTCGGGGTTCGGGAAGGTGTAGTTGCGGTTCGAGTCGACGCCGGTCAGCAGCACGACGGGCTTTCCGTCGCGGCGGTCGGGGCGCAGCGGCGTGCTGGCGCTTGTCGCGATGAACAGCGCCGCGAAGGCGCGCAGCAGACGCGTGGCCTCGACGTAGACGCGGTTCTTGTAGGCGTCGAGGTGGCCGTCGCCGCGTTCGCCAGGCGACAGGTGCATGAAGTCCCAACTCAGCAGCGGCTCGGGCAGCGAGATGTTGGCGTGGATGCCGGCCGTCGCCAGCGAGACGCCATACAGATCGACGCACTTCTGCAGGTAGCGGCGCTTGGCCAGGTTCCAGCCCGACGGGATCGAGTCATAGCCGACCTCGATGGGGTAGAGCAGATTGCCGTGGAAGGAATACAGGCGTTCGCCGAAGGCACGGCCAGCCGCCGCGAGGGCGTTGACGACGGCGGCCTCCAGCAGGCGCTGCTCGTAGATCGTGCCGGTCACTGCATAGTAGGGCCGCGTCGCCCACTCGATCATCCAGTGGAAGACCTCGCGCTGGGCGCGGTCCTGCAGCCAGGTCGGCACATGATGGCCGAACAGGTAGTCGATGAACGACTGTCGATCCGGCCCGGTGCCGACCGTCAGGACGGGCTTGAAGTCGTGGTCGAGCAGGTTGAGCTCGAGCTCGTAGCCCGAAGTGCCGCCCTTGGGGTTGGCCTTGGCGGCGGCCTCGCGGGCGAGCAGATATTTTTCGGCGAACTTCGCGGAAGACATCAACGCACTTTCCAGATCTGGACGCGGCCGTCATCGCAGCCGACCGCCAACGAACGCCCATCGGGCGAGAACTTCATCCCTAACACGAGGCCGCTGCATTCGATGGTTGGGCCGACGGGCTCGGCCCGCCGCCAGTCGTACAGCGAGATCGACGAGCCCGAGGCTGCGGCGAGGACGTCGCCGCGCGGCGAGAACGCGAATGCGTCGAACGAGGTCTCGTCGTCGAGCGGCGTCGGATCCTCGGGCGAGTTGTAGATGTCCCAGATCAGGATCCGGCCGTCCTCGGTCAGGCCGGCCAGCACGGTTTGACCCGGACAGAAGGCCATGGCGCCCAACGCAGAGTCGAAGCCCAATAGCTCGTACGACGAGCGCTGGGCCGGCTGCAGCGTCCACAACTGGATGCGCTTGGCCTCGCCGACGATGGCCAGCGTGCCCTCATGGTCAAAGGCGACGCTCTCGATCGTGCCCAGGCGCGGGCGCACCGTCATGAACTGGTCGAGGGTGGGGCGGTAGACCTGCACGACGTCGCCCGAGCCGATGGCCACCAGCTGGCCGCTGCCCGTGTATGCCAGGCCCGACGAGTCGGCGGCGTGTTCGGCGAAGCCCTCGCTCTCCCAGTCGCTGGTGCGCCAGCTTTCGACGCTGCCGTCCTGGCTGAGGGCCACGAGTTCGCGGCCGGTCGGCGAGAACGCCATCTCCCAGACCGACGCGCCCATCTCGACCTGAACTTCCGGCTCACCGCCCTTGGCGATGTCCCAGACCGTCACCCCGGGCGCCGTCTCGCGTGGATCGGAGACGACCGAGCCCGCCGCCAACAGGCGCCCGTCGGGGCTGAAGGCCAGAGCCTCGACCTCGCCGGCCGGCATCGCGAAGCTCGCCACAGCCTCGGCGGTTTCGAGATAGGCCTCGGTCGCGTGGCTCGAGATCGCCTGGTCGAGCGCGCCTTCGGGCGTCACGGTCAGTTCGATGTGATTGCCGAACGGATCGTTGAACTTGAGGCGCCGGAGGTTGCCCTCCTGATCGGTGTCTTTCTCGATCGGCGCGATGCGTTGGCGCAGGGCCTCGTGCACCATGTCCAGATCGTCGACGGTGAGCGCGAGGAAACGCGGCTCGTTGCCAAAGCCGTATCCCTCGAAGGCGACGTGCAGCGGCGTGGTGCCCAGGCTGAACCACAGGCCTTCGCGACCGGCCAGGCCGTCCGGCGGCTCGATCTCGACGAGCTCGAGCAAATCGACATAGAACTGACGGACGCGGTCGGCGCTGTTGCGCGGCGCGCTGATCTGCAGGTGGTCCAAGCCCGTGACTGCCATAAGGGAAAGCCTTTCGATGTAATCGTGAAAACGCTGCCTGAGTATACCCAATTGGGGTTTGGTTATCGGTTATTTGCTGATGGCATCACCGCTCGCCAGGGTCCACTTTCCATCGACAAAGTGCCAGGCCGTGCGACCCAGAGTCGTGAACGAGCCGTCGGCCTCCTTGATGTACAAGCCCACGATCAAGGTGCGCAGTTCGCGACCCGCGGGCCAGGCCAGGAGGTGATCCTCGCGCACGGTTTCGCCGGCGTGCCACTGGGTCGTCGGATACCAGCCGTAGACCGGTGCCGCCGAGTCGGATTGGGCCACGATTTGATCGGGCGCCGTGATCTCCAGGATGTCCTGGTCGCTGCCGAAGACCACTGTGCTGTAATCGCGGGCCGGTTGCGCTGCGACGGTCCACTCGACGGCGACGTGCCAGGCCGCGCCGTCAGCCGAGCGTTGGGCCGCAACGGAGCCGATGCCAATGCCGTCGCCGAGGACGACTACGGCCGTCGACGAAGTCGGTTGTCGCGGCCCAATCGAGATCCAGCCGACGCCGGCGGAGTCGACGCTCAGATCCTGCCCGAGCCGCTCACGCCACCAATCGAGGCCAAGCACATACGGCGTCTCAGCGGCCATGTAGACACGACCTGTCGGCCCGACCAGCGCTTTGAAGTCGGAGCGGTGGTCGACCAGTTGCACAGCGGCCAGCGCGCCGTCGACGTATTTGGCGTAGGCCAGGGCGTTGAAGCGCGGGCCAAACGGCGCCATGAGCACGGCGCCCGCCGGCATGGCCAGATCGGTCTCGGCCGAGCGCATGAAACGCTGGTTCGAGTCGTCGGTCGCAAGCGTCGACACCTCGGGCGACCGCGTCAGGCCGACATAGCCGGCCCAGGCCAAGGCCAGGCTCAGCGCGATCGTTTGCGCCTGCGTGAGGGTCACGCCGGGTGCCCAGTCCTTCAGTCGCCGCACGGCGACGCCGGTCAGCAATGCCGCGGCCATCAGCGCCGGGAAGACCATCACCGAAACCGGCAGCACCGCCACGTAGGCCGCGGCGAACACGAGGCCTACGCCCGCGAAGGCCAGGACGAAGGCCATGTTGCGCTTCATCGTCGACGAGCCGGTCAGGCCGGCGGCGAGTCCGGCGATGGCGGCGATCACGATCGGCCAGCCAAGTTGCTCGAGCGCCGATCCGGCCGCCGCGCCGAGCGAGCCGAGTAATCCATGCGGGAAGAGTTGCAGTTGACCGAAGCCGGCCGCCTCCTGCCCGCTGAAGATGTACCAGAACCCGTCCCACGTCCGCGGGTCGCCGTAGATCCAGCGCGCGCCCGAATACGCGCGCAAGGGGACATCGACGTACGGCGCGAAGCCGAGCAGCGCGATCAGCGACGCGATCGCCAGCCAGCGCCAGCGTTGCGGCGTCCGCCACCACTCGGGCAGCAACAGCGCGGCGGCCGTCAGCGACGTCGGCACGGCGAGCCGATGATGCGCGATGCCGAAGCCCGCCAGAGCGGCGAGCGCCCAACCAAGCCGCGGCGACCACTCGCGTTTGAGCCGCAGAGTTAACGCCACGATCGCGGCCGAGAAGAAGAAGTGCAGGCTGTACACCTCGGGGATCGCGGCGTGCAGCCAGACCACGGGCAGCGTCGCCAGGATGAGCGCAGGAAGCACCGCCAGCCAGCCATCCTCCAACACGACCCGGGCCGCCCACCACGTGGCCGCCACGGCGCAGAGCGCCCACACGAGCGAATACCACACGGCGCCTTCGGCCGGAGCGACGCCGACCCAGCTCAACGCGCGCACGAACGGCGTGCCGATCAGCATGTAGAGCGGATAGCCTGTGTGGTGGACCGTTCCGCCCAGGGCCAGCGCGACCTGGAACTCGCCCGAGTCGACGCAGTACTCGCCCGGGCAGCCGCTGATCGTGACCATCCGCGTCGACGCGAAAAGGGCCGTCGAGACGGCCAGGGCGAGCGCGAGCGGCAACCAGGGACGGGACATGGGCGATCAGTATTCGCTAGCGGCTATTCGTCATGGGATCGCGATTCTTCGGTCGACGCTGGCCAATCGCTCAGGAGCCACTGGATGCCTTCATCAAACATGTCCACCAGCAGGGTTGTTGGGACGACCTCCCAGCGATAGACGAAGCGCAGGCCATTGTCCTCGCCGTCGCCGTGCACCCGATGCACCCAGTGGTTGGGCGCATCGCTTCCAATCGTCAGCCATGCATAGTGGCGAATCAGGTCATAGGACGGGTGCGGGCTGTCACCGAGCCAGCGCCGAAAGGTCAATTGTTCGCGGGTCAGGCCGCTCTCTTCGGCGACCTCGCGCCACAACGCGGCCTCGAGCGGTTCGTCAGGCTCGACCGTTCCGGCCGGCACCTGCACGCCAGCCTCGGGCATCCCTTCATGCTCGAAGACCAGCAACTCACGCCCGCGCGTGATGTAGGCGACGACCTTGTGTTTCATGGAGTTCGCGGAAACGGGTGCCCGGGTCGAGGCTTTGCCCCAGGCCCAGGCGCCCCGTCTTCGCGTTCCTTGTGCTTTACAGCGCCGAAAGGCCTTGCACCAGCCGTTCGGCCGCGCCAAGCGTGCGGTCCGGCGGGGTGGCGTACGAGAAGCGGATCCAGTCGCCACCGTACTCGGAGAAGTAAGCGCCGGGCACAACCGCGAGGCCGTGGTCCTCGGCCAGGTACTGGCCCATCGGCTCGGTGTCCTTCCAGCCGCGAGCGCCCAGCCACTTGCCGACGTTGATGAAGGCGTAGTAGCCCTTGCCGATGATGTGCTCGAAGTCGTGGTCGGCCAGGAACTTGCCCAACACACGGCGGCTCTCGTTGGTCGGTTCGATGATCGTGGCGGCGGCTTCGCGGAAGCCCTTCTCGTAAGCGGCCTGCGCGACGGCGAGCGAGAAGTAGCTCGGGATGACGGCGTGCGAGGCGCGCGCGACGATGAACTTGATCACGTCTTCGCTGGCGATCAGATGGCAGTTGCGGATGTTCGAGCCGCCCAGCGACTTGGTGATGCCGTCGAGGAACATCAGACGCTTGCGCTCCTCGGGCTCGAAGTTCTGGATGAACGTGTTCAGGTCCATCGGCTGCTCGTCGGTGACGTAGTGGTACATCCAGTCGAACAGCACGTAGGCGGCGCCGGCTTTGAGCGCGGCCTTGGCCAGCGCGACCTGGCGCTCGACCGGGATCGTCAGGCCGGTCGGGTTGTCGGGGTTGGTGATGACCACGCCCGCGATCTTGCGGCCGTCTTTGGCGGCGAAGTCGACGCAGGCCTGGAGCGACTCCTCGGTGTACTGCCAGCCCTGGCTCGGCTGGCCGGGCGCGAGCAGCACGTTGGCGCCGACGCCGTAGGGGCCCCAGTTGTAACTGATCCACGGCACTCGCGACACGACGACCAGATCGCCCAGGCGGCCGTGGCCGAGTGCGAGCATGGCGCCGTAGGCCTTGACCAGGCCGTCACGGCCGCCCTGAGTGCCGATCACGTTCGCCGGTCCGATGCCGGTTGCGGCGTCGAGCTTCCAGTACTGCTCGACGACCGACTTGCGGTAGCCCTCGGTGCCGAAGGGCATGTCGTAGGCGGTGCCGTGCTCAATCTGCAATTGCGTGGCGCGCTCGAGGATGTCGCGCGGCACGCCCGGCAGGCTCGCGCCGCCGTCGCCCTGTGAGGCGTCGTAGGTCTTGCCGCCCGGGTTCTTCTGCTTGTAGACCGACAGGCTCTTGTTGATCAGGAACATGCGCGACGGCGGGATCGCCATCAACTCGCTCAGGTAATCGCCCACAGGCACGAGGTGCTTGGCGGGCATGTTGTAGGCGGGCGTGTCGTGCTCGGCAAGGGACATGTTCCTCTTCCTTCCATGGCGACGGCCCCGGTCGGGCCGCCGACGGCTGACACAAAAAACGCCCCGGTGTTTGCCGGGGCGTGAATGACCTTCGTCGCGAGCGCCGACAAACCTCAACCGAAGCGTTCGGTGGTATTGGGAGTGGTTCGACGGATGGCGCGCATGTGCCCAGTGTAGCACGCGGCTCAGCGGCCGACTAGGGCACTTCATCTATATTCGGCAGAGGTGACCTTGTGCAGGCGAGGGGTGCCGTTGGAGTCGTTGAAACTCAGTCGCGGTCTTTGCCCCGGATGGCGCAGACTTCGCGGATGGATCTCCATCTTCTCCAAACGGGCATCGTATACGACGAAGGTGCGACGCCCCACGTCACCGGCGGATTACACATGGGTCGTGAACTCGACCCGGGCTGTCGTGTTAAGCGCTCAGCGTACGACGATAGTGGTCAGAGCGCGGTCGGCTGTGTGCCGAGCCGCCCGACGGTGATTGCCCAACCCAACGTGCACCAGATCAGGCCGGCCGCCAGCGCGATCGAACAGCGCGGCGCCAATTCGCGTCCGAGCCGGACGGTGGCCGCCAGGGCGATCAAACTGGCAAAGGCGAGACCAATCGGCTGGCCCATGGCACTGGCCCGACGATGGCGATGACGCCGGCGCTCAGATACGCCATCAAGGGCTCGTTGCCCTGATTGCCTGTGATGTAGCGTGGCAGTTCAACGCCGTTGACGATGTCGAGCGCGCGCAGCAGGTGAAAGGCTTCGTCGCTGTGCAGGCCGGGCGGCAACGTGGCGAGCGCCGCGAGATGGAGGAGCGCGCCGAGCCCTAACATGGCGACGCTGGCCCAGTAGCCCAGGGTCGACGAGACACGAGACGTGTTCCCAACGTGGGGCGCAATGCTTCCAGACATCCCAAGGAGTCTAGCACGTGCCCTTCGGCATCGCCTCCGCGAAATGCGAGATGGCGCTTCTGGGCTGCGATGTTACACTCGTCTCCATACTTTGGCCGTCGTCGAATTAGTTTGCGAGATATCACATGCCTCACACCCATTCTGCTCAACACATCGTGCGCTTTGTTTCGACCTTTCTCCTCTTTGTAGCTTTCGGACTTGGGTTTGTCCCCGCCGGGCAAGCTGCAGATCGTCCGATGGTGGCGACAGGGCCTTTGAACAGCCAGATCGTGACAGATTGGTATCTCTCTCCGACCGGCGGAACGGTGGTCTATGCGGCAGCCGAACCCAAGGATCCGTATAGCCTGGTTCAATACGACGGACTGTACGTTGTCGCGCTCAGCGGGGGGACAACGATCAAACTCGACGCCCGCGTCACCGCAGGTGGTGGCAATATCGCCTTGCTGACACCGAATGGACAGAGCGTTTTGTTCCTCGGATCGCCGCAGCACCTGGCCGCCAACCAGTCCGGCGCCTTTGGGTTGTGGCTCGCGCCCGTGAACGGCGGCAACGCGACACAGGTTCTTGCATTCGAAGCCGGCGCCAGCATCAGCATCTCTTCAGACTATTGGGCCTTGACGCCAGACGGCTCAACGATTGTGATCCTGTACCAGGTCAACAACGATTCGCGTCTTTACAGTGCGCCCTTGAACGGCTCAAACGTTCAAGGAACACGATTGAACGTCGGCGTTACCGCCACGGGCATGATCCGCAACTTCCGCATCAGCCCGAACGGCGCGACTGTGGCGTTTGTGCATGGTTCCGGGACACCCTACAACCTCTACGCGGCTCCGATCGCCGGGCCGGGGTCGGCAGCCGTCAACCTCACATCGGCCGGACACTACGACGATCGAGATCTGGCTGGCGCGGAGTTCGCGTCGCAGGGGACCCGAATCGTATATCTGGACAACCCGGACATCTGGAGCGCCAAGGTCGACGGCACAGACAAGATCCTTCTGGCTGCTGGGACGCCGGGAGGGTATGGCGCCGCCGGTGGGATCGTCATGAATCCCGCCCAGGATCGTATCCTCTTTAGCTTGGGCGGTCACATCTACACCGTGCCGGTGTTAGGCCCGGCCGCTTCATCCGTCCAACTGACGACCGACATCCAATCGGTGTCGTACGGACGCTTTTCAGGCGATGGTCAGATAGCCCTCATCCTCAGCTTCTACGGGATCTACGCCGTGCCAATCACTGGGGCCACCGGAACGCCAACCCCCATCGCGCAGGGTAGAGAGATCACCACACAAGTTGGGGCATCAAAGTTCATCTACCTGGCTGATGGGACGGCCGCAATCTGGAGTGGCCTTCCAACGGGCACCGCTGCAGATACCCGCCCTCTGACACAGGATCTCTCTTCTGATGTGGTCCAGACCGACTTCCTGACACCAATCGGCAAGTCTTCACCGGTCCGCATCAGCCCGAACGGCCAGTACGTGGCGTACCGAAACAACAACGGCTTGTTCCTCGTGATGTTGGATGGGACGCCATCGGCGGTGCGTCGTGTGGCGCAACAGCCGCCAGTCGGTTCGGGCTCGAGCCTGATCAACTGGCTGCTGACTGCTGACTCGCAGTACCTGGTGTACAGCTACAACCAGAACCTCTATGCCGTGACGCTCTTTCCAGGTTGTGCTGCAACAGTGGGCACGCCCGCACCCATCCCGACGCTCGCGCCGGGCCTGACGCCGCGCCTTTGGATGCCCGGCGTGACGCGCTGTCACTGACCCTCCGGTATTCTACTTCCCATGCCAGCCGGTGGCGTGCCACGCGCACGGCACCGGCTTTTCTTGTTCCTTCTCGGTGCAACAAATGGCGCCGTCGATCTGTAGATCCCGTAGATGGCTATCTCAATTGACGATTCACGGAAATGTTGACACGACAGGTCGCGCTTCGCCTTTTATGCACGTCACTGGCTCTTGCCACGCTTGCCTGCGCCAGTACCCGGCCGGCGACGCCCGCAGCCACGGCCGCGCCGGTGGTTCGCACCGACGTTGTCGATCGGCCGCTCATGGGGTTCTTCCCGAGCCCGCCGCAGATGACGTTGGACAGCGTCCTCACGCACTTCAAGCATCTCGGCGAACACGGCGACGTCGTGCTCGTGCAGAACCCGCCGGATTGGGTCAGCTTCCTGGCGGGCGTCGAAGGCGAATCGCAGAAGCGCACTGACATCGTCAATCAGATCACGCTGGCGCGCCAGAACGGTCTCGAGCCCATCTTCGTCGCCGACCCGCTCAACGGGCTCAATCGTCGCGAGTTCGGCGAACTGCCTGCGGGTTGGACGCCGAGCTTCGGCAACGCCGACGTGCGGACCGCGTTCTCCAACTATGTGCTCTGGCTCCTGCGCACATTCAAGCCCCGTTACCTCGGCCTCGCCTCGGAGATCAACACCTACGCCGATGCCTTCCCGGATGATTTCCCAAATTACGTCAGCCTGTACCGCGAGCTCTACAAGCAGATCAAGGCTGAGGCGCCTGACACACAGGTGTTCGTCACGTTTCAATGGGAGGACCTGAACAACCTGATCGCCGGCGGGAGCGAGGGCCGGGCGGCCCATGCCACGAATTGGGATCAGGTTGAAGCCTTCGAACCCGATCTTGACCTGTGGGTGATCTCGTCCTATCCCTTCGTCGCGTACCCGGACGGCGCGCCCCTACCAGCCGACTACTACACGGCGCTACTTGCGCGCACCGACAAACCGCTGGCCGTGGCCGAGGGCGGCCTTCCCTCGATCGCGCACCCGCCCATCACGGGATCCGAGGCGGGCCAGGTCAACTACCTCAACGCTGTGCACGAGCAGCTGGGGTCGCGCCTGAGCTTCTGGATCTACCTGTTGCTCGCCGATCTCGATCCGAGCAGCTGGGGGGCCGCCATGAGTCAGAACGGCCTCTCCAATCAAGACGCCAACACGCTCGGCTACTTCGTGTCAGTCGGCCTGACGACCGCCGAGGGTTCGCCCAAACCCGCCCTGGCCGTGTGGGATGGCTTTCGCAATCCGCCTTGAAGCATAAGCACCGGACAGAGGTCCGATCTTTTCAACGTGGCGACGGCTCGTTGCACGACGAGATCACGGCACGCACATAGCCGCTGTGACTGTCCGGGCGTCGATCCCGGCAAGTCGACCCAGCACATCGTCAGTTGTGAGCCGCCTGGCCGATGGCCGCTCAGCCATCCTGATGAACGCTGGCCTGGCGATGCACCTATGGGCCGGTCACAACGATCTGCACATAGAGCGTGTTGTCTTTGGTGCCGCCCACCATGGGCACCACGTGGCCGGCGCGATCGCGCAAGGCCCAATAGCCTACGTAGGTGCCGGGCTGTGCCGGCGCTGTGAGATTGTCAAAGACGGTCACCCCGCCGTTCGACACAGCGATGCTGTCCTCAAGTTTCAGATCGGTCCCGCCCATCGCGTCGCCGGACACCAGCGCCCAGGTGTATCCCGAGTCCCAGGGGCAGGTGCCGGTGTTGTAGATCGTCCATTGTTTGACGAACTGGGCGTTGGGAGCAAAAGACGTGTTGTCCACCGGCGCTTCTTCGTTCCTGAAAGTGGCCTGGTCCACGCAGGCAGCCGACGCGCCCGGTGAGACGATGGTGGGGCTGTTGAGCTTGATCGACTGGATGAAAGCATCCAGCTCTGAGAGGGACGGGCGCAACGTGCCGGCTTGTTCGGCTGCCGTCAGACGGTCCGCGACAGTAGCCAGATAGTGGTCGTATTCCGCAGTGTCTGATGGGCGGGCCACACCGTCGGATGGGACCGACGCCTGATCATTCGCCTGAAGAAACGGAGCCGTGACCGGAAGAATGGCGATCAGATAGTACCGGCCGTCTGCCGAGAGCCCCTGGTACTGATAGAACAGGTAGTCATTGGTCACCGCCGACGGCGCCTGCGAATAGAACGTGAGGGCGCGCACGCCAGACCCGTTCTGGAAGGCGACTGCCCTGGAGTTCGACACCATCGTCAGGAGTGCATTGAAGAACGGGATGGTCGGCAGGTTGCTCTTTGTGAGGGGCGTGGCGGGCGCAGACAGATCAGCCCGCAGGGCATCCTGGCTCGCCGCCGCCGCCGAATAAACCTCGGCATATTCCTTGGCGGGATACACCAGAAGGATGGGATCGAAGTTCGACGCGCCGGTGGCGAGCGGGTAGCCCAGCAACGTGAACCTGTAATGAACGGGCGCCACATCCCACGGGGCGGACTCGGGTGTGTCGTCGACTTCAGGGAGCGCCTCCGCTCGGGCGCCGGTGCCCAGACTTTGAGGAATCACGAAGTCGACGCCGTTGGCCGAGATGGCTACATCTTTCGTGGGTGCCGTCGTGGGCGGCACGGTTGTCGCGATGGGGGTATCGGGCAACCCATCCGTTGGCGCGATCAAGCTGGCCGGCACCGCCGGTGTCGGCGCGAACCCACAGCCGGAGACCGCCAGGGCGAACACGCCGACGGTGGACATGATGTAAGTGAGTTTGTTCATGAGGGTCTCTCGAGTTTGATGCGTGGCGTGCACACTCATCGACGGTGTGCTGGCCGTTCTGGCACTGCAGATGTCGATCGACTGACGATTATTCCACCAAAGTCATTCGAGTTGGCGGCTGGATCGGCGGCTCGAGTCTTTCGGGGGGAGGCCCTGGCAACCTGGCGATCTTGCGTCGGCTTCAGGGCTGTGCTACGATTGCCCGACATGAACGCGTTCGGCCGCTTCTACTTTTATGCGTACTGGTTTACCGGCTCCTCGGAGGCGGTTGCTCGCGCATAGGTAGAGGCGAACGTAGAGCCTTGAAACCGCGGAGCAAACGCTCCGCGGTTTTTTTGTTGCTGGGAGAAGAACCATGCCCATCCGAGGCGTGCGCGGCGCCACGCAGGCCGCATCCGACACACCCGAAGCCATCCGGGACGCCACGCGCGAACTCCTCTTGCGCCTGGTCGAACTGAACGACATCCAGCCCGACGATGTCGCCAGCATCTTCTTCACCTGCACGGCCGACCTCACCACCGAATACCCGGCGATCACCGCGCGTCAGCTGGGATGGGTGGAAACGCCGCTGATGTGCGGCCAGGAGATGAACGTCCCGGGCAGCCTGCCGCGCTGCATCCGCGTCCTGGTTCACTGGAACACTGACCTGGAGCAACGTCAGGTGCGCCACGCATATCTGCGCGGAGCCGTCGCGCTGCGGCCCGACATCACGGCCGCGAACGGCTATCGCTCGACCAAGCCACCCGAGGCCTGAGCGCCGCGGAGCACACACAAGGAGAGAGAAGAATGATTATCGTCATGCAGCACGGCGCGTCGGCCGCCCAGATCGCGGCGGCGGTCTCACGCGTCGAAGGGCTCGGCTACAAGGCCAGCCTGATCAAGGGCGAAGAGCGCACCATCATCGGCGTGGTCGGCGACGATCGGCCGATCGACCGGTCGCAGTTCGAGACGCTCGACGGTGTCGAGAAGACGATGCCGGTGCTCAAGCCGTTCAAGCTTGCTTCGCGCGACATGCACCCGATGGACTCGCACGTGTCGCTCAACCACGTCCCCGTTGGCGGGTCAAAGGTCGCGGTGATGGCCGGGCCATGCTCGGTCGAGAGCCGCGAGCAGATCATCGAAGTGGCGCACATGGTCAAAGAGGCCGGCGCCGTGGCGTTGCGCGGCGGCGCCTTCAAGCCGCGCACCTCGCCGTACAGCTTCCAGGGACTTGGCGAAGAGGGCCTGCGCTACCTGGCCGACGCGCGCGAAGCCACCGGCCTGCCGATCGTCACCGAGGCCATGTCGGTCGAACAGATCCCGCTCGTCTGCGACTACGCTGACGTGATCCAGATCGGCGCTCGCAACATGCAGAACTACGACCTGCTGCGGGCAGCTGGCAAGGCCAACAAGCCGGTCCTGCTCAAGCGCGGCATGATGTCGACCATCGAAGAGTTGCTGATGTCAGCCGAGTACATCCTGGCCGGCGGCAACACGCAGGTGATGCTGTGCGAGCGCGGCATCCGGACCTTCGAGAAGTACACGCGCAACACGACCGATATCAACGCCGTACCGGTGCTCAAGGCGCTGACCCACCTGCCGGTTGTGCTCGACCCAAGCCACAGCACGGGCAAGTGGGAGTACGTCTCGGCCGTGGCCCGTGCGGGCGTCGCGGCCGGTGCCGACGGCCTGATCATCGAGGTGCACGCGAACCCGACCGAGGCGATGTCCGACGGCGCCCAGTCGCTCAAGCCCGCGAAGTTCGCGGCGCTGGTGCGCGAGTGCCAGGCCGTCGCGGCGGCCGTCGGACGAAGTTGAGCCGTACAGGTTGACGATGGAAACCGCGCGTTCGCAGCCAGCGGTGATCGTCCGTCCGGCCACGCCGGCCGATCAGGCCGGCATCGACGCGGTGGCCCGCGAGGTGCACGCCCTGCACGTCGAACACGAGCCCGAGGTCTTTCAGATGCCGGATGGCCCGGTCTTTGAGCATGACGTGGCCGAGGTGCTGGCGAAGCCCGGCCATCATCTACTGGTGGCCGAGTCGAGTGGGAGCGTCGTCGGGTATGCTATGGCGGAGTTGCGCGACGTTCCCGAGCGCCCGACGGTTCGGAAGCGGCGCGATTTGTACGTCCATCAGATCGGCGTGACAACCCAACGCCGCCGTGGCGGGGTGGGGCGACAGCTTATCGAATCGCTGCAGCACATCGCGAACGAGCAAGGGGCCGATTGGCTGCAGCTCGACGTGTGGGATTTCAATCACGTGGGTCGGGCCTTCTTCGCGAGTTGCAGCCTTGGCCCGGCCTATCATCGACTGCGGCTGGCTGCATCGCCCCGGCTGCACGCGACACATTCCGCGCGGCGAGCGCAATGAGCGGCAACACGCCGCGGGAGACACCATGATCATCGTGATGAAGGACCACGCCAGCGCGGAGCAGATCGCGGGCGTGGTGTCGCAGGTCGAGGCGCATGGGTTCAAGGTCCATCTCTCGCAAGGCGAGGAGCGGACGATCATCGGCGTGATCGGCGACGAACGTCCGGTCGACGGCCGCGCTTTCGAGGCGCTGGATGGCGTCGAGCGAACCGTGCCGATCCTCAAGCCGTACAAGCTGGCGTCGCGCGAGATGCACCCGGCCGACACCCTCGTGCCCCTCGACGGCCTCAAGGTCGGCGGGCCGCGGCTGGCGCTGATCGCTGGGCCGTGTTCGGTCGAGAGCCGCTCGCAGATCCTTGAGACGGCCCAGGCCGTCAAAGAAGCCGGCGCCTGCGCTCTGCGCGGCGGCGCCTACAAGCCGCGGACGTCCCCGTATGCTTTCCAGGGCCTCGGCGAGGAGGGCCTCGAGTTGCTGGCCGAGGCGCGCAATCTGACCGGTCTGCCGATCGTCACCGAGGCGATGTCGGAGGACCAGGTGGCGATCGTGGCGCGCTACGCCGACGTCATCCAGATCGGCGCGCGCAACATGCAGAACTATCCGCTGCTTAACACCGTCGGCCGCTCCGGACGACCGGTGCTGCTCAAGCGCGGCATGATGTCGACCATCGAGGAGTTGCTGATGGCGGCCGAGTACATCCTGGCGCAGGGCAACAACCGCGTCATGTTGTGCGAGCGCGGTATCCGCACTTTCGAGAAGGCCACGCGCAATACGACCGACATCAACGCCGTCCCGGTCCTCAAGCGCCAGACGCACCTGCCGGTCCTGCTCGATCCGAGCCATGGCACCGGCAAGGCCGATTATGTCGCCGCTGTGGCCAAGGCCGGCATCGCGGCCGGAGCCGACGGCCTGATCATCGAGGTCCATGCCCACCCCGACCAGGCGCTCTCCGACGGCGCCCAGTCGCTCAAGCCCGAGGCGTTTTTCAAGCTTGTTAAGGACGTTCGGCGCATCGCCGAGGCGGTCGACCGGCAACTGTGATGGGCTGAACCAGGGACAGGACGGGGGGTGGCCGGTCGCGTCCCATACTTCCGGTCTTTCGTTCCCACACTTACCCCATCCTTTTCCGCCGAACTGACGGGTAGCGGATCGGCTCCCCGCAGTTATAATCACGTCTGTGCTGAGCCGAGAAGGCAAGACCGGGAGTTTGATGGGGCGCCCGCCGCTCAGCCTGATCGATTGCGAAGTCGCGATCGTCGGGCTTGGGCTGATGGGGGGGTCGCTGGCGCTTGCGCTACGCGGCCAATGCCGCACCATTGTGGGCGTCGACAAGGACCCGGCCGTGGCGCAGGATGCGCTGGCCCGCGGCATCGTCGATCAGGTCACCGTCTTCGAGGCGGCTCACAACACCGATGTGTTGATCCTGGCCGCGCCGGTGCGCTCGATCGTCGGCCAAATCAATCAGCTTTCGGGCTCGGCGTTCTACCCTCCGCGCGCGACGGTCGTCATCGACCTGGGCAGCACCAAGGTCGAGGTCATGAAGGCCATGGCCGAGCTGCCGCCGCGCTTCGAGCCGGTCGGCGGCCACCCCATGTCGGGCAAAACGACGTCGGGCCTGGCGAACGCCACAGCCGATCTCTTTCGAAACAAACCTTTCGTCCTGACCCCGCCCGGGCACACCTCGGTGCGGGCGCTGGCCATCGCGTATGAACTCGTTGAGCGCGTTGGCGGGAGGCTGCTGGTGATGTCTGCCGAGCACCACGATCAACTTGCCGCGCTGATCAGCCACCTGCCGTACGCGGCCGCCGTCGCGCTCGTGCGCACCGTCCTCGCCGCTGGCGACGACCAGGCCTGGGAGATGGCGTCCTCGGGCTTCCGCGACTCCACCCGTCTCGCCGCCAGCGACCTCGACATGATGGTCGACATCCTGACGACCAATCGCGGCCCCGTCCTGCGCGCGCTCGCCGGCTATCGCGAGCAGCTCGACGTGCTCGATCAGGCCATCCAGAGCGGCGACGTCGACAGGATTCGGCAGGCCCTGACAGCCGCGCGCGAGAAGCGCGCCACGCTGTTCACGGCCTGAGCCTCACTTCCTCCATGAACGTCTGGACACCGCCGGCTCGCGAGCTGAGGCCGCTGCGCGCCTCGGTGAGCGTCCCGGGCTCCAAATCGATCACCAACCGCGCGCTCCTGACGGCGGCCCTGGCCGAGGGGCCGACCACGCTTCGCCACGCGCTCTTCTCGGACGACTCACGGCACTTCCTTGGCGCGTTGTCGGCGCTCGGCTTCAGTGCGACGGCTGACGCCTCGCAGGCCGAGATCCGCGTCGACGGGCAGGGTGGCCGGATCCCGGCGACGAACGCCGAGCTGTTCATCGGAAATGCCGGCACCGCCGCGCGTTTCCTGACCGCGATGCTGACGCTCGGGCACGGCACCTACGTGCTCGACGGCGAGCCGCGCATGCGCGAACGCCCGATCGGCGACCTTGTGATGGCGTTGCGCGAACTCGGCGCTGAGGTGTCTCCCCTCGCCGCCGACCCGCCGGCGGATCCGCGGGCCTGGTGTCCGCCGTTGCGCATCGAGGCTGCTGGTCTGCCGGGAGGCACGACGCGGGTGGCCGGCGACATCAGCAGCCAATACCTCAGCGGCCTGTTGTTGGCGGCGCCGTATGCGCGTGGCCCTGTGACGATCGAAGTCGTCGGCACGCTCAATTCGCAGCCGTATGTCGATCTGACTCTTGCTCTGATGGCGGACTTCGGTGTGCGGGTCGAACGGGACGGCTACCGCCGGTTCGCCGTGCATCCGGCGCGCTACGAGCCTCAACCCGCGTACGTCATCGAGAGCGATGCGTCGGCGGCCTCGTACTTCTTCGCGCTGCCCGTGGTCACCGGCGGCTCGGTGAGGGTCGTCGACATCTGCCGAGCTTCTCGCCAGGGCGACGTCGGCTTTGTCGATGTGCTGGCACAGATGGGCTGTCAGGTGACAGACAGCGCGGATTGGATCGAGGTGGCTTCGCCCTCGCGGGCCTCGCTGCGCGGCGTCGACGTCGATCTGCGCCACATCCCCGACACGGCTCAGACTCTCGCGGCCGTCGCGCCCTTCGCGTCGACGCCGACGACGATCCGGGGCATCGCCTCCGCGCGTGTCAAAGAGACCGATCGCGTCGCCGCGATGGCGGCCGAGCTCGCGCGGCTCGGCGTGCGGGTCGAAGAGCGCGAAGACGGCCTGACGATCTGGCCGGCCGAGGCCTGGCGGCCCGCCGTCGTGCAGACGTACAACGACCACCGCATGGCCATGGCCTTCGCGCTGACCGTATTGCGCGTGCCCGGCGCCCAGGTCGCCGACCCGGGTTGCACGTCCAAGACCTTCCCCGCCTACTTCGACACCCTGACCGACGCTCTGAGTCAGATCGCTGCGTAAGGCCCATGGGGTACCCTGCGCTGCCGATGGCCCCAGTCGATTGGCTGTGGAGCGCCAAGTGGCTCGTGTGAGAGTCCGATGAGTACGCCGCCGAAAGCATTTGCAAGCGGGCGGTTCGAAGCGGGTCGCCATACAATACCTGTGGAGGCGAAACCATGACGGCTCATACCCCTACGACGAACGACTCCACACCGACCGACACACGTGCCCTGTGGGGCGGCGTGCTCTTCAGCCTGGCGTTCACGGCCCTGATCTGGGCGGCTGGCTCGCGGCTCGATGCGCAGCCGCTGTTGCCCGACACCGGCGCGGCCTGGTATTACTGGCGGCTGCCCGAACCGACCTTCTGGTCGCGTTTCACGGCCTGGGGCTTCTACATCCTGCACCAGGTCGCCAACTGGGGCCTGATCGCGTACGCACAGTCGCGCGGCCTGAAGTACACGAACCGCCTGCACGGCGTCAACATCGCCGCGCTGGCGCTGAACGCCGGCTTCATCATCTTGCACTTCGTCCAAACGCACATCTGGTACGACGGGCTCGCGCAGGACGTGTCGATCTTCAGCTCGCAGGGCTCGGTGATCCTGTTGCTGGTGTGGGTGCTCCTGATGGAGACGCCGCGCCGCGGCCTGTTGTGGGGCTGGAAGGCGCCGGTCCCGAAAGATATCCTCAGCTGGGCGCGCAAGTATCACGGCTTCGTCTTCTCATGGGCGATCGTCTACACGTTCTGGTATCACCCGATGGTGTCGACGCCTGGTCATCTGATCGGCTTCGTCTACATGTTCCTGCTGCTGCTGCAGGGCAGCCTGTTCTTCACGCGTGTGCACAACAATCGCTGGTGGATGTTCGCGCAGGAGTCGGTGGTGCTGGTGCACGGCGCGCTGGTGGCCGTCCAGCAGGGCAACAACCTGTGGCCGATGTTCGCCTTCGGCTTCGGCGGCGTGTTCATCTTGACCCAGATGCACGGCCTCGGCCTGAGTTGGCGCATCCGCTGGGCGCTGACCGCGATCTACGTCGCGCTCGTGCTGCTCGTCTACTACGGCCGCTGGGCGGCCCTCAACGAGATCGTGCGCATTCCCGTGATCGAGTACCTGGCGGTGGCGGTGCTCGCGCTGCTGATCGGTGGCGGGTTGTGGCTGTATCGCCGGCTGCGCCCGGGCGCTTCCGGGTCGCGTTCGCCGGCGCCGCAGGCCGGGGATTGATCCCGCAGGTTGCCTTGGCCGGGCATAAGGGCGCCAGGGGCGACAAAGGGCGACGCATGCGTCGCCCGTACGACGAGGCAAGGCGTTAGCGCGGCGAAAGGCGAGTATGTGAGTCGGCGGTTGCCCGTCAGGCATAAATGGTCCATTGCCGTAGGGGCGACGCATGCGTCGCCCGCATGAAGAAATCGAGGCGTTGGCGCGGCGAAAGGCGAGTGTGCGAGTCGGCGGTTGCCCGTCAGGCATAAATGGACCATTGCCGTAGGGGCGACGCATGCGTCGCCCGTATATCGAAACCGATGCGTTGGCGCGGCGAAAGGCGGGTGGGTGAACCCGCAGGTTGGGTTATCATCGGGCGATGCGTTTGTTTTTATTCGGATACCCCCTGGGCCATTCGTTGTCGGCGGCGATGCACAACGCGGCCCTGGCCGAGGTGGGCCTGCCAGATTGGCGCTATGAAGCCCGGCCCGTGAAGGTCGAGGACCTGGGCTTCGTGGTGGCTGAGGTGCGCCGCGCCGACGTGGCCGGCGCCAACGTCACGGTGCCGCACAAGTCCGCCGTGATCCCGTTCCTCGATGGCCTGACTCCCACGGCCCTGGCGATGGGCGCCGTCAACACGCTTGTCAAAGAGGGCGGACGCCTCCTCGGCCACAACACCGACGCGGCCGGCCTGCTGGCGGACCTGGCCGCGCACGGCGCGCGGCTGGCCGGCGCGCGCGTCATGGTGCTGGGGGCGGGCGGTTCGGCTCGCGCGGCAGTCGCAGGCTGCCTGGGCGTCGGTGCCACGGTGCGCGTGGTCGCACGCCGGCCCGAGCAGGCTGAGGAACTCCGCATGCTCGGCGACCTAGACATCTACCCGTGGACGCCGCTCGGCTTTCTCGAAGCCAGCGACGACGTCGCGGTCGTGATCAACACAACCCCCGTGGGCATGCACCCGAACCCCGACGCCAGCCCCTGGCTCGAGGGCACCCCATGGCCGGTCGCCGACCTGGTCTACGATCTCGTCTACAACCCGGCCGACACGCTCTTCGTGCGTCAGGCGCGCGAGCATGGCCTCGAGGCGACGACCGGGTTGGGCATGCTCGTGGAGCAGGGCGCACTGGCGTTCGAGTTGTGGACCGGCAAGCTGGCCCCGCGTGATCTCATGCGCAAAGCGGCTGAGGCTCAACTGGCCAGCGCCACAAAAGCGTGATCCCATGCCCCTTCGATTTCTCACCGCCGGCGAATCGCACGGCCCCGTCGAGCTCGTCATCGTCGAGGGCCTCCCGGCCGGGTTGCCTCTGACGCCCGACGACATCAACCCCGATCTTGCGCGCCGACAGGGCCTCAACGCCAGCGGCAAACCGTACCCCGGCGCCAGCCCGCGCATGAAGCTTGAACGCGACGAGGCCGTGCTGCTCAGCGGCGTCATGGCCGGAGTCACCATCGGCGCGCCGGTGGCGATCGAGGTCGCCAACCGCGACCACGACAAATGGAAGGGCAAGGCCGTCGCTGCGATGACGGTCCCGCGGCCGGGGCACGCCGATCTGACCGGAGCCGTAAAGTACGGGCATTCCGATCTGCGCATGAGCCTCGAACGCGCCTCGGCGCGCGAGACCACCGCCCGCGTTGCCGCCGGTGCGACGGCTCGCAAACTGCTGGCCGCGTTCGGTGTGAAGGTCGGCAGCTACGTCGTCCAGATCGGATCCGTGCGCGCGGATCTGTCAACGATGTCGCTCGAAGATCGATTGCGCGGCGCCGCCGAGTCAGACGTGCAGTGCCCGGATCCCGTCGCCAGCGCGGCCATGGTCGAGCATATCCAGGATGCGATGCGCGGCAAGGACACGCTCGGTGGCGTTTTCGAAGTCGTCGCGCTGTGCGTGCCGCCCGGGCTCGGCAGCCATGTGCATTGGGACCGGCGGCTCACCGGGCGTCTGGCGCAGGCCATGCTCAGCATCCACGCGATGAAGGGCGTCGAGATCGGCGACGCTTTCGCCAACGCCGGCAAACCCGGCACCCAGGTGCAGGACGCGATCTATCGCGAAGATCAAACGCTGACGCGCCGGACCAACCGCTCCGGCGGGCTTGAGGGCGGCATCACCACCGGCGAGCCGATCGTGTTGCGCGTCGCCATGAAGCCGATCGCCACCACGCTGACGCCGATCGAGTCGGTCGACCTGGCCAGCGGCGAGCCGCGTCCGATCGAATATGAGCGCTCGGACTTCTGCCCGGTGCCGCGCGCGGGCGTGATCGGCGAGGCCATGGCCTGCGTGGTGCTGGCCGATGCCCTGATGGAGAAACTCGGCGGTGACTCGCTGGCCGAGATGCTGCCGCGCTTCGAAAGCCTGAAGCGCGCGCGCCTCGACGACCTCGACCTCGGCAACGCGCCGACCGTGTTCTGGCCCTGAGCATGAGTGACGTCAACGTCATCCTCGTCGGCCCGCCGGGTGCGGGCAAGACCAGCGTGGGCAAAGCCGTCGCCGCGCGCCTGGGGCGCCCGTTCGTCGACGTCGATGACGTCATCGTCGCGAAGGCCGGCAAACCCATCCCCGACATCTTCCGCGACGACGGTGAAGCGGCGTTTCGCACGTACGAACGCGACGTCATCACCGCGCTCTCGGCGCGGGCGGGCCACGTCATCGCCCCCGGGGGCGGCGCGTTGCTGCAGCCGGGTAATCGGGCAGCGCTCGAGCGCAACGGCGTGCTCTTCTGTCTGCGTGCCGATGTGGAGGTGCTCCTGCGCCGGGTCTCCGGATCCGATCGACCGTTGCTGCAGGGCGATCCGCGCGCGAAGCTCACGGCGCTGCTGGCCGAGCGCGCGCCGTTGTACGACTCGGTCGTCGAGCAGTTCGACACTTCAGCCGGGCGCATCGCCGAAGCCGCGGACGAGATCGTTCGGCGGCTCGAGCCCCGCGACCTCGTGATCACGGCGCCGGGCTTCGAGCATACGGTGGCGCTCGGCTATGGCCTGCTGCGCGACGTGGCGGGGCTGCTGGCGGCGCGCGGTCTGGGCCGGCCCGCAGTGGTCGTGTGCGACGACGTTGTGGCCACGCAGCCATGGCTCGCCTCCGTCGACGCGCCCCGCGTGGTGGTGCCGACCGGCGAGCAGCACAAGACGCTCGACACGGTGCGCCTGATCTACGAGCGCTTCCTCGAGCTCGGCCTCGATCGGGGCAGCCTGGTCGTGGCGGTGGGCGGCGGTGTGATCGGCGATATGACCGGCTTCGCGGCGGCGACCTTCATGCGCGGCCTGCGCTGGGTCAACGTGCCGACGACGCTTCTGGCGATGGTCGACGCGAGCCTCGGTGGCAAGACCGGGGTCGATCTGCCGCAGGGCAAGAACCTGGTCGGCGCTTTTCACCCACCGGCGCTGATCGTGTCGGATCCACTGACGCTCTCAACCCTGCCGGCCGCTGAACTCCGTGCCGGCCTCGCCGAGTCGATCAAGCACGGCGTCATCGACGACGCTGAGTTGTGGCGACAGTATCTGGCCCGGCCAGCGCTCGGCGGCATCGACCAGCTTGAGCGCGCCATCGCTGTGAAAGTCCGCGTCGTCAGCGAAGATCCGTACGAGCGCGGCCGACGCGCGACCCTGAACCTTGGGCACACCATCGGCCATGGCGTGGAATCCGCTTCGGGCTACAGGCTCCGGCACGGCGAGGCGATCGCGATCGGCCTGGTGGCCGAGGCGCGGTTGGCGGCCGCTGTGGGCCTGGCCGAGCCGGCGCTGGCCGAAGCCCTGCGCGATGTGTTGACCCGCACGGGTTTGCCGGTCGACGCGCCGGGGCTGGATCCTGAGTCGATCCGCGAGCACATGAGCAGTGACAAGAAGAAATCTGGCGGTCGGCTCAAGTACGCGTTGCCGGCCGCGGTCGGCGACGTGCGCTGGGGCATCGACGTGCCCGAGGCCCTGCTCGCGGCGGAGCTGCAGCGCCTGACGCGCTGATGACAGGCCACGACCCAATTGGTGCGAGGCGGGGTGTCCGTTTCGCGTGTTCCCTGAGGGAGCGAAGATGGCGAAGAAAACGGTGCGCAAGGCCCCTGGGCCGTCGGTTCTGGTGCTGCATGGCCCGAACCTGAATCTGCTCGGCACTCGCGAGCCGGCCGTCTACGGTCACACCACGCTGGCCGACATCGACAGGGCCCTGGTGGAGGAGGGGGCGCGGCTCGGCGTCGAAGTGCGCACGCTGCAGAGCAACCATGAGGGCGTGCTGATCGACGCCCTGCACGACGCGCGTGGCTGGGCGGCCGGCATCGTCATCAACCCGGGCGGCCTGACGCACACGTCGGTGGCGCTGCGCGATGCGATCGCGGGCATCGGCCTGCCGGCCGTCGAGGTGCACCTCTCAAACACCGACGCGCGCGAGGAATTCCGCCATCGCTCGCTGACGGCGCCGGTCTGCATCGGTTCGATTCGGGGATTTGGCTGGCGCTCGTACCTGCTGGGGTTGCAGGCGCTCGTCGACGTTATTCGCCGCCCGCGGGCAGCGTGAACCAGAACGTGCTGCCGACACCGTAGGTCGACTCGATACCCATCTCGCCGCCCAACAGCTCGACGATCTTCTTCGCCAGCGAGAGGCCGAGGCCCGTGCCCGTGGCAGTGCCTTCGGTCTCGGGCACCCGATAGAACTTCTGGAACATGTTCTTCATGGCCTCGGGCGGGATGCCGCGCCCGGTGTCCGTGACGCTGACGCGGAAGTGCCCATCGGCCGTGGTTTGCGCCGCGAGCGTGATTCGGCCATCGTCTCGGTTGTACTTGACCGCGTTCGTCAGCAGGTTGAGGATCACCTGTTTGATCTTCCCGCGGTCGGTCACCACGAGGCTGACATCCGGCGCCAGCTTCAATTCGAGCCCCAGGCCGCGCGCCTGCGCCTGATGACGCACCACCTCAAGGCACTCCGCCAGCAACTCGGGCAGGGCGAACGGTTCGCGCTTGAACTGGATGCGGCCCGACTCGAGCCGCGAGATGTCGAGGAACTCGGTCGTCAGCGTGCTGAGACGCTCGGTCTCGCGCTGGATCGTTTTGATCAACTCGACGCGCTTCTCTTCGGGCAGGTTGCGCAGCAGCAGATGGGTCGTCGCCAGGATCGCGCCGAGCGGCGTGCGCAGCTCGTGCACAAGCTCGGAGATCAGGTCGGATTGCTGGAACAACCGCGCGTTGACGATGGCGATGGCGGCCTGGTCGGCCAGGGCCTGCAGCGTGACAGTGTCATCGGCGTCGAACGTGCCGTCGACCTTGTTGAGGCACTGCACGACTCCGATAGCTTTGTCGCGGTGGACGAGGGGGACACCCAGGATCGAGCGGGTGACGAACGCGGTCTTGGCGTCGACTTTGCGGTGCCAGCGCGTGTCGATGCTGGTGTCGGGCACGATCACGGGCTCGCGATGGGTGAAGATCCAGCCCGCGATGCTGCCGTTGATCGGCACCACGAGCCCCGCCATCTGCGATGACTCCATGTTGGTGGCCGCTTCGAAGCGCAGTTCGCCCGACTGCGTGTCCGCCAACATAATCGACGCAGCCTCGGCGCCGATCAGCTCGCGCGCCGCGTTGATGATGTTGCGCAACAGCAACGCCTGCTCCAATGTGGAAGCGAGCGTGCGATTGATCTCCAGCAAGCGCTCAAGGCGCGTCTGTTGGAGTGGATAGTGTGGCGGAGCCATCATGAAAACGTCACCGCGGCCGCGGATTCCTTCTGTCAAGCCTTGCTCATCCTACCCGTGAATCGGCGGGGAGGTGCGTTTGGGTGGGTTGTGATCGGTTGACGAAACAAGGTCGGCGTTATGTCTGCCTCGCCCGGCCGTCCGCCTGAGCAAATGAAAAGGGCCGGGAAACCGGCCCTTTCGCTAGTTAAGCACCCCGGCCGTCAATATGTCGAGTGGGCCAGACCCAACCGGACCAGTAACGGCTGCATAAAATGTTTGAGTTGCTGCGATGCCGCCGACTGAGGCTGATAGACGACGATCGGCTGAGGCTGCTCGTCGATCGTCAACGCCTGCAGGTCAAGGTTCAGTTCGTGAGCGGCGTCGGAGATGGGCTCGTGCAACGGCAGGATCTGGACGCGGTGGGCGCGCGAGGGCTCAAGCCCAAGTTCGCCAAGCGTGTCGATCAGGGCTGTGGCGCGCATGGCGCCGGCCCGTCGGTCTTCGGCAACGACGAGGATCAGGTCGAGCCGGGGCGCGATCCGGGCGACGTTGAGGTCGCAATCGGTGCCGAGGTCGAGCACGGTCAGCGGAGCCAGCCGGCGTAGTTGCGCCAGCACCGCCTCGGCCTGCAACGTATGAGCCTTCAATTCGGCTTCGCGCGGGGCGTTGGCCGTCGGCAGGGTCCACAGCCCGCTCGAACCTTCCTGCAGCTCGGCCTGCACGGCATCGCGGACGATGTCCGGGACGGGGAGGCGCAGGAGCGCCCCGAGGCCGGCTTGCGTGGTGTGTCCGAGCAGCGCGCCCGCGCCCAGAGTGCCGGGCACCGTGTCGGCGACGATCACGGGCGCGATCCGATCACGTGCGACGGCCGCCACGTTGACGGCCAGCCAGCTCGCCAGCGCCGGCGTCCGGCTCGCGATCACGCCGATGACGGAGCCGGTCGGGGCAGCCTCGGCGGGTTGTGCGGCCCTGGAGAGCAGCGCCTGAACGCGCGCGACAAGCTCGCGCGGGTGGGTGGGTTTGACCAGGTAATCGTCGGCGCCCGCGGCGTAACCCGCGGCGCGCTCTTCGGCCGTCGCTTTGGCCGTGAAAAGCAGGATCGGCAGGGTGGCGTTGTCGGCGTCCTGTCGCAGCCGGCGCGTCACGTCAAGCCCGTCCAGATCCGGCATCATGATGTCGATGATGGCCAGGCTGGGGCGCTCGGCCAACGCCTTGGCAACCGCCTGCCTTCCGTTGTTGGCTGCGATGATCGTGAAGCCCTGCCGCTCGAGGATGAGACCGACGAGCTTGAGCGTCTCAAGGTCGTCGTCGGCGATCAGGATCTTGGTGGCCATGTCGAACGCAGTGTACTACGTAGTCGGCTGGTCGGCTAGTCAAATAGTCAGGGAGTCGACTACCTGACACCCTGACTTATTACTCCGCCGACTATAATCCCCTCTCACCCATGCGCATCGCGATGCTCTCCTATCACACCTGTCCGCTGGCCACACTGGGCGGCAAGGATACAGGTGGCATGAACGTCTACGTCCGCGATCTGACACGCGAATTGGGGCGAGAGGGCATCGCCGTCGATGTCTTCACCCGTTCGCAAGATGAGCACCAACCCCACGTCAAGGAAGACCTCGGGTACGGTAACAAGGTGGTCCACATCCCGTCAGGCCCCGAGGTGCCGTTGCCGAAAGACGTCCTCTACCGGCACGTGCCTGAGTTCGTCGGCGGCATCCGGGAGTACGCGCGCGCCAACGGATTCCATTACGACCTTCTCCACGCGCACTACTGGCTCTCGGGCGTGGCCGCGCTGAGCCTTCGCGAGGCCTGGGGCATCCCGGTGGTGCAGATGTTCCACACGCTTGGCGTGATGAAGAATCGCATCGCTCAGCGCGTCGAAGAGCGCGAGCCCGATATCCGCGTGCGGATCGAGACCGAGTTGATGCACTCCGCCGACCGCCTGATCCTGGCCACTCCGGCCGAACAGGCCCAGCTGCAGTGGCTCTATCGAGTCGACACGGCTAACACGACCATCATCCCGCCCGGCGTCGATCTGAATGTGTTCTATCCGCGACCTCGGGCCGAAGCCAAGCGTGCGATCCAGGCGCCGGCCGACTCGTTTCTGCTGCTCTTCGTCGGCCGGATCGAGGCCCTGAAGGGCATCGACACGCTGCTGCATGCGGTGGCGGTGCTGCGGGCGCGCGGATCGTGCGAGTGCGGCCAGCTCTCGTTGGCGATCATCGGCGGCGACCCCGATCTGCCGGCCGAGCGCCAGACCGACGAGATGCGCCGCGTCATGGCGCTGCGCGATGAGCTCGGCCTCAGCGAGCTGGTGACGTTTCTGGGCAAGCAGGATCAGGACGCCTTGCCCGACTACTACGCCGCCGCCGACTGCGTCATCATGCCCTCGCACTATGAGTCGTTCGGCATGGTGGCGCTCGAGGCCATGGCCTGCGGCACCCCCGTCATCGCCTCCGAAGTCGGCGGGCTTGCGTTCCTGGTGCAGGACGGCACCACGGGCTTCACGGTGCCGGATCAGGACCCTGAGGCGCTGGCCGACAGGATCTGCATCCTCGTCAGCGACCCTGCGCTGCGCGAGCGCATGAGCACACAGGCTCACCGGCATGCGCAGGGCTACGGCTGGCCGATCATCGCCCAGCGCATCCTGGATGTCTATCGTGGGTTGCGGGTGGACCCGGCGCGCTGAAGCAACGTCAGCCCGTGAACGAGTCGTTGATCGCGTACAGGGCGCAGCGGTAGGAGATGTACGAGGTCAGCTCCAACAACGACTTCTCGCGCTTCTCCTTGCGCACCCAGAGATCGAGGTCGGCGGAGCGATGAATGCATTTGTCGAGCAGGTCGCGCGCGGCAAGTTCCGGTACTCCCGTCCAGCGGCTGACCTGTGACGCGATGCTGCGCTTGTGCTTCCGCACGAAATGCTCGGCCTGGATGTAGTCGCGCTCGCGCTTGCGCCCGTTGCTCAACACCGCGGGCGGCGACCAGAACAGATCGCGGAGATCGGCGTCGATGTAACCCGTCGCGCCGGCGCGATAGGCGCGGGTGCTGCGCAGCTTGAAGAACTGCGCCAGCGTCATGTTGAACTCCTCGATCGGCTCGAACGGGTACGGAGCCTGCGTGATCGCCGGCTCCTCTGACCGCAGCTCCTTCATCAACGCATCGCAGAACCGCAACTTACGGAGCGCACCCGGATAGTTGCGGTATTCACGCTCCCAACGCGCGCGCGGCTGGATCCAGACCGTGAAGGTCTCGGCCCAGTCTTCGTCGGGGTGCTTCTGGGCGTAGTGATCGCCTGACGGGTTCACGTAGTCGCGGCTGTACGGGTTGACCCGCTGCAGATAGCGGTCGTTCACCGGGTAGGTCAGAAAGTAGTTGCCCTTGACGTTGAAGATCGACCGGAAGTCCTTGCGCGAGTAGAGCTTGTAGGCGTACGCCACGGCATGGCCGAGCTCGTGGCGCACCAGGTCGACGATCTCGGTCTGCGAATACTGGAAGCCGCGCAGGTCCAGGTTGAGCTGGCGCAGGAGCGGGTGGCAGTCGTAGAAGCCGAGCGCGATGCTGGTCGTGCCCGCGACGGTGCCGTAGCCGGTGGAGATATAGAAATACGGCTCGAGTTGGCGCAGGCGTGTGCGATGCAGGTCCTGGCGGCCGATGCGGATGGCTTCGGCAAAGAACGACCCTTCGATCGACACGGGCAGCCGATTCAGGGGAGTATGAAGCAGCTCCAGGATCTGGGTCGCGTCATTGAACAGGAGTTGTCGGGAGCGGCGCATCGAATTCTGCTATGAAGCGATGTCCTGGGTGGACGGATGTCGCGGCCCGGCGTTGAAAACATCAGGCGCCCTCGGCAGGACTTGAACCCACAACCACTTGATCCGAAGTCAAGCGCTCTGTCCAATTGAGCTACGAGGGCCGATTCGCCCCGAAAGGCGTGCCGCTCGACTGAGCGGGACCAAAAGCTGAAGGATGCCGTTTCCAGCATCCTTCTGTTTTTGGCTGGCAAACTGGGTGCCTGACGGGGCTCGAACCCGCAACTTCTTCATCCACAGTGAAGCGCTCTGCCATTGAGCTACAGGCACCACGTGTTGCTTGCGGCAACAGCCCCTGATTATACAACAACCGAGGTCCAAACAAGGAAAACTCGCCGGAGATCAGGCCGCGCCGGCTATCCGGGGGCGTGGCCAAAATCCGGTTATTTCCAAGGAGCCATCAACCATTTCTGGGTTGGCGGCGCCCCGGGCGGCTCGTATTCTGGGCCCATGACCCGCTATGACGAAGCCTTCGCCCGCAACATCGGGTTGGTGACCGAGGAGCAGCAGCGACGTCTGCGCGACGCCCGGGTAGGCGTCGCCGGATGCGGGGGTGGGGGTGGCGGCTACGTCGCGGCTCTGGCCCGAGCCGGAGTCGGTGGCTTCAGCCTGGCCGATCCCGACACCTTCGATTGGGTCAACTTCAACCGGCAGTATGGGGCCAGTCGGGCGACAGTGGGTCGCAACAAGGCTGAGGTGATGGGCGAGATCGTGCGCGGCATCAACCCTGAGGCCGATGTGCGAGTGCTTCCGGCCGCCCTTGATGAAGCGACCCTCGGCGACTTCCTCGACGGCGTTGACGTTGTGCTGGACGGGATCGACTTCTTCGCTCCGGCGGCGCGCCGGCTGCTGTATCGCGAGGCCCGGGCGCGTCGCATCCCGATTGTCGTGGGCGGGCCGATCGGCTGGAGTGCGGCCTGGCAGATCTGGAAACCGGATGGGCCGAGCCTCGAGGACTTCTGCGGCTTCAGGCCCGACATGCCCGACGAAGAAGTGCTGCTTCGCTACATCGTCGCGACCACGCCCGGCGGCACTCACCTGGCGTACATGCGGCCGGCGAGCATCGACTTCTCACGCCACGAGGCGCCGTCGCTCGGCCCGGTGGCGGCCATGCTGCACGGGGTGGTGGCGTGCGAAGTCGTCAACCTGCTGTTGGATCTGCGCCCGGTAAAGGCCGTTCCGCACTACTTCCAGTTCGACATCCGCACGCTCCAATTCAGGAGCGGCTATCTGTGGTGGGGCAACGCGAACCCGGTCCAGCGCTTCAAGATCTGGTTCGTGCGCCGTCTGCTGCGACGGGGCCAACGCGAAAGGGCCGCGGCTCTGGCTTCGGCAACGCCCTCCAGCGCCTGACTGCGCCCCAGCCGCGGACGGTCAGGCCGCCAGGATCGCGGCTGCCACCTCGTTGCGCGGGATGGCGCGCTGCTCGCGGGTGGCGAGGTCCTTGAGCATGACCACGCCGTTGGCGACCTCGTCGGGGCCCACGATCAGGGCAAAGCGCGCACCGACAGCATCGGCATACTTGAGTTGTTTGTCGAGCTTGACAGCTTCAGGGTACCACTCGGTCTTGACCCCGGCCGCGCGCAGCTCGGCGGCGAGCTTCAACGCCTCATCCTGCATCTCGGGCTTGAAGACCGTCACAAGCGCCTGGGTCGGCGCGGCGCGCAGCCCGGCGGCCTTGCCGTACTTCTGCGCGACAAGGCCGATGACGACGTCGCCCATCGCGAAGCCGACGCCCGGCAGGCGGTCGCCGCCGACATCGCCGACCAGGTTGTCGTAGCGGCCCCCGCCCAGGATCGCCCGGAATTCGCCCTCGCGATCGCGGGCTTCGAAGACGGTGCCGGTGTAGTAATCCAGGCCGCGGATGACGGTCGGGTCGTACTCGAGGTAAGGCGCGATGCCCAGGGCCGTCGCGGCTTTCACAAACGCCTGGCACTCCTCCGACTTGCGCCACAACTCCTTGTCGGCGAGCAAGGTCTTCAGACCGATCAGCTGCTCCTCGGTCACGCCAAGATCAAGGGCGTAACGATCCCATGCCTCGGCCGACATCTTGTCGCGGCGGTCGATCAGGCGGAAGACGTCGCGCTTGCGCTCGGTGAGGCCGAGGGCCGACAGTTCGGCGTCCATCAACCGGCGGTTGTTGAACTGGATACGTACGTCATCGGGCCCGAGACCGATGTTGGCGAAGAACGTCGCGGGCACGGCGGCCAGCTCGGCGTCCGCGGCCGGGCTGTCGACGCCGAGCAGGTCGACGTTCCACTGGAAGAACTCACGCGAACGGCCCTTTTGCGGGCGCTCGTATCGCCAGAACGGTCCGAAGCTCCACCAGCGGATGGGGCGGGGAAGCAGGCCCTGACGAGCGGCGACCATGCGCGCCAACGACGGCGTCAACTCCGGACGCAGCGTGATCTGATCGCCGCCGCGATCGTTGAAGACGAAGGCCTGCTCCTTAACCAGTTCCTCGCCCGACTTCGCAGCGTAGAGATCGAGGGTTTCCAGGAAGGGGCCGTCCCACTCCTGGTAGCCGAAGGCCTGGGCGGCGGCGCGCATGTTGGCGTAGAGCCAGTTGCGCAGAGCCATCTGTTCCGGATAGAACTCGCGCGTGCCTTTGACGGTAGGGACCTTGTTTTTCATGGTGCGTCCTCAAACAAAAACGCGGGCTTCGGGCCCGCGTGGAGAGATCTCGATGCCTGGGCGGCCCGTTCTTCACTCGTCGAAATGATGATGGTGAGCGTGCCGCCGCGTGAACATGGCAACATTATACGCGAGATACCGACGCCCGCCTGAGGGCCGGGCCAGCCCTCCCCCATAAATCCCCGCATATCCCGATGCATCTGGCCTGGCAACTTCGCGCGACGACCGGGTTCGGTTCCGCTCACCGCCCAGCACCGGGCCAGTTCTTTGCCGAGACCGCCCAAAAAATGGACGCCAGGCGAGTATTAAATACAATTACGATTGGAAACACAAAAATACGCAGCGAAACAACCTTATGTCACAAAACCCGCGTATTCCCTCACACCGTGTTCTCGCTCTGACAGCTTCGGACTCTGAGGTGGACCGGTTGGAAGCTGTCACCAAGGCTTTGGGGTCAGACAAGCGGCTGAGCATCCTGAAGTACCTGGGAACGCATACCGCCAGCGTCCTCGAAATCGCCGAGGCGCTCGACATCCCGGCCTCGACGGCGACCCAGCACATCAACGTGCTCGAGAACGCCGGCCTGATCCAGACCGATCTGCAGCCGGCCAGCCGCGGGCTGCAGAAGATGTGCGCCCGTGTGTTCGACCAGATCGTCATCCAGCTGCCGGCGCAGATGCCGCCGCAAGAATCCATGATCGACGTGGCCATGCCGATCGGCGCCTACGTCAATGCCGAGGTGGTGCCGACCTGCGGCCTGGCCGGAGAGTGGGGCCTGATCGGCCACCTCGACGAGCCCACAACGTTTTACGAGCCAGAACGCGTCCATGCTCAGTTGCTCTGGTTTCGCCGCGGCTTCGTGGAGTATCGCTTCCCGAATCGATTGCCGCCCGGGATGTCCCTCGACGCTGTCGAACTGAGCTTCGAGGCGTGTTCGGAGGCGCCGCTTCATCACATCAACTGGCCGTCGGACATCACGGTCTGGATCAACGGCTGCGAGATCGGCACCTGGACAAGCCCGTCCGATTTCGGCGGCGAGCGCGGCGCGCTCACGCCGCAATGGTGGGACGACAACAACACGCAGTTCGGGCTCCTCAAAGTCTGGAAGGTGGCCTCGAACGGAAGCTACGTCGATGGCCTGCGCGCGTCTGACGTTCGCCTGCCGGATCTCGGCATCGGCGTCGGCGGCACCATCACGGTTCGCATCGGCATCAGGGACGATGCCCATAACGTGGGCGGTCTGAATCTGTTCGGTAACAAATTCGGCAACTACCCGCAGGACATCGTCCTGAAGCAACGCTATCACCGCGACGGATCGTCAAGCCGGCTGGAGACCGCCCAGCCGAACCAAAGATCGGCCGCGGCGAGCCGGGCTTTGACTGATCACCCAGAGGAAGGAGGTGAAACGGTTCCTGCCGAACCAAGTCGTTCGCTCGATCACGTGACCTAACCACGACCTTTGTAGGAGGAGACCGCGATGAAGAGACCCATGCAGCGCTCTTTCCCGATCCTGATTACGGCCGCTCTAGTCGCTGCGGCCTGCGCCCCTGGCGCGACGAACACAGCGCCACCCGCAGCGACCGAGCCGGCCGCCACCTTACCGCCGGCTGCTACGTTACCCCCGGCAGCCACCGCCGGCCCCATCGCAACGGCTGTGCCCAGCGAATGCGGCACCGTGCAGCTTCAATACTGGAATCCGTTCACCGGCCCTGACGGCCCCTTCATGGGCCAGATGGTCGACGCCTTCAACGCCGATCACCCCGAGATCCAGGTGACGATGACCAGTCAGGGCGAGTACTACACGCAGCTGACCACGGCTGCGGCGGCTGACACGCTGCCCGACGTGGCCATCGTCCACGCCGACCAGGTGGCGACCCAGGCGTTCCGCCATGTGCTCCGCCCCATCGACGAACTCGTGTCGTCGGCCCAGATCGATGGCAGCGACTTCCCCGAAGCCGTGTGGGCAGCGGGCGAGGTCGCCGGACAACGCTACAGCATCCCGCTCGACATCCACCCGATGACGATGTTCTACAACGCCGACCTGCTCGAAGCGGCCGGCATCACGGCGCCGCCCACCAACGGCGAAGAGTTCGCGGCTGCGGCCACGGCCGTCATGGCGGCGGACAACAAGGGCTTCGACATCACCGGAGGCTTCCCGGTGCAGCAGATCTTCCAGCAGCTGCTTCATCAGTTCGGCGGCAGTGAGTTCAACGCCGACGGCACCGAGGCGACCTGGAACAGCGAGGCGGGCGTGCAGGCCATGCAGTGGATGCTCGACGCCCAGAAGAACTGGTCGGAGCCGAATCTCGAGGTCGACGCCGAGCTGAACGCCTTCAAGTCCGGCACGGTCGGCATGATCTGGAACGGCATCTGGCAGACGACCAACGTCACGGGCGACGGCGTCGAGTTCAAGGGCATGGCGACCGCCGTGCCGCAGATCGGACCGAACCCGGCGACCTGGGCGGGCTCGCACCAGTTCACGCTGCCGACGCACGGCACCATCGATCCCTGCAAGGACGCGGCGGCCGGCATCTTCATCAAGTACATGCTCGACAACTCGGTCACGTGGGCCAAGGCCGGCCAGATCCCGGCCAGCAAATCGGTCCGCGCGAGCGAGGAGTTCATGGCCGTCGAGCCGCAGGCCTCGATCGCGCCGTCCATCGAGAACGCGATCTTCCCGCCGTCGGTGCCGGGCATCACCGATGCCTTCGGGCCGCTGGGCGAGGCCGTCGGCGCGCTCATGAACGGCACGGCCACCGACATCCAGGCCACGCTCGACGACTCGGTGACCCGAGCGAACGAGATCCTGGTCCAGAACCGCGACACGTACGGCGACACGCCGTAGGGACCGCAGACCACAGACCGCGGATCGCGGGAGGCGTCTGAGAGGCAGACGAATGACGAAGGACGAAGGACGACGTGCGCCTCAATGGGCCGCACAGCCTTCGTCATTCGTCTGCGGTCCGCGGTCTGCGGTCTAGACGAAAGGCAGGTGCCCATGGCCACGACCGCCACTCAACTGAACGCGGTGCCCCGAACGGAGAAGCCGCGCCGCAGGACGAGCCTGGTTCCGTACCTGTTCATCCTGCCGCACCTGATCTTCTTCGCCGTCTTCATCGGCTACCCGTTCTTCAACGGCATCTATATCAGCTTCCTCAGCTTCGATTATCTGCGGCCTGAGGCGACGCGCTTCGTGGGGCTGCAGAACTACATCGACCTCTTCACGGCGGGTTCGGTCAAGTTCCAGGAGTTCTGGAACTCGATGCGCGTCACGCTCGAATTCGTGCTGTACAGCGTCCCGCCGCTCGTGCTGATCCCGCTCTTCCTGGCGGTGCTGCTCAACGCCAAAGTGCCGGGCCGCCAGTTCTTCCGCAGCGTGCTCTTCGCGCCCTGGGTGCTTTCCTGCGCCGTGATCTCGCTGATCTGGTGGTGGATCTTCCAGAGCCAGGGCGGCCTGCTCAACAGCTATCTCGACCAGATCGGGCTGCCCACGCCGCGCTGGCTGTCGACCATGCCATACGCGATGGTGACGATCGTGGTCGCCACGATCTGGTGGACGATGGGCTACAACATGGTCATCCTGCTGGCCGCGCTCCAGGACATCCCCGAATACCTGTACGAGGCGGCCTCGATCGACGGCGCGAATGGGCGGCAGATGTTCTGGAACATCACGCTGCCGATGCTTCAACCGGTTCTTCTGTTCATCGTCACGACCACGATCATCGCGTCGTTCAATCTGCTCGGTCAGCCGATGATGATGACCCGCGGCGCCCCCGCCCAACCGGGCGGCGGCGGTGCGACGGAGCCCGTCATGCTGCGCATCTTCAACGAGGGCTTCGTCAGGCCGTTCCAGGGCAGCGCGGCGGCGATGTCGCTGATCACCGCCGTCTTGATGATGGCCTTCTCCTATCTGAACTTCAGAGTATTGAGGCGCAAGGAATGACGACGGACGGCCGACGGCGGACCGCGGAGGTCAGCCGTCGTCAAATGCGGAGCACACCACAGCGGTCTGCCATCAGCGGTCCGCGGTCGCTCTCCGAGAGGAGGCTCTCATGACAGCCGCACAACCCTCGAAACAGAAGTCGGGCCTGAGCTACCGGCAGCAGCAGTGGCTCGAGCGCGCTGCGATCTATGCCGTGCTCGGCCTGGCCGCGATCGTCGTGATCGTGCCGCTGGTGTGGATGGTCTCGACGTCTTTGAAGCTGAAGTCGCAGCTCTTTCTGACCGACATTTACTGGATCCCGAAGACGATCACGCTCGAGAACTACACCAAGCTGCTCAACAACCCGGCCACGCCGATCGTCCGCTGGTTCCTCAACACGATCGGGGTCGCGACGGTCTCGACCATCGCCGTGCTGTTCATCGACTCGCTGGCCGGATACGCCTACGCGCGCCTCGAGTTCCCGGGGCGGAACCAGCTCTTCGCCTTGTTGCTCGCGACGTTGTTTCTTCCGGGCGTCATGTTCCTGGTGCCGAACTTCGTCACGACGTACCGGCTCGGACTGCTCAACAACTACGCCGGCGTGATCATCCCGGGCCTGGCCGGTGTGTTCGGCGTGTTCTTCATGAGGCAGTTCTTCGAGAGCATCCCCAAGGAGCTCGAGGAGGCGGCTCAGATGGACGGCGCCACGCTGTTCCAGACCTTCTTCCAGGTTGTGCTGCCGCTCGCCCGCCCGGCCCTGGCGACACTGGCCGTGATCTCGTTCCTGGCCAGCTGGAACGACTTCCTCTGGGCGCTGCTGATCCTCAAGGACCGCGATCTACAGACGCTTCAGCCGGGCCTGCGCACGCTCCAGGGCGCTTATACCTCGGAGTATGCGCTGATGATGGCCGGCGCCGTGGTCGTGGCGATCCCGGTGCTGATCATCTACGCCTTCCTGCAGCGCTACATCGTCCAGAGCGTGGCCACCACGGGCCTCAAGGGATAACGGCATGCGCCTACGAGGCCTCCTGTTGATCACGACGCTGGCGTTCTCGGCCTGTGCGCCCGCCGCCGCGGACACGCCGACGCAAAGCCCGCCGACCGACGCGCCCACGGTGTCGGCGCCCACCGTGGCGGTGCCCACGCCCACCGGGCCACCACCGGCCGGCACCTTCCAGAACCCGGTGCTGCGCCAGGACTTCGCCGATCCGGCCATCCTGCGCGTCGGCGACACCTTCTACGCCTACGCCACAAACTCGTCCGGCCGCAACGTGACGGCGGCGCGCTCGACGGATCTCGTTCACTGGGAACTGCTGCCGGACGCCATGCCGGCGCTGCCGAAGTGGGCCAAGCTCACCGGCGGCCTGACCTGGGCGCCTGAGGTGATCGCGATCGGCGAGACCTACGTGTTGTATTTCACCACCCGCGACAAGGAGTCGAACAAGCAATGCGTGGGCGTCGCGACGAGCGACAAACCCGAGGGCAAGTTCCGGGCAGCCGGCGAACAGGCGCTGGTCTGTCAGGCAGACGAGGGCGGCACCATCGACGCCAGCCCCTTCCGAGACGCCGATGGGGCGCTGTACCTGTACTTCAAGAATGACGGCAACTGCTGCGGCATCCCGACTTACCTGTACGTTCAGAAACTGGCAGCGGACGGCCTGAGCCTCGAGGGCGAGGCGACGCGCCTCGTGCGCAACGACGTGCAGTGGGAGGGTGGGGTGGTGGAAGCGCCGACGATGGTGCTCCACGACAGCCGTTACTACCTGTTCTTCTCGGCCAACAACTACGCCTCGCACGAATACGCCGTCGGGTACGCGACCTGCGACACGGCGGTTGGGCCATGCGAGGACGCCCCCGAGAACCCGATCCTGGCGAGTCGGCTCAAGCCGCCGCCGATGATCATCGGCCCGGGCCATCAGACAGTGCTCGACCTCGACGGCCAGACCTGGATCCTCTACCACGCCTGGGAAGTGATCGGCGGGAGTCGGCGCGGCGACCGCCGGCTGCTGTACATCGACAGGCTCGATTGGGAGGAAGGCAGGCCCGTCGTCCGCGGACCCACGACGGATCCGCAGCCGATGCCTTGACCGCCTGACCGCAGACGGCGGACCGCAAACCGCCGGCCGACAAAGCAAAGTGCGGACGCTGAAGTTTCCGTTGAACCATTGCCTTCAATCATCAGTCGGCTAACTGTGCAATCGAGTCTGCGGTCCGCGGTCCGCCGGTTGCGGTCTTTCACGATCGACTCTTCATGCAACCCTCCTCCTTCACCTGGGCTACTGGCATCGAGGACACATTCGTGCCGCAGTCGCGGCCGGGCCTGCGACCGCTTGACGAGTACGTGCTGACGCAGCACGATACATTGTGGCGGTCTGACTTCGACCTGATCGCCGAGACGGGCGTGCAGGCGCTTCGGTGGGGGCTGCCGTGGTACCGCCTGCAGCCGTCGCCCGATGAATGGGATTGGGCCTGGGCGGATCAGGCGCTCGAATATCTCGTGAACGTGAAGGGCATCACGCCGATCCTCGATCTGATGCACTACGGCACCCCGCTGTGGCTCGACAACAGCTTCATCAACGCCGACTACCCGCAGCGGGTGGCCGAGTACGCGCAGGCGGTGACGGCGCGTTACAAGTCGCTGGTGCGTTACTACACGCCGCTGAACGAACCGATGGTCAACGCCGAGTTCAGCGGCAAGCGAGCGGAGTGGCCGCCCTATCTCAGCGGCGACGACGGCGACGTCAAGCTGACGCTGGCCCTGGCTCGCGGCATCGTCCTCACCAGCCAGGCGATCCGGGCGGAGCGGCCGGACGCCGTGCTGGTGCAGGTCGAGGCGCTCTGGCGCACCGAGACCGATGACGAGGCGCTCAAGGCTCAGGTGGCGGCGTCGAACGAACGCCAGTATTTGTGCTTCGATCTGACGACGGGTCGGATGAATGACGCGCACCCGCTGGCTGCACATCTGCGACGACATGGGGTCGGTGACCACGAGCTTGGATGGTTCAAGGACCGGGCCGTGGCGTTCGACATCTTTGGCGCCAACTTCTATCCGTGGTCGTACAACCGACTCGCTGCGGCAAACACAGGTCGATCGCGCCGGGTCGAACCTCAAACCTCTGGCCATCGCATCGAGACCGTGCTGCGCGAGGCGCACCAACGATCCGGCCTTCCGGTGATGATCACTGAGACGTCGGCCAGGGCGCCGATTGCGGGCCGCGCAAAGTGGATGGATGAAACGATCGACACGGTGCGAAGCCTGCGTCGCGAAGGCCTGCCGATCGTGGGTTATACATGGTTCCCGGCGTTCACCATGATCGACTGGGCCTATCGCCGCGGCCATCGGCCTCTGCGTAACTACCTGCTGCACCTGGGTCTGTTCGACTCGGACTACGATGGCCACGGCGTGCTCGTCCGTCACGCGACGGAGTTGGTCGATCGCTTTCGGCAGCACATGGGCGCGCTCATGCCCGCCATCGGCGAAAGCGGTTACGATGGGGGGGCGTCAGCATGACCTACACAAATCCCATTCACTTCAGTTCCTGTCCCGATCCCTTTGTGCTCAAACACGCCGGCGCTTACTGGTGCTATGTGACCGGCATCGAGCCCGACGGGCGCTCCTTCGGCGTGCGCCATTCGCGCGATCTGGTGCACTGGACCGACCTTGGCGGCGCGCTCGAACGCGTGCCGGCTGGCGCGCTCGCCGTGCCGGACACGTGCTACTGGGCGCCGGAGGTCACGTACGACAACGGCCGGTTCTACATGTACTACAGCGTGGGCAACGAAGAACACATGCAGATCCGCGTCGCCGTGGCCATGCATCCGGCGGGGCCGTTCGTCGATCGCGGGCTGCGCCTGACGCAGGAGCCGTTCGCCATCGACGCCCACGTCTTCGTTGACGATGACGGAGCGCGCTATCTGTTCTATGCCACCGACGATCTGGAGCATGACCGTGTGGGCACTGGCACGGCCATGGATCGCCTTATCGATTGGTTCACACTGGCCGGCGAGCCGCGGCCTGTGACCCGAGCGAAGTTCGACTGGCAGATCTACGATCCTAGGCGCGAGTCGAAGGGCGGGGCGCGCTGGCATACGCTCGAAGGCCCGAGCGTGATCAAGCGCGGCGGCCGCTACTACCAGTTCTTCAGCGGCGGCAACTGGCAGAACGACACCTATGGGGTCGCCTACGGGGTGACGGCTGACCTCGCGTCCCCGCGCGAGTGGGAACAACCGTGCGACGGCGACGCGCTCATGCCTCTGCTGCGTTCGCGGCCCCAAGAGGGCGTGTATGGCCCGGGCCACAACTCCATCGTGCGCGGGCCCGACAACCGCGAGCAGTTCGTCGTCTACCACCGTTGGGACCTCGCCGCGCAGCAACGCGTCCTTGCGATCGATCGCCTCGAGTGGGTCGATGGAGCGCCGGTGGTGCGCGGCCCCACGAGCACGCCGCAACCCGACCCGGCTGCGCCGCTGATCGCGGGGTTCTCGGCCTTCGAAAGCGAGGGCCACGGAGTCAGCGTCACCGCCGATCGATTGACGCTCTCGCCCGACAGCGACGACTGCGTCGCTCGCCTGGCTCTGCCGACCGACCGGGCCCGGGTGGAAGTCAGCGCCCAGGGGCTCGGGGCGAACCCGGTCGGTGAAATCGGAATGCAACTGTGCAGGGGGGCTGCGGTGCTGGCCGACCTGCGTCTCACGTCCGATGCCCAATCTACGATCCTGCGGGTCAACGGAGAGCTTGAACGCTTTCTGCCAGTGGGCTTCGATGTGGGTGTTCTGCATCTGCTGCGCCTCGACTATCAGGACGAGCACCTCGAGTGGATGGTGGACAGCCCGGCGACTCAAGTGACCATGGCACTTCACGACCGACCCACGCATCTGCGTCTGCTGGCTCGTGGAGCGCGGGTGGCTCTTGTCGGGTTCGCTTTGACGGCTTGACCCTGACCCACGCGGTAGCGCCGTGGCCGCGTACAATGGCGCTCTGCCATGGAAACCCCGCTGCCCTCTGTGGTGCCGCTCCTCGAGTTGCGCGCGCGCCTGCTGCGCCCGCTCCTTGGCGCGACGGCCGTGCTCAGCCTGCTTTACCTGATCGCCGGCGCTGTCGGGGCGAGCACAACCGCGCTCTTTCCCTGGGATGGACTCGGCTTGCTCGCGCTGTGCGGGTTGTGCGCCGCGCTCGTCCGCGGCGGTTCGTCGCGCGTGGCCCTCGCCGCCGCGCTGCTGTTGGCCGGTATCAGCCAACCCATCTTCTACGCTTCGCAGACCTTCGGCCTCGCCCATCCGATCAACGGGCTCTTCCTCGTCGGCGTGGTGTTGTGCGGCCTCCTGATCGGCGGCTGGTTCGTCGGGGCCTGGACCGGGTTCTACGCGGTCTGGATCCTGGTTGTTGCCGCTGTTGATGGGGGCGGCAACTGGGCGGCACTTTGGCCGAGCGTGGCCGTCTGGTGGTCGTTGCTCGCCGTGACGGGTGGCGCGGTCTGGCTCTTCGCCCATTCGCTCGAGCGAGCCGTCGTGACGGCGCGCGGCCAGACTCTGGCTTTGACACGCACGGTGGCGGCCCTGGCCGAGGACCCGGCCATGGAGTCGCTGCTCGAGCATGTGCTTCACGCGCTGGCCGAGCAACTCAAGATCCGCTTTGCCTCGTTGTTCATGCTCGATGCAGCCGGTGAGCTGATGTATCTGCATCGCGCGGTCCTCGAGGGCAGGGTGGTGGCCCCCTCGGATGTGCCTGGCCCGCCCATGCCACCCACGCCCATCGACCAGCTGCCGGTGTGGCAGGAGATGTCGACCCGGCTGCAGCCCTTCGTCATCGGTGACGTGCGCCGTGACGCCAGGCTCAGGCATCGTGAGCGCATGGTCGCCGAGGGCATCCGCTCTGTGCTTTACGTGCCGCTGCTGAATGGTCCCGCCCGGCCGGGTGTTCGATTGATCGGCATGCTGGCGATCAATCGCACCGATCGGCAGGGGTTCGGCGCCGACGAGATCGATCTTGCTCAGGCGCTGATGCAGCAGCTGACTCTTGCGATGCAGATCACGGCGTTGGCCAAAGCCAGCCGCGAAGGGGCCGTCCTCGACGAACGCAACCGGATGGCGCGTGAGATCCACGACACACTGGCTCAAGGATTCACCGGCATCGTCGTGCAGCTCGAAGCCGCGGAGGATGTGGCCGACGAGCCGGCCGAGGCCGCCCGCCACATTCGGCGGGCGCGTGAACTGGCGCGCGAGAGCCTGGGCGAGGCGCGCCGCTCGGTCTGGGCGCTGCGTCCTCAGGCGCTGGCTCAACGCTCGCTGACTGACGCGCTGCGCGATAGCGTGTTGACGCTGACCCAACCGGCCGGGCTCGCCGCGCGGTTCGAGATCGATCCCGAGCTTCCGCCCTTCGACGCCGATCTCGAAAACGATCTGCTGCGCATCGGCCTCGAGGCCGTGACCAACTCGCTCAAGCACGCTCAGGCGCGCACGATCTCGATCGCTCTTCGAGCGATGGAAGGCGGCGTCGTGCTGCGGGTGTCCGATGATGGGCGCGGCTTCACGCAAGGCGCTCGCCGGGATGGTGGGGGCTTCGGCCTGATCGGCATGCGCGAACGCGCCGGCCGCCACGACGGCACGGTTGAGTTCGAAAGCGGCGCGACAGGCACGACCGTGGTCGTCACCCTGCCACTCAAGAAGAAGGGCTGAACATGTCCGACAAGATTCGACTCGTGATCGCCGACGATCACCCTGTTGTGCGCGAAGGCCTGGCGGCGATGTGCAACCGTCGGCCCGACCTGACCGTGGTGGCCGAAGCCGAGAACGGCGAGCAGGCCGTGGCGGCGGTCCTGGAGCACAGGCCGGACGTCGTGCTGATGGATCTGCAGATGCCCGTCCTCGGCGGCGTCGACGCGATCGGCAAGATCCGGGCCGAGTGGCCCGAGGCCCGCATCGTGGTCATGACGACCTTCGACGGCGATGAGGACATCTACCGGGCGCTGCAGGCCGGCGCTCGCGCCTACCTGCTCAAGGACACGCCGCGCGAGGAGATCGTCGACGCCATCCGAGTCGTCCACGCCGGACAGAAACGTATCCCCTCTGAGATCGCCTCCAAGCTGGCGGATCGACTCACCGCCGAGCCGCTCACCGACCGCGAGCTCGCTGTGCTGAAGCAGATCGTGGCCGGGCAAAGCAACAAGGAGATCGGGGCCGCCCTTGGGATCGCCGAGGGGACCGTCAAGGTGCACGTCAACAGCCTGCTCGGCAAGCTCGGTGTCGAAGACCGCACGCAGGCCGTCACCGAGGCGCTGCGCCGGGGCATCGTTCACCTGGATTGAGCCAGCGCCGCCTAGATCGAACGATATAGTCGACAGTTCCCCCAACGGCCTGCTCAAAACCGCTCGACCGATCGAGGACAGGGCCTCAAAACAGCCCTATCGTGTCTTCATCACACAGGGAGACACGAAGATGAACACTGAACCCCGCAATACCCAATCTATAGGCGCCTGGTTGGCCATCGGCGCCGGAATCGGCGCGGCCCTTGCGGTTTCGGGGCTCGGCGTGGCCGGGATCCCGGTCGGCATCGCCATCGGCATGGCGATCGGTGCCTTTGTGACTCGCCGAAAGTCGTAATGCGCAGAGCGAAAGGCAACGGCCCTCGCGCCGCCTGAAGAAAGGCTAACCACCATGGCCCTGATAGCCGCATCCATTCAATTGTTCGTGATGTTCGTGATCCCGTCGGCACTCTGGATCGCGTTGACGCGCGCGTTTCGCGTGCCGTGGCGCATGGTCGGGCTCGGTTGCCTGACGTGGCTGACGGCGCTGCCGTTCATCGTGGGCGTGCCGATGGCGGCGACCGCGATCTTCGGGGCGCAGCCGCTGGTGTGGCCCGTGGCGTTGTCGCTGACCGCCGGCATTGTCGAGGAGACGTCGCGGTTCCTGTACTACAGGCGCAGCGTGACGATGCGCGACCCGAACCGATGGCGTGAGGCGCTCGTGGCCGGCATTGGACACGGCGGCACTGAAGCGATCGTGTTGGGCATCCAGACCCTCTTCGGCGTGATCGCGCTCTTCTACATGCGCGATCTGCTTCCGCCCGAGATGGCCGCGATCGACCCGCAGCCCGACTACTTTCTGATCGGCGCGGCCTCACGTCTGCTGATCATGATCGGGCACATCGGCCTGACGTTCCTGGTCTGGCGAGCGGTCAGCCGCGGCGAGGTCTGGGCGTATCCGCTGGCCATCGTGATCCACCTCGCCGTCGACCTGATCGCCTTCGCGCAGCCGATCGTTCTGCCTGGCGCGGACTGGCTCGGCTATGTCGCCGTGATCGGCCTGGCTGTGGGAAGCCTCTGGTTGATCCTGCGCAGCCGGCCGGTGATGCGGGGGGCGGTGGCGGCCGTGTAAGGTCTGGCGGGAGGAAGGCAGATGGAGGGGCGAGGAGCGAACGCTACTGCGTGTCGCCCCTCGCCCCTTTTCCTTCGTCTACGCGCGTTCGACCGGGAACAAGACCTCGGTCACGCAGGCGGGATCGTTCTGGTTCCCGTTTGAGGTCGACTGGAGATAGACGTCGCGCGCTGGGCCGGCCACGCGGTAGCCGTTCTCCTTGACCCAGAGCAACAACGCGTCATAGGCCTGAGAAAGGGTCGCATATGGCCCATGATGCACGGTACTGGCCATCAATCCTCCGGCCAGATCGTGCACCGTGACCTTCGGATCGGCTGACGCCGGACCGGCGTACGGCTGACACACCTCCATGTCGACTCCGGGCCGCTCGTCGCCTTCCTCGAAGTACAGCGTCAGGCATGGCCCTGAGAAGTGCGTGCTGTACGTGTTCAGGTCGCGATAGAGCGCGTTCCACAACGGACCCTGTTCGGCATAGTCGGGCATCACGCCCCGGACGCCTGCCACGCGGATCGGGTCAACCTGCTTCAAGACGATGTCGTAGTGGCTCACAAGCCCCTCCCTTTCGATGAGCGCCAGCCGCGCCTCCACCCGGGCCAACCGATCCTGCGCCTCCAGCACCTGCGCGGCCTGCTCGGCCCGCCGAAGGCGCAACATGCCCCTCAGGTTGGCGAGCGACACGCCTTCGGTCACGATCGCCAGGATCTGGTCGAGCGTGAACCCCAGGTCCCTCAGGGCCAGGATGCGGTTGAGCCGTGGCAATTGTTCGACGGTGTAGTAACGGTAGCCGGTGAAAGCGTCCACATGGGCGGGGCTGATCAGGCCCAGCTCCTCGTAGTAACGCAGGGTTTTCACCGGTACCTGGCTGACGCGTGAGAACTCGCCGATCTTCAGCATGGCCATGCCTCGAACGGGAGGATACACCTTCCAGGGACTGGAGAGTCAAGAGGGTTGGAGGCGAGGACCGCGAGTGCGATGAGCGCGGGTGTATTCAGACCGCGCTCATCGCACTTCCAGCTTACCTTGCCATCAAAGGCATGCGAACGCGAGGTGTCAGCACGAGCGGCGTGCCGGGTTTGAGCTCGATAAGCGTGATCGAGTTGGCCGGCGCGGAAAAGGCGATGCCGCTGGTGGTGACCGTCAGATCGGCCTGGCGCACGATATGGGCCAGGTCCGCGCTCGAGTAGCGGTAGACGCGCGCCGCCGCGGCCGCCGAGAAACCTGCCAGGTCGAGCGTCGTAGAGAGGCCGCCGTTCGTCTTGTTGATCACCATCACCGTCACGGCCTGGTCGCTGGCGCGCTGCGCGGCATAGATCGCGAGCTGGCTTTGATCGGAGCTCGTGGCCCGGACGTGGGTCTCACCGAACTTGCTGCCGGCTCCGTCGTAGTTGAGGTACATGCGGAAGGCGAACGCGCCCGGCTGGGTCGGCTCAGGCGGTCCCCACAAGGTGGCCAGGTCAAGGCCTTCGCGGCCGAAGATGCCGAGGACGTCGGCCTGGGCCAGCGCGCCGTTCATGCTCTCGAGGCCGCCCCAGTTGTACTCGGTGATGGCCAGGTCCGTGCCCGGATAGTAAGTGTCGACCCAGGCCTGCATGCGCGGAATCAGCTTGACCACACCGCCGTCGAGGTTCATGTCGGCGATCCAGCTCTCGTCTTTGTATGTGGGATCCCACAGCGAGCGGGTGCTGCGCAGTCGAAGGGCCTGAGTGGCGGCGCTACCCGCCGTGGAGAGAGAGACGCCGTTGGCCTGCGGGTAATAGTGCAGATCGAGGAAGTCGAGCAACCGTGTGCCGTGCGCCTGCTCGTAGGCGCGCATCTGCGAGAGATACCACGGCACGAAATACGTGTTGCTGTGCGCCGAATAGTCCTGGCTGCTCTGGCCGCAGTTGTCGAGAGCCGAGTAGAAATAAGCGCACCAACCCCACAGCACCGGGCCCAACGTCCGCGCGGCGGGGTCGGCCTGTTTGACGGCGCTGGCGTAGTTGATGCCGAGGTTCGTGATCTCATCGTACGTCGTCGGGTTGGGGTGGATGTCTCGATGCGTGCTGTTCCACAGCATCGGCTCGTTGTCGAGGTTGTAGAAGCGGACGCCGCCGGTGTTCGCCGCGCCGAACGTGTTCTTGAGGTGCAGCACCCAGTCGCGCACGAAGGTCGGCGTGATCGCTACGCTTGTGTCGGTCGCGTCGTTGCCTGTGATGTTCGAGCCGTTGGTGTGGACGCCGTTTCCACAACCCGAATCGTAAGGATCAGTGCTCTGTTGCGCGCCGTACTTCGAGACTTTGAAGCCGCAGTCGAAGGGATGATCCGGGACGCGGCTCTTGGCCACCCAGCCGATCAAAGGCACCGTCATGATCGTGTCGCCGCCGGCAGTCTTGTTCGCTGTCACGAACTGATCGGCCGCCGAGCCATTGGGCAGCGCGCCGACGTTGGCCACGGAGTTGGCGATGTTCTCGAAGTACCAGTCGCTGCCGGTGTTGTAGGCATCGATCTGCCAGTTGTAGCGCGACGTCGAATTGCCGCCCCAACGCGCCACTGGAAGTGCGAGTTCCTGCGCGAGGCCTTCGTCAGGGTAGTTCATGCCGTAGATCCAGCGACTGATCGCCGTGCGATCGGCTGTCACGTTAACGCTCAAGGAAGGACCATTGGAGGGCGGCGGCGTGGCCGTCGGTGTCCCCGTGCTGGCGACAAGCGTGATGCTGTCGATGTAAAACGTCGGCTGGACGGCGCCGGTGGTGTCCTGCCACTGCAGCTCCTGGATCGTGGCAGGCGCCCCGAGCGAGCCGAGCGACCGCTCGACAAGGGTCCAGGACCCCGGCGCCGCCGATATCGCGGCGCCGGCTTGAGTGCCATCGACGGCGAAGCTCAGTTGAGCCGTGCCGGAGCCGCCGCGCACGTAGAAACGGATGCGGTCGTAGCCGGTCGTGCTCTGGGCCGAATCGAGATGCAGATAAAGGCCTGCCCAGGCTGCTGTGTAGGTGACCGCGATGGAGTGAGTGCCGGCCTGCACCGGGGAGGCGTTAGCGGCATTGACGGTCGTGTTCCACGACCAATCTTGCACTCCGGTTCCCAGGGCATCTCCGTAGATCACGCGGTCCGTCGCCGCCTGAACCGGAGTGGACAGACCAATCGACACGAGCACAATCGTCAGAACCAACCCCATTGCGCCAAAACGTCGAAAAAGCATAAACCCTCCAGTTCGATTGTATGCATTGGCCGGCGCTTTGATCACCGCAAAAGGGGCGGGATGGGGTCGGTATTTGCTCTCAGAGAAGGTCTCGGGCGCGAGTGCTCTTCCTCCCACAATGCCGCGGGTTGGCGATAACCCCATTGAGTCTTGGCGGTGCTGTCCTCCCCTGCAAGAGGGGAGGGCGCGCCGCCGATGCGCCTTGGCCCTATTGATCACCCATGGCGGCGCGGGTGGGGTTCCGGCGCCTGAGGCCTCTATAATGCCCTTATGACGACTCCGCTCCCCATCGACATCGACGAATTGTTGAACTTCCTCGTGCCGCTCCTGAACACGCCCAGTCCAACGGGCTTCTCGGAGCGAGCCATCGCGCTGTGTGAGGAGCGCTTCGCGCGCTTCGGCCCGACTTGGCGCACGAACAAGGGCGCGCTCGTGATGACGCTCGCCGGAACGGCCGACGACCAGCCGCGCGCTGTCACCGCTCACGTCGACACGCTTGGCGCGATGGTCAAGGACATCAAGCCCAACGGTCGATTGAAGCTGACGAAGCTCGGCGGCTATGCCTGGAACACGATCGAGGGCGAGGGCTGCACGGTTTTCACGCACGGCGGCGCTCAGATCCGCGGCAGCGTGCTGCTCACTCAGGCGTCGAGCCACATCTTCGGCGCGGCCACTGGCGATGCCAAGCGCGACGATGACGCGCTCGAGGTGCGGCTGGATGCGCGCACGCGCTCGGCCGATGAGACACGCGCGCTCGGCATCGGCGTCGGCGACATCGTCGCGCTCGATCCGCGCGTCGAGCTCGGCGATGCGGGCTTCCTGCGCTCGCGCCACCTCGACGACAAGGCAGCCGTGGCCTGCGTTTACTCGGCGCTCGCCGCGCTCGAGCGAGCCGGCCAGCCCCTGGCGCAGCGCACGACGATCCACATCAGCAACTACGAAGAGGTCGGGCACGGCGCGGCCGCCGGCCTGCCCGATGATCTGGTGGAACTCCTGACGGTTGACATGGCGGCCGTCGGGCCCGGCCAGGCCTCCGACGAGTTCAGCGCCTGCATCTGCGTGAAAGATTCTGGCGGGCCGTATCACCCCGACATGAACCGCAAGCTGCGCGATCTGGCCGCCGAGGCCGGCATCCCGCACACTGTGGACATCTATCCCTACTACGGCTCTGACGGCGAAGCTTATTGGCGCGCGGGCGGCGATGTGCGCGTCGGGCTTGTCGGCCCTGGCGTCGACGCCTCTCACAACTACGAACGCACGCACCGCGACTCGCTGACCCACACCGCTCAGTTGTTGGCCGAGTATCTGCGACGCTGAGGAGGTCCACGATGTCTCAGACGTTCACGTTCTTCGACCGACTCGATCAACCGCAGTCCATCCCGCCAGACGGGATCCTGAGCCGCACGCTGACGGACAACGACTCGCTCAAACTGGTCGTCTTCAAGTTCGCGGCCGGGCAGGTGCTCTCCGAGCACACGGCGGCGGTGCCGGCGGTTCTGCAGGTGTTGAGCGGCGCGGCCACCCTGACCTTCGGCAACGAAGTTCGCGAGGCCGAAGCCGGCGCCTGGGCCTACATGCCGGCGCGCTTGCCTCACTCGGTGTTGGCCAGGACCGAACTCGTGTTGCTGTTGCAGATGCTGAAGCAGTGATAGAGTTGAGGGCGATGCGGCCCTGTCGCGCATTGCTGAATGCTCACGGCTGCATTATCATTGTCGGGTCCGCCGCATCATGTAGGCAACCAACGCTAGGGGCTATATGGAAATCGTCATCCGCGAACACAAACGGGCTAACGTGCTGCGCATCACCGGCCGTGTCGATGCCAGCGTCGCCGCCAAGTTTGAGGAGTCGCTGCAGAAGCAGATCGACGCCGGGTCCACTCACGTGATCCTCGAGATGGACGGCACCGATTACATCAGCAGCGCCGGCGTCCGCGCGCTGATTGCGGCCCAGAAGGCGCTCAAGCCCAAGGGCGGCGCCGTCATCCTCGCTCAGCCGTCCGTGCGCGTCAAGGAAGTGCTTGAGATGGCGGGCCTCGATCCGCTCTTCCGCGTCTTCCCCGACACCGAAGCCGCGCTGGGATCCCTGTGATTGCGATGGATGATGTCGGACGGCTGATTGACCTTCAATCAGCCGTCCGATATCATCCATCAGCGATTCGCTGAACTCGAAAACCCCATGTCAGAATCCGATCACGAGCCGACGCCTCTGCGTCGGCAGTATCTGGAGATCAAGCGCTCCTATCCGCACACGATTCTGTTTTTTCGGCTGGGCGACTTCTACGAGACGTTCGACGAGGACGCTGAGACGATCGCGCGCGATCTCGAAATCGTGCTCACCAGCCGGTCCAATATGTATAAGAACGGCTCGCAACGCGTGCCGATGGCCGGCATCCCGTTTCATGCGGTTGACAATTACATCGCGCGCCTGATCGAGCACGGCCATCACGTCGCCATCTGCGAGCAGACCGGCAGCGAGCCGATCAACGGGCTGGTCACGCGAGAGGTCATCCGGGTCGTCACGCCCGGCACCGTGGTCGAGCCGGGTCTGCTGGAGGCGGGCCGCAACAACTACCTTTCAGCACTCGTCATCGCGGGCGAGCACGGCGCGCTGGCCCACGCCGACATCACGACAGGCCACTTCGCGGTGGCTGTGCTGACCGGGCACGACGTCAACGCTCAGGCGCGCCATGAGCTCGTGCGGCTGAGGCCGGCGGAGCTGCTCGTCGCCGACGACCTTGCGGCAGACTCACTGTCGGGGGTGAGCGTGTCATGCACGGCCCTGCCGGCCCGGCGCTTCGACCCCGGCAAGGCGCGCAACACTCTGCTCGAGCACTTTGGGACGAGTTCGCTGGCGGGCCTTGGTCTCGAAGGCCAGGCACTGGCGACGGCGGCTTGCGCCGCCATCCTCGGCTACGTTCGCGAGACTCAGCCCGGCGCGCTCCGCCTCCTCACGCATGTCAGGCTCTATCATCTCGGCGAGTTCATGACGCTCGACCCGTCGACGCGCCGCAATCTCGAGTTGACCGAGACCCTGCGCGGCGGCCACACGCGCGGCTCGCTGCTGGGCGTGCTGGACCACACGGCCACGCCGATGGGCGCGCGGCTTCTGCGGCAGTGGGTGAGCCAGCCGCTCCTCGATGTCGCCCAGATCCGACGCCGGCACGACCGGGTTGCGGCGCTGCATGCCCACGGGCTTGTGAGGGCCGAGATCCTCGCGGCCCTGAAGCCGCTCAGCGACGTCGAGCGCATCGCCAATCGCATCCTGGCCGGCTCCGCGCAGCCGCGCGATCTTGTGGCGTTGCGCGAGACGCTCGCGGCGTTGCCCGAGATCGCCAAGATCTGCGCGGGCCTCGCTCCTGAAGCGCAGCTGCGCGGCGTCGATCCGTGCGGCGAAATCCTTGACCTGCTTCTGCTCGCCCTGGCCGACGAGCCGCCGGCTGTGCTTTCGAAGACCGGCATCATCCGCAGCGGCTACGCCCGCGAGCTCGACGAGATCCTCGAGGCCTCGCGTCACGCGCGCGAGTGGATCGCCGGGCTCGAGCAGGCCGAACGCGAGCGGACGGGCATCAAGACGATCAAGGTCGGCTACAACAAAGTCTTCGGCTACTACCTCGAGATCAGCCGGGGTAAGAGCGAACAGGCGCCGGCCAACTACATCCGCAAGCAGACCCTGACCAACGCCGAGCGCTATATCACGCCCGAGCTGAAAGAATACGAGACGCTGGTGCTCAACGCCGAGGAGCGCATCCTCGAAGTGGAGACGCGCCTGTTCAAGGATCTGTGTGCCCAGATCGCGGGGCAGGCCGGTCGGCTGTTGGCGACCGCGCAGGCGCTGGCTGAACTCGACGTCGCGGCGGCCCTGGCCGAAGCCGCGGCGCGCCACGGCTACGTGAGGCCCGAGATCGTCGACGAGCCGGTGCTCGAGGTCATCGACGGCCGCCATCCGGTGGTGGAGCAGTTCCTGGCCGCCGGGCAGCGCTACGTGCCGAACGACGTCGTCTTCGAGCCGGGTGAGATCGTGCGCGTCATCACCGGCCCGAACATGGCCGGCAAGTCGACGTTCCTGCGCCAGGCCGCTCACATCGTGCTCTTGGCTCAGATCGGCAGCTTCGTGCCGGCGGCGTCGGCGCGGCTTGGGTTGTTCGACCGCATCTTCACCCGCATCGGCGCGCAGGACGAGATCCACGCCGGGCAGTCGACGTTCATGGTGGAGATGGTCGAGACCGCCGGGATCCTTCACGGCGCGACGGCGCGCAGCCTGCTCGTCCTCGACGAGATCGGCCGCGGCACGAGCACGTACGACGGGCTCTCGCTGGCCTGGGCGATCGTCGAGCACATCCACAACCACCCGGGCCTCAAGGCCAAGACCCTGTTCGCCACGCACTACCACGAGTTGACCGACCTCGCGGCTGTGCTGCCCGGCGTGCGCAACTACAACGTGGCGGTGACGGAGGAGGGCGAGCACGTCATCTTCCTTCACAAGATCATCCCCGGCGCTGCGGACCGGTCGTATGGCATCCATGTGGCCCAGCTCGCCGGGCTTCCGCGGGCCATCATCGGCCGCGCGCAGGAGATCCTCGAACGCCTCGAGGCAAGCGGCGGCCGTGCGGTGCGCCTGAGCGACGACGCGCCGGCTCAGATGGCTCTCTTCCCTGAGACCAACCCCTTGCTGGATGAGCTCAGGGCCCTTGACCTCAACGCCATGCCGCCGATGCAGGCGCTGGCCAAACTCTTCGAATGGCAGGCGCGGTTTCGATAGGGGCGAACAGTTGGTTGGCCGGCGCCGCGAGCGCTGACGATCGCCGAAGGACGAGCATGGAATGACCGTTCCACCCTCGTCCTTCGGCGTTTTTTCGACCTGGCGGGCACGGGCGTTCTTCGACAGCAGTTCGACGTTTGTCGTCGCCGTCGAACTGCTCGTCCAACTCTGCCGAATAGAGCTACCCCTCAACGACTGAAAGCCTTCGGACGTTCGTCAGTCGTCGTTGGCTCTTCTTCGCTCCCTCCGCGGTCCCTCGGCTGCGAACGGCTCAACGCCAACCTTACGGCGTATTTACGTCAACCTTATAGCCCCGTCGGTTAAGGATCACTACGCTGAGTTGTCAGAACTATTAACCAGTCAGGCCCCCCCACCTGGCACAGCTGATGAGGTAACCGATGCAATTCACACAGCGCTCCGGCGCGACCCTGACGATCGTACGTGTGGCGGTATTGGCCGCACTTGCCATGGCGCAACTGGCCGGCCCTGCGCCGATGGCCTGGGCCGCTCCGACGCCATCGACGACGATCACGACGCCCACGAACGTGATGGTCGGCGAGCCCGTCACCTTCACGGTCAGCTTTGCGAACACCGGGGGCGTGGGTGAGGTCGGGTACGGACCGTATCTCAACGTCGAGTTGCCGATCGAAGGCGCCGATGGAGCGGGCGCCGCGACGGATGACGGCCTGTCGTTCACCGGCGCGAGCTATCTGGGCACGACCCTCACGCCGCTGATCGCGCCGTTTTTGTGCACCGGCACCTACACCCATCCGCTGACTGGCCTGACCACAGCCTGCACCTCCGGACGCCAGGTCGTCATCCTGCAGCTGCCGTTCGGCAGCTTTGCTGTCGGGCAGCCGGGGGCCACCGTGCAGATCACGGCGGCGCTGAGCAACCTGGCCGACGTGGGCACCGCGCTCCCGATCCGCGCGACCGGCGGATTCGCCTACGGCAGCATCCCGACCGGGAACACACCGATCATCGGCTCTACCGCGACGGCCAATGTGACGCCGCAGCTCTTCACCCTGACCAAGACCTACCTCTGGCTCGAAGACGAGACTGCCACCGGCCCAAACTACCCGCGCCAATACCGGATCACGGTCGACATCGCCAACGGTCAGACGCTGACCAACCTCAACCTGACCGACGTGCTGACCGACTCGATTCAGTATCTCGCGACAAACTCGGTCACGACGACCGTCGGTTCGCCGACGATCACGAGCGTGGTCACACCAAGCCTTTCGATCCCGGGTGGCACTCTGACGCGCCGGGTGAGCAGCGCTGTCGGCACGACCGGCTCGGCCGATGCCTCGATGTTGTTCTCTTACTACGTCCCGCGGCTGCGCGCGACGTCGACCGCCATCCTCGACCCCGTCAGCGGCAATGATCGCTTTGCGCCGGACGATGCCCAGGCGACGGCCAACTGGACCCCCATCGATGCTCGCGACACAGGCGGTGTCGTCACGAGCAACGCTACGGCGACCGATCACACGCTGGAGGAGCAGTCCATCGCCATTCAGAAGTCGGTGGGCATCGCCAATGACCATGCGCCGACCGGCTACTCGCCGGGCGACGTGTTGACCTACACGCTCGATGTCCAGATCTCAGACTTCTTCGCGTTCAACAGCACGGTCATCACCGACACTTTCTCTGACGGCCAGCGCTGGGACGCGACGTTCACGCCGACTCTGAGCGTCAACGGCAACACGTATTCGCTTGTCGCAGCGGGCATGGCGGGGGCGAACTACAACGTCGACGTCAGCCAGATCGGCAACGACCCCAACCCGGCCACAGACGGCACGACAACCGTCAGCTTCAACCTGTCCAACGAGCTTGTGACGCGCGGTCAGGACGGCCGCTTCATCGGCGGCTGCGTGCCGACAGCTGGCACCGGCGGGCCGGCGCCCGATTGCACGGGCTACAACGACGGCGCGACCACGGCTCAGGTCGTGTTCCGCACTGTCGTCCAACAGAACTTCTCAGACACCTACCCGTCGGGCGACCCATCGGTCGACCAGGGCGACGTCCTGACCAACACCGTGGTCGTGGACGGCGCGCTGCTGACCGTGTCCGATGCTTCCACGCCGACCGGCCAGAGCGAGGCCGATGCCAGCGCCGCGCAGGTCGTGCTGGCCAAGGGCGTGTTGCAGAAGACGATCTACGCCATCAACGGCAGCATCTGCCCGGTGTGCACATCGGTGCTCGTCGAGCCCGGCGACACCGTGACGTATCGCTTCACGTACTCCCTGCCGCAGACGGACTTCGAGAATCTGCTCTTCACCGACTATCTGCCGCTCCCGGTCTTTGATGCGACCGAGATCCTGGCGTTCAACCCGACCGTCTCGGCGGCCGCGCCGGCGGCCGGAACCGCGAAATACGGCCCGAGCGACACGTCCTACGCCGTGACAGGGCTCACCCCGGTCATCACGACGACGGTGTCGACGAATACCGTGGACTTCGGCTTCGGCAACTTCGACGACCCGCTGGATACCACCACGCTGGTCGACGTGCTCTTCACCGTCACCGTCCAACCCGACCCGTTCGTGGATGGTCTGTTCCTCACCAACCAGGTGCGCGCGAGCGAAGGCACCACCAATGCCGGAAGCCAGGTCGACGACAGCATCGTCCAGATCGAATTGGGCGAGCCCGTCTTGAAGATCCAGAAGGGCGTCGTGACGACCAACGGCACAGGTGGGACATACTCGCCTGTGACGGTCGGGCCCGTGACGTTCACGGCGCCCGGAACAGCCGGCGTGCCCTGGGCGAGCGGCACGATCACCAGCACGATGTTGACGAACAACCCGGTCAACAGTGACCTCAGCGGCATCGACGCCGGTGACCTGGCCACGTTCGTGATCACAATTCAGAACACCGGCGGCGCCGACTCCTTCGACGTCGTCGTCACCGACACGCTTCCCGCTGATCTGGTTGTGCCCGCCGGCGGCCTCAACCTGCGCGTGTACGACGGCAACCGCAACGCCGTTCCCTACACCGACCTTGGCGGGGGCATCTTTGGGTCGGGCATCCAGATCGATGATCCGAGCGCCCTTGTGGGTGGCATCCCGGCCGGCCGCACGTACACCGGACCGATCGCCAGCGGCGCCAATGTCATTGTCATCGCGTACGATCTGCAACTGGCAGGCACGCTGTCGCCGGCGTCGGCACAGACCAACACGACTCAGGTGACGAACGTCGCAGGTGTCGAGGGCGGGCCGACCCATCCCACGGCTGCCCTGCACGACACCGCCACCGTCGTCAGCGTCGTCGGCCCCACGAAAACCGTCATCTCGACCTCTGAGGCGCACACCACAGGCAACAACCTGGCGATCGGCGAGATCGTGCGGTATCGCGTGGCCGTATCGCTGCCCGAGGGCATCGCCCCTAACTTCCAGATTCTCGACGCACTGCCGGCCGGCCTGACGTATTTGAACGACGGCACGACTCGCTACGCCTTCGTCTGCAACGACGGCTGCGTCTCGTCAGCCGACGCCGCGATCACGGCCGCTCCGATCGCGGGCGCCGCGCCCGCCACGCCCGTCGCGGTCCTGCCCGGCTCGGCCATCGGCGGCGGACCCTTCTCATCCGGTACCGCAGTGACGTTCAGCCTGGGCGATCTGACGAACGCCGACCGCGACACGGATACCGAATACGTGGTGGTCGAGTTCAATGCCCTGGCCGACAACTCGGTCGCCGGTAGCAACGACGCCGGAGACACGCGCGCCAACCAGGTCAGCGTCCGCGTCGGCGGCAGCACCCTGGCGAGCGCCAGCGCGCCGAACGTGACCATCGTCGAGCCTCTGTTGACGATCGCCAAGACCGCCAACCCGACGACGCTCGACAACGGCGACACCGTCACCTACACCGTCGTAGTCACGGGCACAGCGGGTGTGACGCGTAGCACCGCCTATGAGCTTGTGATCACCGATATCGTCCCAAGCGAGCTGACGCTCAACCCGGCTTCGATCACCATCTCCAGCGGGTCATTCACGGCCGTCGGCAATGCCATCACAGCAACCGTGTCTTCGCTGGCGCCGAACGCCACAGTCACGCTGGTGTATTCGGCCCGCCTCGACGACCTGACCTTCGGCACGCCGATCACTAACCTGGCGGGTGTGGTCTACACAAGCCTGCCCGATTCGGGCACGCTCGTCAACGCCACGGGCTCGAGCACACCAGGCGCAGCGGGTACAAACACCGGCGAACGCGACAGCTCAGGCGGCGTCAACGACTACGCGGCTACGGACCCTGCGACGATCACAGTTCCGCCCAGCCTGGTCAAGAGCCTCGTCGCCACATCGGAAGATGGCACGACCACCAACCGTCTGGCGATCGGCGAGATCGCGCGGTATCGGTTGGTGCTCGGCATTCCTGAGTCGACGGTGCCGACCCTGGTGATCACCGATGCCCTGCCTGCGGGCCTGACCTTCTTGAACGACGGTGAAGCGCGGGTCGCGTTTGTCTGCAACGGCTCGCCGACCTGCATCACCTCCTCGAACGGCGCGATCGGCAGCTCGCCCGTGATCAGCGGCTCCGCGGCTGCCACACCGACCTTCGCCATCCCGGCGGGCGCCATCAACGTCGGCCCGTTTGCCGACGGCACCGATCCTGTGTTCACGCTCGGGACGCTGATCAACACCGACGACGACGCCGATAACGAGTACCTGGTGATCGAGTTCAACGCGATCGCCACGAACGTTGGCGCCAACACCAACAACCGGACCCTGAACAACAACTTCACTGCAGCGGTCGGCGGAACGTCCATCGGCACGTCCGCCAATGTCAGCACCGTCATCGGCCGCCCGACCGTCACGCTGACGAAATCGGTCGTGGCGCCGGCGCCTGTGGATGCCGGCGACACGCTGACCTATCGCATCGTCTACACCAACGCCGCAGCCTCGCTGGCTCCGGCCTATGATCTCAACATCACCGACACGTTGCCGGCTTTGATGGTCGGCCCCTACACGTTGACAGCGACGACCACAAGCGGTGCCTGCGGAAGCACAGCGGCGACCTTCACGAACTCGGTGGTCGGGCAGGATGTGTCAAGCACGCTGGCGTGTCTGATGCCCAACACCACGGCCACTGTGACGATCACAGGCTCGATCGCACCGACGGCGCCGGTCAGCAGCACGTTGACCAACACGGCCTATCTGGTGTCGTCGACGCTGCCGGGCACGAACGGCACCACGCCCAACCCCACGGGGTCGACCACGCCAGGCGCGCCGGGCGCGACCACTGGTGAAGTGGTGTCCAGCACTTCGGCGCCGGCCACCCTGAACCTGAACCGGCCAGCCCTCGACAAACTGCAACCCTCGCCGGCCAACTACACAATCGGCGACGTGATCACGTATACGATCGTGATCACCACACCTGAGGGCACGACTCCCAATCTTGTCGTGACCGACACGCTGCCAACCGGCCTCAGCTACGTGTCGAACCAGGTGGTGACGTCAGCGGCCGCGAGCGGCGGCCAACTTTCGGCCGACTTCAACGGCACGGTCACCGCTACCCCGACCGTGACGACCCCGGCCGGCTCGATCCGATTCACCTTTGGTGATGTCGCGACAGCCGCCGACAACGTCACCACCAACAACCGCTTCTTGTTGCTGGTCGTTGTGCGCGTCGACAACGTCATGAGCAATCAGAGCGGAGTCAACCGGACCAACACGGCCAGCCTCGCCTTTGGCGACGGGACCCCCGGCGGGACCACCACGGTAAACGACGCCACTGGCGGCACGATCACGATCACCGAACCCGTGTTGTCGCTGACCAAGACCATCTTGACGCCCGCGTCGCCCGCCGACGCGGCCGGTACCGTCACCTATCGCCTCGTCATCAGTCACACAGTCGCCAGCAACAGCGTCGCTTACGACACCGTCCTGAGCGACACGCTGCCGGCTGGCCTGACTAACGGCGTCGTCACGGGCGTGACCGCCAGCAACGTCACGGCGCCGGCGGCGAGCGTGTCGGGCGGTGTGCTGACCCTGCCCATCACAGGCACGCTCGATCTGCCGGTGAACGGCATCGTCACAGTCACCGTGCAGGCCGACCTCGACCCGACCGTCACGCCGGCTCAGGTCATCACCAACACCGGAGCGCTGACCTGGACCACTCAGCCCGGCGTCAACGCCAATGAACGCGGCAGCGGAAATGGTCTGTTGAATGCCGGCGGGCTGAATGACTACGAAGTCCGCTCGAGCGTGCCCTTCACGGTCGACAGCCAGGTGGTCGCCAAGCGCCTGGTCGCCACATCCGCCGCCAACACCTCGGGCATCAGCGTGACGATCGGCGAGGTGGTCACCTACGCCATCGACGTGACCCTGCCCGAGGGCACGACGCCGACACTGGTCGTCACCGACGTGCTGCCCTCCGGCCTGATCTATGTGCCGGGCAGCGCGACCCTCGACACGGCGGTCTTCGCCGGCTCAGTGACAACTCCGACGATCACCGGCGGCGCCAGTGACGGCGACGACGTGATCTTCACCTTCTCATCGCCCGTCACGGTGACGGACGACAACAACACCGCCAACGACATCTTCACGATCCTGCTGGACGCGCGCGTCAACGACACGGCCCCGAACCAGTCCGGCCAGACGCGTGTCAACAGCGCGACGGTCAACGCGGCCGGCGTGGTGCTCGCCACAAACAACGTGACGGTCACCGTCGTCGAGCCTGACCTGAACCTCAGCATCAGCGTCAACGACGCGACGCCGGCCTTCGGCCAGACCGTGACCTACACGGTCAGCTCCGCGGTCACCGGCTCGAGCACTTCACCGGCCGAGGACGTGACCATCACGGCGACGATCCCGTCCGGTCTGACCTACGTCAACGGCTCGGTCACGACGCCGGCCGGCTGGACCGTCGACGCGTCGACGCCCGGCCAGATCGTCTTCACCATCGCGGAGTGGACCTCAGGCAGCATCGCGCCGACGTTCCAGGTCGTCGTGGCCGACAGGCCCACCCTGAGCCTCGGCGACGTGCTGACGGTGCCCGTCAGCGCCACATGGACCTCGCTGACCGGCGTGGTCACCGGCGAGCGCACGGGGGCCGGCGGCGTGGACGACTACGCACGCAGCGCGAACGTCCCGGTCACCGCCTCGGGCGTGGATCTGACGATCGTCAAGACTGACGCGAACGTCACGAGCGCGCCCAACGGCGTGATCACTTACACGTTGACCATCACCAACTCCGGGAACGTGACGGCGACGGGCGTGGTCATCACCGACACCATCCCGACGTACACGAGCTTCGTCAGCGCCAGCAACGGCGGCCTGGCAAGCGGCGGCGTCGTGACCTGGTCGGTAGGCAGCCTCAGCGTCGGCGCGTCGGCCGCGCGCACCCTCGCAGTGCGCGTCGACAACGCGGTGCCCTACGGCCTGACCGACATCAGCAACACGGCGCACGTCAGCGATGACGGCGCCACGGGAGTGGATCTCGCCCCGGCCGACAACAGCGACACCGAGCTCACGCCGATCGGCGGCCTGAACGTCGATCTGCAGCTCGTCAAGGACGACGGCGTCGCTTTGGCGGCACCGGACCAGACGCTGGTGTACACGCTCGTCATCACGAATGTCGGCACGACGACGGCCTCGGGCGTGGTCCTCACCGACACGATCCCGGCCCACACCAGCTTCGTGAGCGCCAGCAACGGCGGCACGGAGAGCGGCGGTGTCGTGACCTGGCCGTCGGCCACTCTGGCCGGCGGTGGCGCGACGCTCACACGCACGCTGACCGTGACGGTCGACAACCCGCTCGCGGCTGGCGTGTCGACCATCGACAATGCCGCCCTCGTGCAAGACGACGGAGCCTCAGGGCCCGACCTCAATCCGAGCGACAACGATGCGACCGACAGCGACATCGTCGACGCCGCCCCTGACGTGTCGATGGTCAAGGACGACGGCCTGACCATCGTCGCGGCCGGCCAGACGATTGCATACACCCTGACGGTCCAGAACGTCGGAGACATCGATGTGACCGGCGTGACCGTGACCGACACGGTGCCCGCCGAACTGAACTTCGTCGGCGCGTCGGATCTGGGGACTGAAAGCGCGGGCGTTGTGTCATGGCCCGCCTTCGATCTGGCGGCGGGCGCGACCGTCACACGCATCGTGACCTTCACGGTCGACTCTGCTGTGTCCGACGGTGCGGTGATCACCAACACGGCTCAGGTGGCTGATGACGGCAACAACGGCGCTGACGTCGACCCGAGCAACAACGCCAGCAGCGACGTCGACACCGTCGACAACGTGGTCGACCTGCAACTGGTCAAGAGCCAGCCGGGCGGTGGCCTCATCCTTGGCCTGCCCATCACCTACACGTTAGCCTATACGAACGTCGGCAACGTGACCGCCACCGGCGTGGTCATCACTGAGACCGTTCCGACCTATACGACCTTCGCGGCCGTCTTCAGTACGCCGGGCTGGTCATGCGCTGAGGGAAGCCCCGAGGGCACGACCTGCACGTTCTCGATCGGAAGCGTGGGCGCGGGAGCCGGCGGCTCCATCACGTTCGTGGTCGTCACCATCCCGATCCTGCCGGATGGCGCGACCGTCACCAACACGGCGCTCATCGGCGACGACGGTTCACACGGAGTCGACCCGACGCCGCCGAACAACCAGTCGACGGTCGGTGGCATGCCGACGGCCGTCAGGTTGCTCGACTTCGTGGCCGAGCGCGGCGAGGGCGACAGCGTGCATCTGCGCTGGACCGTGGCGCAACAGATCGACACGATCGGCTACCGGATCGTCCGAGCGCCAGTAGGTGATCCGACGGCCGAAGTCGAAGTCGGCTTCGTGGCGGCTACGTTCGAGGCGGGCGACATCGCCTACTCGTTCGACGACGCCCCGGGCGTCGGGAGCTGGACGTACAGCTTGATCGAGGTCGACAGCCAGGGCCAGGAGAGACGTTACTCGCAGGCGGCCCGGCTTGATGTGGGCGTGGCGCTACCGCTGCGCCTGTACCTGCCGTCGTTGACGCGCTGACGCGCTGACGCGCTGAGCGACACACACAACGAAAAGGCCGGCGGGAGTTTCGCTCCCGCCGGCCTTTTCGTTGTGTGGCTTAGTCAAATCAACTCGGGCGAGCGGCCAGGGTGCGTTGCATCTGCTCGAGGTGTCCGTGGCCGTGTTTGGCGTAGAGCTGCAGCACGTCCTCGAGGGTGCGCGTTCCGTCGACGGGGTGAAGGTACGTGCGCTGCCAGGCATCGGCCGGCAGGGTCTCGAAGAACTCGGCCCAGCGCGCGTGCAGGGCGGTGAGCAGAGCCAGCGAGTGCGCCAGGTTGGCGTTGCTGGCGTCGGGCATCGCGGCCCAGGCGTCCTGATCGTAGGGCTTGATCGTGGGTGTGGGCTCTGTGACGGCCAGCTTGCAGCGGATGTAGGCGTTCATGTGCGAGTCGGCCAGGTGGTGGACGTTCTGGGCGACGGTCCACTCACCCTTCAAATAGGGCGTGATCAACTGCTCCGGGGTGAGGGCGCTGACGAGCGCCGCGACCTGAGCCGGCAACTGACGGATATGGGCGATGAAGACGGCGCGTTGGGCAGACGTGAGCATCGTGACCTCCGGGCATCATGCTACCACGCGCCGGTCGCGTCTACGAGCCGCCGCGGCTGAGCGAGGGAATGTACAGGCGCTCGGGAAGGTCGATGACGTTCACGACGCCGAGCATGCCGGGATGGAACAGGCAATGGTAGGTGTAGACGGCCGTGGTGGTGAACGTCGCCGTGAAGCTGTCGCCTTCCGAAAGGTTGGGAGACGCGAAAGCGCCGCCGTCGGCTGTGACCGTGTGGATCGAAAAACCGTCCTGATGTGTCCAGCGCACGGTGCTGCCCACTGTGGTGGTGATGAGGGGCGGTTGATAGGCGAGCCCGCTGATCGTGACACCGAGATCCTGAGCTGTAGCCACGCGCGGATCTTGCGCCACGAGCCAAAGCGCAGGCACGAACCCGCACACGACACCGAGCAGCAACGGCATCAACCCTGAGCGTTTCATCGTTGCCTTTCCGACAGATGGCGAAAGACGAAGCCAGTGCCTGTGTCGCACATGTAACTGACAACGGGCCTATCTGCCGGTAACAGACAATCACAAAACGCATCCGGGTCGACCTTAGGAGTTGATGAACTTCGACTCTCAAATCGTCACCCACGGCAGGGTGCCTCATTTCACGAGATGCTGCTGGTCGAAAGGCGACTCGTCCCGGGGCGCTGGAGATCAGATGATCGTAATCTGATGATGGTGACTATCTTCACGATTGTGTCGGCCGGCGGCGTCACATAGAATGCGACTAATATGGGGCAATGGCTCTTTTTTGTACAGAGTCGGATTGGCGCCTGGATGGCGGTGATGCTGGTGATGCACGGCATGCTTGCCGCTTTCGGCCCTTGTCCCTATCACTCAAGTCTCGTGAGCCCCTCGACCGACGGTGATGAACATGCCGGCCATGTCGTACCGGCGCCGACGCCGGGTGAACCAAGCGACGGACCGTGCCCGTATGACCTGCTACATGCGATGTACGGTTTGTTTCGGGCTATTCCGACCTCCATCGCGACTGGGCCGCTAAGAGCGCCCATTACGTTCAAAGTCGTCAGCCTGTGTATTGCTCCAGGCTGGACCTTGGTGACTGCGTTTGATCCACCGCCTCGATTGGTCTGACCCCTTTGATAAGTCGTTCGTCCCAATGACGTAGCGCACTCCGCGCCGTGGGATCCTTACCTGCGTCGCGTTCGTGCGGTATTGCCCTGTTGTGAATGGGAGGAGACCTCCATGTCCACGATCGTCGCATCGCGCCAAGCACCCGGCTCGTCTGCTGCAAATACCGGGCAGATCTATCGCTGGTTTTGGCGTATCCATTTCTTCTCTGGCTTCTTCCTGGGACCCATCTTGATTTGGTGCGCTGTCACCGGCGTGCTACTCGCTTTTGGCGCCGATATCGACGCCGCGCGATTGCGTAGCGTCCTATTTGTGGTTCCGGGCGAGACCCGGTTATCGCTCGACCAACAACGAATCCGCGCCCTGGCCTCCCACCATTTTGATGGCATGGTCGTGCAGGGCATTGAAGTGCCCGCCGATCCCGAACGCGCGACGATCTTCACGTTCGGTTACTCGACGGCCGACGCCGCGGCTGCTGCGGCGAGCCATGGTCATGGCGGAACAACCGTTCTGACGTATGTCAATCCGTACAGCGGCGAGGTGACGGGCACGCTGGAGCGCTATGATCGCTTCGCGGCCATCCTCCATGACCTTCATGCGCGGTTCATGGCCGGCGATGCTCTGCGCTGGGTGAGCGAGATTGCCACCAGCTGGCTATTGGCCCTGTCGTTGACGGGTCTATACCTCTGGTGGCCGCGCCGCCGCGACAAGGTCCGTGGCGTGATCGTCCCCAGATTCGGGGCCAGCAGCCGGACGCAATGGCGTGACTGGCACAGCATCCCGGCTGCTTTCTTCTTCGCCGTGATCGCCCTCGGCGCGGCGGGCGGTCTCCTGATGTCGCACCTGTCGGGCACACTCGCCCTGGGCGTGCAGTTCGCTACGCGGCAGGGTTGGCCGTCGCCAAAGGGCGAGTCGGTCGTGGTGGCGGACGGCAGAAAAATCGGTCTGCAGGCCGCCGCAGATGTCGCGCGCGCCAACGGCCTGGCGACAGCGGACCTGAGCATCAAACCACCAACCACGCCGACTGGTTTCTACAGGGTGACAAACGCCGGTCACTCGGCCACAACCGACAAGGTCGACCTGGCGATCGACGTGTATTCCGGCGATATCATTCAGAAGATCACCTGGGACGATTACCCGCTCATGGGGAAGCTCACGTTGTTGGGCATGCTGTTCCATGCGGCGGCGCTGGGCCCGGTGGTCTTTTGGATCGTTGTGCTCAGCTGTGTGGTGATCGTCGCAGGGGCGCTCACAAGCTATGTGATGTGGTGGAAGCGGCGCAATGGGACGGGGCTCGCTGCGCCGAAGCCGGTCGCCTGGCGCGATGTGCCGCTGCGCTGGCGGGTCGCGGCGATCGCACTGTGCGTGCTCTTCCCGACCCTGGGTCTGTCAGCGCTGGCCTTCCTGGGCCTTGACTGGGCGATCGAGCGAGTGCAGTCGAGGATGCGCCGGACGCAGACGGTGGCTCACGTCAGGCAACACGCCGGTGATTGACGGCTCAAGAGGCTGCGGCCGACGCGTGAAGGCGTGTCAGCGGTCAGGCCATGCCGTTGATCATCAAATCCGTGAACTCGAGCGTCGCCGGATTGAAGACGACGCTGAAGAAGCATGGCCCGCCATCTTCCACCATCACGGGCTGGTTTTTCCAATCTAGATATTCGGTGGCGCAGAACGCGTTGACGAAGAGCAACTGCTGGGCGTCGCGCTCGAAGCCCACGTACTGCCGCGTGTAGTCTCCAGGCCAGCGCTGGGCGACCTCATCGGCGCCCCAGACGTCTTTCTGCTCGGTGATCCAGGTGGTGAATGCCGCGTCGAAGGCCGCGACGTCGGCGTCGGTCGGAGTCCAATAGCCGGTGGCTTTGAAGATGCTGAACTCGGCCGCCCGATCCGCCGGAACAATAACGCCTTGCAGGTTCTCGCCACTGATCTCGCGATACGGCGAGCTGCCGGTTGGCACCGGCGTGTTGGGCGCCGGCGTGGGATCAAGGGGCGGCGCGCCGTCTGTCGGGACCTGCGGGGGCGCGTCGGTTGGAATGGCCGGACGTGAGACGAGGCTGCAGGCGAGCAGGAGCGGCAGCGCGGCGAGCAGCAAGGCGCTTCGACGGTGTTGAAGTGAAGGCATGCCGCCCAGACGCCGAGGATCCGCGCCGGGTTCCCGATTGTGGAAGCGGTCAGCCTCCGAAGGCCGCGCAAAGGGTTGGTGAAGGTCTGCCGGACGCTTGCGACGAAACAACCAGGATCGAAACACAACACCCTCCTTGGGCCCACGAGCCTGAGCGACTTAACGCAACGCGCTGACGTATTCGATCGCGCTCGACCATCAGCCGGCTTTGTCAGCCACAACCCAGGCGTTGAAGCCCGAAGTCTCGATGAGCACCCGGGCATCCGGAAAGCGCAGCAGATCGGCGATCTGGGGCGGCGTCAAGAAGTGGCTGCGCATCAGGGCGGCCTTCTCGGCGAGCGCCAGGAGTTTCACACCGAAGGTGCGCAGATCGGGTTCCTCGATCACCAGCCTGCCGCCCGGTGCGAGGATGCGCCACAACTCCTCGAGGGTGTGGCGCTGGTCGATGACGTGGTGCAGGGCGTCGACCAGGATGACGCGCGGGATCGAGTGGCTGGCGAACGGCAGGACTTCAGTGTGAGCGCACACGAGAGTCAGCCCGTCTTTGAGCTTCGCTTGAGCGAGCATCTGGCGCGACAAATCGGCGACGATGACGGGCTCGGCTTTCCCGCGCAGGTATTGAGCGACGCGGCCCGTGCCCCCGCCGGCATCCAGCACCGGCCCGGCGGCCGGCAGCCGCAGCTGGGCCAGCAGCGCCTCGGAGCCACGCCCGGGGATGAACGTCTCATAGATAGGCGCCAGGAAGTCGAAGTGATCGAAAACGGCCATGCGAAAAGATGCAAGAGTCTGGGCGGCTGATTCGCACAAACCGGGTTCGTCGCGCCGTTCAGATGGGCGTGACGATGCCCGATCGAGCCCAGCCACCGCCAGCGAAACACCAGGCGCCCGCGCATCGCAGGCATTGCGATACGTGGGCGCCCGCGTCAAAGCATGTGTTTGGATCGAACGGCAATCTACGCGCCGCTGCCGGCGATGAGCTCTGTGTAATCCTCTGTCACGATCTGGTCGGGTTCAGCGCCGAACAGGGCCAGGAGTTCACGCATCACAAGCGCCTTCTCCTTTGCGTCGCGTCGCGACCAGGTGCGCGTCTTGATCTCGACGTAGAAGCCGTCGCCCGCGGGCTTGATCAACCGGTCGAGGTTGACGAACACCTCGACGCCGTGGAAGACCACGAGCCAGCGCCGTCGATCCTTCTCGATCTGGCGCTCTCCAGTCGGGTTGAAGTACTCGCGGTAGAAGCGCAGTGAGTAGGTGGCGGGCGCGAGGAAGCGCGAGCGCGAGAGCACCACCGAGTCGAACGCGTCTTCCTTGGCCGGGCCGGTCAAGGTCAGACGCGCGCGTACGTGAGTGGATTTTCCGTCGGGGCCCAGGAACTCATCTTCACGATAGCGCAGCCGGCCCTGCGCGGGGTCGGCGAACATGAAGTACGTGTCGTACTGGTGATAGTGGACGTTACGGATCACCGTGACGGCCTTGCTGTCGATCACCGACAGCACCTTCGAATCCTCAGCCAGCCGCGCCTTGACCTGCACCTCGAAGCTCTCACCCTGTTCGGCGCCGCCGATGGTGACGAGCTTGCGCAGGACGCTGCTCTCGCGTTCGATCAGGAAATGGTCGATGCGCCGGGCGTAGCCATCCGCGGCATGCAGCAATTCCTCTTCATTGAGCGTGAGCAGATGCCGATCGCGCATCAGCCATTTGCCGTTGACCATTACGTCGTTGACATCGTGGCTGTGGGCGGCATAGACGAGGCGCGCGTAGACGGCGTCCGGGTCGTGGGTGAAGGCCGGCAGGTTGTGCAGCTGGTTGAGATCCACCACGATCAGGTCGGCGCGCTTGCCGGGCTCGAGCGAGCCGGTCAGGTGGCCCATGTGCATGGCCTGGGCGCCGAGGCGGGTCGCCAGCAACAGGGCCTGCTTGGCGGGCAGGGCGGTCGGGTCGCCCGAGAAGCCCTTGGCCAGGAATGCGGCCAACCGCACTTCTTCGAACATGTCGAGGTCGTTGTTCGAAGCCGGGCCGTCAGTGCCGATGCCGACGTTCAGGCCGAGATCCAGCATCTTCGTGACCGCAGCGACGCCGGACGCGAGCTTCAGGTTGCTCGATGGGTTGTGCGAGATGCCCGTGTTGTAGTGCTTGAACGTGCGCAGCTCGCCCTCGTCGACATGCACGCAATGCGCGGCCAGAACCTTCGCCTCGAGCAGGCCCTGCTTCTTGACCCAGGGCACGACCGGCATGCCGTGCTCGCGGCGCGAGTTCTCGACCTCGAGCGCGGTCTCCGAGATATGGATGTGCAGCGGCACGTCGTGTTCGAGGGCCAGCTCGGTGCTCGCGCGCAGGATCTCGGCTGTGCAGGTGTAGGGCGCGTGCGGGGCCGGCGCGGGCACGATCAGCGGATGACCCTTCCAGCGTTCGATGAACCCGCGAGCCATCGCGAGCGAGTCCTCGAAGCTGCCCGCGTCGGGCGACGGGAACTTGAGGATCGTCTGGCCGAGCAGGGCGCGCATGCCGGCCTCAGCCGTGGCCTTGGCCACGTCTTCCTCATAGTAGAACATGTCGGCGAAGGAGGTGACTCCCGAACGGATCATCTCGGCGCAAGCGATCTGCGTGCCCAGCCGGCAGTAATCGGGCGAGACGAACTCCTTCTCGACCGGCATCATATAGCCCATGAGCCAGACGTCGAGGCGGCGATCGTCGGCCAGGCCGCGTTGCAGGGTCATGGCCGCATGCGTATGGGCGTTGACCAGGCCCGGCATGAGCACCTTGCCGCCGGCGTCGTGCACGGCGGCCGGCGCGTAGGCGGCCCGGAGTTCGGCCTCATGGCCGACCGCCACGATGGAGTCGCCCGTGATCGCGACGGCCCCGTCAGGATAACGATGGAAGGCCTCGTCCATGGTCAGGACGTAGGCGTTTGTGATAAGGAGATCGCACGGAGTAAGTAGCATCTGGGAATTATAGTCGCTTGGGATTTGACGGGATTAAGACACCGGGAGTGCGAATGGCTGGCAGGAAAGACACCGGGAGTGCGAATGGCGGCTCTCCGTCCTGGAGACTCGCCGTTCGCACTCCCGGTGTCTAAAACAGCGCCTCCCCCGAATTGGCACTAAAATAGGTCCATGAACCCCGTCGAGTTGATCACCAAAACGCGTGATGGCGTAGCCCTCACGACTGACGAAATCGGGTTTTTCGTAAAGGGCATCACCAGCGGAGAAATCCCGGATTATCAGGCCGCGGCCTGGTGCATGGCCGTGTACTTCAACGGCCTGACTCCGCGCGAACTGGCCGACCTGACGCTGGCCATGGCGACTTCGGGCGACACGGTCGACCTGCATGACACTGTAAAGTTCACGGTCGACAAGCACTCGACGGGTGGCGTGGGCGACAAGACCACGCTCGTGGTCGAACCCCTTGTGGCGGCCTGCGGCGTGCCAGTGGGCAAGATGTCGGGGCGGGGCCTGGGTTTCTCGGGTGGCACCGTCGACAAACTCGAGTCGATCCCGGGAATGCGGCTCGCCCTTTCACTGCCCGAGTTCAAGAAACAACTCAAGAAGGTCGGCCTCGTGCTCACAGGCCAGTCGGCGGATCTGGCGCCGGCGGATGGCAAACTCTACGCGCTGCGCGACGTCACGGGCACCGTCCAAAGCATCCCGTTGATCGCCAGCAGCGTGATGTCCAAGAAGATCGCGGGCGGGGCGCAGGCCATTGTCCTCGACGTCAAGGTCGGGCGGGGCGCGTTCATGGAAACGCTGCCTGAGGCTCGCGCCCTGGCGCGCGCGATGGTCGGAATCGGCAAGCTGGTCAAGCGACGCACCGTCGCCTTGCTCTCCGACATGAACCAGCCGCTCGGGCACGCCGTCGGCAACGCGCTTGAGGTCCGCGAGGCGATCGACACGCTCCACAACGGCGGACCCGCCGACTTCCGCGAGCACTGTCTGACAGTGGCCGCGCACCTGCTGGTGTTGGCCGGCAAGGCCGACCGATTGGCCGCGGCTCGCAAGCTCCTGATCGCGGCGCTCGCCGATGGACGGGGCTGGGAGCGGTTCAGGGCCTTCGTCGAGGCGCAAGGCGGCGACGTGGCGGCCATCGACCACCCCGAGCGCCTCCCCTCGGCCGATCTGGTCGACGTGGTGCGAGCCCCGCGCTCCGGCTATGTGCGCGAGATCGATGCGCGCGAGGTCGGTCTGGCGGCCGTCGATCTGGGCGCCGGTCGACACAAGAAGTCCGACCCGATCGACTATGCCGTCGGCTTCGTCATCCATCACAAAGTCGGGGATCGAGTCGTCAAGGGCGAGCCGCTGTTCACGGTGCACGCGAACGACCGCAAGCGCCTCGCCGTTGCCCGCGAACGCGTGTTGGCCGCGCACGTCATCACCGCAGCCAGAGCCGCGCCGCTGCCGCTCTTCTACGGCGTCATCCGTTGAGCCTACGAAGAAGGCCCGCCGAGAAGTCGGCGGGCCTTCTTTATTTCAGCCTCGCAATCCCTCGAAGAGATCGCGTTCGAGAGCCCGGCCGCCGTTGACGCGGCTAAAGACCCGCACGAACGTTCCTTCCCCAAACACGTCAAGCAACGTCTCGGGCGGCAGCTCGGTGATCGGGCCGAAGCCCGGGAGCTGGGTTTTGTGACACAGGATGGCCGGCCAGACCCTGTCAAACGTCGCGCGGCCGTCGATGCGGGCATTCACCGTCCACTCTTCCCATCCGACATGGGAGCGGGCCACACCGTCGATCTCCATGCCGATGCCGCCGAGCAGATCGTGGACCCGCTGCACCACGGTTTTCGTGTCGACCACGTAATAGAACTTCGCCACAGCGTGAGCGGGAGCCCCGCCCGGCCCGGTGTCGCTTGTGTCAGCGGCGGCCATCAGTGCTGCTGCCGTGAACTGCGACAGAGCCACGTGGTCGGGATGGCCATACAGCCCATCTGGCGCGTAGGTCACCACCACCTGCGGGCGGATGCGGCGCACATGGCTCGCCAGTTCGGCGATCACGTCAGTGGGCGACGCCTGGTCGAGATCACCATCCACGTAGTCGAGCACGACCACGTCGCTCAGGCCGAGATGCGCCGTCGCGCAACGCAACTCGGCTTCACGGATGCGGCCCAGCTCATCGAGGCCCGGATATTCATCGGCCGGGCCGCTCCAGCCGCGTTGTCCACGCGTGGCGCAGATCAGGTGGCACTCGATGCCATGATCCACATGCCAGGCCAGCGAGGCGCCCATGCCGAGGGTCTCGTCGTCGGGGTGCGGGAAGACGGCCAGGAGTCGGAGCGGGTCGGTGGCCATGACGGGATCTCCTGAAAAGGTGAGGGCACAACGCCGCTAGAGGTTCCAGGGGCTCAAGAACTCCCAGAGCGAGCCGATGAGAAAGAAGGGCAGCGCGGCGACGTAGAGCCAGGCGAAGTCCTTGAGCGATTCCATCGGGAACAAGCCCAACCACTTGTGGCCCTGATAGTCAGGGGCCGGGCGAAGCAAGGCCAGGCCGCCGTTCACGCCCGCGCCGACCACGATCGAAAAACCCGTCAACTGGAAGGCCAGTGTGACGGCATAGTAGATCGTCGAGCGGATGTCGGCGAAGCGGCTGACGCCATCCCGGCTGAGGGACACGATCCCGCCGATCCAGCCCTGATACGCGACCTGCGGATACGCGAAGATGATGGCGAAGCCGCTGATCGCCTTCGGCAGCGATCCCACCGTGGCGTTGCCGGCGAAGTCGAGCAGCGCGGCGCGGAGGGCGTCGCCCTGCACGTCGGCCCTCGTGATGCGGCTGTTGCCAGCCGCCTCCAGCACGGCGTCTCGCTGGCTCACAGCGAAGGCGTTCCCGGCGTGGATCAAAGCGATGCCGGTCGCGACCGAGCACACGTATGTGGCCGCCACGCTGACGATGGGCCAGCGAGCCCGGCGGAGCGCTCGCTCAATGCGTGACACAGCCGTCCGCAAGACGTCCAAGGTCTCGTCTCCCTTCGCCCGGCGGCCCGAGCCGGCAGCACGGTTGGATCACACATTCTAGACCACGGCGCGCGCGACGGATTTCGGAGTCACCGGCGTCGCCGATCGAAGCGTGTGGTGGATCTCGGCCACGCGATCGACGTGCGCCATCCGTTAACGGGTCTCGGTTTCGCTTCCAGCTGCGGTGACGCGCATGGTATGTCAGGTTGCGGCCCGGCTCGCCTTCGGCTTCGACGGTCACCTGCTAAACCTGGATGCCCCGCCCGGCTGCTTCACGGTGGACGCCGTTGCAGGAGCAGGTGGCAAGGGCCAGGAACAGCCATTCGCCGCCGTTGATGCTCGACCCGAAGCCGGCCGACCGCGGAGGCACGTCGAGGCTGTGTTCGTTGCCGTTGTGAGCGTGACGGTGTTTGTATCACGACCGTTGGCGACCCGTGCGCAGGCCTTGATGATGGCCTCTGGTCCGCCGCGGAATCGTTCATCCGGTGGCGCTAGGGGCACGCGGCTGCGTCGGCCACCCAGGCGCCGTCGGAGTCGAGCCGATAGCCGCGATGCAGGGTCTCCGAGCGCTGACCGTCGGTCTGCCAGGAAACGGTGCCGCCGACGCCTTCAAGAGTCACGTGAGGCAGGGCAGCCGCCACGCTTGCCCGCGTCGGCGCACCCTCCCGAGCCGCCTGCGCGATGGCCGCGATCAGCGCGCGCGTGCCGTCGTATGCCGCGACCGTCGCGGGGCCCGGCGCGGCGCCGGACAGCGAGCGGTAGCCCTCGACGAAGTCGGCGTCGATCTCATCGAGCGCGAGCGGGGCGAGGGCGCACACGCCCGTCTTGAGCTCGCTTTGCCGACCGGCCCAATCTTCGATGCATCCTTGCGCTGATCTCAGCAGACAGTCATCGGCGTTCCACAGCGGCAGACGGCCCGCCGTCAGGTCGGGCTCGACGCCGCCGGTGGCCAGCAGCGGCAACGCGGCGGCCGTGTAGTCCTCGGCTGCCGCGGCCGTGGTCGCCTGCAGCCAATGGCCCAACACGGCGACGACCTGTGGATCGGCGGCTAACTTGGCGGCCTGTTCGCGGGCGCGCTGATCGTCGCCCATGTCGTCGAGCGCGACCAGCTCGAGGCCGTAGCCGGGCACCTGCGATTGCTGGTTGGCCTCGCGCACTGCAAGTCGCACCGCCCAGATCACGTCGTAGCCCACGGCGCGGTCTTGCCCCTCGAACGGCGCCACCAGCCCGATCTTGAGCGTCGGCCGCGTGACGGAGCAGGCAGTGAGGCAGAGGGCGAGCAGCGAGGAGAGAAGAGCGAGGGGCGAAGGGCGAAGCGCGCGGCAGCGGTCGCTTTGCGCGCCTCGCCCTTCGCTCCTCGGCCCTTCATTGGCACGAGTTGGCGACATGCTCTTCGTACGTCGTGGCGAAGTTGTGGAAGCCGCTGCCGTCGCAGCGAGCCTGGTAGTAGAGGTAAGGCGTTTGAGCCGGGTAAGCCACAGCGTCGAGCGACAACTTGCGCACGTTTGAGATCGGTCCGGCAGGCAGGCCGACGGTGGTGTAGGTGTTGTAGGGGCCGGGTTGGCTGCGCAGGTCGAGCCCGGCCAGCGGCGGCCACCAATTGCCGGCCTGGCCGATGCCGAACTGCACAGTGGCGTCGATCTCCAACGGCTGACCGGCGGCGAGCCGGTTGAAGATGACCGACGCGATCAAGGGCCGCTCTTCGTCCTTCACGGCTTCGCGCTCGATCAGCGACGCGATCGTCACGGCCTCGTACATCGTGATGCCGCGCGCTTCCCAGGCCGTCTCGTCCTGCGGTGACAGCTGCAACGCGAAGTTATCCAGGAGCCGGCGCACCATGTCCTGGGCCGTCGCGCCGGGGCGCATGAGGTAGGTGTCGGGGAAGAGGAATCCCTCGAGCGTGGCCGCGGTCGGTCGGTCGGCCAGGAACAGATAGTTGCCCGGGGCGACGGCGCCCGGCCCGGTCAGCGCCAGGAATTCGTTGGCGTCGACCGCCAACGACGGGTGTGCGGCCAACGACTCGGCGATCTGTTCGCGCCGCCAGCCTTCGAAGATGCGAACCGCCACCTCCCGCGCGCGCGCGTCGGTCAGCGCCCGCGCGACCTCGGTGATGTTCATCGTCTGACGGAGGATGAAATCGCCAGCTTCGATGTGCTGATCCCACCCCGTGTAACGCAGGTAGGCCACGAGCACGTCGGTGTCGGCGACGAGGCCGTCGGATTTGAGGCGCTCCGACAGCGAGGCCACGCTCTCGCCGGGCGAGACGGTGAAGCCCCGCGGCTCGGTATCCGAGCCCGCCGGTGCGGTGAGGACATCGCTCTTGAGGTTGAGGTAGGTCGTGAAGTAGGCGCGCTCGAAGAAGCCGAGCTTGGGAGACGGGTCGCCGAGCGCCGGGTTCTTGGCCGTCAACCCGGCGAGGCCGCTGACCGCGCACACGGCGACCAGGCCGACTCCGCCCACCAGGACCAGGAACAGAAAGAGCCTATTCGCCTTGCGGCGTTTCTCTCGCAGTCGCATCGAGGTAGCTCTGCAGAATGGCGGCCGCAGCGGCCGCGTGTTGTTGTTCGCGCCGGGCCCGGCGCCGCTTGCCAGCCTCAATCATACGCCTGAGGCCCTCGCGCGAGCTGCCCCATTCATCGTGAAGCCAGACCGGCAGTCCGCTCGCCTCTTGCAGCGCCTCAGCCAGCTTCTGGGCCGAGACGCCCTGCGGAGCGGGCGTGCCGTCGGCCTGGATCGCGAAGCCGATGACGAAGCCCTCGGCCTCCTGCTCGCGCGCCGTCGCGATCAGGGCCGCGAGGTCGACATCCCGCGAGACGTGTGTCAACGTCGACAGCGGGCGAGCGGCGAGGCCGTGAGCGTCGCAAACCGCCAGGCCGATGAAGCGCCCCCCCGGATCGATCCCGATCAGTCGCACGCCACGTACTCCTTACTTCTGCAGCGCGGGCAGCAGCAGGCGCGTCATCGTGCCCGCAGGAGCCTCGTAGGCGCCGATGTCGGGCCAGTAATCGCGCGGCGCTCCGCTCAGGTCGACGGCCACTCCCAGATCGCGTCCCGCGTTGATGGCCGCCGAGAAGGCCTGAGGCCGGTACTGCGCATCGAGCAGGGGCGCGCCGGTGATAGGTTGGGTCATTGTGATGGACGCCGCGCCGATCACTGACGTCGTCAGGGCAGGCACCGTCTGAGTCATCGAGTGGTCCGCTGTCAAATGGATCTGACTGGGGCCGCTCTGTTGGGGGAGAAACAGGGCCGGTAACCCGATGACCAGGATGTTGCTGAGCGTACCCGAGAACACGCCGGATTGGTTCGGCGCGGTCTGCGCCTGAATCTCGAGCAACGCCGCGCCCTCGTTGTTGATTGCCGTGATGTGCGCGGCGCTGAAATCCAGCCGACCTTGCTCGGCCCAGCCGACATCGGTCTTGATCAAACCCGCCGATGGCGTGGTAAAGGTCACACTGGTCCCGGCAATCAGGACATTGCGCAGGACGAACGAGTCGGCCGGCGGGCCATAAGCGCCGACCGCAATCACATCTCCGGCACTTGTGAGATTGTTCGTGAACGAGACGCGATCGAGGACGATATCCACCGGCCCGGCCAACTGGACGCGCACCGCTGCCGCGTTTCGCGCGGCGTTCGACGTCACCCGCGAGTCCGCGATCGTGATACCGCCGACGGGATCTTCGACGGAGATCGCGCCACCCTCGGCTGAGGCACTGTTTTGGTTCAGGTAGGCATGCGTGATTGTGAGATTCCCGGTGCCAAACAACGCCAGCCCGCCACCAAAGGTCTCATTGGGTCCGACATAGTTCTGGGTGACAGTGATGGACTGAAGTAATGAGCCATCAGTTGTCTGGTCGAGCGCAATTCCACCGCCATAGCTGAACCAGGTCGTGCGCGAAGCGATGTTGTTGGCGACGGTCACCTCTGAGAGCGTCAGGCGCGCCTGGGTGCCATAGAGCCCGCCGCCGCATTCCGCGCTTGTGTTACGGCACGTGCCCAATCCCGTGTAGTCGCCGTTGGTCAGCGTGAGGCCCGACACAGTGACCGCTTCAGTGCCAGAGCCCAGGACTGTGATGCCGCGGCCGGCGTGGTGTGCATCGAAGACCGTCGGGTTTGCCGCCGGATCGGCTGTCGTCCAGTTGGTGAGCGTGTATCCGCCCTGGATCGTGAGGGTCTTGGAGATGAATGCGATCTGGGTGAATGAGTAGGCCGAGGTCGTCGTGAACGCATTCGTCGTGACCGTCGAATACGTCCCTGCCGCGATCTTGATCACATCGCCGGGCGAGGCCTCGTTGATCGCGTATTGCGGCGTCAGGCACGGGAGCGTGATCTCGCTGCAATCGGTGTCGTCGCGGCCGGTGACGGCGACGTAGCGGTTGTACACCACGGCGCGCGCGATCGGCGTCGGCGCCACCGTGACGAGCAGAGCGATGGCGGCGGCCGCTCCGAGGGCCGTAGCGGCGATCAACCGCAGGCATCTATCCCGCATAGTCGTTTCTCCTCATAGTCAACGTGGGTCCACCGTCACGAAAATGCGTTGGGCCACCCAGGGGATGCGTGGCCAGAGGTCAAAAAGAAAAGCGGGCTGGACATCGATCGTGGGGGCCTCGGCCAGGGCGAAGCGAGCCTGCAGGCGCTCGGCGGCTTCAGCCGGTGTTTGGCCGGCGATCATGGAGCGCACCTCCGCCTGGTCGATCACGGCTTCCGCCGTGCCTGAGACGCGCAGCACGAACTCGGCCCGCCCATCGCGCAGCACCGTCTCGCGGCTGCGGCTGAACGACACTGCATCGTCGATCTGCCGATAGCCGGCCGGCACCTGGCGATCGAGCGCGGCAAGACCCGCCACTCGCGCGTCATCCTCGAAGATCGCGAGCCCATTGACCGACAGCCGCAAGGTCAGACCGAGCACGTCGGCGGATTCTCCGACGGCGTGGTCGTAGCTCTCGACCAGCACGCGCGCCGTAGTCACCGTCTCGGGCGGCAGGAACTCCCCGGGCTGCAACTGGGCCAGCAGCGCCTCGCGCGCCTCGGCCACGAGTTTTTCCTCGACGAGGGCGCGGACGCTGGCCTGGTCGGCTGCCGCCACCGCCGGGCGCTGCGCCAGCGCGCCGCCCTGCGTGACGGCCGGGTTGGTCACCGCCAGTTGCAGGCCGAGCGGGCCATCGATCGCGTTGATCTGCCCGGCGATCACGTTGCCGACCGGTCCAAGATCCACAGCGCGCACGTCGACGTCGACCGTCGCCCCGATCCGCGCCGGAAGGGTGGCGGCTCGCACCGTCGCGAAGCGTGCGGAGCTGCCGCTCGTGGTCCGCACCCGCGTGTCGGCCGGGATCGTGATCGCCACACCGGTCAGATTTGTGAAGACGACGCGACCGGTGGCGGCGGCGCTCGGCGCCTCACGCTGCCCGGTGACCGGCGTGTACTGAGTCGCCTGCACCTCAACCTTGAGCGTGCGCGCCGGGATGGCGCCGGCGGCGGGGTCGGGGGCGAGCACGGTCGGGTCGGCCACCAACGTGACCTCCGTCTCGAGCGTTCGCGGAGCAGTCGGCAGGCCCACCGAAGCGGTGGGCAGAATCGCGACGGCCAGCGCGAGCACGGCGCAGAGGCCGGCCAGCAGCACGGGGACGCGCCAGAGGTACGACCAGCGCGACGGCATCTGCAACCGTCGCAGGCGCTGTTGCTGCAGAGCACGTAGGGCGTCTCGGTCGAGCGGGCGGCTGCGCCGGAGCGGAGGCAGTCGCGGGATGCGGCTGCGCCAGCGGCGACGGGCGTCGCGCAGATCGCGGAAGGCCGGCAGGCCGAGGCTTTGAGCGTTCTCCAACACCTGGGGATCGGTCGCGACGATGCCGAGATGGGCGCCGATGGTGTGGGCGTGCCGATGCATCAACACCAGATCGAGCTTGCGGTTGAGCACGCCGCCGCGTTCGGGCCAGACCAGGACGAGCCGTTGAGTCTGCGCCCACGCCATCTTGTCGCGCACGGATTGATAGTCATCGTGCGGGTCGATCGTGACGATCTGAGCCTTCACCCAAAGGAGTCTAGTTGAGGTAGGCACGGATCGCAAACGTGCGGAGCCGCTGGTTTATCGCCCGAGCGTCTGCATGGCTTGCCCGGCGTTCAGACCCAACATGGGCGCCAGCATGCTCAAGAGGCAGAACGGCAAAGCCATCACCACGACCGACAACACGAGGCTGACGATCGCCTGGAACCCCTCAAGATCCTGCGCGGCCTGAGTGGCCGAGATGCTGAGGACGATCTCGTAGATGAGCAGCGCGGCGCCGCCGATGAAGTTCACGTAGGGCACGAACGCGATGAAACTCGTCACCAGGGCCAGAGGCGCTTGCCAGGCGGCCGTGAGGAAGGCCTGGGCGCGCACATCGACATTGCCGCCGACGATGGTCGACGCGATGGCCACCGCCACACTGTTGATCAGGAGGCCGATGGCCGGCATGACCCAGACGAAAGCGATGACGATGCCGCTGACGATCATCAGCGCCGTGCGGTCCATCTGGCTCACCAGCGTGCGCATCTCGGGCTGGGTCCAGATCGTCAGGCCGATCTGAATGAGGGTCGCGACCCCGCCGCACAGCCCCATCCAGGTCATGGCCTTGAGCAATGAAGGCGGGTTCTCGTCGAGGATGTCCTGGAAGTTGCTCTTGGTCGGCCCCATGAGCGCCGACATCCAGACTTCGAAGAAGGCCTGGCCCGTCGCGACCTCCACGCGGCGCGCGCGGATCGGTTCCATGTTCTCGCCGGCCAACGTGGCGCGTTCCTGGATCAACTCGAGGGGCGTCTTGACCGCCACCGGCCAGAGCGTGTCGGTCGTCGGAGCCGGTTCGGCCGATGCGGAGGTTGACATTGAACGCGCGGCCTTGAGGAGCGCGCTGTTCGGGAAGCGGGTCGCGGCTTCCTCAATGACCTCGGCCCGTTGCTTGTCGTCGTCGATCAGATCGATCAGCGCGAGCCAGACCGTCTCGTCGCCGGCATTCTGCTCGAGGACGTTCCAGAGCATCTCGCGCGCGCCGGCGATCTGGCCGAGCTCCGCCAGGGTCTGAGCGGCCTGCAACGAAGGCGGGGCCAAACGCGCCTGTTCGATGAGGGTGCGTCGGTCTGGCCGGCGAGGCAACGAGGCTGGGTCAGCAGAGGCTACCGGCGCCAAAGGCTCGGGCGTCTCTCGAGACGGCAGAGGAGCCTGGGGCTGCGCCGTTCGAACCGGAACAGTCACGGGGTCGGGCTGGTTGGGAGCCCAGGCGGCCCGCAGGGCCAGGGCCGTCGTGTTGGCGGGGTTCAGGTTGAGGGCGCGATCGAGGCAGTCCTGTCGACGACGCGGGTCGCTCTGAGCCGTGGCCATCAACGTCCAGGCTTCGTCGTCGTTCGGTTCGAGTTTGAGCACCTGCGCCAGGAGCCGCTGCGCTTCACTGAGGTCGCCCCGGTTGAGGGCGTCGCGTGCCTGACGGCGAGGGTCGTGCGATCGATCTGAAGGTGCCTGCGGCATACAACACTATCCCGTCCTGAGCCAGGGTCGGGTATCAGGCCTTGCGGTCCTGATGCTCCGGCATCGATTCCTCTTCAGGCAACTGGCTGATCGCGCCTGTCGGGCGGCCGGCTGCCTTGTTGATCATCGCGCTGTGCGGATGGCGCTTGAGGGCTTCTCGAGCGGTCCGCATGCGCTCGTCACGATCCGGGATCATCTCGATCAGACCTACCCAGGCCATCTCGTCGTGAGGCTGACGCTGCACGACCTTGCGCAGCACATCGATGGCTACTGCGACTTCGCCCATGTCGTAGAGGGCCATGGCCGTTTCGAGGCAGGGCTTGCCGGCCTTCGCGCGCTTGACGAACGCCTCCTGTTCGGGCGACCGAACCGGCTGGGCGGGCGGAGTGGCGATCGGCGCTGTCGCGGGTTTGGGCGCGGGCGTTTCGGGCGCGTTCGAGATCCCGGTGCCTTCCCATTCCACTTCCATCAACTCGCTTGTGGCAGTGGCTGCCTTCTCGTGCTTCCAGGCGTTTTCGTCGGTGGGCTCCGGCGCCAGAAGCAGCCGGGCGATCTCGTTGTGGGGATCGATCTGCAGGGCGCGGTCGATGCACTCCTGGCGGCGCTTCGGGTCGGTCTGGGCTTCCGCCATCAACACCCAGGCGCGAACGTCGCGCGGGTCTGCTTTGAGCATCCCAGCCAACAGCTGTTGAGCCTTTTTAACGTCGCCCGAGTCGAGCGCTTGTATAGCCAATTGAAGGGTGACTTTGTCCGCCATGTCCCCACTCCCCGAGTTGACCGTGCTCCTGCACAGGTCGTGCCAGGGTCGGTTAATGTCCGCCGACCTTGGTTAGAAGTGAGCAGAGCATGGCATACAACAGCCGCCGGGCGTCGAAAATCTCCCTAAATTCTTGGGTGGAAGACGTGGGAGGCGGGACGGGGCACTCGGATCCGTGTCACCCTGACGGCCAACCGAAGAGGCGATCTGACTCGTCGAACGAGCCCGACAGACGCGCGGTACTGCCGCGCCGGCGAAAGCAGGCGCGCGACGCTCCAGGCTCCCAGGCTCTCGGGCTATGTCGGCCGCGCGATCAGGTCGAGGTGGTGCTCGCCGGCAGCCGAGCCGGCCCGGGCGTTCAGGTCCGACCAGAAGGCCCAGATCTGTGCATCAGACTGATCCTCGCGAAGCGCTCCGCTGGCTTCGATGATCGTCAGGGCATAACCGAGATCGCGCCAGAAGCCCAGATAGCGCTCGGCCAGATCCGGCTCGCGCGAGCGCATGATCCACGGATGAAACTCAGTGAACACCACGGGCCTGAACCGGCGCAACGCTTCGACAAATCCGCGGACAGCGTAAGGCTCAAAGCCTTCGATGTCGATCTTCACCAGATCCAGTCGGTCCGCCGCTCGCAGCAATTCGTCGAGCGCGAACGCCGGCACGCGCCTCGCGGTCGGCGGGTTGGGATCGTCGGCCGCCGTCACATAGCCGTTCGAATTCGGCGCCGCAAACGTCAACAGCTCGCTCCGCCCGGAGGCCGCGATCGGCCAGATCTCGATGTGTCCGAAGCCGTTGGCCGCCTTGCTCTGTTCGATGAGTCGGACGTTCCCAAGATGCGCCTCGACCGCGATGATCCGGCCGCGCGGCGCCAGGTGGGCGGCCAGGAGCGTGAACCAGCCCATGTTGGCGCCGACATCGAGCACGACACTGTCGGGCGCGAGCGCCTGTTTGAACCGCTGCGTGATCTGCGGCTCGTATTCACGCGTCGCGGCCAGGGGGGCGCCGACCAGGGGATCGCGCGGATCGATGAACATGACGTAGCCGTCGAGTTGGAGGCGGCGGACGAGCGGCGCGCGCGGATCGGGGATCTGGGTCACCAACTCGTCGAGGCTCAGGCGGCCGGCTTCCGCCTCAGCCTCCCAGCGGCGCCATTCGTCCGGCGTGGGCTGTCGCTGGGCCAGGAGGCGATGCGCGAAGTAAACGTCGAACGTCGTCGCAGCAGCCGACTCGGTGGACTTGAGGAACTTCAACAGCGCCTGGCGTAGGGGGCGTCGCACCGGATGCAGCAGCCGAAACAATCCCGACCAAAAGGGATGACGCATACGTTCCTCGCTGGAGTGCAACTCAGAACAACATCGGTGACGACTCGGGATGCAAATAAACGAAAGCAGGCTGGCGCATGAATGGCCGCCAGCCTGCGTGATGTTCTTCGACCGGATGAGCGCGGCCTATTTGATCGCGCTGCTGATGACGCTCCGGACCATGGCCAGCGCTTCGGCCAGCCGCGATGGGTCTTTGCCGCCCGCTTGCGCCAGGTTCGGCTTGCCGCCACCGCTGCCGCCGATCACGCCCGCGATCTGGCGTACGATCGCGCCGGCGTTCAGGCCGCGCTTGACCAGGTCGTCGGTGACGCACGCGATCAACGCCGGCTTGCCATCTTTGACGGCGCCGAAGACGGCCACGCCCGACGGAACCTTCTGGCGGAACCGGTCCGCCATCTCGCGCAGCGTGTCGGAGTCGCCGTGCGCGATCTGGCCGGTGAGCACCGGCACGCCGGCCACGGTCTCCATGTCGGCGAGCATGCCGTCGAGGTCGCGCAGCGCCAGCTCGCGACGCAGGCGCGTGATCTCCTTCTGATAGCCCTGGCTTTCGTCGAGCAGGCTGAGCACCTTGCGGTCGAGCTCGCCGGCCGTGGTCTTGAGATAGCTCGCGGCGTTGTCGAGCACCGTGATGCGCTGCTGGATCAGGTCGAGCGCGGCCCGGCCGGTGACGGCCTCGATGCGCCGGATGCCGGCCGCCGCCGCCTCTTCGCTGACGATCAAGAACGGTCCGATGTCAGCGGTCTCCGGCACGTGAGTGCCGCCGCACAACTCGTAGCTGAAGGGCTCGGGCTCGCCGATCTTGACGGTGCGCACGACTTCGCCGTACTTCTCGCCGAAGAGCGCCGTGGCGCCTTCGCCGACGGCCTCTTCGCGCGGCTTGTAGGCGATGTCGACCACGTAGTTGGCCAGCACAGCGTCGTTGACCGAGCGCGTGACGGCTTCGATCTGCTCTTGGGTCAGCATGCCCTGATGCGTGAAGTCGAAGCGCAGGCGATCTGGCGCGACGAGCGAACCCGCCTGGCGGACATGATCGCCGAGCACATAGCGCAGTTCGCTCTGGAGCAGGTGGGTCGCCGTGTGGTTGCGCATGATGTCCCAGCGGCGGTCTTCATCGATCGTTGCCGTGGCGACGTCGCCGACCTTGGGCGTGCCGGCCACGACAGTGCCGATGTGCACGATCACGCCCGCGGCGGGCTTGCGCATGTCATCGACGCGGATCTCCCACACTGGCTCTTCGCGGTTGGGCGAGTAGAGCGCGATCGTGCCGGTGTCGGCCACCTGGCCGCCTGACGAAACGTAGAAGCACGTTCGCGGCAGGATGACCTCGATAGTGTCGCCCACGCGCGCGCTGGAGACGCGCTGGCCCTCCTTGATCAGCGCCAGCACGGGCTCCTCGAGATGGGCATCGTAGTACGGGTCGTACTCGACCCCGTCCGGCCCGAGCTGGCCGTTGGTCTGCAGCTCCTGGATGATCGGACGGAAGATCGCAACGTCCTCGCCGCCCAGTGGACCGACCTCGGTGCGCGAGGCCTCAGCGTGCTGATCTTTGGCCTGGTTGAAGCCGGCCTCGTCGACGCTCAGCCCGCGCTCCTGCGCGATGTCGCGCGTGATCTCGAGCGGCAGGCCGTAGGTCGCGTACAGGTTGAACGCCGTCTCGCCGTCGACGACCTTGCCGCCGCGGGTCGCGAGATCGGTCAGGTAGTTGTTCAGGTTGGCGACGCCGACGTCCACCGTGCGCGCGAAGCGCTCTTCCTCTTGCGTGAGGGTGCGCTCGATCGCGGTCTGGTGCTTCTTGAGCTCCGGATACTGCGCCGCGTACATCTCAATCACGCGGTTCGCGACGCGGGCCAGGAAGGGCTCGCTGAAGCCGATCTTGCCGCCGAAGCGCGCCGCGCGGCGGATGATCATGCGGCAGACGTAGTTGCGTCCGACGTTGCCAGGCACGACGCCGTCCGCGATCATGAACGCGGCAGCGCGGGCGTGGTCAGCGATGACTCGATACGCGATCAGGCCGGCCTTGCGCTCGGTCGGGCTGTGGCCCGCGAGCTCCTGGATGCGGTCCAGAATCGGCGAGAACAGGTCGGTGTCGTACGAGTTGTCGACGCCCTGGAGGATGGCGGCGACCCGCTCGAGGCCGAGGCCGGTGTCGACGCCGGGCTTGGGCAGCATAGTGCGTTTGCCGTTCGCGTCCTGGTTGTACTGCATGAACACAAGGTTCCAGATCTCGAGCATCCGGTTGTCGGGGTTGTCGTCGAGCTGGCGCGCGAGTTCGTCAGGCTCGGGGATGCCGAGCTCGGGGTGCCAGTCGTAGTGCACCTCGGCCGTCGGCCCGCACGGCCCGACGTCGGCCATCTGCCAGAAGTTGGTGCGATCGCCCAGCTTGGCCACGCGCTCGGCCGGGATCTTCAGGTCCTCGGTCCAGATCTTGTAGGCTTCCTCGTCGTCCTTGTGAACGGTGAAGAACAGGCGCTCGAGCGGCAGCCCGTAGACCTTGGTGCACAGGTCGAAGGCGAAGCGGCAGGCGTCCTTCTTGAAGTAATCGCCAAAGGAGAAGTTGCCCATCATCTCAAAGAAAGTGTGATGGCGCGGGCTCGGGCCGACGTTCTCGAGGTCGTTGTGCTTGCCGCTGACGCGCATGCACTTCTGCGCGGTCGTGGCGCGGGTGTAAGGCCGCTTCTCGGTGCCGAGGAAGACGTCCTTGAACTGCACCATGCCGGCGTTCGTGAACAACAGGGTGGCGTCGCCGCCAGGCACGAGCGGCGAAGACGGCACAATGGTGTGTCGCTGTTCCTCGAAGTACTCGAGGAAGGCCTGGCGCACTTCAGCGCCAGTCATATGTTTCGGTCCAGGCGTCGCGCCTTTGGGCGCGGCGGGTTTCTTGGTCATGCGTTACTCCACGGTCAAGGTCTGAACCGTCCATTATACGCGGGAGCGGGGAAGAGCGAGCCGGAAACCTCACCCGCGCCGCCGCCGGTTCCTGAAACGTCAGCGTTGCCGTGGCGGCGCGCCCTCCCCCGGTGGGGGACGGCAGCATCGCCGAGACGCATGGCGGCTTATCGAAAACCTGCGGCGATGCGGGTGAGGGCGAATACTCGGCGCAGAGAGCCCGTGTCACGTCCGAAGCCAGACGCGCATTTCGCCGGGCGCGCGGTTGGCCCAGAAGGCATAGGGGATCGCTGTGAAGGGCTGGGAACGGTGTTCGTACGTCACGGCAGGCTCGGGCTGGTAGAGGCCGCCCGACCACTGCGTCGGCTCGGCGCGCAGGGCGTGGCCCTTGATCGCGGTCATCCCGCCGAACACGTTCGGATCTCGAACGGCCGTGAGCCCGGCCGAACGGGGCAACAGCAGGTTGGCCAGGCGCGGGCCGTTGTCAGCTTCCTCGGCGCAGTAGACGACCGGGCCGCGCTGGATCGCGACCTGGCCCGTGTTCTGCCGGATCTCAGCGTGCGCGCGCATGCGCTCGATGGGCATGGCCAGGTTGAGTTGCACCGTGTCGCCCGAGGCCCAGGTGCGCGCGAGGCGCACGTAGCCGTCGGTCGGCTCGGTGGCCACGGCCGAGCCGTTGACGGCCAGCTTGAAGTCACGGCACCATCCCGGGATGCGTAGCGCCAGGGTGAACGTCGCTGGCGCGGCGGCGCGGACCTCGATTTCGATCGCGCCCTCCCAGGGGTAATCCGTGCGCTGCTCGAGCGTGACGGCCGCGCCGCCAATGGCGAGCCGCGCGGTGCTGGCGGCGTACAGGTTGACGAAGGCCGTGTCGATCGTCGCCGCGTAGACATAGCCGTTGACGCCAGCCACCATCCGAACGAGGTTGGTCGGGCAGCAGGCGCAGTCGATCCAGTCGACGCGCCGATAGTGCTTGTCTGCGAGGATGCCGTTCCAGCGCGAGTAGGGGCTGTAGTACGGATACGCCGTCATCGGATTGCACTGGAAGAACTGGCGGCCGTCGGCCGAGACGCCGGCCAGGATGTTGTTGTAGAGGGCGCGCTCGAGGACATCGATGGTCGCGCCGCGCGGGTCGAGCTCGAACAGACGCTGCGCGAAGTAGGCCAGGGCGATGGCCGAGCAGGTCTCGCCGTAGCCGGTCTCCTGTGGCAGGTCATATGCGAAGGTGAAGCCCTCGAGCGTGTCGGAGGTGCCCATCCCGCCGATGATGTACATCTGCCGCGCAGTCAGATCCTCCCAGAGCGCGCGCGTCGCCTCGATCAGGCCGGCGTCGCCGGTGCGGCGGCCGATGTCGACCATGGCCGAGTACAGGTAGGTGGCGCGCACCGAATGTCCGGTGGCGACGCGCTGATCGCGCACGGGCTCGTGCGCCTGACAGTAGCGGTACGTGCGCGCCCACCAGTCGGCCGGGTTCTCGCCGCGGGCCACGGCCTCGAGGTCGTAGTAGTGCGGTGAACGCCCGCGCTCGTCGACGAAGTAGCGCGCAAGGTCGAAGTAGCGCGGCGTGCCCGTCGCCTCGGCCAGCTTCACCAGCGCCAGCTCGATCTCGGGATGCCCGCAGTAGCCGCGCATCTGCCCCTGACCCGTGCCGAAGGTCGCGCCGATCAGGTCGGCGTAGCGGCTCAACATGTCGAGCATCTTGCGTTTTCCAGTGGCCTGGTGGTAGGCGACGGCGGCCTCCATGAGATGGCCGGCGCAATACAGCTCATGATTGTCGCGCAGGTTCTTCCAGCGGCCTTCAGGCTGTGCGAAGAGGAAGTAGCTGTTGAGGTAACCGTCGGGCGCCTGGGCGGTTGCCATCCAGTCGACGATCTCGTCGACCTGGGCCTCGAGCGCGGCGTCGCGCCCGCCCATCAGTGTGAAGCCCGCGGCCTCCATCCATTTGGCCGTGTCCGAATCCCAAAAGATGTGGCGATGCAGTTCTTCGTCGGGCACGTCGGCCCGCCAGCAATCCATGCGGCCGGTGTTCTTGAGCCGTTCATGGATGACGGGCAGGGTCTGTTCACGGTTGACGGCCATCCGGTCGCGCCAGAATCCGTCGTTCATCCTCACGTCTTTGTGCGGCAGAGGCCGCGGCGTCAAATCGGGCATGGGCGATCCGTTCCTCTCGGGTGGGTGGGCCCTACAACCTTATCAGCATCTGGCGGCATTGAGGGTTGGCCGACGCCGACCGCGGACGGCCGACCGCGGACGGCTGACCGCCGACGACTGACCGCTGACCACTGACCGCTGACCGCTGACCGCTGACCGCTGACGGCCGACGGCGGACTGCGGACTGCCGACTGCGGACGGCGGACTGCCACCTGCGGACGGCGAACGGCGGACTGCCAATAGCCGTGGCCCCTCCGCCCATGTCATCTTGAGGGCCAACCAACTGCGCCAATCGACTCGCTGAATGAGCCCGAAAGATCGCCTCCGAAGACTGGCATGCCTTCAACAGGGCCACCACCGCCGTGGAAGGGGATTGTCGAAGGCATGCCAGTCTTCGGAGGCGCTCTTTCGGGCCCCTTCAGCGCGCCTGCAGCCAGGGTTGGCTGGCCCTCAAGATGACACGGGGAACAGAGCGTCCGGGCACGGCCCGCATTCGTCAGCCCGGGCGTTGCGTCGCCCGACCCGTCGCGCGGCCAACGACTACGACCGAAAGCGATTCAACCTTCGTCGTTCGTCGTCCGTCTTCGCGGCCAGGACAGCGCTTGAAGCGCCTTCATGCGGGATCCGCTGTCCGCGGTCTGCCGTCTGCGGTCTGCCATCGGCGACCCACCACCTCTTGTCCCACCGGCTATAATCGCCCCATGACTCTCGATGAACAGGTGGCCCTGCTGATGCAGGGCACGGAATACGGCGACGACACGATCAAGCAAACGATGGCCCGTGAATTGCGCGCGCGGCTGGCCGAAGGCCGCCCGCTGCGCGTGTACTGCGGCTACGACCCGACCTCGACCGACCTGCACCTCGGTCACACCGTCACCATGCGCAAGCTGCGCCAGTTCCAGGAGCTCGGCCACGAGGTGACGTTCCTGATCGGCAGCTACACGGCCCTGGTCGGCGACCCGTCGGACAAGAACAAGGCCCGCCCGATCCTCAGCGAGGAGCAGGTGGGCGCCAATGCGCGCACCTACACCGAACAGGCCTTCCGCATCCTCGATCCGGAGAAGACGAAGGTCCGCTACAACGGCGAGTGGCTGGCGGAGCTGTCGCTGCTCGACCTGATCAAGCTCGGCCAGAACTTCACGCTGCAGCAGTTCATGGCGCGCGAGAACTTCGCCAAGCGCCTCGATAAGGAAGAACCGATCTACCTGCAGGAGACCTTCTACCCGCTCATGCAGGGCTATGACGCTGTCGCGCTGCACACCGACGTACAGGTCGGCGGCACCGACCAGCTCTTCAACATCGTCGTCGCCGGGCGCAAGCTGCAGGAAGCGCTGGGCCAGAAGCCGCTCGTCGGCGTCATCCTCGGCATCCTGCCCGGAACCGACGGCACGGCCAAGATGTCGAAGTCGATGGGCAACCACATTGCGATCCTGGCCACGCCCGAGGACATGTACGGCAAGGTCATGTCGATCCCGGATCAGGCGATGCCGTCGTACTTCAAGCTGCTGACGCGCTATTCCCCCGAGCAGGTTGCGGCGATCGAGGCCGGCCTGAAGGACGGCTCGCGCCACCCGCGCGATGCCAAGATGGAGCTGGCGCGCGAGATCGTGGCCATCTACCACGGCGACGCCGCCGTCGAAGCGGCCGAGGCGCATTTCAAGACGATCTTCCAGAAGGGCGCGCTGCCCGACGATATCGCCACGGTGACGGTCAGCGACACGCCGGCGCTCGTCGACTTCATCGTCGCTCAGAAGCTCGCCGCATCGAAGAGCGAGGCCCGGCGCCTGATCGAGCAGGGCGGCGTCAAGGTCGACGGCCAGGCCGTCGCCGACGTCGCCGCGCGCCTCGACGTGGCCACTGAGGCCGTGGTGCAGGTCGGCAAGCGCCGCTTCCTGCGCGTGGTCAAGGGCTGACCGCCCACGCCACGCGAGCGGCCGATGTGAACGATGACGTCTTCCTCAGCGGATCGACATTCGGCCACGCTCGAGGGCCTGGCTGACTTCGGCCAGGCTCTACTGGCCGCGCCGCTGGACCTGACGCATCGGGCCGAGCACATCCACGCCTACGCCTGCCGCGTCGTCCCGGCAGACATCTTCCAGCTTGGCCTCTTCGAGGGCGATCTCTATCGCATCCTGATCTGGATCGTCGACGGGCAGGCGCAGTCGCGGCGCGACTTCCGGCTCGACCCCGATACGCCCGGCCTGATTGGCTGGATGCGCGACACGCGCCTGCCTCTGCGCGTCAACGACTTCGCGGATCCCGATGAGCATCTGCCGGTGCGCCCGCGCTACGCCGCGTTGCGCCCGCCGCGCTCGGCCCTGTTCGTGCCGCTTGTGATCGGCGAACGTGTCCTTGGCGCGCTGACCGTGCAGGCCTGGCGGCCGAACGCCTTCAGCGAAGAGGATCTGCGCCTGCTGACGATCCTGGCCAATGGCGCCGCCGCCGCCCTGCAGAGCGCGGGCCTCTATGAACAAGCCGCGCGCCGGGCCGCACAGCTCGAACTGCTGGCCGAGGTCGGTCGACGCGTCAACGTCTTGCAGCCGCTTCCCGACCTGTACAACCAGGCGATCGGCCTGATCGCCGAACGCCTGCCCGAGCTCACAGTCCGCTTCTACACGGTGACCGAGTCGCAGCTCGACCTGGTCGCCGAGACGCCCGGCGCCTCGGCCGAGTCTGAGATCTCGCGCCAGCTCGCCACCGAAGCGGCGCGCTCCGCCGGCCGCGTCGTGCGCGAGCCGATCGAAGCCCGTCACCCCGAGCTACACGCGCCGCTCCCGGCCGACAGCGCTGCCCGGGCCGCGTGGCCGCTGGCGATCGACGAGCGCGTCGTCGGCGTCCTCAGCGTCAAGATGCCGCAGGCCGCCTTCGATGAAGCCACTCTGGCTCTGTTTGACTCGCTCGCTTCGCAGATGGCCTTCGCCACGCTCGAGGCGCGCGTCTATGAGTCGCAACAGGCGCAGGCCTGGGTCAACCTCGCGCTCCTGCAGACCGCCGAGGCCATCGCTGTGGAGTCGGATTTCACGACGGCGATCGAGACGGCGGCGCGGTTGACTCTCACGCTGATTGAAGCGCGCTGGTTGCTCGTGTACCGGCTCGCCGACGACTCTGAGACGCTGCAATTGCTGCATGCCGTCGGAGCGGAGGATGCGGCAGTGGGCGAGCTTGCCGTGCAGGATCTGGCGCTCGACCCCGACTCGCCGACGCCCTGGCGACGCACGTGGACGGTGCCGACCGAGATGGCGGCGCTCCTCGGCGACGAGAACGCGCTCGTCTATCCGTTGCGCGCGCGCGGCCGCCTGCGCGGCGTCATGCTGGCGCCGGCCGCCGACGATACCGGGCCGCGCAGCGCCGTCCTCGATGGCGTCGCCCGTCAGCTCGCGCTCGCCCTCGAGAGCGCAGCGCTGCGTGATCGCATCGTGGCGCAGCGCCAGCTCGAGCGCGAGGTCGCGCTGGCCCAAAACATCCAGGTCAGCTTCCTGCCTGAGTCGCTGCCGCAACCGACCGGCTGGGAGCTGGCGGCCTTCTGGCATCCAGCCCGGCTCGTCGGCGGCGACTTCTTCGACGTGATTCCGTTGCGCTTTGGCGGCCGTTACGGTCTTGTGGTGGCGGACGTCGCCGGCAACGGAGTGCCGGCCGCGCTCTACATGGCCCTGTCGCGGACTCTGCTGCGCTCGGTCGCGATCCCGCGCACCTCGCCGGCGAGCACGCTCTCGCGCACCAACGAGCTGCTCCAGGCGGATGCCCGCACCGCTCAGTTCCTGACGGCAATTCTGGCGGCCTGGACGCCGGAGACCGGTCGCGTGGTGCTGGCCAACGCCGGGCATCCGCCGCCCGTGATCGCGCGCGCCGACGGCCGCATCGAGTGGCTGCACGACCATGGCCCGGCGCTGGCCGTCTTCCCGCGCACACGTTATCCCGAGATCGACATCCTCCTCGAGCCGGGCGATACGCTTGTGCTCTATACCGACGGCCTGACAGAGGCCAGCGACTTCTACGGCAATGAGTTTGGCTTCGGCGGCATCGAGGCCGTCTTGCGCGAGAACCCCGGCGTGGAAGCCCAGAACCTCATCGGCGCACTGCGCACCGCGCTTCGCGCTCATGCCGGCGGCGGCGAAGACCTCGACGACGCGGCCTTCGTCGTCCTCCGCCGACTCCCAAGTGCAGCAGCGTGATTCTGGCTAGCTCGCCTATCGTTTCTTCGCCGCGGATTCCGCGAATGACGCCGATCGGGAAAGAGCCGGGAACCTGTTGAAACAACACGAGGCATGCACATCCCGCATGCCTCGTGGCTATTCAGCCCTAGCCGTAATCGCGGACCAAGCCAATCCGCGTCAATCTGCGAAATCCGCGGCCAGATATCTCACTCGATCTTGGTGAAGTTGCGCAGCAGCGCGTAGAAGACGAAGAAGTTCGGCACCTGCGGCACTGTGACGGAGGCCCAGGAGAACCAGCCGCCTTCTTTCTTGATCGAGATGTTGCCGCGATCGAGTTTCACGCCCTTGATCTCGGACCAGAGCAGAGACTTGTTTCCTGAGTACAGGTGTTCGCGGTCGAGACCCAACGGGCCGAAGTTGACCCGCTGGCCGTTGTTGATCGCCGCGGCAAAGCGCGGGAACAGGGCGTTGCTGACGCCGTTCTGGATCGCGTTGCCGAGGTCCTCGATGCCCTTGAGTTTGTCGTCGAACACAGTCTTCTTGCCGTCGACCACGATCGTGTAGCGATGGGTGGTGCCCGTGTAGACGCCGTTCGTGTAGTGGCGCGTCACCTGCTGGAAGGTCTCGGTCACCTGATCCCAGCGCACCTGCTGCACGCCGCTGTTGCCGACGATGCCGAGCCCCTGGTCGTACAGGCCGACGGCCAGCTTCCAGGTGCGGTACGAGTTGAACAACGACCAGATGGCGGCCAGGACCATCACGCCGCCGATGCCGCCGCCCAGGATGATCGCCGGCGACGCATCATCCCAGCGGCTGCTGCCGAAGGAGTAGACCTCGTACAGCCCCCATGCGACGCCGCCGATGGCCAGCGCGGCGCCGGCCAGCATGAAGAGCACAGCGGCGACGACGCCGCCGACTCTGCCCTTTCGCTCGTGCACGCCTTTGAGCGAGCCGAGGCCGACGACGGTCATCAGGGGATGATTGGGGTCAAGCTGGGTCATGGCAGGAACCTCCGAGTGGACGCTTCAAGGAAGCGGAGTCTGAGCCGAATGGATAAACGCAACCTGCGCCCCTATTCGATATCCGCGTCGTCAGCGCACGTATCGCCGGGCCAGCCGGAGAAGGATCCACCAGTTGTGAACCTTCTCCAGCGGCGCCGTCTGTGGCGCGTCGGCTGAGATGGTCTTGGTCTGCACAACGATGCTCGACGGCCCCGCTTCGACGCCGCGGACCTCGGTCCAGGGCGTGGCGTAATCGCCGATGAAGACGGCGTTGTCGTCGAGGCTCATCCGCCCGAAGTACGCGCGTTTGCCGGATCTCAACAGGGCCTCATAGGTCGGCCCGACGGCCGCGTCGATGCGCGACTGGCAGGCCTTGACGAGTTCGTCGATGCCAGGGACGCTGCCATTGAAGTAAAACGTCCGTTTCTCGTTGGTGTAGAGGGTGTACGTGGTTCGGCTGAAGCGCGCCTTGACGTCGTAGCTCTGCGACCGGGTCATCGAGATCAGGGTGTCCCAGCGCATGAGGGACTCGGCCTTCCGGCCGTGCCCGAAGACGATCCCGCGTTCATAGTCGGCGATCCAGAACGACTTGTTGAACGCCCAGTTCAAACCGAGCCCGAGGCCGATCAGCAGGAGCACGCCGCCCATTACCAGCGGATACCAGAAGTCTTCGCTCCCCAGCACGTTGTCGATGCGCGACGTGCCGAAGTTGACCACGTCCATCAGGCCGTTGATCACCGGCAGAGCGACGAGAAGCGCACCGACGAGCAGGCAAAACACGATGCCGAAGAGAGTCCAGCCTCGCGAGAAAGTCAGATAGCGTTTTCGCTGGAGGCCCAGCGCTTTCAAGTCGATCATGCAGCGTCTCGAAAAGACAAACGGGTCAGTCGCACTGCAGCGACCGACCCGTTTTAGCCTCGAAACGTCTGCGGCGCAAGCGCCGGCAGAGTCGCCGCTTACTGTTTGAACGCGCTCTTGCCGGCGTAGACGGCCTTGCTGCCGAGCGCCTCTTCGATGCGCAGGAGCTGGTTGTACTTGGCGACGCGGTCGCTGCGGCACGGCGCGCCGGTCTTGATCTGGCCCATGTTGAGGGCCACGGCCATGTCGGAGATGAACGTGTCTTCGGTCTCGCCCGAGCGGTGCGAGCTGATCGCCGTCCAGCCGGCGTTCTGGGCCATGCGGATGGCGCTGATGGTCTCAGTGACGGAGCCGATCTGGTTGAGCTTGATCAGCACCGAGTTGCTGACGCCCTCGTTGATGCCGCGCTGGATGCGCTCGACGTTGGTGACGAACAGGTCATCGCCGACGAGTTGAGTGGTCGCGCCGATCTGATCCGTCAGCGTCTTCCAACCGGACCAGTCGTCCTCGGCCATGCCGTCTTCGATCGACACGATCGGATAGAACTTGCGCCAGCGCGCCCACAGCTCGACCATCTCGGCCGAGGTCAGCGCCTGGTCGGCGCCGAGGTGGTATTTGCCGTCGTCCTTGTAGAGCTCGCTGCTGGCTGGATCGAGGGTGAGGACGATGTCTTCGCCAGGGCGGTAGCCGGCCTTCTCGATGGCTTCGATCAGGATCTTAAGCACGTCCTCGAGCACGGTGATGGCCGGGGCGAAGCCGCCCTCGTCGCCGACGCCGGTCGACAGGCCGCGCGCCTTGAGCAGGCCCTTGAGCGCATGGTAGGTTTCAGCGCCCCAACGCAGAGCCTCGCGGAAGCTCGGGGCGCCGACGGGCGCGACCATGAACTCCTGCATCGGCACGGAGGTCCATCCGGTGTGCGCGCCACCGTTGAGCACGTTCATCATCGGCACGGGCAGCACATGACCCTCGCCACCGCCCAGGTACTGATAAAGCGGAGTGGTGCCGGCCGCCGCGCGGGCGTTGGCCATCGAGACCGCGAGGATCGCGTTGGCGCCCAGGCTTGACTTGTTGGGCGTGCCATCCAGATCCAACATGACCTTGTCGACCGCGACCTGATCGGAGGCGTCCTTGCCAACCAGGGCCGGCGCGATGCGCGTGACGACGTTGGTGACGGCCTGGCTCACGCCCTTGCCGACGTAGCGTTTCTTGTCGTTGTCGCGCAGCTCGAGGGCCTCGTGCTGGCCCGTCGACGCACCGGAGGGCACTGCCGCGCGCCCGACGCTTCCGTTCTCAAGGACGACGTCGGCCTCGACCGTCGGGTTGCCGCGCGAATCGAGGATCTCACGCGCGCTGATGGATTTGATCTTGCTGGACATGGTCACTCCTTAGAAGTGGATAGTTGCCATCTAGAAATTCGCCGGGACCATTCTACCCGAGCGACTGGCTGGCGCGCACGTGTCAGATGTAAGGCCTCAGGCGTCGGGCGTCAGGCGTCCGCCCATGCCGGCCCGTTTGGCCTACGTCCTTCGGGGCGTGGACGAGTGTCCCTGCGACGACGCCACAACGCCAGAACGCGGGGCGTTGGCTCAGCGCGGGCGCGCTCTTCGGCTTCACACCGCGACTCTCTCGATCGCCGCCCCCAGCGCCCTCAGTTTCTCGTCGATGCGCTCGTAGCCGCGCTCGATCTGGCCGATGTTGCGGATGCGCGAGGTGCCGCGGCCGCAGAGAGCCGCGATCACCAGCGCGATGCCGGCGCGGATATCCGGCGACTCGAGGTTCTCGGCCAGCAGTTGGGTCCTGCCCTGGACGAGAACGCGATGCGGGTCGCACAGGATGATGCGCGCGCCCATCTGCACGAGCTTGTCGGTGAAGTACATGCGCCCCGGGTACATCCAGTCGTGGAAGAGCACCGAGCCGTCGCATTGCGTGGCGACGGTCAAGGCGATGCTCGTCAGGTCGGTGGGGAAGGCCGGCCAGATGTTGGTCTTGATCGACGGGATCGCGCCGCCGACGTCCGGGCTGATCTTGAGCGACTGCTCCGACGGCACGACCAGGTCATCGCCGTCGATCTGCCAGGTGATGCCAAGCCGACCGAAGACCAGGCCGATCATGTCGAGGTGGCGCACGCCAGCGTCGCGGATGCGCACGCTGCCCCCGGTCACGATCGCGGCGCCGACGTAGCTGATCACCTCGAGATAGTCGGCGCCGACGGTGTGCTCGCCGCCATGCAGGCTGCGCACGCCGTGAATGGTGAGCGTGTTCGAGCCGATGCCCTCGATCTGGGCGCCGAGCTTGTTGAGGAACTCGCACAACTCCTGCACGTGTGGCTCGGACGCTGCGTTGCGCAGCACCGTCGTGCCCTCGGCCAGGACGGCGGCCGTGATCGCGTTCTCGGTGCCCGTCACACTGGCTTCGTCGAGCAGGATGTTGGCGGCGCGCAGATGTTCGGCGCGCATGATGAACTGTTTGTCGTCGACGATGATGGTCGCGCCGAGCGATTCGAGCGCCAGTAGATGCGTGTCGACTCGTCGCCGACCGATGACGTCGCCGCCCGGCGGCGGAAGCTCGATGTCGCCTTCGCGGGCCAGCATCGGCCCGGCAAGCAGGATCGACGCCCGGATCTTGCGGCACAGCTCGGGGTCTAGCTGCGTCTTGTGCACGGTCGTGGCCTGGATCCGCCAGACGCCGGGCTCGAGCTCGGTTATCTCGGCGCCGACGTCGCAGACCAGCCGGCGCATGTGCTCCACGTCTCGGATGGCCGGGACGTTGCGGAGGATGACGGGCTCAGACGTGAGGAGGCAGGCCGCCAGGAGGGGCAGGGCGGCGTTCTTGTTGCCGGACGCCGTCACCGATCCGCTCAACGTGTGGCCGCCTTCGATGATGAATTGTTGCATGGCGGTTTGATTGTAGTCGAAACCTCCGCGGCATCGAGTGCGCCGGCGCGGCAAGACATGGGGTGTGCGCCGGCGCACAACGCCTGGACCTTTCCGAAGCCTGGCGCGCCGTCGGACACTCCCGATGTCTTACCGCGCTCACACACTCCCGAAGTCATTTTCCCTGCGCCCCAAAAACCCTCATTTTCAAGCGGTTTCATTTGGTTTTTGGACCGCCAATGGTATAATCACCTATTGTGAATCCGCCGGGCCAGCGCACCCTAAAACGCGATCCCCAACCCCCGCTGGGCATCATCGCATCCCTGGTGGGCGGTTTCGAAACGGTCAACCGGCAGCTCTGGCTGATCCTCCCGCCGATGCTGCTCGATCTGTTTTTCTGGCTCGGTCCGCAGTTGTCGATCAAGCCGATGGTTGACAATATCGCGCGCGATCTTCAGACCCTGGCGGCGGGCGCGCCGCCCGAGTCGCTGATCGCACAATCGGCGCAGAACTGGCAGCAGTTCACCACAGTTTCCGAAAGTCTGAATCTGTTCTGGGCGTTGAGCACGGCGCCGCTCGGGGTGCCTTCAATGATGGCCTGGCGTACGACCGAAACGGGCGCGTCACACTGGCTCGGCGTGATGGGCGTCGGCAACCCGCTGGTCAACTTGATCCTGCTCCTCGCGCTCAGCGTGGTTGGCCTGTTCGCTGGTGCCATCTACTTCGAGTGCGTCGCTCAGGCGGTGCGTGACGGCCGGTTCGACCTGATCGCGCTGTTGCGCAGGGTCGGCCTCGTGTGGGTCTATCTCATCGGGTTCGCCATCTGCGCGTTGGTCGTCATGGCCGTGCTGGGTGTGCCGGCGTTTGCCTTGTCGATGTTGCTGACCGCCCTCAACAGCGTGGTCGGGAGCGCCGCGTTGGCGCTGACGTTTTCGTTGGTGTTCTGGGTGTTGGTCTTCGGCCTCTTCACGCCGCACGCGATCACGCTCGGCCATCGCGGCTTGTTCCCGGCGTTGTGGGAGAGCCTGACCCTCGTCCGTCGCAATCTCGGCCCGACGACGGGGATGGTCGCGACGGTGCTTCTGTTGTACGTCGGCCTCGGATTGGTCTGGACACTGGCACCGGCCGACTCGTGGATGAACCTGATCGGCGTGCTGGCTCACGCCGTGGTGGCGACGGCGCTTGTCGCCGCGACGTTCGTGTACTACCAGGATCGTGCCCGGTGGCAACGCGAACAAACGGCAACACGAACGGCGCGGTTGCGGGCCTGAGCTCGCTGCCGACGCAGTCCGGAGGAATTCGATGGCGGATGCGATCAAATACGATGTCAGCTCGATCCAGGCCCTCGAGGGCATCGAGCACGTGCGCAAGCGCCCGGGTATGTACGTGGGCGGCACCGACATCAAAGCCCTGCATCACCTGGTCTACGAAGTCGTCGACAACTCGATCGACGAAGCCCTGGCCGGCTATTGCACAAAGATCCGCGTGGTCATCCACGCCGACAGCAGCGTCACCATCGCCGACAACGGCCGCGGCATCCCGGTCGGCCCGCACCCGTCGAAGCGCGACGCGGCCGGCAACCCGATGGAGACCGTCGATGTCGTCATGACCATCATCGGCGCCGGCGGCAAGTTCGGCGGCGGCGGATACAAAGTGTCGGGCGGTCTGCACGGCGTGGGTGTGTCGGCCGTGAATGCCCTCTCCGAATGGACCGAGACTGAGGTTCGTCGCGACGGCCTGCACTGGCGCCAGCGCTACGAGCGCGGCATCCCGACCGGCCGGATCCAGCAGGTCGGCACGGTGGCCGAGCAAGACACTGGCACGACTCAAACCTTCAAATTCGACAGGACACTCTTCAAGGAGCCCGGCCTCGACTTCAAGTTTGAGGTGCTCGCGGCGCGCTTCCGCGAGATGGCCTTCGTGGCGCGAGGCGTGTGGATCGACTTCATCGACGAGCGCGACGCCCGGTCGATGAGTTTCTACTTCGAAGGCGGCATCCGTTCGTTCGTACAGTACCTCAACCGCAACCGGACGGCCCTCCATCCCGTCATCCACATCGAGCGCGAGATCGAGGACGTAGGCGTCGAAGTGGCGGTGCAGTACACCGACAGTTACAACGAATCGGTCTACTCGTTCGCCAATACGATCAACACCATCGACGGCGGCACTCACCTCAGCGGCCTGCGCGGCGCGCTGACCCGCGTCGTCAACGAGTACGGGCGCAAGGCCGGGTTGCTGAAGGACGCGGATGCGAACTTCTCAGGCGAGGACACGCGTGAAGGCCTGACGGCCATCGTCAGCGTCAAGCACCGCGAGCCTCAGTTCGAGAGCCAGACCAAGGTCAAGCTCATGAACCCCGAGGTGCAGACAGCGGTCCAACAGGCCACTGTCGAAGCCTTCGGCGCCTTCATGGACGAGAACCCGCGCGAAGCCAAGGCCATCATCGACAAGTGTCTGACGTCGGCCCGGGCGCGTGAAGCGGCGAAGAAGGCGCGCGACCTCGTCATCCGCAAGTCGGCGCTCGAGTCGTTGACGTTGCCAGGCAAGCTCGCCGATTGCTCAGAGCGCGAGCCCTCCAAGTGCGAGTTGTACATCGTCGAGGGCGACAGCGCCGGTGGCTCGGCCAAGCAGGGCCGCGATCGGGCCTTCCAGGCCATCCTGCCGTTGCGCGGCAAGATCCTGAACACCGAGCGCGCCCGCCTCGACAAGATCCTGAGCAACAATGAAGTCAAGGCCTTGATCTCGGCGCTGGGCACCGGCATCGGCGACAACTTCTCGCTCGAAGGCCTGCGCTACGGTCGTGTGATCCTGATGACCGACGCCGACGTCGACGGTGCGCACATCCGCACGCTGCTGTTGACGTTCTTCTTCCGCTACATGCAATCGCTGATCGAGGGCGGGCACCTGTTCGTGGCCCAGCCACCGCTCTACCGCATCGAGCATCGCAAGAAGGCCCAGTACGTGTACTCCGACGAGGAGAAAGAAGCGGCCCTGGCGGCCATCGGCGACGACCGAGGCAAGGCCACCGTTCAGCGCTTCAAGGGTCTTGGCGAAATGAATGCCGAGCAACTTTGGGACACGACCATGAACCCGGCCAACCGCACGCTCCTGGTCGTCAATATCGAGGATGCCGCCGAGGCCGATCGAACCTTCGACATGCTGATGGGCGAGGCCGTGGATCCGCGTCGCCGCTTCATCCAGACCCATGCCCGCAGCGTGGCGAACCTGGATATCTAGTTCGCGGACGTCGGGCCAATTACCTTCGAAGAACGACGTCCTCGTCTCAATAACCATCAGGTCCTGACACAGGCGCCGGGTTTGTCGCATGGACAACCCGGCGCTTTGTTTGTGCGGTCGTCAGGGCAGGGCGCGCCTGGTTTCGACAGCGTGAGGCACGACGCCAATCTGCGACGGCGATGGCGCCAACGTCCCGAGCCGCGCCTCCCGATTCCCCCCCCCGGTCAGACGTTGTCGCTGGTCATCTTCGAGCGGAAGACCGCCGCAGCCAGAATTCCCACAGCCGCGGCGTAGCCTGCGACCCATCCCAGGTGCACCCACATCGACCCATAGTCGCCTGTGACCGCTGCTCGAGCTCCGTCGACGGCGTGCGCGAACGGCAACGCATAGGCCACGGCCTTGAACCAGCCGCCGACGAGATCCAGGTCAAACCAGGCGCCGCTCAACCAGGCGCTGAGGTTGATCAAGACGGCGCCGCAGATGGCCCCGACCTGTTTGTCGTTGAAGATCGATCCGGCCAGGAGCCCGATGGCGATGTAAAGGGCCGCCGTCGGGATGAGGGCGACCAACGCGAGCAGCGTGTTCACGCCCAGCGGCAACCCGAGCGGGAGCGAAGCCGCGAAGCACACAAGGGCCTGCAGCATGGCAAGCGGCAGGAGCGGCCACGCATACCCGGTGATGAAGTCCGCGGCGGAAAGCGGCGAGGCGAACAACCGCATCAGGAGCGACGTGACCCTGTCTTTCGCGATCAGGGTGCCGGCCGACAGCGAGAAGAACGACAGACCGAACACCGCCATCCCCGGGGCCAGTCGTTCGATCTTGAAAAGGCTGACGGGGATGTTGGCCTGGATGGCCGAGAGCAGCAGGAGGACGATCAACGGAAAGCCGATGCCCAACGCCACGTTCAGAGGATCACGCAACACTTCCCTGGCGTTCCGCCAGCCGAAAACGAGCGCTCTCATACGGTCCTCCCAGGTTCCTGTGCGATCGCCACAAATGCGTCTTCGAGGTCCTTCGTCCCTGTCGACGCGACCAATTGAGCGGCCGTCCCGATCGCCTTCAGGGCGCCCTGGGCCATAATGCCGATCCGGTCGGAGAGGGCCTCGGCCTCCTCCATGTAGTGAGTGGTGAGCACGATCGTGATCTTCCCCTTGAGCTTTTCGATGTGGGCCCATAGCTCTCTGCGGGCGAGCACATCCAGGCCCAGAGTCGGCTCGTCGAGGAACAGGATCTGCGGGTTCGAAATCAGCGCCATGGCGATGCTCAGGCGGCGTTGCATGCCGCCCGAGAGTTTGCTGGCCCGTTCATCGGACACGGCCGTCAGACCAAACTCCGCGAGCTTCTCGGCCGAGGTCTGTCTGGCCCGCTGACGGGTGCTCCCGTACACCTGAGCCGCGAACTCCAGGTTTTCGCGAACGGACAGCTGTCGGGCCACGGCGGTTTCCTGGGGCGACAGGTTGATGATCTCCTTGACAGCTTGAGGCGCCGTCACCACGCTGTTCCCTAGGATGAGCGCATCGCCGCTCGTGGGTCGGCTGAGGCAGGTGAGCATCTTGATCGTCGTGGTCTTGCCGGCGCCATTGACGCCCAGGAGCGCGAACAGCTGGCCGGGTTCGATCGTGAGATCGAGCGCCCTCACGGCAGTCTTCGTTCCGTAGATCTTCGTGAGCCCGATCGTCTGAATAGCAGGTTGCATGATGTCCCCCTCAGGATCTCTAGTGCTTGGTGATGCGGTGACCTGAAGTCGTGGTCACGTCAGGGCGCGAGCCTCTCCCGGAAGCCGAGCACGATCCTGATGAACTCCGCGGGCTTCTCGAAGTGGAAACCGTGACCGGAGTCGACCTTGAAGAACTCGACGCCCGCGATCAGCGATCGCGCCCGCTCGGCGTCGTCGGCGTCCATGGCCGCCATGAGGATGCCGTCATCGGTGTAGCTCCAGTTGGTGTGGATGAGGACGGCCGGTTGGGTGATTTGCGCCAGCGTGTCTCCGACGTCATAACCAGCGTCCCAGCTGTCCGTGTAGAACGCGTCGCCGAAGCGAGGGTCGTACTGGTTCATGCCGCGGAACATCTCGTTCATGACCGGCGGCATGTACCAGATCTGCACCGGCGAGTCGGGGTGGCCGGCTCGAGCGGCGAGGATGTCGCCCGTCAGGCCGGGCTGCAGGCCGCCGAAGAGCGTGAACAGCCGGCTGTGCTCGGCGTTGTACGCGACGAAGTCCGTCTGCCCGCTCTCCAAGAAACCATGAGTGGTCGAGGCCAGGTCGACCCAGTTCCACGTCTTCGTCGCGCGCGGCATCGTCGTCGTGAAGAACGGCGGGTCCTCGAGGATGACGCCCTCGACCCACTCGGGCGCTTTCGCGGCCAGCCAGGCGGCCAACAGACCGCCGGAGCTGTGCCCTGACACGATGACCGGCTCGTGGATCACGTCGGAGAGGAACCGCTTGAGGTCAGCGCCCAGAGCGTTGGCCGTGTACTTCTCCGGAACGCGTGCCGACCCACCATGCCCGTAACAATCCACGGCGTAGACGTGATAGCGGCGAGAAAGGGCCGGCAGCACCCGCGCATAGTTTTTCCAATCCATGCCCTGGCCGTGGATCAAGAGCAGGGCGGGGCCATTGTCCGGGCCCTCGGCGTAATGCATCACATGGCCGTCGATCTGGGCATCCTTCTCGAGGAAGCCCGCCCTCCAAACACCGGCCATATCGCGTGGAAAATACGTCAGATTGTCCGAAACGTACCCGCCGCCGAGCGCGGCAGCAAGCGTGAGCAAACTGGCGATGATCCAAATGACCACGCCGAGCACATTCTTCATATGTGTTTGACCAGTCTTGTCGCGGTCTGCTGATGCGGAGGCAACCCTCAGGCGTCAGGGTCCTCAGAAGCCGTGAACATTTTCAGAACGTTGTCGGTGAAGTGCGTGAACAGCTCGCGTCTGACGATGGCGATGCCGCGCTTGTCGTCGGCGAGAAGCAGCAGCACGTCGCCGGGTTTGATGTCGAACATGTCGCGCGCGGCTTTCGGGATCACGATCTGTCCCTTTTCCCCGACACGGACGGTGGCAGCGAATTTCCCTTCGGTGGATGGTGGAGGAGCCATACAAGTGTCCTTGGTATAACTAGTCCAACTTGTATAACACGCCTTGGGCCATGTGTCGACCCCCGAATGGCCGATGACCGCGCGAGAGCCGAGCGCGCAATCCCGGCCTGGGGAATGAAAAAAGGGCGCCGGTCGGTGAGACCTGACGCCCTCTGTCCGGATCGGTGCAGCCGACGTGCTCAGTGGCTCAACTGGCCGCCCTGACCACCAACTCGCTGATCCTGGCCTCTTCGGCGGCCGTCATCTCCTTCACAGCATAAGACGTGGGCCACATGCCGCCATCGTCGAGATTGGCCTTGTCGCTGAAACCGAGCGTTGCGTAGCGCGTGTTGAACTTCTGGGAGTTTTGGAAGAAACAGACCACCTGGCCGTCCTTGGCATAGGCCGGCGACCCGTACCAGGTGCGGGGCGCGAGCGCAGGGGCCTTGGCCTTGACGATCTCGTGGATCCGCCTGGCGATCGACTGGTCGGGCTCCGGCATTTCGGCAATCTTCGCCAGCACGTCGCTCTCGCCTGCGGCGCGATCTTGGTTCGCGCGTTCCTGGGCCTTCAGTTCCTTGGCGCGTTCCTTCATCGCGGCGCGCTCTTCGGCTGAAAAACCTTTACCGTTCTCGGCGTCCGCTTTCCCGGCGGACTTGCGAGCGTCTTTCGTTGGGCTCATGGCTACCTCCTGTTGTAGATCTGCGTTAAGTCGCGTTATTTCTTTTTCTTCGAGCCGGCTTGCGAGCGGAACGCGTTGAGGGCCACTGCCTCGCGCACGAGCGCCTTGAAGGCTTTCACGTTGACCTTGTCGTTCTCGTGGAAGTCGATGGCGCGCCGCGTGTTGCCCTCGAGGCTCGAGTTGAACAGGCCGGCCGGGTCGTCGAGCGCGGCCCCATTCGCGAACGTCACCTTGACAGCGTCCTTGTAGGTCTCGCCGGTGCAGAGCATGCCATCGTGGTACCAGACCGGGACGCCGCGCCACTTCCATTCCTCGACGACGTTTGGCGCGGTCTGCTTGATCAGCGTGCGCAACTGCGCGAGCAGATCGCCTCGCCAATCACCCAGCTCCTTGATGCGGGCATCGATCATCTGGGACGGCGTTCGCTCTGCCTGAGTCGTGCTTTTGGTCATGTGTGTCTCTCCGCTCGTTAGATCTCATTCGGTCGACTGCAGAGCGTTGTCTCTGGAGTGATGGAGCCTCACGGTTGCCGATCTGGTTGGGCCGCGTCGTCGGGCGATTCGGTTTCGAACAGCCTGGCGTACTCCGCCTGGAGCTGGGGCAGGCCGGCCGCGAACGCCGCCTTGCCGACGATCCGGCCGATGGGATCGCCGCCCAGCAGCCGACCCAGCACGTCGAAGCAGATGTGCCAGCCGGCCGCGCCCATCGCGACGTAGCCGCGCGCGATGGTCGCCCACAGAGTCAGCCGCGTCCCGCCCTCGATGGCTTCGAGCTCCCAGCGGACGTCCTGGTCGCCCCAGTTGTAGACGAGCACCTTGTACGGCTCGGCGCGGGTGACCGTCGCATCGGTCACGAACAGGGCCGGCGCTCCCACTGTGGTGAGCTTCACGGTGTTCCCGGTGGCGCCCAGATTCCCTGAGGCGTCGTACGGCGCCCACTCGCGCAGCTGCGCGGGATCGGTCAGCGCCTGCCAGACGATTTCCGGTGAGTGCCGTAGCTCACGGGCGAGAACGAACGTCCACTTCTCGCTGCCCTTCTTGTGGATCCGGGCTCCGCGGGCGGGGCCCGGCGCGTAGGAGGTGCGTTCGGCCATTTATCTGTTCCTCGTCTTCTTCTTCGCTTCGCTGGGCGGGTCGATCCGGTCGAGATGACGCTCGAGCGCGTCGACACGCGCAGACCAGAACTGCCGGAACGGCGTCAGCCAGGCATCGACCTCTTGCAGCGGCTCGGGCCGCAGCCTGTACAGACGGCGTTGCGCGTCCACTGTGGCTTCGACGAAGCCCGCCTCGCGCAACACGCGCAGGTGCTTCGACACGGTCGTCTGCGGCATGCGCAACTGACGCTCGATGTCGCCCACAGACCGCTGCGACGACGCCAGCAGGCTCAAGATCGCGCGACGATTGGGTTCTGCAATGACTTCGAAGACGGATACCATACGCTTACCCACACTCTCCTTGCGTCCACGCTGCGTCCGGTCAATCGGGCGGCCTCGGTCGTCTCCTGAAGGTCGCGCTCGGTTTCGCCGGCTGGGCCGGTGCCCATTGGCGCCGTTGAGCCGGCCGCTCCCTGACCGCTTGTCGTTCATCGGAGGCCGCCCGTCGGTGGCGCCGCTAACGGCCTGGCGCCGGATGTTGTACCACGGTCTTCATTTGGCGCTGAACCGGGGGCGCCTCGGATCCCGGATCGCTGGCCCCGATCAGCGGCGCTCACCGGCCGGTCGTCGTCTGGATACGGCGCTTACCACTTCGCCAGTTGCGTGATCTGAATCAGGTTGCCGCACGTGTCCTTCAGCATCGCGATGGTCGACGCCGTCACGTCGGTCGGAGCCATCGTGAACTCGGCGCCGCGGGCCTTGATCCGTTCGTAATCGCCCTTGACGTCGTCGGTGTAGAACATGATCGCCGGCTGGCCCTGCTGAAACAGTGCTTCCTGATACGCCTTGCCGGCCGGGTTGTCGTTCTTCGCCAGTTGCAGTTCGATGCCTTCCGGCTCCTCGGCCGTGGCCACGGTCAGCCAGCGGTAGGGGCCCTGGCTGAAGTCGGCCTTCTTGACCATGCCCAACACGTCGGTGTAAAAGCGCAGGGCCTTGTCTTGATCGTCCACGTAGACATTAGTCAGTTTGATCTTCACGGTGGTTTCTCCTGGATGTCCATCCCGGTGGGATGGTGACGGTTTTGGCGTGTCGGAGTGGGGATCACTCTCACGCTTCTATGTCTAATATACCACAAAGAGTATATACCTGTCAAGGCATAAAAGGTCAGGGAGCGCGCCAGTGTTGAAGGGGCACGGCCCAGGGACCGGCCGGCAGGCGCCCGCGCCACACGGGCCGTTCGAAGCAGGCGACGGGGGATGGGGATATCACGGCGCCTGACGGCCCTGAATCAGGGCCGATTTCACGCTCTCTACACTCGCGGGTTCGCAAAGCGCCAGTACGATTAAGGCGATGCCACGCCTAAGCTGCTGCCTCATCGCCAAGAACGAAGCCGCGGATCTCCCGAGGTGTCTGGCCAGCACGGCCGGGCTCGACGCCGAATTGATCCTTGTCGACACGGGCTCCACCGATCGCACGCCCGAGATCGCGGCGGCGTTTGGCGCCCGCGTGCTGAACCACCAATGGCGCAAGGACTTTTCGGCGGCCCGCAACGTGGGCCTGGACGCCGCGACCGGCGACTGGATCCTTTGCCTGGATGCTGACGACGAGCTGCCACCCGAGACGGTCGCGGCCATCCCCGACCTGTTGACCCGAGCGGATGGCCCTGAAGCGATCGACGGATTGACGATGATCTACCGGAGCTTCATGCCGCCTGAGGAGGTCCTGACCTACACCGAGATGCCGGTGTTGCGGCTGTTCCGTAATCGCCCGATCTACCGCTTCCGCCTTGTCGTCCATGAACAGATCCTGCCGGCCCTGCAGGAGAATGGCGGCCGAACCGTGGCGACGGATCTCCGCATCCTGCATCACGGGTATGCAAGCTCAACGGCTCAGGGCGGAGTGGACCGAAACGAGCGGGACCGCCGGATCCTCGAGGACACGTTGAGCCAGGATCCGGACAATGCCTCGCTCCTCTTTCAGCTCGGCGGTGTGGCGCTGCGCCAGGGCAGTTTCGTCGAGGCGCGTGAACTCCTTGAACGCGCGCTCGCCCTCGACGAACATCTGGGTCCTGTGGAAAGCGCCCTGACGACTTTCTACCTGTCCTCACTGGCGCTCAAGAACGGCGACCCGACCCGAGCCCTGGCGTATGCCGAGGCCAGTGTGCACGCCTCGACCCATTCGTCTCCGACACTGGCCCACCTGAACGCCGCGTCAGCTCACTTGCTGCTCGGGCAGGCGGCTACGGCGGCCGCGGCGAACGCGATGCGGCCAGATCTCCCGCCCTCAGCGTACGCCGAAGCGATTCGATACGTTCAGGTCAGCCGCACGCACTTCGAGTCGGCCCGTGAGTCGTATCGTCACGTGATCGCATCGCCCGACGTCGCAGCGACCGTTCGATCGCAGGCGCAGACCAGCCTGGCGTTGGTCGACCGCATGCTCCGCTAGTCGCGCTCAGGCGAACGGATCAACCGCTGGGCTGGATCCGCGACGACGGTGCGCGCCTCAGGGCCGTCGATGCCCGCGCGCGGCGAAACGAGATCTGGACGAGTGCCATAGCCGCAGCCGCCATCAGGCTCATCAGGATGTAGACGGGGATGTAGCTGCCCGTGGCATCCGCGATCATGCCGGGCACCGGGCCGAACACGAGCGCGCCGATCATGTACGCCATCTGGAAGCGTCTGACCGTGTCGCCGTACTGACCCGGCGTGGCCACCTCGGCCGCCCACACCGAAAGCCCCACTGTCGCCAGGGGCAGGCCGAGCCCCAGACAGACCATGGCGATCACGGCCACTGCCAGGTTCAACTCACCCGTCAGGCAACACAGGATCTCGCCCACCACAAGCAAACCGAAGAAGACGAAGCCGGATCGATATGCGCCGAGGCGATCCGTGATCTGGCCGTAGATCGTCTTGCCGATCGTCAGGGACACGCCGACCACCGAAGCGATCCAGGCCACCGTCATGCTGTCGAAGCCTTCCGACTTGAACAGCACAGTCAGATGCGAAAAACCGGGATTGGCCATCACGCCGATCAGGACGGTCGCGGCCAACATCGCGACGACGACGCCGCGGCCGGCGCCTCGTGCGGGTTCGGCCGCGACGACAAGCTTCTCACGCTTGCCGGTGAAGAGAGGCACGAGGCCCTTGTCTTCGGGCCGATCCCGGAGGATGAACCAGACGACGATCGATGCGACGCCGATGAAACCGGCTTCGACGATGAAGGCGAAGCGAAGCGAGGCGCTTTCGATGATCGCTGTCACGATGGGCGGCGCCAGGATCGTGGCCGCGCCGGTGCCTGCCGCGCAGATCCCCAGGGCGAGCGCCTTGTGGCTGCGGAACCAGCGGTCGATCAGCATGGACACGGGGATCATGCCGCCGAACCCATACGAGACGCCGGCCACGACGGCCGCCAGGCAGTACCCGGCGAAGCCGCTCGACAGGCCGAAGAGCACGAAGGCGAGGGCCGAGCCCAGGGCGGCGACTGTCACGCCGAGGCGAAGATCGGTCTTGCGATAGAAACGCTCGACGAGCAGGAACGAGAGCAGCGCCGCCAGGCTGCGCAGCGTCGTGATCTCAGAGGCCTCGGTGTTGCTCAACCCGCCGGCGACGATCATGAACGGCTGATAGACCGAGAACGCGCTCGTGTTGAGCCCGACCGTGCAGAAGAGCAACAACGTCCCGCCCGCGCAGATCCACCAGCTGTAGTGAAGTTTCGCCACGATCGTCTCGCCAGTCGCGCCGTCTGTGGCGGCGACGACGGTGAGGGTAGCAGCGCGGCAGATATTTGTAAAACAGGTATTCCTTTTCTAAAATAACGCCCCACGCGATATTTCAAGGATGTGATCCATGACCCGGGCGGAGATCAGGGCCTTTCTCGCGGTGGTGGAGTATGGCTCCATCTCAAAGGCGGCGCAGAAGCTGTTCGTCAGACAGTCGACGCTGTCGGGGCGGATTAGGACGCTGGAGGGCGAACTCAAGGAGCGGGTGTTCAAGAGGGGCAGGGGCGTGAGGAGCATCGAGCTGACCCCGTTTGGCCGAAGCTTCATCCCATTGGCTGAGAAGTGGGAGCAGTTGTGGCAGGAGACGCTGGCGGCGGCCGGCCAACGGCAGAGCCGGGTGCTCTGCGTCGCCGCGATCCAGAGCGTCAATACCTACATCCTGTCGGAGGTGTACGAAAGGTTCGCTGCGCAGCTACCCGACATACGGCTGAAGCTGTTGATCCGCCATTCCGACGAGGCCTACCACCTCATCGAGAGCGGCGGCGCCGAAGCCGCCTTCGTCACCAAACCGCAGTACTCGAAGCGCGTCGAAGCGATCCCGCTGTTCGCCGAGCGCATGCTGTGGGTCTCATCCGGCAGCACTTCGTCTGCCAGAACCGTGCGTCCGACAGACCTTGAGGCGGCCGACGAAGTGCTCCTCGACTGGCATCGGGAATATCTCCAGTGGCACGATTACTGGTTCGGCGAAAGCAGCGTGCCAAAGGTGTTCACCGACGACATGAGCGTGATGGAGCGATTCCTGCAGGCCGGTGGATGCTGGTCGATCATGCCGGTGTCGGCGGCTCGCACGCTCAAGCGCCTGCACGGCCTGCAGGTGCGGTCACTCTCCGAGCCTCCGCCCGATCGTCGCGTCGACATGATCAAGCTCAAGACAACGGCGGTGTCTGAAGAATTGGCGACGCTGCTGCGGACCCTCGAAACCGTGGTGGTGCGTCAGGGCGCCGAGTGGGCCGCGGATCAGCCCTCGATATCGTGGTGACAAGCATTCGGCCTGGCGCGTCTCGGGCTCCACGGCGCTCGAGCCTGCCGAACCGGCGCCGGTGACGCATTGTCAGACCGCCGTGCTCGGGTTCTCGCTGCCGCAGTGGAGGGCACAACCAGGAGGAGGATGTGGCCCTCAAACGGATCGATGTCACCATCGGCCCGATGCGAGCCACCCAAACGACACGCGCTCGCGCGATCTCATGAGGTCGCGCGAGCGCGTGTCGTCTGAGGGACTCGCAGACGAAGACGTAAGCGCGAGCGGGCTAGTTGACCTCGATGCCTTCGATCTTGACGGCGTTGATCCGCGCCATCACGTCGTCGGTCAGGAGCGGCACGACCGAGAAGGCCTGCATGTTTTCGACAACCTGCTCGGGCCGCGTGGCGCCCATAATGACCGTGCTGACGTGGGGGTTCTTCAGACACCAGGCCAGCGCGAGTCGCGCCAGGCTGGTGCCCAGGTCGCCGGCGATGGTCGTCCACTCGCGGATGGCGGCCAGACGCGCCGCGCCGAGCGGGCCCTCGAGGCGTTCCTTGAGCCATTCATACCCGGGCTGCGAGGCGCGAGCATCGGCGGGCAGGCCGTTGTTGTACTTGCCCGTGAGGAAGCCCGTCGCCAGCGGCGAGAAGACCGTGGTGCCCAACCCGACGACGTCGTAGAGCCGCGCGTACTCCTGCTCGACGCGCTGACGATGCAGCAGGTTGTATTGCGGCTGCTCCATCGTCGGCGGGATCAGGCCATACTGCCGCGCCACGCCATAGGCCTCCATGATCTCCGTCGCGGACCATTCGGATGTTCCCCAGTAGAGCACATCGCCGCGCTGGATGAGCTCGGTCATGGCGCGCACGACTTCCTCGATCGGCACTTCAGGGTCCGGCCGGTGGCAGAAATAGAGATCGAGGTAGTCGACCTGGAGCCGGCGCATGGCCTGATAGCAGGCTTCGTAGATGTGCTTGCGGCTCAGACCGCGCTGCGTGGGTTTGGGCGCGCCGGTCTGCGAACCGAACATGACCTTGCTCGAGACGATGTAGCTATCGCGCGCCCAACCGGCCTGTTGGAGCGCCTCTCCCATCACGAGTTCGGCCTGGCCGGCGGCGTAGACCTCGGCGTTGTCGAAGAAGTTGCAGCCCGCTTCGTAGGCGGCGGCCATGCAGGCCAACGCCTGATCGACGCCCATCTGGTTCGCGAAGGTCACCCAGGCGCCGAACGAGATCTCACTGACTTTGAGGCCAGACTTTCCGAGACGACGGTAATTCATGCATAGCTCCTATGATGTCGAGTCAACTCGACGGTTTCAACTCGTCCATGGGGCGAGCTGTGCCATCCTGCAGTTGCCGAAACAGCTCACCGGCATTCGCGAACGTGTTCACACTGAGTTCAAGGCCCAGCTGATCCGTCGAGGCCACGTAGCTGTATGAGCCTTGCGGGAAGTAGCCGATGTGGTAGGGCAGGCCCACGCCGATGTCGGAGAGGATCTGCTGGAAGCCCGCGCGATCCTTGACAAGCACACAGAAGTGGAAGACGCCTTGCCCGTTGCGCTCGAGGAAGGCCTTCCAGGGGCTCGGGGTCTGGCCGGGTTGGATCAGTTCCAGGACGACCTGGCCCAGATCGTACTTGGCGACCTGGCAGTCGGTGTACTCGGCCGGCTGACCGTGCGTGTAGTGAAGGATGCCGCCTTGAAAGACCGTCACGATCTCGGCCTCCGGAACGCCCAGCACTTTGGCCCAACGCGCGTTGACCTGCTTCACGTCGTGCACGACGACGCAGATCTGCGTGATCAAGGTGCGTTCGGTCATGATCTTCTCCTGGTTTTTGCCAGAGCCCGTCGGTGGGTCTGCCCGATGTCTACTTTCGATCCCGGCCTTAACGCTAACACATGCTTTGACCAATCTGCAGATATACAGGCGGAAGCGACGGCGTTGCTGGTCGTCGACTTACAACAAACGCGCTGGCCAACTGGCCAGCGCGCTTGTTGTGAGTGAGGTTCAGAGATCAGGGTCAGGGATGGTGGCCACCGCCGTTGCCGCCACCATTTCCATGACCATTGCCATTTCCATTGCCGTGGCCATGGCCGTTTCCGTTCCCGTCTTCGTCGTCGTGACCGTGTCCGTTCCCGTCATGGTCATCATCGTCGTGGTTGTCACGGTTCGCGAGCTTGATCTCGTGAGCGAGGACGGTGCCGTCGGCCTGCAGGACCCCCTCGACCTTGACGACGTCGCCGACAGCGATGGCGTCTTTCACCTTGCCGACGACGATCACGGTCACGCCATCCACGACGTAGACGTCACCGTTGATCGACGAGACAGTGCCCGTGAACTCGGTCTTGGTTCCCTGCTGAGTGGGCTGCTGAGTGGCTGAGTCGGTCGGTCGCGGTGTCCGACTTTGATCGGGCCAATGGGTCGCGAACCCATCTGGCACGGACTTGATCTCGCTCGCCAGAATCGAGCCATCCGCCTGCAGGATGCCCTCGACCTTGACGTGGAGGCCCTTGTGCGGCTGGAACTTGATGCGGGTGTCGGCCGTGATGACGACCTTGCGCCCGCTGACCATCAGGAAGCCGTCCTGGAACGACTCGAGGGTGCCGACGAACTCGACCCGTTGCCCGGCTACCACCGTCTCGGTCGGCTTCGGCGTGGCCGACGGGGCAGGCGTCGTCACAGTGCCTGTGACCGTGGCTGTCACGCCAGGCGTGGCTGTGGCAGGAGTCGTGGTCAGCGTCACCGTCATCGTCTCGGTCGGCGTGACGGTCTCAGTGACCGTCAACGTCTCGGTCGGGGTCAACGTGGTGGTGGCCGTCAGCGTCGCGGACGGCGTGAGCGTCGGCTCTGGCGTCGCTGTGTCGGTCGCCGTCTCGGTGGCGGTGGCCGTCAGTGTGCCGTCGGGCGTCGAGGTCAGCGTGGCCTCAGGCGTGGCTGTCGCGGCGCCGACGTCGGTGAACGTGGCGACGGCGGTCGCTGTGCTGTCCTCCGTGGCTGTAGCCTCCTGGCGGGGCGTCAGCGTCACCGGACCACAGGCGGCGAGTGCGAGTCCGCCCAGCACCACTCCCCCGCGGATAGCCCAGGTCATCCCTGAAGTCGATCCATTGAGTTTCATCGAACACTACTCCTTTCTCAACACGTGCTTGAGGCACCTCTGGAGGCGCGCTCTGCACGCATAGAGTTACCATCCCCCACGGAAGAGTCTGTAGGAGTTGAGGAAGACCGGGGGTTCCTGCGCGTCGCATCATTCCTCAACAATTTGACGGCCCCATATGTGGACCGGATGGTCGACGCGACCCACATGCACCGCGCAGCAGACTGCGAAGGCCACGGTTCCGCGACGGTGGCAGGGAGGGTGGACGAGGCTGGCAGCCGGGTCTTTGGAAACTGGGGCGAAAGCTGGGGCACCCTCAAGCGAGGGCCGATGCGAGGCGCTGAACAACACGACCCTCGAGATGCGCGTGAACTCTCCGCGCATCTCGAGGGTCGGCTGTCCAGCAGGGCAGGTCAACCGGCGACGACCGGCACCTGGGCGTAGAGGAACAGGCTGTAGCCCAGCGCGACGACCGCGCAGATGCCGAAGAGCACGCGGATGCGGTTCTCAGGCGCGAGCAATGTGGCCCAGGCTGCCAGCGCGAGGCCGAGCGCGCTGATGAGCAGGACGAGTTGGAGGGCGTCGCCGCGCTCGTTCCACTTCTCGGCCAGATCGAAGAGCTTGTCGGCCTCGTCGAACATGCCTTGAGGTGCGGACTGCATGGCGTCATAGTAGGAGTCGCTGAAGGGGTCGTCGGCATTTGCCGCGATCGACGCCTGCAATTCGGGCGAGAAACTGGCCTGGTAGTAGGCCTCCTTGTCGGCGTCCTCGGCCATGTAGTAACCGTCGTACATCTGATAGTCGTACACGATCATCTGATTGGCGCTGAGGTATTCGGCGTTCGCGTCGGTCAGCATCTTCTGTCCCAGCACGTTGTTCTTGGTCTGATCCGAGTCGGCCATCGAACTCTGGTAGCCGGAGATGGCAGCCAGCAGGCTCAAGATGGCGACGAGGGTGCCCAACGTGATCTCTGACGACAGTAGCTTGAGGCTCTTCATGGTCGGTGCGTCCTTGGCGCATCGGGCGCGACCACGCGTTGAATGCGACGGCGTTATCGCGCATGAATTGATGGGTGGGTTCCGATCAATCCAGAGCAAGAAAGATGCCGGAGGCGCCTTCGATCAGGCCACAGGTGGAGCAGGGTCCGCCTTCCATGACAGCTGCAGGGTGAGGGCGCAGTGGTCGGAGAGGAAGCGGCGGCGCGGGTGGAGAGAGGTCGAGTCTTCGAAGGGGATGATGTCGGCTTTCATCTCGACGGCCACCTGTGACGGCGGCCGCACCAGGACGAAGTCGATCGGCAGCGCCCACTTGGCCGGGATGCCGCTGAACGGGCGATAGGTCGGGCGCGGATCGTCAGCGAGCGGATCGACGAGGCCGGTGTCGTGCATCAACGCCTGGTAGAGATAGCTCGGGCGCGGGAAGTTGAAGTCGCCGCAGATGACGATCAAGGCCTCGCGTGGCTGCGCCTGCACCCAGGCGGCCAGCTGACGCACCTGATCCTGCAATACCCGAGCGAAGCCGTTGGTCGGGCTCCAGTCGCCCGAGTAGTTGGCGTTCAGGTGGGTATTGACCACTGCGATCGGCAGGCCGCCGATTTGCAGGTGAGTGACCAGAAAGCCCTTGCCCAAGAATCGATCGCCCGCCGCGGCGCTCAACCAGCGCCCGGTTTCGTCGTAAGGCGAAAAGTCATGGCGTTCGATCGGCAGCCGCGAGGCCGTGAAGAGGCCGCCACGTGGCGCCAGGCGTTGGGGATGATAGGCGAAGTGCTCGTAGCCGGTCAGGCCGCTCAGCAGCTGACGTAGGTAGTGATTCTGCTGGATCTCCTGCAGACACAACACAGATACCGGGTGCTTATGTAGCTCGCGCACCAGCCGCGGCCAGCGCCGGCTCGCCAGGAACATGGGCAGGCCGAACGAATTGAGCGTCAGCAGGGTGAACTCGTTCACAGCGCCATTCTAGCCAAAGCGGATGAGGGGAGAGATAGGAGAAGGCCTCTCCGCCCTCATCCTTTCCGACCGCTACTGCAACGCCGACGTCAGCCGGGCCACGTTTTCCTTCATCCAGGTCAGCCAGGAACGGGACTTCCAGGCCGACCGATCCAACGGCATCGAGCGTTTGAGGTACTCGGCTTCGACCCGCCGCAGGTCGGCGACCACGCCGCGGTCCGGAATGACGAGCGTGACTTCCATGCTCAATTGAAACGAGCGGATGTCGAGGTTACTCGAACCCACCACGGCGATGTCGTCATCGACCGTGATGGTCTTGCTGTGCAGAAGCGTCGGAGGCTCGTAGAGGTGGATCCGCACCCCAGCCTCGAGCAGCTCGGTGTAGTACGAGCGCTGCGCGTGATAAGCCAGGAACTGATCGGATGCGGCTGAGTTGATCAGTGTGACCTCGACCCCGCGCTGCGCTGCTGTCGTCATGGCCAGCAGGAGGCTCTCCTCGGGAACGAAGTACGGCGTCACCAGGACGAGCTTGCGTTGCGCGGAGTGCACCAATGCGGCGAAGAAGGCCAGGTTGTTCGCGCTCGCATGGCCGGGCCCGCTCGGCAGCAGCTGCGCCTGCGCCTCGCCGCCGGCCACGACCCCGGTCGCCAGTTCGTGGAAGCGATCGGGCGCGAGGACCACGCCGGTCTCGGCGTGCCAGTCGGTGATGAAGACGGCCTGCAGCTGAACGACCACCGGGCCGACCACACGCACGGCAAGGTCGTCGTATGTGATCGCGTCAGAGCGAAAGTAGTTGTGCTTGATCAGGTTGTGCGAGCCCGTGTAGCCGACGGCGCCGTCGATGACGACGAGCTTGCGATGGTTGCGCAGGTCGAAGCGCGAGAAGTCGCGGTCGAACAGGCGGATCGGCAGCATCAGCTGATACTCGATGCCCGCCTGCTTCAGGCGTCGGCGCGTGCCGCGGTAGGTCGCGTACACCATCGATCCAAAGTGGTCCATCAGGACGCGCACCTTGACGCCGCGCGCCACGGCCCGCTCGAGCGCCTGGAAGACGGGCTCGGTTTCATCGTCGCAACTCAGCGCGAAGAACTCGAGGTGCACGTAGCGGCGCGCCTGGTCGATGTCGGCCGCCAGCCGAGCCAGGAAGTCGTCCTGGCCACAGACCAGAGCGACCTGGTTGCCGCCGCACAACGGCAGGCTGCCCAGGGCCGCGTTGAGACGCGCGAACGGTTGATAGCGCGGCGTGATCGGTGGATTGAAGAACGGAGCGAGCGCCGGGCTTTGGCGCGCCTCGGAGACCTGTTGCGTGATCCAGTCGTCCATGTAGCGCTGCTGGGCGCGTCGATGCTCCGGAAGCTTGGTGCCACCGAAGAGCAGGTAGATGATCAGGCCCACGACCGGGAAGAGCGCGATCAGGAGCAGCCAGGCGATGGCCGTCGTCGGCTTGTGGTACACGGGCACGACCAGGACCATCACCAGCGGGATCATGAACAGGATGACGGTCAGGGCGACGTTGGCGGTGCTCCACTCCATGGCGAGTCTCCTGGCTGCAATTCTATCCACCGAACAGCGTCTTCGGGGCGCGGGCCCGACAAGCTACGGAGACTGAGACTGCTCCTCATGCCACGAAATCGGGGGCGAGCGCATCAAGAGCGCCATGGCGCGACCGCTGCCCCGAATCCGAATCCCGTCGCCAACCGCCGTTCGGCCACGTACAATGGGTGTCCCGACGAGTCGCGTCGGAGATCACCCCAGCCTCTGGCCCGGAGCCCGATCCATGCCCCACACCCAACCCGTACGAATGGCGATCGCCGGAATGAGCCACGGACACGTGTATTGGATCATGAAGAACTGGCGCCGCTCCGACCTCGAGCTCGTCGGCATCTCGGAGCCCAACGCCGCGCTGGCCGACCGATTCGCGGCTGAGTTCGGCTACCCGCGCGAAAAGATCTACGCGGATCTCGATACCATGTTGGACGCCGTTCGGCCCGAGGCGGTCTGCGCGTTCGGCTCGATCTTCGAGCATCTGGCCGTCGTCGAAGCCTGCGCGCCGCGCGGGATCCACGTGATGGTCGAGAAGCCGCTGGCGGTCAGTGAAGCTCACGCGCGCCGCATGGCCGACCTGGCGCGCGGCGCCGGCATTCACCTGATCACAAACTACGAAACGACCTGGTACTCCAGCACCTATGAGACACAGCGCCTTGTGGAGCAGGGCGAGCTCGGCTCGGTGCGTAAGGTGGTCGTCCACGACGGCCACGAAGGCCCGGTCGAGATCGGCTGCAACGCCGAGTTCCTGGCCTGGCTCACCGACCCTGTGTTGAACGGCGGCGGCGCCGTTGTGGACTTCGGATGCTATGGCGCGAACCTGGTCACATGGTTGCTGGGCGGCGCCGAGCCAACGACCGTGACGGCGGTGCTGCAGACGCTCAAGCCCGAGGTGTATCCCCGCGTCGACGACGAGGCCACGATCATCCTGACGTACCCTCACGCTCAAGGCATCGTCCAGGGCTCCTGGAATTGGCCCATTGCGCGCAAGGACATGGAGGTCTATGGTCAGCAAGGCTATGCAGTGGCCGTCGACGCCACGCACATGCGCGTGCGCTTGAACGACAAAGTCGATGAGTTTGCTTACGAATTGCCAAAGGCTCCGGCCCCGGTCAGCGATCCGTTCGCCTACTTCGTCGCCGTCGTTCGCGGTGACGAGACCGTGGCGCCGGGGAATCTGTGGTCGCTCGAGAACGGCCTGACGGTCGTCAGGATCCTGGATGCGGCCCGGCGGTCGGCCCGCGAAGGTCGGACGGTGAGCCTGTCGTCCTAACGTTGCGCCTGGTCGGTAAGATCGTGCAGAGTCTTGTTTCGGGTCAGTCCGTTGAATACAATGCGACGATCGTCTATGGATGGCAGATATATGGAAAGCGATGGCGGGCAATGGTGAAGACGATCACTTCTGGTCCAGTCCATCGCAACATCGGCCTCGGCCTGCTCATCCTTGCTTATCCGTTGACGCACTTCGCCACGCGGTACATCCCTAATCCGTTCGTCCCGACCGCGACGGTCGCACTCAACATGATCTTCCCGGTGCTGGCCGGGTACTTCTATGGGCCGGTCAGCGGCGCGCTGGCCGGCGGGCTCGGCACGGCGTTGGCGGGCTTTCTGGTCGGCGACGTCTTCGACGGCCTGGCGATCTTCCCGCACGCCGTGATGGGCGCGCTGGCAGGCTGGGCCGGAGCGTCGCAGCAGACCTGGCTGGCAGCGTTGATGCTCTTCGTTGGGCACACCCTCAACTTGCTCTTCTATTGGCGTTTCGGGTTGTTCAACTTCGACAACCTGCCGACGCTGGCGCTCGGGATCGTCACCGAGACGACCGTCGGAATCGTCGCGATCGTGTTGGCGATCGTCTGGCTGAAGAAATGGCTGTATCAAGCACCCGACCGGCGCTGGTAGCCAACCGTCGCTTCTCCCTCTCGCGGGCCGCGGCCGTCACGCTGATCATCGTCTGGATCGCGCTCGCCGCGCTCGGCGCCGCCTTCCTGCCGGGGATCTCGCAGGATGGGCGCGAGATGATCGCGTATTCGCAGATCATCCCGATCCTGATCGCGGCCTTCTACTTCGGCCAGGCCGGCGGCCTGTTGGTCGCGTTCGTCGCGAGCCTCGTCAGCGGCTCGCTGGTCATCAGCCACATCAATGCGATCAACACCCTCGCCATCCAGCGCGTGATGTTCCAGATCACGTCGTTCAACGTCGTGGCTCTGTTGACAAGCTTCCTGTCGGATCAAGAGAAGACACACCGCGCGAAGGTGTCGGCGCAGCTCGAACGGATCACGGCGCTGCGCGCAATCGACCGCGCGATCAACGCCGGCACCGACTTGAGCGCCACGCTCTATCTGTTGATCGAGAACCTGACACGGTTTCTTGAGGCCGAGGCGGCGGTCATCTATCTGCGCGATCCCGAGACGTGCCGCCTGGTGATGAAGGCCAGCCTGGGCTTTGGCGGGGATCCGTGGTCCACGGCCGAGGACGTCTGGCGCGATGGCGCCGAAGAGGCCGCGCGCGAGGGCCGCGCGATCCATCACCCCGATCTATCTCTCGTGAACGCCGCCTGGGCCGATCGCATCCAGGGCGAGGGCGTCGTCGCGTATCACGCAGTGCCGCTTGTGGCGCGCAACGAGGTGCAAGGCGTCCTCGAGATCTACGATCGCGCCTCGCACCCCGACGAATCCTGGCGCAACGATCTGGAGACCCTGGCGGGCCAGGCCGCGATCGCCATCGTGAACTCGCAGCTCGTCGAGAACTTGAAGCGCACCAACGGCGAAATGATCCTGGCCTACGATGCCACGCTGCGCGGCTGGTCGCGCGCGCTCGACCTGCGCGACCATGAGACCGAAGGGCACACGCAGCGCGTGGTAGCCCACTCGGTGCGCCTGGCGGAGCGCATGGGCCTCACCGGAGAGCAGTTGCTCAGTTTCCAGCGCGGCGCCATCCTTCACGACATCGGCAAGATGGGCGTGCCCGACAGCATCCTGCTCAAGCCGGGCCCGCTCAATGAGACCGAATGGGCCGTGATGCGCAAGCACCCGATGTACGCTCAGTTGCTTCTGGCGCCCATCAAATATCTCGAGTCCGCCCTGGTCATCCCGCTCTATCACCACGAGCGCTGGGACGGCAGCGGCTACCCCTTTGGGCTGCGCGGGTGCGACATCCCGGTCGAGGCGCGCATCTTCGCCGTCGCCGACGTGTGGGACGCGCTGCGTTCGGATCGGCCGTACCGCCGCGCGCTCGACGAAGCTGAATGCGTCTCCCACATCACCGATTGTGCGGGCCGCCTCTACGATCCTACGGTGGTCGAGATGTTCCTCGCGATGTTGGCCGAAGAGCGGCTGACGCCGGCGGCCCCCTCCACGCCTACGGCGCCTCCACCGGCGCCTGCCGCATAAAGTCACCGGTCGTCAGGTTCAAGATCCACACACCCGGGTCGGGCCAGGCCGTGTCGTGAAGTTGGACAGGGCCGTCGGGTTCCCAGGCTGTGACGCGCATCACGCGGTCGTCGGGCGTCGGGAGGGTCACGGCCGTCGATGTGGCCGGCTCGACCATCACAAGCGCCCCAGCCCCCTTGTGATTGACGGCGCTGAGCAGCACCCGCCCGCCATCCGGATCCCAGGTGAGATCACCGGCCGTCGCCAGTTCGGGCGCCAGATCGAGCTTGTGCGTGGCGAACGTCCGCAGGTCCATGACGGTCAGTCGGTGTGGCGCGTCGGTCTGCAGCCAGGCCAGTTGCGCGCCGTCGCGATCCACGGCCGCCGAGTAAACCGGCACATCGTTGACGCTGATCAGGAGCGTCACCACATCGCCCGTCGCCAACGTCAGGCGGTGGATCGACCCGATCTGGGCGTAGCCCTCAGGATCATGCTCGGGTCGCCAGGCCGTCTCGGAGAAGTACAGGAACCGTCCCTCTGAGCTCCAGAGCAGCGCCCGGCGGTTGAGGCTTTCGCGCTGCGAGAGAACCTCGCCGCCGATCAGCCACCTCAGGCCCGGGCCGCTAACGGTGAAGCGCGCGGCCGTGTCATGGCAGTCCACGGCCAGCCATTCGGCGTTCGGCGAGGCGCTGACCGAGAGCGCCTGCGCGCACGACGTGGTCGGGGCGTTCGGCGGCGCGGTGGCAGTGCTCGTCGGAGCGACGGCAGTGGCGGTGGCGGGCGGTGGGGCGACGGACGTTGTCGCGGGTGGTTTTGGCTGCGGCGAGGCCGTGGGCGCGGATGGCAGTGAAGGCGTGCTCATGGGGCCGCAGGCCGCGATGAAGAGCGCGCCGCAGGCGACCCATGCGCATCGCCATGACCTCCGGCACTCGTGGATGTGACCCATCGGCGGGTAGTGTACCAGTGCGGCCGCCACGAGAACGCATGAAAGCGCGCCGCGAGGGAGTGCAGTTCGGATGTCGACCCAAGCCTATGACATGATCGTGATCGGTTCCGGCATGGGCGGCCTCACGGTCGCCAGCCTGATGGCTCAACTCGCGGGCAAGCGCGTGCTCGTCCTCGAGCGCCACTATCGTCTCGGCGGCTTCACCCACGCCTTCACGCGGCCGGATGGTTTCCGGTGGGATGTGGGCCTGCACTACGTCGGAGGGATGAAGCCCGGCGATCAGGCACGTGGGCTGATGGATTTCATTACCGGTGGCGCGGTCGATTGGCAGGCCATGCCGGCGCCCTTCGAGTCGTTTTCGTATCCGGGTTTCGACTTCGACGTTCCGGTCGGCCGCGACGCCTATCTTCAGGCGCTTGTCGCGCGCTTCCCGGCCGAGCGTCGCGCCATCGAACGCTACTTCCGCGACGTCGAGCGCGCGGCGCAGTGGGCCGGGAACCGGATCGTCATGCCGGCTTTGCCCTGGTTCGTCGCCGGCCCGATGCGGGCGCTTTCGGGCTCGGATGCGCTGCCGCTGTCGACGACCCGCGCCTACCTCGACGCGCACTTCACAGATCCGCTGCTCAAAGCCGTGCTGGCCTCGCAGTGGGGGGATTATGGCCTTCCGCCGGCTCAGAGTTCGTTCGCCATTCATGCCGTGATCGCCCAGCACTACTTCGACGGCGCCTGGTACCCGGTCGGTGGGGCCGGCGAGATCACGGTCGGAGCGCGGCGCATGATCGAGGCAGCCGGCGGGCGCTGTCTGGTCAACCAGTCTGTGTCGGAGATTCTGCTCGAGGACGGGCGAGCCGTTGGCGTTCGTGTCGACACGCATCAGGGCGAGCACACGTACTTCGCGCCCTTTGTGGTCTCGAACGCCGGCGCGCACGCGACCTTCGAGCGGCTCCTGCCTGCTTCGGTGCCGTTGCCGTTCCGCGACGAGCTGAAGCGGATCGAGCCTGGCTATGCCGTGGCCACGCTGTATCTGGGGCTCAAGGACAGCCCTGAGCGCATTGGCCTGAAGGGTGGCAACCGCTGGATCTACACCGGCCTGGATCACGACGACCTGTTCGCTCACCGTGGCGCTGCGCTCGAGGGGCGGCCCAACGCCTGTTACCTTTCGTTTCCATCGCAAAAGGATCCGCGCGCCAGGGCGCACACCGCCGAGATCATCACGTCGCTTGATTACTCCGACGTGGCCCGATGGAAGGCTCAACCCTGGCGCCAGCGCGATGAGGCCTATGCGGCGCTCAAGGCCACCATCGCCGAAGGGCTGCTTGATCTGGTCGAGGCGCACCATCCGGGCTTCCGTGAGCTTGTCGCGCTTCAGGAGCTGTCGACACCTCTTTCGGTCGAGCACTTCACAGGTCATCGCGGTGGCGGCATCTACGGTGTGCCTGCGACGCCGGATCGGTTCCGACGCTCCTGGCTGACGGCGAAGACGCCGGTGCAAGGCCTCTATCTGACCGGCACCGATGCCGGAATGCTCGGGATCGTCGGGGCCCTCATGGGCGGTGTCGTCACGGCCGCGACGCTGCTGGGCCCGACAGGCTTCGTCGACATCCTGCGGCGCTCGCAGACGCCGGTCCGGGCGGCTGCCGTGGCGTGACCGCTCGACGTTGAGGAAAGCAATCTGACCGGCCAGCGCCGGTCGGCGAACCGCGAGACGACGATGGCAACTGGAGGGCGTTCGCGCAGCCACGCGAGCCCCGAAGTACAATGGCGCCATGCGTGCTTCATACTTATCTTCAACCCTGCCGGGTCGGGTTGGGCTTGGCCTGGCGACGGCGGCGCTCTGCCTCTCGGCCTGTGACCTCGCCATCGGTGCGACACCGACCGCTGAGCCGGCGGTCGGCCTTGGCGCCATTTGCGACGCCGATTACGTGGGAAAACAGGCGCCGGTCGAGGGCTACTTCATCTATCCCGACGAACTGACCGCCGGCACGACGTTGACCCTGATCCTCAACACCGCCCCGGGCGGGGTGGAGCCCTACGTCCATGTCCGGGTGCCGGTCGGCACGGGACCCAACCAGGTCGAGCCGCCGCCGGCCGACGCCAGCGACCAGGATCTGCGTGTGCATACGGCTTCCGGAGAGGTCGTGGACATGAACCGGCGCGTGCGCGTCGTCGGAACCGTCACCGCGGGCGATATGGGCGACGGCACCACCTGCTTTGTGGCCGATCCCACGATTTCGTTGGCTGCCGACGTTAATCCGGTGCCCTGACGCGAGGCCGACAAACGCCGACCGGTTCACACGGACGCAAACGCCATTCACGCGACCAGGCACGCTAAAATTCTGGACAGGCGGCGCCAATGGGGCCCGCCATCAACTTAGTGGCGCAGTGGGGGACCCGGCCCAAAAGACAGGGCCGAGGGATCGATCCCCACAGGATCAACCTGCAGGAGGCAAATCACCATGAACAAATCGCGTTGGATCTGCATGGCCGCTGCCGCCGCGACGGCGCTCGCGGCCTGCTCGCCGCCCAAGCCCGGCACGGCAGTCGAGTTCGGCCAGGCGTGCGACAAAGTCGGCGAGCGCGTGCAGGTCACGGGCTTCCCGGTGCTGCCCGACAATATCGAAGGCGACACCGTGAATCTCTGGATCTACGAGACGGCTCCCTACGAAGGCGAGGTCATTGAGGCGACGTTGTCCATCGGCACAGGCGCCAACGAAGTCGGCGATGTGGTCGATCAGTTCCAGGACACCGACCTCAAGGTGACCGCTGGCGACGGCAAGACCGTCTATTCGTTCGGCGAAAGCGCCAAGTTCTCGGGCGACGTCAAGGAAGGCGGCACGACGGGCGCCTGCACCATCACGAACGTCCTCGTCGAATAATCATTCTCTTCGCTCGATGGTTTCCCGCAGGCACCGGCATCGCCGGTGCCTGTTTTGTTCTCGCTGGCCGATTCCCGTGTTGCCCAGGAAACAGGAGGAAACTCACTACCCCCATTGGGCCATCGTGTAACACTGACCCCAACTCTCGTCCGCGGCGCTTCCGGGCATCGGTACAATGGAGGGAACCGTCAGCAACCTCGTGGACGGCCCCGCGTATGTCTCTTGTCGATCGCTTTTGACGGAGTAGCACGCCACCATGACCGATGACGAAAGCCTGTTCGAGAAAGCCCGCCGCCGCGCTCAGGAAGCCGGTGAGCGGTACGATGCCGAAGCCGGGCAGCAGGGCGCGAGCGCCGGGGATGCTGGCGCAGCCGCTCTCATGGCGGGTGGGGCGATGGGCGGCCTGGCGCAGACCGTGGCCGACGCCCGCCATCCGGCCCAATACATCTTTCACACGCAACGCCCGGGGTCTGCCGCGCTGCGCGCCTTTGTCGATGCGCTGGGCGCCCTGAGCGACGACGACACCCGCGCCGAGGCCGGCGGCAGTGGCGACCAGGCCACTGTGATGTATCGCCAGCACGTTTCGGCAGTGGGTTGGGTCGATCTGTTGAGTGTCAGCCTGTTGTGCCGCGGCGAGGAAGTGACAGTCACTGCCGGCGCTCCGAACTTCGCAGCTTTGGGCGGCGCCGCGGCCGACCTCGGTGGCGCGGCGGCTCAGGCGGCCGGCCGCGTGTTGCGCGGCGATCTCATCGGCGGGGCGATGGCTGCCGCCGGCAATCTCGGCAAGGCAAGCGCCGCAGCTGATGCGTTGACCTTCAGCAGCAAGGTGCGCGCAGCCATCCAGCGGTTGGGCAACGCGCTCGAAGCCGAGTGGCGCGAGCGTGAGAAGGAACGCGACGCGGCGCGTGACGCCGAGCAACGTCGCACGTTCTGCCAGCGCTGCGGCACTCGCTGGCCCGACGACGTCGTGACGATCTGCCCGCACTGTGGAGCGCCTCGCGACGCCTGATGTATTCGCGGTCGGTGAGGAATCGCGGATTGATGAAGGACGAAGGTTGTCCTCACGTTTGTTGGAACTCAACCTTCGTGGCATGTCGTTCAGCGTTTGTCCGAAAAGACCAACCTGTCCGGGCCATGGCATTCCGCCGTCGTGCTGCAGGCGCTGTCCACTTGCACAAGCCGCCTGCCTGTAGAATCGTTGAAACTCCTGACAAGCACGCGCGTCAGATTTGACTAAAATCGCGGTTGTTCCGATTCGCACAAAAGGATCGCTTCTAGCAGGAGGTGATGCCCGACAGATGTGTCTGTTCCCCTTCGCGGTTTGCGTTGCAGATATCCGTTTCGGATACGTTGTCTTTCAGGAGGAGAAACGATGAAGAAACTGCTTTGGCGCGGCACGAGTCTGTTGTCGATTGTCGCGCTAGCCGTCGCGGCCTGTACGCCCGCGGCGACACCCACCGCCGCTCCGGCCGCTACTGAGGCGGCGACCGAAGCCGCAGCCCCGACCGAAGCCGCCGACACCGGTTCGTTCCAAATCCCCGAAATCGAAGCTGGCAAATTCAATATCGCCGCAGTCCTGATCGGACCTCACGACGACGGCGGTTGGAGCCAGGCTCACTACGAGGGCCTGCAGTACGTCGAGAAGAACGTCGAGAACGTTCATATCGCGTACGTCGAGCTTGTGCCCGAAGGCGCGCAGGCCGAACAGGTGTATCGCAGCCTCGCACGCAAGGGCTTCGACCTGATCCTCGGCACGTCGTTCGGCTACATGGACGCGATGGCGACCGTGGCTGAGGAGTTCCCGGATCAGACCTTCGTCCACATCAGCGGCTACAAGACCAACGGCACGAACTTCGGCAATCTGTTCGGCGCGATGGAAAGCATGAAGTACCTGGCGGGCATGCTCGCCGGCAGCCGCGCCAAGACCGACGGCGAGAGCAAGATCGGCTACCTGGCGACGTTCCCCATTCCTGAAGAGTTGCGCCTCGGCAACGCCTTCGCGCTCGGCATGCGCAAGACCTGCCCGGACTGCACGCTCGACGTGCGCTGGATCAACACCTGGCACGACCCGGTGGTTGAGAAGGAAGCCGCGGCGTCGCTGTTCGACGCCGGCGCGTACATCGTCTTCACGGGCGCCGATACGCCGGCGACCGCCGACGTGGCGACCGAGCGCGGCGACAAGTGGGGCATCAACTACGACTGGTCGGGCAACTGCGTGAAGGAACGCTGCCTCACCACCATGTACTGGAACTGGGGCCCCGAGTACGCGCGCATCGCCAAGGCCGTCAAGGATGGCACCTACAAGGTCGGGTCCGAATACTTCGACGCCGACTCCGGTTCGCTCGGCATCTACGGCCTGATGGAGGGCCAGACGCCGACCAAGGGCATGGAAGGCCTGCCCACCGAAGACTTGACCCTGATCAAGGACACGCTGGCCAAGATGCTGGCCGGCGAGTTCACGCGCTTTGATGTCTTCGCTGGCCCGATCAAGGACAACCAGGGCAAGGAAGTGCTGGCGGCCGGCCAGAAGATCGAGCAGATCGACATCGACTGCTTCGCCGGCGGCGACGTGCCCTGCAAGACCGGCATGTACTGGTGGGCGGACGGCATCACGGCCGAACTGCCCCCGCTGCAGTAACCACAACGAACACTGTTCAACGCCCGGCCGGATCACCATCCGGCCGGGCTCCTTAGCGGACTGAGCACGAACGGGGTGCTCCGCGGGCCGGGAGATGTCCCAACCTACGGGCGCCCCTTCGTTGTATAACTGGCCTATGAGCGACGTCGTCAACGCAGTCGAGATGCACGGGATCGTCAAACGCTTCCCGGGCGTTTTGGCCAACGATCATGTCGATTTCGACCTTCGGGTGGGCGAGATCCACGCGCTCCTTGGCGAGAACGGGGCCGGCAAGAGCACGCTGATGAGCGTGTTGGCTGGCCTTTACAGCCCGGAGGCCGGCACCATCCTTGTGCGCGGCAAGCCTGCGGCCTTTCGCTCGCCGCGCGATGCCAATGCCCACGGCATCGGCATGATCCACCAGCACTTCAGCCTGATCCCGTCACAGACGGTCACCGAGAACATCCTGCTCGGGCTCGATGAGCCGAGCTTCTTCCTGCAGCTGCCGAAGTACGACCAGCGCATGGCCGAGATCGGCAAGCGCTTCGGCATGGCTGTGACGCCCACGGCAAAGGTCTGGCAGCTCTCAGTCGGCGAACAGCAGCGGGTCGAGATCTTGAAGATGCTGTATCGCGGCGTCGAGGTCCTGATCATGGACGAGCCGACCGCGGTGCTCGCGCCCAAAGAGATCGACGGCCTGTTCGAGACGCTGCGGGCCATGGTGGCCGACGGCAAGTCGATCGTGTTCATCAGCCACAAGCTGAACGAGGTCATGCGCGTCGCTGACCGCGTGACGGTGCTCCGCCAGGGCAAGGTCACCGCCGCCGGGATCAAGGCCTCCGACACGACCATCCCCGAGTTGGCTCGCCTGATGGTGGGCCGGTCGGTGATCTTCGATCTCGAGAAGAAGCCGCAGGAACCCGGCCGGGTGGTGCTCTCGGTGGAGAACGTCAGCGCCGACGGGGCCAAGGGTTTGCCGGCGCTCAAGGGCGTGTCTCTGAACGTGCGCGCGGGCGAAATCGTCGGCATCGCTGCCGTGGCGGGCAACGGGCAGAGCGAGCTCGCCGAAGTGATTACGGGGCTGCGACGATGCACGGCGGGCCGCGTGCGCGTCCAGGGCGACGACGTCGCCAACCGGTCGCCACTCGACGCCATCAAACATCGCGTCGCGCACGTGCCGGAGGATCGCACGCACGTCGGGTCGGCTCCGAACCTGAGCATCACCGACAACGTGATCATGAAGAGCTACCGCAAGGCGCCGCTCGCGAATGGTTGGTCGCTGAACTACGCCAAGGCGCGTCAGCGCGCGCAGGAGCTCAAAGACGCCTACGCGATCCTGGCGCCGACGGTTGACACTGAAGCGCGTCTGCTCTCGGGCGGTAATTTGCAGCGGGCTATCCTCTCGCGCGAGCTGTCGCAGGAGCCGCAGTTGCTGGTGGCCATGCAGCCGACACGGGGCCTCGACGTCGGTGCGATCGAGGGCGTGCAGCGCTTGCTGCTGGCCCAGCGCGAGGCCGGCGCCGCGATCCTGCTCTCGTCTGAAGAGCTCGAAGAGCTCCTGGCGCTGAGCGACCGGATCCTCGTGATGTACGAGGGCGAGATCGCGGGCGAGGTCGCCGACGGCGACGCCGAACGCATCGGCCTGCTGATGACCGGCGGCGGCCGCGACGCGAAGACGGACACCAAGTGAGGGAAAGTGGCGACGACGGCAACGCAACCCCAACCCCCGTTGAAACTGATCGTCGAGCCGCGGCTCACCACGCCGGTCTGGCTCAGCCCCGTCATCTCGATCGGAGCCATCATCGTGGCGTTGGCCCTTGGCGGGGTCGTCATCAGCCTGGTTGGCGGTGACCCGTTCGCGACGTACGCGCACATCGCCAAGGCCGCGTTCGGCGACATCGGCGTGTTCTCGGACACTCTCGTGATCGCGACGCCCCTGATCCTGGTCGGCCTGGCGTGCTCGCTGGCCTTCCGCATGAAGCTCTGGAACATCGGCGCCGAAGGTCAGTTCTACATGGGCGCGCTCGGCGCCAGCGCTGTCGTGCTGGCCGGCTGGATCCCTGAAGGCACGCCCAAGCCCATCGCCCTGGGCGTGATGATGCTGGCCGGCATCGCGGCCGGCGCGTTCTGGGGTTTGATCCCGGGCCTGCTCAAGGCCAAGCTCAAGGTGAGCGAGATCATCAGCACGCTGATGATGAATTACATCGCGATCCAGCTCGTGAACTATTTCGTGTTCGGCGTGTGGAGCGATAGCGGCTTCCAGATGAGCAAGGTCTTCCCGAAGATGGCCTGGCTGCCGCGCCTCGGTGACTATGCCAAGGAGTACCCGTTCCTGCGCGGCCTGACCACGCACTTCGGCCTTGTGTTTGCCCTGATCGCTGTGGTCATCGTCTGGTACATCCTGTACCGTAGCCGCTGGGGCTATGAGATCCGTCTGATCGGTGATAACCCGCGCGCTGCCGAGTACGCGGGCATCGACATCGTCAAGAACTCGGTGCTCGTCCTTGTGACGTCTGGCGCGTTGGCGGGCCTGGCGGGCATGTCCGAGATCGCCGGCGTGGTGCATCGACTTCAGGGCGCGATTTCTTCAGGCTACGGCTTCACTGGCATCATCATCGCCTGGCTGGCGAAGCTCAACCCGGTCGTCGTCGTCCTGGTCTCGGTGTTATTCGGCGGCCTGATCCTGGCGGGGCGCGAGATCCAGCCCGCCGGCGTCCCGCGTTTGATCCAGGGCATCATCCTGTTCATGTTGATCGCCAGCGATGTGTTGTTGAGGTATCGAGTGCGCATCGGGCGGGCGGCGTAGGCGGCATCAGGCGACACCCCCGACGCATGCGTCGCCCGTACGACGATAGGGCAGGGCGCATTGATGGAGAAGAGATCGCGGGCATCGAGGACGAACGTGGCCGTCATGGGCACCCGACGCATCCGGCGCCAGGGTATGCGCCCACCGCCCATTGCTGTGGCGGCGACACATGCGTCGCCCAGCCACGCGTCGTCCGCCATCGCATGACGGCATGATGGCACGGTGAAATCGGGTAGGGCGGCGGCGATCCCGCCGTTTGTGAAGGCATAGGCGAAGAACAAACACCGACATGGATCCCATCATCATCTTGCACGCGGGCATCGCGAGCGGCACCGTGTTGTTGTTCGCCACGTTGGGCGCCATCTTCAGCGAGCGCGCGGGAGTCATGAATCTGGGCGTCGAGGGCATGATGCTCATCGGCGCGATGTCGGCTTTCAGCGTCACGGTCTCGACCGGCAACGGCTGGCTGGGCCTCGTTGTCGCGATGCTCGCGGCGGCGCTGCTGGCCCTGCTTCACGGCGTTGTGACGATCCACTTTCAGGCAGATCAGGTCGTCAGCGGTCTCGCGCTCACGTTCCTCGGAACGGGCCTCAGCCTGGTGCTCGGCGAGGGCCTGAGCAAGGCCGGCGCCATCAACCTGTTGCCGCGTTTCTCGATCCCGGGTTTGGCGGCGATCCCCTGGCTCGGCCCGATCTTCTTCGACGATCAAAGCATCATGGTCTACATCGGCTACGTGATGCTGCCGTTGGCCTGGTACTACATCAACTACACGCGTCCGGGCCTGCATCTGCGCGCCGTGGGCGAGAACCCTACGGCTGCCGATGCGATGGGCATCCCTGTTTACGCGTTGCGCTATGGCTACGTGTTGCTGGGCGGGGCGCTGGCCGGGCTCGCCGGCGGCACGATCAGCCTGGCCGTTTCGCCCGGCTGGTTCAGCGAGCTAACGACCTCAGGCCAGGGCTGGATCGCCGTGGGCCTTGTGATCTTCGCTCAGTGGGATCCGTGGCGGGCGGCTTTCGGGTCGTATGCCTTCGGCGCGTTGCGCCGCCTGATCCTCGACATCCAGGCGCCGCAGGTGCTGCTTGGCTTCAACAACCCCTTCTACTACAACCCGTACTACGGCTTCTTCCTGGCGATGCTGCCGTATGCCTTCACGATCGTCGTGCTCGTGCTCGGGTCGCGGCAGGCGATCCGCCGGCGCATCGGCGCACCTGCGGCGTTGGGTGTCCCCTACGTCCGCGGCGAGCGCGGGCGCTGACCGCCGTTTCGGCTGAGCATTCCCAGTCGCTAGAGTCCTGGCCCGTTTGACGCGGCGTCCGAGGAGGCGTGACGATGGACCCTCTCATCCTGCAGGCCAATCACGTCATCCCGATGAGTGCGGGCAACCCGGTGCTCATCGATGGCGCCGTGTTGATCGACGCCGATGGCCGTATCGGGGCGGTCGGCCCCGCAGCCGAGGTCGTCGCCGCACACCCGGGTGTGGCCGTTCGTCGACTCGCGGATCGGCTGCTCATGCCTGGCCTGATCAACGCTCACGCTCACTCCGGTCTGTTGCGCGGAACGGCCGAAGGCTTGCCGGTCTGGGAGTGGTTGCAGCGCTATATCGACCCAATGCATCGGGTCCTCACGCCGCGTGAGGCTGAAGTCGCCTCGTCGCTTTGCTATGCCGAGGCGCTGCTCTCCGGCACGACTACGATCGTGGACATGTGGCGCTACATGCACGGCAGCGCGAGAGCGGCCGAACAACTCGGCATCCGCGCGGTGTTGGTGCCCTACGTCGCTGAACATCCCGATCACGATTACTTCGAGACGCTCGACACGAACGAAGCCCTGATCAAGCAATGGCATGGCGGCGCTGGCGGCCGCGTTCAGGTCTGGGTCGGGCTCGAGCACATGTTTTACGGCACACCCGCCGCCTGGCAGCGCGCGATCGCCATCTGCCGCCACTTCGATGTTGGCTTCCACACGCACAGCAATGAGAGCCGCTTCGACGTTGACGAGACCCTGCGCCGACATGGCAAGCGCCCGATCGAAGCGCTGGCCGCCTTCGGCCTGTTGGATGCGCCGCGCACGTTGCTGGCGCACTGCGTCTGGCTTTCCGACGCCGAGATCGGGCTGCTGGCCGAACGCGGCGTCGGCGTGGCTCACAACCCGATCAGCAACATGAAGCTGGCCAGCGGCGCGGCGCGCACGGTCGATCTGCTGACGGCCGGCGTGGCTGTGGGTTTGGGGACGGACGGCGAGAAGGAAAACAACAACCTCGACGTGTTCGAGGAGATGAAGGCTGCGTCGTTGATGGCGAAACTCGCCAGCCTCGACGCGGCGGCCCTCGACGCCTGGTCGGTCTGTCGGATGGCGACGATCACGGGCGCCCGCGCCTTGGGCCTCGACGGCGTCACAGGGTCGCTCGAGGTCGGCAAGCAGGCGGACCTGATCGCCGTGCGCACCGACACGCCGCGCCTGACTCCGCTGATCGGCGGCGTCGACGGCAATCTGCACCACAACCTCGTCCATGCCGTGCAGGGCGGCGACGTCGACCTGACGATGGTGGCGGGGCGCATCGTGGTCGACGGCGGGCGCCTGCTGACTGCCGATCTCCGCGAGCTCATCGCGGAGGCGAACAAAGCGGCGCCCGAGTTGCTGAACCGGCGCGATGCCTGGCTCGAGAGCCACAAGCCGGTCAATGAGGTCGGCGCGAGTCGGAACACACAGGCGGGCTAGTTGGTCAGATCCTCTTCGGTGTATTCGAAGTCGGCGTACTGATTGGCCCACGCCGGTTCGGGGTAAATGATCTTGGGGTTCAATTTGTCGATCTTGACCGGGACCACCAGCCCGACTCGAATCTCATTGCGGTGATCGTACTCCACAACCCAGCGTGAGATGGTCTGGTAGGCGTCGCCGATCGGCGGCGTGACCTCCAGCCGCAGCGCGAACTCGGCAGTCTCCTGGTCGCTGGCGACGGCGTTGCTGCCGATCTCGAGGATCCGGGCGGTGCCGCCTGGTCGGGATTCAGTGACGCGTTGGACACGGGCCTGTTCTTCCCGTCGTCCCACCACAAACCAGGCCACAATGCCCACGATGGTGAGGAGCACGGCGCCGATGACGATTACGCCTATCAAAAGACCCGCCAACATAGTTCGCCTCCGAGTGTGAACCGCGCAACGCCGCGCAGTGTAGCATGGTGGAGCCCTTCCGCCGCAGTTTGCATGCATCCGCGTGCCGCCCGACTTGAGGTGTGATCAACCTCGCCCCCGGTATCGGGATTGGCCGCCCACGGCCAGAGGTTGCCGTGGGCCTATTCTGCCTCGCCGCGATCTGGTTCAGGCGCCGCGCAAGGTGACGGACGCGGTGAGCCGGATGAACCGGGCCGGCGTTCGCTTTGCCTGACCTTCATCAACCTCATCGGCGCCATCTGCAGCCGAAAACGCCTGCACTGTTCGCGAACTCACCCCGGACGGGCATGGTATGATCCGGCGACAGCGGCACCTCCTCGGCCGCTGAAAGACCAGAATACTGGACCACGGAACATGCGCATCTTGATCTCCGCCGATATGGAAGGCATTTCGGGAGTCGTCGATTGGGCTCAGGCGTTGCCGGGTCGCGCGGACTATGCCATCGGCCGTTCGCTGATGCTCGGCGACGTCAACGCCGCGATCAACGGGGCCTTCGTCGGCGGTGCCGAAGATGTAACGGTTGCCGACGCCCACGACGGCAATCGCAACCTGACCCTTGAGGGCCTTGACCCGCGCGCGAAGCTGCATACCGGCAGCCCGACGCCGCATGGCATGCTGGCCGGGATCGATGATCACCCCGCCTACGATGCCCTGGTCTTCGTGGGCTACCACGCGATGGCGGGCGCGAAGAAAGCGGTGCTGTGCCACACCTGGTCCGATGCAGTGGTGGCCGGGGTCTGGTTGAACGGCCTTGTCGTCGGCGAGATCGGCTTGAACGCGGCAGTGGGTGCGTACTTCAACCTGCCCGTCGTGGCCGTCACCGGCGACCGCGTCGCCTGCCTCGAGGCTCAGACGCTGCTCGGCCCGGCGCTCGAGGTGGCAGTGGTCAAACAGGCCACCGGGCGTTTCTCGGCGGAGTGCCTGCCGCTCGGCGAATCGCGCGAGCGGATCTGCAGCGCGACGGCGACCGGCGTGAGCAAGCTCAAGGCCGGCAACGGCGCGAAGCCGTGGGTTCTATCGACGCCGATCACGGTCGAGGTGGAGTTCAGTTTGCCCGAACAGGCCGAGCGCGGCTTCCTTGTGCCGGGCACGGAACGCAAGTCGGGCACCCGACTGGCGTACATCGCCCCGGACGCGATGGTGGCGTATCGGGCCTTCCGAGCAATGGTGGGGTTGGGGCGCGGCTGATCGCGTGAGCGTGGCTCACGCCTGAGGGGGGAATCCATGGACCTGCACGGTGAGGACCTCGTCCTCGTCGCCGTCGTCCCGCGCGCCCACGACCTGGAGATCGCGCGAGTGTTGGGCTGGTATCGTGTGCCCGTCAAGCGCGCGCCCAAGATGTTGGCCGTCGATTGGCTGGCCCTGTATCAGACGGCCCGCTGCGGGCCAGGGCCGGCCGGGATCTACGCCATCGCGCCGGTGCTCGGCCATGAGCTCGCGACCCGCGGCGATCTGTTGCGCAACGAACCTGATCACCCCCATGCCCATGAGGCCTACTACAAGCTGCAGCTGGGCACGTTATTGCCGTTGCCGAGGCCGCTGGTCGACGGCGCCTGGCCGCGCCTGACCTTCCTATACACAACCGGCGAGCGATTGGTGACGGCGCGGACCCTTCGACAGCTCAAGATCACAGCCCCTGTCGAGCGTCGGGCCCTCTGGCGTGCGTTGCGTGAACGGGCATCGTCGAGCGGTGGCTACAGGGCGGCCTCGACCGGAGCGATCGATCCATCGATCTGGCAGGATCTGCGGCAGCTGACGGCTCGCACGGATCCACCTTCGCTGTGCTGAACGGTCGATGAAGTTCGGGCGTCAAGTACCCAAGACCTTGCAGGTTGGCGAGCCCCTGACGACGATGGGCGGATGCGATGCCTCACAGGCAGATTGACTTTGGGCTGCATAGGGGCGGCCGCGCTTGGCGTTCTCGTGGCAGGTGTCGTGTCGATCATCGTTGTGGCGACGGCCGGTCTAGCCCCGAAGGGCACCTGGCTCGGAGACGCCGACATTTGCGTGGGCGCGCATATTACCCCACGGCTTCAGGTCGGCGTCTCAGTGGATGCTTGCTGGATGTGCGCCAGTGTGATGCCCTATCTTCGGCACTGGTCCATCAAAGCGTGCGTGGCGATTCCCTGGTCCACGCGTGGAACGATGTTTGACCGGTGGGGCTTCGAATTCCCGCCGTGATGCACAAAAACCTGTGGCATGGCTGGAGCGGTGGCCACTTGTCATCGCACTCTGACCTGCCATAATAAGTTGATGAACCGCACCCGCCGAATCGTCCTGTTGAGCCTGTCTGCTCTGGCCGTCGGTTGCTTGGCCCTCACCCTCGTCGCGGCCATCTGGCTGTATGCGCCAACGCTTCCAGGCAGTTCGACGGCCATGCCCGCGATCACGTATGGCGACGCCTGCGTCGGCATTCGAGCCGCCCCGAAACTACAGGTGGGCGCATACTTCGACGCCTGCCTGGTGTGCAGCAGCCTGACGCCCTGGATGCAGGCCTGGCCGACCAAACTGTGCGCTTCGTTGCCCTGGCCGTCTGGGCGGCTCGGCCTGATGGCGCGCTGGGGCTTCGAGTTCCCGCCTTGAGGCTTCCGTCGATTGTTCTCGACTGACCTCGCTTAACTTCAGCGAAATCCGCGGCCTAAAGCCTGTTCGCTTGCGCCGCCGCCGCCGCCGTGTTTGACGCTCCGACTGAGCCGGTGCTACACTGCGTCCACCGCCATGAACCTGACAACCGACAACCTCCAACGCCTGCTGACTTTTCCCTTTCGCGGCCCGGATTGGAAGACTCGTCTCGGTGTGGCCGTGCTGGTGATGCTCGCAGGCTGGGTCGTGCCCGTCATTCCCTGGTTGATCATGACCGGCTACGCCATTCAGATCGCCCGGCGCGTGGCGCTCGAAGGCAAAGAGCCCGAACTCATCCCCTGGACCGATTGGTCGACCTACCTGGTCGATGGTTTCAAGGTCAGCCTGGCGCGTGTCGTCCTGACCCTGCCGATCGCCATCATCTTCATCGGCGCGTACTTTCTGATTTTTGGCAGCGCGATCACGGGCGGAGTGCTCGGCGAGTCGGGCGGCCAGAACCTGCGTGACATCGGCAGCCTGATTGCGGTGCTCGGATCGATGACGGGCATCGGTCTCTTCCTGTTGGTGATCCCGATCCTATTTGTGGTCGCTCTCGTCTTGCCGGTGCCGAGCATGCATGTCGCCGTCACGGGCCAGGTCGGCGCGATGTTCCGTTTTCGCGAGTGGTGGCGTATCCTGCGCGCCGATATCGGCGCCTGGGCCGTCGGGTATCTTGTGGTGATCGCCATCGGTATGCTGGTGAACGTCGTCACGAGCATTGCCACTGTCACGATCGTCCTCTGCCTGGTCATTCCCGTCATCATGGTCGTGTACATGGCGTACAGCCTGCTGATCACCGAAGTGGTGTTCGCCATGGCGTATCGGAGCTCAACCGAAAAGCTCGGCCAGCTTCCCGGGCCGACGGGGTTGAGCCTGCCGACTCCATGACCGGCCAGGCCGTCTTGTATTCTGCACGGGCGGAGCGCCGCCCGTTCCCATTCTCGAGAGGGTGTCTCCATGAGCTTTGATCTTCCCGACATGACCGCTGACGAAATGGTCGCGTTGACGCGCGAGCATAGCTTCTTCTCGTGGTCCGCACAGAGCGCCGTCGCACCGATCCCCATGAAGCGCGGCAAGGGTGTGTATTTCTGGGATGCGAATGACAAGCGCTACTTCGACCTGAACTCGCAGTTGATGTGTGTCAATATCGGCCACGGCGACCAGCGCGTCATCGATGCGATCAAGGCCCAGGCCGACGAGTTGGTCTACGCCGGGCCGAGCATGGCCACGCGCGTCCGCGCCGAGCTCGGCCGTGAGCTCGCCGAGGTGACGCCCGAGGGTCTTGACAAGTTCTTCTTCGTCCTCGGCGGCGCTGAGGCCAACGAGAACGCGATCAAGATGGCGCGGGCTGTCACAGGCCGGCAGAAGATCCTGACCCGCTATCGCGCCTATCACGGCGCTACCTCGGGCGCGATTACGCTTACGGGCGACCATCGCCGCTGGGCCAATGAGCCCGGCATCCCGGGCGTGGTGCGGATGTTCGATCCGTACAAGTATCGCAGCCCGCTGTACCACGAGGGCGATAGCGACGCCGTCTTCGCCCGTAAGTGCCTCGACCAGGTCGAAGAGATCCTGATGTACGAGGGTGCGCACACCGTCGCGGCGATCTTCATCGAGACTGTCACCGGCACGAACGGCATCATCATCCCGCCGGACGGCTATCTGCAGGGCCTGCGCGAGATCTGCGACAAGCACGGCATCCTGCTAGTGTGCGATGAGGTGATGGCCGGGCTTGGGCGCACAGGCGCCTGGTTCGCGTCGGACCACTGGGGCGTCAAGCCCGACATCATCACGATGGCCAAGGGCCTGACCTCGGCCTACATGCCGCTCGGCGCTGTGGCGATCAACGGCCGCGTGGCCGAGTATTTTGAGAAGAACGTGTTCTACGGCGGCCTGACGTACAGCGCGCACCCGATGTGCCTGGCCGCAGCTGTCGCCAATCTGCGCGTCCTCAAACAGGACGACCTCGTCGGCAACAGCGCGCGCATGGGCAAGGTGATGGGCGAGTTGATGAGCGAGCTCATGGCCGAGCATCCATCGGTCGGCGACGTGCGCAACATCGGCCTGTTCGGCGCGATCGAGCTGGTCAAGAACCGTGAGACCAAGGAGCCGATGGGCCCGTACGTGGGCGCCAGCCCTGAGATGAGCAAGCTCGGCGCCTTCCTCAAGGAGAAGGGCGTCTACAACTTCACGTGGCGCAACCTCCTGCACACGAACCCGCCGCTGTGCGTGACCGAAGCCGAGCTTCGCGAGGTCTTCGCCATCATCAATGAGGCGCTGGCCATCACCGACGGCTTCGTGACGGCCTGACACCCCATGAAAAGGCCCGGGCGACGTGGCGTCGCACGGGCCTTTTGGTTTCGATCAGTCGAAGAACCGGTAGCGCAGCAGCGCCCAGACTGCCTCGAAAGCATCCCACAGGCCGATCTTCTTGCCCTCGGCGTACTCGCGGGGGACGAACGTGATCGGCACTTCGAAGATGCGCACGCGCCGGCGCAGGATCTTGGCCGTGATCTCGGGCTCGAAGTCGAAGCGGTTGGCGCGCAGGTGAAGGCCTTCGATGGCGTTGCGCTTGAACACCTTGTAGCCCGTCTCCATGTCCGACAGGATGGTGTCATAGAGGATGTTGGTCATGAGCGTCAACAGCTTATTGGCGATCATGTGCCAGAACATCATGGCCCGCCGCGGCGCGCCGAGGAAGCGCGACCCATAGACGACGTCGGCGTAGCCTTCCTCGATCGGCTTCAAAAGGGCGGGGTAGTCGCGCGGGTCGTACTCGAGGTCCGCATCCTGGATCAGCAGGACGTCGCCGGTGGCGGCTTGCAGGCCCGTGCGGATGGCCTTGCCCTTGCCGCCGTTCTTGTCGTGAAGCAGCACGCGAGCGTCGACGGCTTTGGCGACGTGCGGCAGGATCTCACGGGTGCCGTCGATCGAGCCGTCGTCGACGATGATGACCTCGGCCTGCGGGGCCTCATGCCTGACCCGCGTGACGAGGGATTCGATGGTGCCGCGCTCGTTGTAGCACGGGATGATGATGGAAAGTGTATAAGTGTCTGGCACAGCCCTGGATGATAGCAGATGCCCCTTTTTGTCGGTGTCACAGTTGGGTCAACAGCGGGGCTGTGGGTCGTGTCCTCGAGGTGCGGCCTTTGAGGATGAATCGATACCCACGTGAGTCTTCTGCACCAACGGATGTCGAGGAGCGTTGGCGGCCCTTCGACTGCGCGCGTGCGGCGGGTCGTGAGGCGGCCCTGGCGTCTTCCGCGCTCCGCTCAGGGTGGCAACGCTCGTTGGATAGAGGAGGTTCTTGGAGCGAAGGTTGGGGTGGTCTTCGAGCCCAAGGCGTTGCCGGCCCTTCGACTGCGCGCGTGCGGCGGGTCGTACTTCGGCCCTGGCGCCTTCCGCGCTCCGCTCAGGGTGGCAACGCTCGTTGGCTAGAGGAGGCTCTTGGAGCGAAGGTTGGGGTGGTCTTCGAGCCCATGGCGTTGCCGGCCCTTCGACTGCGCGCGTGAAGCGGGTCGTGAGGCGGCCCTGGCGCCTTCCGCGCTCCGCTCAGGGTGGCAACGCTCGTTGGCTAGAGGAGGCTCTTGAGGCGAAGGATGGGCAGGTCTTCGAGTCCAAGGCGTTGCCGGCCCTTCGACTGCGCACGTGCAGCGGGTCGTGAGGCGGCCCTGGCGTCTTCTCGCGCTCCGCTCAGGGTGGCAACGCTCGTTGGCTAGAGGAGGCTCTTGGAGCAAAGGTTGGGCTGGTCTTCGAGCCCAAGGCGTTGCCGGCCCTTCGACTGGCGCGTGCGGCGGGCCGTACTTCGGCCCTGGCGCCTTCCGCGCTCCGCTAGGGTGGCAACGCTCGTTGAAGAGATGAGTCTCTTGTGCCAGAGGATCAAGCGGTCCGTGTCCCCAAAGAGCGTCGCCACCCTGAGCGGAGCGCGGAAGGCGCTTGATGTACTGAGGGGCCTCGTTCCGCGCGCAGTCGAAGGGCCGGCGACGCGGTGATATCGACACAACCCAACTCACAGGGGCGAAAACGGTCGGCCGGCAAGAGCCGCGCCACAGCAAACTTGAACGTCAGGAGCGCAAGGGGGCGGGCGCTACAACTCGACGAAGTACGACTCGGCGCCGCGGTCGATCAGGTCCTTGGTCAGGGCCGGCTCGACGCCGAGGAAGGCCGCCACGTCGATGATCTGCTCGCTCAAGTCGCGCGGGTGGTTGGCGCGCAGCTTGCGATTGCGCTTGATGTACCACTCCTGGATCAGATAGGCCAGGCCGCGATCGTCGTAGGCCACGTGCTTGGCCTCGCACACGCGTTTCATGATCTCGCGGTATTCGTCGGGCGATGGGTCGACGATCTCGATCTTGTGCCGGATGCGGCGCAGGAACGCTTCGTCGACGAGTTCCTTGGGAGGCAGGTTTGTCGAAAAGACAACGAGCACCTCGAACGGGATCTCGATCTTGCGCCCGGTCGCCAGCGTCAGGTAGTCGACGCGGTTCTCGAGCGGCACGATCCAGCGGTTGAGCAGATCGCGCGGGCGGGACTGCTGACGCCCGAAGTCGTCGATCAGGAAGAGGCCGCCATTGGCCTTCATCTGGAACGGCGCCTCGTAGAAGCGGCTGACCTCGCTGAATTGCAGGTCGAGACCGCTGAGCGTCAGTTCGCCGCCGACTACGATGAACGGCCGGCGGATGCGCACCCAGCGCGGGTCGCGCTTCGTCGCGCCGTTGCGCAGCATGCTTGTGCCAACCGGCGTATCGTCCTCGCGCACGATCACGTGGTTGACGTTGTCGTAGATCTTGATGACCTGGCCGTCGACGTCGATGGCGTACGGCACATAGATGTCTTCCTGAAGCGTGATGTTGCCGATCGCACGCGCGATCGACGTCTTGCCGTTGCCGGGCGCGCCGTACAGAAAGAGCGATGTCCCCGAGTTCACGGCCGGCCCGATGCGGGTCAACATGCGCTCGTTGATCACCAGGTCTGAGAGCGCTTGCCGAATGGTGCGGACGTTCACCATCTTGCGTTGAGCGGCCTGGGCGCGGATCGCCGTGATGTACTCTTCGATCAACACCGGCGCCGGGCCCGAGTACTGACTCCGCGCCATAGCTTCGCGCGCTCGCTCGACGCCCTGACCGGTGATGCCGTAGATGTAAGCGCCTTCGCCGAAACCGGCGCCGCCGGTCGTCTTGATCTCCAGATACTTCTCGCGCTTCAGGTATTCCAGCACCTGATCCATCACACCCAGGAAGGGCAGTGCGATCAACTCCGAAACGCGGAAGCCGGTCAGCGTGCCGCTGTTGTAGAAGATCTTGAGGGTGAGTTCGGAGAGCGAGTAGATCGACAGGCCGGTGTCCTCGATGCGCGCGACAGGCCTTGGCACAAAGCCAAGCCCTGAAGGCTGTTGAGGGGCGCGAGCAGCGATCGGTGCGGGAGCAAGACGACTCGACATCAGGTCCTCGACAGTGACGTTATGGACGTGATCGGCAGTGAGGGCCCGTCGACGCGCAGGTTCAACGCCGTTTTCATGCCGCCGTCCGTGTTTATTGTCCACCGGACCTCCCACCCTTTGCCGATGGCGTCAGTTAGCGATGGTTGTCGGGCAACCGGGCCCTGAAGCTGAAGAAACCTGCCGAAACCGGGCCGCGCCGGGCGCGTATGATCCTTCGTGCGTTGCGTGTGAGGCAGCTTGCGACCATAATGGCCCTCAAGCCGCCCTGGATGGAAGACTCATGACCGCTGACAACTCCGATGTGTCCACCTGGCGCCCGCCGACCGGCTACGTCACCCTGGAGTCGAAGCTCCCGGGCGTGACGGTGTTCGGTCCTGCGCCCATCGCGCCCGAGGCCGAAACCCGCCGCACGTACAAATGCCCGCAGTGCGGGGCTGCCACCGAGTTCAACGTCGCCGCCGGCGGCGTGGCCTGCGAACACTGCGGTTACGTGGCCGTCGTCAAGGCCGACACGCGCGCCAAGCCCCTGGAGTTCACGCTGTCTGCGCTGGCGACCACTGCCGAGACGTGGACCGACGCGCGGCGCCAGTTGCATTGCGAGGGCTGCGGCGCCGATCTGACGCTCGCCGAGGGCGCCCTCTCGACCACCTGTCCGTTCTGCGCCTCACCTCAAGTTCACATCAAGGCGGCCTCGGCCGACAGCCTGCGGCCAGGCGGCCTGGCGCCCTTCACGGTCACACCCGACGCCACTCGGGCGCAGGCGTCGGCCTGGCTCGGACAAGGCTGGTTTCACCCTGCCGGGCTCGCGGCATCCGCTCGACTCGACTCGTTCACGGGCATCTATCTGCCGTACTGGCTCTTTGACGCCAATGTCCACGCCGATTGGAAAGCCGAGATCGGTTACGAAGAAACCGAAACGTACTACGACGCCGGTGACAAAGAGTTCAAGACTCGCCAGGTCGTCCGTTGGCGCTGGGAGAGCGGCAACGCGCGGGTGAATGTGTCAGGCCTCCCGATCTGCGGCACGACCCGGGTCAACGCAGCGGTTCTGCAGAAAGTGCTGCCATTCGACGTGCAGGCCGTCAAGGCTTTCACGCCCGACTACCTCGCCGGCTGGCAGGCGCTCGAGTACGACGTCGTCCTGGCGAAGGCCTGGGAGGATGGCAAGGCCGAAATGCGCAGTCAGGCTGAGGCCGCGTGCCGGAGTCAATTCCGCAGTCATCACGTGCGCAACGTGCACGTCACAGCTGACTTCGCCGACGAGGCCTGGCGCTACGTGCTTCTGCCTGTCTATCTCTCGGCATACCGCTTCGGCGACCGGGTCTTTCAGGTGGTCGTGAATGGCCAGACCGGCACGGTCGGCGGCCAGAAGCCCGTCGACTGGAACAAGGTCTGGCTCGCGATCGCCGCGATCCTCTCGCCCGGCATCCTGCTGAGCCTGATCGGCCTGCCGCTGTTGTTGCTGGGCGGCCTAGGCCTGATCCCGTTGATCCTTGGCCTTGTCTTGTTCGTCGGAGGCGTCGTCGGTTCGTTCATCCTGTATTCGCGGGTCGCCGAAAATGAACGCGGCGTGGCGGGAGGTGCGTCATGAGCCACGTCCCCGCGCCCTCGGTCCCGGTCGACACGCCCGTCTGGGGCGTCGACCTGCATCCGGCCGGCTGCACCGCCTGTGGCCGCGGCTTCCTGACGTCTGTTGCGCGCATCGGGCAACCCTGCCCGGCCTGCGGTGGCGGCCATCTCGAAGCGCGCCCGGCGCTCATGCGTCAGGAACCGCCAGAGTTGATCGCGCCTTTCAAGCTTGCGACCACTGACCTGGCGGTCCGGTTCGAGGCGTTCGCAAAAGATGTCTGGCTGCGGCCCGACGACCTGTCGGGCACGACCCTGGCGTCGCGCGCCGTGCCGGTGTTCTGGCCGATGTGGCTGGTCGACGGTCACGTGGTCGGCCATTGGGAGGCTGAACTCGGCTTCGACTACAAGGTCGAGAGCGCGCGCGAGTCACTCGCAGGCGGGCAATGGCGGTCCGAGAAGCTGATCGAGACCCGCGCCCGCTGGGAGCCGCGGGCAGGGCAGGTCTCACGCGCGTACGACAACGTCGCCACGCCGGCGCTGAGCGACCACGCCCGCTGGTTGAAGCTGGGCGGGCCGTATCCCGAGATGCAGCCGGCGGGCTTCTCGCCCGAGTCACTGGGCGGCGCCGTGGTCTGCATCCCGGATCTGGTGCCCGAGCAGGCCTGGCCGGTCGTGAAGGCCGAGCTGGAGCGTCGTGCCGGCGAGGATTGTCGCGAGGCAGCCGGCGCACAGCATGTCCGCCGGATCGCTCTGCGCGTCGAACATCCGGCGCCGCACTGGACCCAGCTGCTGCTGCCCGCCTTTCTGAGCTATTACAAGGATGACGAGGGCCTGGCGCACCCGATCCTCGTCAACGGCGTGACCGGCAAGGTCGGCGGGCGACGGATGGCCTCGCAGCGCAAAGGCCTGCGCCTGGCCGCGATCATCGGCGCCGTCGCGTTGGCGGCGTTGTTCCTCGGCCTGATCGCGCTGGCCGCCGGGGCCTTGCTCCCGCCCGTGGCTTTGTTGGGCGTCGTCGGCCTTGTCGCGGCCCTGGGTCTCGGGATCGCGGCGCTCGTCCCCGCAATCTGGCCCTGGCAGTGGAACCGCAGTCAGACAGACGAGTGAGGCGTGGGAGAGATCAAGCAAAACGGGGCGCCCGGCCAGCAAGCCGGGCGCCCCGTTTGTGTTTTCGGACCAGTCAGGCGAGACGAAGCCTAGACCTGCTCGAACTGCTCGGCCTTGAGCACGAACACTGTGGCGCGATGTTGACCGGCATCAGGTTCGCCGCAGGCGCCCTTGACCAGTTCGAGCACGTCCTGGACGCGTTCGTCCTCGACGCCGATGAGCAGCGTCACGTTGCCGCGGCGCAGGAAGCCGCCGGTGCTGGCGATGCGAGTCACACGCACGTTGCTGTGGCTGAGCGCGTCTGACACGGCGAGGTCGTCTCGATCGCGGATGATGGCGAGCAGGAGCTTCATAGCGGTCTCACAACCTGTAGAAGGCTTCGATCGGCAGCGTGTAGACAACCGCGCCACCGGTTTCGGTTTCGATCATCAAAGGCTGGTAAGCCAGCGAAGGGGCTTCGAGCTGCGCAGGCACCAGCCGGGTCTGCCGGCGGCAGGTCTCGCGCACGATGGCCAACGCGGCGTTGCGCTGCGAGCGGTCGATGCCGATCAGGAGCGTCGACGTGCGTTCCTCGACGAGGCCGCCGCGGCTGTCGACCATCGTGGAATAGAAGCCGGCCTGGCGCAGGCGCTGGGTCAGGTCGTTGACCTGCTCGCCGGCGACGGTCAGGAGGATCAGCTCGTTGACGGTGGGTTCGATCGGCATATCAGATCGCGCCAGCCCCCGCGGCCTTGGCCTGCTGAGCGTATCCCTTGAGCTTCGCGAGAATGGCCCGCATGCCATTCAGACGCTGGTGGGAGAGCAGGCCGGTCAAGCCCATTTTCTCATAAAACGCGCCGGGCACGCTCAACACCGTATCAGGTGTCTCGCCGTCCAGGCCGCGTGAGAGGATGGCGGCGAAGCCTCGCACGGTCGGTGCTTCGTCGGGCACATCCAGGAAAAAGCGCATGCGCCCGTCCTCGACCTCGGCGTGAGCGAACACCGGCGACATGCACTCGGGAACCGGATCCATCTGGTCGCGGCGCTCTTTGAGCCGATCGGGCAGCGGCGGCAGATCCTGCCCATACTGCATCAGCAACTCGAGCTTTTCGCGTCCTTCGGCCAGGGCGAAATCGTCCACGACTTCCTGAAGCCGCGCGGGGAGCGGGGGTGCGTCATTCATGCGATTACTGTACCACTGGATAGGCGTCAGGGCGTCCGCATACGGCCCATCCAGGGCACGGCAAAGTCGACGAGCGCGCGCTGCGGCATGAGCCGACCGAGGCCGCACCCGACGGCGCCCTGACGCTCGAGGCCGGTCTTCTCGGCGAAATCGCGGCCGATGAGGGTGAAATCCGAATCATTCCAGTCGAGGTCGTCGTAGAACTGCCAGATGCGTTGGCCGTCGATGAGGAGCGGCGCGCCCTCTCTGACCACGCGCTTGCCGGGCCAGGTCGCGCGCGTTTCGGCCAGATGCAGGGAGGTGTTGTGATCGTGGCCGGTTCCCAGCAGCAGCACCCAGGCGTCGAGATCGTAAAGCCTGGCCAGCGGTGAGCCCTCGCCCATGCTCGGGGTGAGCACGTGGTCGCGCGTGATGAACTCGGCCTTGGGGCCGCGCGCTGCGAAAGACACCTTGGGATGGTAGCTGCGCAGGACGCCCGGTTGGTTGCGGAACAACTCGGCAGTGACGCCCATGCCGCGCGTCGGGGTGAGGTGCGGGTCGAAGGCCGGCATCTCGGCCCGGATGACCTCGATCCACTCAAACGGCACGGGCGGGCTGACCCAGGCGGCCGGGTCGCTCAGGTCCGACGAGTGCGTCGGCATCGCGAGCGTGCCCGTGGGACCGAGCACTTCCTCGAGCGCGAGCAGCAGCGTCACGGGCCCGGTGATGACGTAGCCGAGCGCGCTCAGGGACGTATGCACAAGCACCGTCTGGCCCTCGGCAAGGCCCAGCGCTCTCAAATCACGCGCGAGCGTCGCGACTGTCGCTGGCGTGGTGGCTCGTGCGATGGCGTCGGTCTCTGACATCGAGGGGCGCAGTGCGAGGGGCGCAAGGCGAAGCGCGAGGGGCGACGTTCGCCCCTCGCGCTTCGCCCTGCGCTCTTCGTTATTTGGCTTTGCCCTGCGCGGCCACGGCGGCCTGCGCAGCGGCGATGGCGGCGGCGTCGCCCAGATAGTAGTTCTTGATCGGCTTGAGATCGGCATCGAGCTCGTAGACCAGTGGGACGCCGGTCGGGATGTTGAGCTCGGTGATGTCGGCCTCGGAGACGTTGTCGAAGTACTTGACCAGCGCGCGGATGCTGTTGCCGTGGGCGGCGACGAGCACGCGCTGACCCGACTTCACAGCCGGCGCGATCGTGCTGACCCAGTACGGCACCATGCGCGCGACAGTCTCCTTGAGCGATTCGGTGCAGGGCAGCTCGGCGGTCGGCAGCCCGGCGTAGCGGCGGTCGAAGCGCGGATGGCGCTCGTCGTCGAGGGTGAGCGCCGGCGGCATGATGTCGTAGCTGCGGCGCCAGATCTTGACCTGGGCGTCGCCATACTGCGCCGCGGTCTCCGCCTTGTTCAGGCCCTGGAGCGCGCCATAGTGGCGCTCATTGAGCTGCCAGCCCTTGACCACGGGCAGCCAGTCGCGGCCGAGGCCGTCGAGCACGAGGTTGAGCGTGTGGATCGCGCGCTTGAGCACCGACGTGAAGGCGACGTCGAAGTCGTAGCCCTCGCTCTTGAGCAGCTTGCCGGCGTTGGCCGCTTCTTCGCGGCCCAGATCCGACAGCGGCACATCGGTCCAACCGGTGAACCGGTTCTCCAGGTTCCACGAGCTCTGCCCGTGGCGGACGAGTACGAGTTTGTAGGTCATAGGGTCTCCAAAGAGGCGTCAGGTGTCAGGCGTCGGGCGTCAGTTCACGCGACGCGTCATTTTCAACATGCCGGGCGCGGCAGCGTCACTGACGCCTGAGGCCTGACACCTGATGCCTTGTCTTACATATGCTTGATCACCGCATCCCCAAACGCGCTGCACGGCACTTCCGTGGCGCCTTCCATGAGGCGGGCGAAGTCGTAGGTGACAGTCTTGGCGGCGATGGCGCCGTCCATGCCCTTGATGATGAGATCCGCGGCCTCGGTCCAGCCCATGTAGCGCAGCATCATCTCGCCCGAGAGGACGACCGAGCCAGGGTTGACCTTGTCGAGGTCCGCATACTTGGGCGCCGTGCCATGCGTGGCTTCGAAGACCGCGTGGCCCGTGACGTAGTTGATGTTGCCACCGGGCGCGATGCCGATGCCGCCGACCTGCGCGGCGAGCGCGTCCGACAGGTAGTCGCCGTTGAGGTTCATGGTGGCGATCACGTCGAACTCGTCGGGGCGGGTGAGCACCTGCTGGAGCGTGATGTCGGCGATGGCGTCCTTGACCAGGATCTTGCCGGCGGCCAGGGCGGCCTTCTGCTCGGCGATGGCGGCAGCCTCGCCCTGCGCCTTCTTGGTGCGCTCCCATTGCTCCCACGTGTAGACAGCGTCGCCGAATTCGCGCTCCGCCAGGGCATAGCCCCAGTTGCGGAAGGCGCCCTCGGTGAACTTCATGATGTTGCCCTTGTGCACCAGCGTCAACGACTTGCGCTTGTTGGCGATGCAGTACTCGATCGCGGAGCGGACCAGGCGTTCGGTGCCTTCGCGCGAAACCGATTTGATACCGATGCCGGTGCTGTCGGGGAAGCGGATCTTGCCGAATTCCTTCGGGAAGGCTTCCTTGAAGAGCGCCAGAAATTTGGCGTTGGCCTCAGTGCCGGCTTCGAACTCGATGCCGGCGTAGATGTCTTCGGTGTTCTCGCGGAAGATCACCATGTCGACCTTCTCGGGCCGGCGGACGGGCGAGGGCACGCCCTTGAACCAGCGGACCGGGCGGAGGCAGACGTACAGGTCGAGCAGCTGGCGCAACGCCACGTTCAGCGAGCGGATGCCCCCGCCGATCGGCGTCGTCAGCGGGCCCTTGATGCCCACCAGGAACTCGCGGAAGGCTTCGACGGTCTCGTCGGGCAGCCAGGTGTTGAATTGCGTGAACGCCTTCTCGCCGGCGTAGACTTCCATCCACGCGATCCTGCGCTTGCCGCCGTAGGCCTTCTCGACGGCCGCATCGAGCACGCGCACCGACGCGCGCCAAATGTCGCGGCCTGTTCCGTCGCCTTCGATGAAGGGCACGATCGGGTTGTCGGGCACGTTGAGTTTGCCGTTCTCGATCGAGATTTTTCCGCCCGCGGGGACCTTGATGTGTTCGTAAGCCATGGGTGTTCTCGTCCTGATGGGATGTGGGCCTCGCCACCTGGGAGCGCGATCCGTGAAAAAGGGGCATCCCGCGCCGGGATACCCCACACTCGCGCGCAATCCTGGCGGCTGAAGCGTTGCGGCGATTATACTACCGAGGTCGTTCGCGTCGGCGTTTCCAGGTTGTTCGGTGGGCATGGCCAGGGTCTGCACACGGAGTACGCGGATGGAAGCGGATGGCACGGAATCTCGGTCACTCCGCGGTTCCCCAGCTGTTTCCGCGAGCGCGGTGTACAAAGCCTGGCCCCTTTGCTGGCAAAGGGCCCGTCAGACGATGGCCATCGCCAATAGGGCAGGGAGTGTCGAATGAACATGCATCGTGTTGACTCAGACAAGAAAGTCGATCTGGCCAAGATCGACGCAGGCGGGACGCCCGGATTCAAAGGCGGCAAGGACGAGGCTGAAGCCCGAGTGGCGAAGCTCGCTGAACGCCTGAACTCGCTGCAAGATCTGATGTTCGCCGAGAACAAGCGCCGCCTGCTTGTGGTGCTGCAGGCCATGGATACCGGCGGTAAGGATGGCACGATCCGCGGCGTCTTCGGCCCGGCCGGGCAGTTGGGCGTGCGGGTAGCCAACTTCAAAGCTCCGACGTCGACCGAGCTGGCGCACGACTACCTCTGGCGTGTCCATCAGCAGACGCCGGCGCGCGGCGAGATCGTGATCTTCAACCGCAGCCACTACGAAGACGTGCTGGTTGTGCGAGTCCATAACCTGGTGCCCAAGGAGGTGTGGCGCAAACGCTACGAGCAGATCAAGGCATTCGAGCAGATGCTCGTCGATGAAGGCACGCTCATCCTCAAGTTCTTCCTGCACATTTCGCGCGCCGAACAGAAGGAACGGCTTGAGGCCCGCGTCGCCGAGCCCGATAAGCGCTGGAAGTTCAACCCCGGCGATCTTGCGGAACGTGCCCGTTGGGACGACTACATGCAGGCCTACGAGGATGTGCTCAACAAGACCAGCACCTCTGACGCGCCCTGGTACATCGTCCCGGCCGACCACAAGTGGTACCGCAATCTGGTCGTCGCCGAAACCCTCGTCGAGGCGCTCGAGGGCCTCAACATGGCTTACCCGAAACCCGAGTGGGATCCAAAGACGATCAAGATCGATTGACAGTCCAATCATCTGGCAGTCGTGTTGTCGCAGACAGGTGAACACAAGGCGCAGCGACTGTTGGATAACCTGACGACTGGGATCCACGACCACGATGGACTTCACCCAACACAACGAAGAAGCACAAGCGGTTTGGGCGGCGTATCGAGCCGGGAAGCCGACCCGTGTTCCCGTGACGCTGTGGGCGGATGCGCGCTTCTATTTGCTGGACGACGACTTCAATCCCGGCGAAGCCATCACGTTCGAGGCGTATTCGACCGAGGCGGAGATCATGCTGGATGTGCAGCTGCGAGCCGCGGCGTGGCGCGCCGAGCACATCGCGCCGTGCTGCGACGACGTGGCGGGTTTGCCCGAACAGTTCGTCGTGGCCGTCGATCAGTTGCGCTACTTCGACGCGGGCTTCTTCGGCGCACCGGTCGAGTATCGAGAAGGCCAGATGCCCGACACGCGCCCTATCCTGGCCGGTGACGCCAAGCAGCTGCTCTTCGATCAAGGCCAGCCGGATCCGTTGACGGGAGGCGTGTTCGCCGAGGGGCATCGCCTGCATGCTGCCATGGCCGAGCGGGTCGCCAAAGGCCTGACGTTTCTGGATCGACCCGTGCGGCTGGACCCATTCGGCCTGGGCACCGATGGGCCGTTCACTGTCGCGCAGAGTTTGCGCGGGCCTGAGCTGTTCACGGATCTGTACACCGACCCCGACTACGTGAAGCAGCTGCTCGACTTCATTACCGAGGGCACGATCGCGCGCATCCTGGCGCACCGACGGCTGTTCGGTCTGCCCGAGAAGTCGGAGTGGTGGGGCTTCGCAGACGACGCGATCCAGATGATCAGCACCAAGATGGTTCGCGAGTTCGTGCTGCCGGTGCATCGCCGGCTGAAAGCGGCGTTGACGACGGCCGAGCGCATCAATATCCACTTGTGCGGCGATGCGACGCGGCACTTCAAGCTGCTGCGCGACGAGATCGGCGCCTACTCGTTTGACACAGGCTTCCCGATCGACTTCGGAAAGATGCGCGAGACGTTGGGCCCTGAGGTCGAGATCATGGGCGGGCCGCGGGCCACGCTGCTGGTCAGCGCGACGCCCGCGGAGGTATCGGCCGAGGTCCGACGGATCCTGAGCACCGGAATCATGGATGGCGGGCGGTTCATCCTGCGCGAGGCCAACGACCTGGCGCCATGCACGCCGCTCGCCAATCTGCAGGCGATGTACGCCACGGCGAGGGAGTACGGCCGCTATCCGGCGGCCTGAGCCATTGGGGGAAGGGCGATGGACGAAAAGCTGAGGTTGATCTTCGACGGGATCGTGGATGGCGATGGCGAGGCTGTGACGAAAGGAGTCGCAGCGGCGCTCGAGGCCGGCATCGACCCGGCCACGATCCTCGACAGCGCGATGATGGCGGCCATGACCGAGGTCGGCCGGCAGTTCGAGGAGGGCGAGGCCTTCGTGCCCGAGATGATGATCGCGGCGATGGCGATGAAGGCTGGCCTGGCCGTCCTCAAGCCGCACCTGCAGCCGGGCAGCATGACTCGTTCAGGGACGGTGGTCATCGGCACCGTGAAGGGCGACCTGCACGACATCGGCAAGAACCTCGTGGCCATGATGCTCGAAGGCGCCGGGTTCCAGGTGATCGACCTGGGCGTTGACGTCAAGCCCGAGGACTTCGTCAAGGCCGTCGAGGAGCACAAGCCGGATCTGGTCGGGATGTCGGCGCTGCTGACGACGACCATGGCCGCGATGGCTGTGTCGATCAAGGCGCTGGCGACGGCCGGGCTGCGCGACAGCGTCAAGATCATGATCGGCGGGGCGGCGGTCAGCGACCTGTTCGCCGCGCAGATTGGCGCAGACGGCTACGCCCCGGATGCTGGCAAGGCTGTGGCACTGGCTCAGGCGTTGCGCCGCGCACAGGCGGGGTAAGGGCGGCGCGATACCGGTCCATACGCGAAAGGGCCGGATCTCGCGGGTTGTGTCTTGACAAATCCGATTGGCGCTCTATCATGTCCGGTATATACCAGTAGACCGGTATAACCGACCACGATGCCGATCCGCAAGGACACCCCGATTCCGCTGTATTACCAGCTCGCGGAGCAGATCCGCGAGCAAATCGAGTCACAGGAGCTCGTCCCGGGCAGCCAACTGCCGTCTGAACGAGACCTGGCTGACCGCTATGGAATCTCGCGCATGACGGCCCGCCAGGCCCTGACGTACCTGGTGCGGCAGGGGCGCCTGATCGTGCGGCCCGGCATTGGCACCTTTGTCGCCGAACCCAAGCTGACCCACAACACCCTGCACCTGCTCGGCTTCACCGAAGAGATGCTGGCGCACGGCCAGGCGCCGTCTTCGCGAGTGCTCGAGCAGGCCCTGGTGGAGCCGCCTCAGGCTGTGGCGGCGCGCCTCGGGCTGCACGACGGCGAGCGGGCCACGCGCATCGTGCGCCTGCGCCTGTCGCAAGACGTGCCGCTCCTGCTTGAGACCGTGTACGTGGCGCAGAGCCTTGCGCCCGGCCTCGAGCAGGTCGATCTGGCGGCCACCTCGCTCTACGCGGCGCTCGAGGAGCGCTTTGGCCTGCACCTTCACCACGCCAGCCAGACGATGGAGCTCACCGCCGCTCGCGCCGACGAGTCGACGCTGCTCGACGTGCCTGCCGGTGCCTCGTTGCTGCTCCTCGACGGCGTGACGTATACCGAAGACGACAGGCCGGTCGAGGCCTTCAAGGCCCTCTACCGTGGCGACAAGTTCTCGTTCACTGTCGAAAGCCGGCGCCATCACAGCGCCGATCGAAGTGACGGCAACCGCCTGAGCGTCGTGCTCAGGGAACGTTAGGCGCATCGATCCGAGGACATCGGAACACATCGGAACACATCGGGACACTCCCGATGTCTTACAGGAACCGGAGGACTTATGGCCGACGAGGTTCGCATCGGAGTGATCGGATGTGGCAGCGTGTCGAGCAAGTATCTGGGACTCGCCGATCAATTGAATTGGCGTGGCAAGGCGCGCGTCGTCGCGGCCTGCGACATCGACGCCTCTCGCCGCGATTACGCTCGCTCCTACGGCGTCGAGCGCTTCACCACGCGGTACGAAGAACTGCTCGCGATGGACGACGTCGACCTGGTGCTCGTGCTCACGTCGATGCCCGCCCACGGCCCGATCACGCGGGCGGCCCTCTCGGCCGGCAAGCACGTGCTCGTCGAGAAGCCGATGGCCGTCACGCTCGAGGAGGCCGCTCTGATCGTCGAGCAGGCGCGCACCAGCAAGGGCATGCTTGTCCCGGCTCCGCATGTCGTCCTCAGCCAGACCTATCAGACGATGTGGAGGCGCATTCACAAGGGCGACATCGGCGAGGTCAAGCTCGCGCGCGCCATGTACGGCTGGGCCGGGCCGTGGTGGGGCCAATGGTTCTATCAGCCCGGCGGCGGCGCGTTGTTCGATCTCGGCGTCTACAACGTCACAACGCTCACCGGCCTGCTCGGCCCGGCGAAGCGGGTCACGGCCCTGGCTGGCACGGCGATCAAGGAGCGCGTCGTCGAAGACAAGCTCATGAAGGTCGAGGCCGTCGACAACGCTCACGTCCTGATCGACTTCGGCAACGCCGTCTACGCCGTCGTGACCACGGGCTTCACGATCCAGCAGTACCGCTGCCCGGCCGTCGAGATCTACGGCACGACCGGCACGATCCAGATGATGGGCGACGACTGGGATCCGAACGGATATGAACTCTGGCAGAACCAGGTCGGCGCCTGGCAGGTCTTCGGCGAGACCGACCCGACCTGGCCGTGGGTCGACGGCCTCCGGCACTTTGTCGAGTGCATCCGCGAGGGGAAGCGCCCGATCGTCACGCCCGAGCACTCGTATCACGTCCTCGAGATCATGATCAAGGCGCAGGAGGCCGGCCGCGACGGCCAGGCCCGCGACATCGTCAGCACGTTCACGCCGCCGATCTTCGGCGACGACGGCTCCGCGACGGTGCCCGCGCACCTCGCGCACGACCGGACGGACTGATCATGGGCTACTCGGCCTCGCCGCGGCCGACCTTCGACGGCCCGGCGCACATCCCGTATCAATCCGCCACGCGCCACCTGTGGGGTGATGTCACCTCGGGCGAAGTGGCCGACTGGATCTACGTCTCAAGCGACTGCATCCATCAGTTGGTCTTCAGCGTGCCGGCCGGCGGCGCGTTCCGGCACTCAGACTCGTACCGGACGGTGTTCGCGGCGGACGAGATCTACTACGTCCTCGACGGTGAGATGGCGCTCGCGAACCCCGAGACGGGCGAGGTGCACCTCATCCGCGCTGGGGAGGCCGCGTTCTTCCGCCGCGATACCTGGCACCACGCGTTCAACCAGAGCGCCGCGCCGCTGCGCGTGCTCGAGTTGTTCGCGCCGCCGCCCTCAAAAGGCACGTCAGGCGCTTACGCGCGGACCCGCCCGAACGTGACGACCTCGCGCTACACGCAGGACAAATGGCTCGGTCGCTGGCCGATGGATTGCGAAGAGGCCAAAGCCGGGCAGTCGATCACGGTGCTGCGCGAGGCCGATCTGATGTGGCGACTCGAAGGCGAGGCGCACCCGGCGCTCGTCGGGCTGTGGGTCGCGACCGAGCACCTCACCGTCGGGCAGATCACGCTGCAGCCGGGCCAGCAGGTGGACGCTCACGTTCACGGCGGCGACGAGAGCCTGTATGTGCTCGACGGTGTGCTGAACGTTCGAGTGCCCGAGAACAACGGCCAGCGTTGGTTCGAACTCAACCCGCGCGACGGCTTCTACGTCCCGGGCGGCGTGACTCATCAGTACTACAACGTCTCGGGAGAGCCCGTCCGGTTCATGTTCGGCGTGGCTCCGCAGTATCTGGCGACATCCCGGAACGCAGAGACCGGGCCCTGACGGATCGGTGCCGGGGCCGCGCGGCGGCTTCGGCGCGAGAGGTGTGATGGGCGCATACGCCATCGGCGTCGATGTCGGCGGGACCAAGATCGCGGCCGGGCTGGTCGATCTGAGCGCCCGGCGCTTGATCGATCGACGCAGCATCGTGACGCCGAAGACGGACGGCGGCCGGGCCGCCCTCGAGGCCGCCGTCCGTCTGGCGCGCAGCCTGCGCGACGACACTCGCCAGGCCGGGCGAGACGTGGTCGGCATCGGCGTCAGCGTGTGTGAACTCGTGGATCTGTCGGGCGCGGTGCGCAGCGGCTACGCCGTCGATTGGGTCGGCCTATCGGCGCAGGAAAGGTTCGCTGACCTCGCTCCAGCCGTGGTTGAGTCCGACGTCCGTGCCCATGCTTTGGCCGAGGCCGAGTGGGGCGCTGGTCGTGGGTTGTCATCGGTGGTCTTCATCAGCGTCGGCACCGGGATCAGCAGCTGTCTGGTGCTCGCTGGCCAGCCCTACGCCGGTGCCCGCGGAAATGCCTTGGTGTTGACGACCCAGGCCAGCCAGGTGCCGTGCCCGCGCTGCGGCAACACTCACTGGCCGTCGCTAGAGGACTATTCGTCGGGGCCGGCGCTGGTGGCGCGCTATCGCGCCGTGGCGGCCGATGGCGCCGTCGCTCGGGCGGAGGACGTGCTGGCCGCGGCTGCACGCGGGGTCCAGGCGGCGCGCGAGGTCGTCGTCTCGGGGGCGACGGCGCTCGGCGCCAGGCTGGGCTGGCTTGTGGACGTGCTCGATCCGGATGTGTTGATCGTGGGGGGCGGGTTGGGGAGCGTGGATGGGCTTTACTGGGAGACGTTGGTGGCGGCGACCCGAGCGCACGTCTGGGCGGACGCCGGCCGCGATCTCCCGATCCGACATGCGGCCCTCGGCCCGGATGCGGCGTTGTTCGGTGCTGCGCTGACGATCGCTCGGCGCGCCAATTCGACGTTGGTACAGGAGGCCACCCATGACTGAACCGACCCTGACGCTCACGGATGACCAGATCGCGTTCTACCGCCGCGAAGGCTATCTTCAGTTGCCGGCCATCACCACGGCCGAAGAAGTCGCCAGCCTGTGCGACATCTACGACAGGCTCTTCGCGACCAAGGCCGGCCGTGAGTCGGGCGACCACCTCGACCTGAGCAGCCCGGACGAAGACGGCGCCGAGGCCGTGCTGCCCCAGATCCTCAATCCCTCTAAGTACGCGCCCGAACTGGCGGCGACTCGGTTCCGGGCCAACGCCGAGGCGATCGTGCGTCAGTTGCTCGGGCCCGAGGTCGCCTTCCGCGGTGATCATGCCATCCGCAAGGCGCCGTTCAGCGAGGCCGCGACGCCCTGGCATCAGGACGAGGCGTACTGGGAGCCCGATCTCGAGTACGACGAGTTGAGCATCTGGATCCCGCTCCAGCCCGCCACGGTCGACAACGGCTGCATGCAATTCATCCCCGGGTCGCACGCGCTCGACGTCGTGCCGCATCACCCGATCGGCAACGACCCGCGTGTGGTCGGGCTCGAGGTCGACGATGCAGAGGCGCGCGCGGCCGGCGCCGTGGCCTGCCCGCTGCCCGCCGGTGGAGCGACGCTGCATCACAGCCGCACGCTGCACTACACAGGCCCGAACCGCACGGCAGAGCCGCGGCGGGCGTACATCATGGCCTTCGGCGCGCCGCGTAAGAAACGCGCTGTGGCCCGCGACTTCTACTGGCTCGTTCAACAACAGACCAGCTGGCAACAACGGCGCGACTCGGCTCAGGCGGCGGAGGCCTCAAGCAAGACCGACGCGAGTTGAGCGGCCGTCTCGACAACTCAGTCATTACCGTTTCGATCAAGGAGGAGACCATGCTGTCAAACCGCAGACCCATTGTCGGACCCCGCTTCAGTCGGCGGGCCTTCCTGCAACTCGCCGGGCTCGGCGGCGGCGCGGCGGCCCTGGCGGCCTGCGCGCCATCGGGCGGCACGGCGGCGCCCACGGCCGGTGCGGGCGCGACAGCCGCATCAGGCGGGGCCAAGGTGCCGATCAGCTTCTGGACGCCGGGCGGCTCCGACGTCTTCTGTGGGGGTTTCAATACCATCGCCAAGAACTTCATGGCGACCAATCCCAACATCGAGGTCGGCGAAGTCCGCTGCGGCACGACCGAGACTGACAGCTACAACCAGGTGCTGCTGGCCGACATCGCCAGTGGCACGCCGCCGGATTCGACGATCCTGTGGACGTCGCCCGTGACCTTTGCGGCCCGCAACGCCGTCGAGCCGCTCGATGAGTTGATGGCGAACTCGACTTACTCCAAGGTCGAGAACTGGCCCGAAGGCGTGCTGGCCTCGTGTCAGTGGAAGGGCAAGACCTACGGCCTTCCGGCCACAGCCGGCACCTATGCCATCTACTACAACCAGGAGGCGTTCGAGAAGAAGGGCATTCCATCGGATCGCGACAGCTTCCCCAAGACCTTCGACGAGCTACGCAGGCTGTCGGCCGAGTTCGTCGAGTGGGACGGCGACACCCTGGTCAGCGCGGGCTTCATGCCGCGCGTCGATCCCGTGGAGTTGACGATCTGGGTGGCTCTCAACGGCGGGCAGTTCTATGACACCGCCGCGAGCAAGTTCGTGATCGACTCGGATCAGAACGTCGAGTTGTTCCAGTTCTTCGTCGATTGGCTCGACGAGCAATACAAGGGCGACTGGGTCAAGGTGACCGCCTCCGACAACTGGGGCGCGTATGCCGACGGCAACGGCCGCCCGCCGGCCTTCCAGGAGGGCCGCCTCGCGATGCACATGGACGGCTTCTGGCTCAACGGCGACATGTACGGCGCCGAGTTCAAGGGCTGGGAGAAGTGGAACGTCGCGCAGTTCCCGGTCGGGCCGAGCGGCAGCAAGTCAGTCTCCGGCTACTGGCCGAACTGGCTGATCATCCCCAAGGGCTCCGCGCACGTCGCAGAGGCCTTCAAATACCTCGACTACATGTCGGTGGAGGGCATCAAGGTCTGGTTCGACAACATCCCTGACCTGCCGGCCAACCGCCTGGTGTCGAAGGATCTGATCCCCAAGGTGACGATCGAGAAGCGCGGCCAGGACTTCGCGGCCGAGGTCACAGCGTTCTTCCGCAGCCAGCTGGACATCGCCACGCCGATGTGGAACTCGCCGGTGCAGGACTTCGCCAACGACCGAATCCGCGAGGCCGCCAGCAAGATCATCAGCAAGGCGGCCAAACCCAAGGACGCCCTGGCAGAGGCGCAGACGGCTACACAGGCCGAGCTCGACAAGACTCTGTCCGGCGGATAAGCGTGTGATGGCGTGACGGCTCTAGTACACGGATCGCGCGGATCTTTTCGGATGACACGGATCGCGACGTGTTCCGTTCGCTCCGTTGGCTTCCGTGCGATCCGTGTACATGGGTCGGGCTCGAAGATTCAGCGGGATCAGCCGTTCGGTCGGCATGGAAAGTTGAACGACCTGGAGGGATCTCGATGGCAGGCTGGCGCAATCCGTTGAGCGAGTACAGCCCGATGCGGCGGCGCGAGGCGCTTGCCGGCTTCCTGTTCGTGCTCCCCTGGGTGATCGGGTTGTTGGCCTTCATCGCCTATCCGGTCGTGGCGAGCATCGGCTTCTCATTCACCGAGTACTCGGTGCTCGAGCCGCCGAAGTGGGTGGGCCTGCAGAACTACGAGTCGTTGCTGTTCACCGACGGCACGGCCTGGGCCGCGATGCGAAACAGCGCGATCTACGCGCTGCTGTCGGTGCCGCTGGGCCTCGTGCTCTCGCTGGCGCTGGCGGTGTTGTTGAACATGCGCGCGACCGGGATCGGGATCTACCGGACGCTGTTCTACCTGCCGTCTATCGTGCCGCCCGTCGCGAGCACGATCGTGTTCATGGTCATGCTCGAGCCGCGCGCCGGCCTGATCAACACGATGCTGAGGTCGATCGGGCTGCCCGGTCCTGCCTGGTTCAATGACCCGAGCTGGTCGAAGCCCGGCCTGGCCCTCCTGAGCCTGTGGGGCATCGGGGCATCGACCGTCATCTTTCTCGCGGGGTTGCAGGACGTGCCCGCGGCGCTGCTCGACGCGGCCGCGATCGACGGCGCAGGGCCATGGCAGAAGTTCTGGCACATCAGCCTGCCGCTGCTGTCACCGGTCATCCTGTTCAACCTGGTGATGGGCGTGATCGGGGCCTTCCAGATCTTCGGTCCCGCGCTGGTCGTGGGTGGGCCGTCAGGCGACCCGGTCGGATCGACCCTGATGTACATGGTCGTGATCTACCAGAACGCCTTCCGCTACTTCAAGATGGGCTACGCCTCGGCCGAGGCTGTGCTGTTGTTCGTGGCGGTGCTGACGATCACGGCCGTGATCTTCCGCACGGCGCGGGTGTGGGTATTCAACGAGACCGACGAGTCGTCGATCTGACAGGGGGCTGGCCGATCGCATGCAAGCAGACCCGACACATTCCGTTACCGTCGGCCCTCGGGCGCCTGGCGCGCTGTGGCGAACGACGATCCTGCCGCTGCTGCGTCACGCTGTCTTGATCGTGGTGTTGTTCGTGTTCGTCGCGCCTTTCGGGTGGATGGTGATCACGGCCCTCAAGACGAAGGAGACGGTGTTCTCGGTGCCGATCGTCTGGTGGCCTGAGACGCTGCACTGGGAGAACTTCCTGATCGCCGCCAATTACCCCGGCTTTCCGTTCATCAAGTTCTTCGGGAACAGCTTCTTCTACGCCACGACGGTCACCATCGGCACCGTGCTGTCATGCGCTACCGCCGGCTACGGTTTTGCGCGGCTGCGCTTCCCGGGCCGCGACCTGCTGTTTTGGGTGACGGTTGCCACGCTCATGATCCCGACGGTCGTCACCCTGGTGCCGAGCTTCCTGCTGTTCAAGGCCCTGGGCTGGCTCGGCGGCTACGCCCCGCTCATTGTGCCGGCGTTTTTCGGCAACGCGTTCTTCATCTTCATGATGCGCCAGTTCTACCAGGGGCTGCCCTCGGAGTTGGCCGACGCGGCGCGCGTCGACGGCGCCGGCGAGTTCCGCATCTTCTGGCAGATCATGCTGCCCCTCGTGCGGCCGGCTCTGCTGGTGATGGCTGTCTTCACGTTCTTGTGGACCTGGCACGAGTTCTTCATGCCGTTGATCTTTCTTTCGGATTCCGAACAGTATCCGCTGTCGCTCGGCCTGTATGCCTTCCGCACGCGCCGTTTCACCGAGTGGCACCTCATGATGGCGGGCGCCACGCTGACTACGCTGCCGCTCATCGTCATCTTCTTCTTCGCGCAGAAGTACTTCCTCGAGGGCATCAAGATGACGGGGCTCAAGGGCTAGTCGTCGCCGGCCGCTCGTCTTCGCGCGTCGCGTGTCATCCAGAGCGCCTGACCCTCTAAGTCCGTGAAGCCTGCCGGATGAGCGCGAAGGATCTCCACCGAAGACACGCTGGTGCTCGGAGGCGCTCCACACTGGGCCATCGAGTCCGACAGGAGAGCCTTCGCGCTCATTCGGGTTGGTTCCCGACCGCGCGGGCTAGGCGCTCTGGATGACACGCGACGCGAGACGTCTGGCGCTCTGGATGACACGCGACGCGCGAGGTCTGGCGCTCTGGATGAGGCGCAATGGGCAAAGGAACCGGCGCCTCAGTGGGCGCCCAATGCCGGGGATGAAGGCTCGGGATGAAGAGTTGATAGAACCCCAGGCCCCCGAGGATCGCAGGGCGACGGTGTAGTGAAGGGCCCTGAGGCGAAATGAAAGGACGAAGATTGTTGGGTTGTTCAACCTTCGTCCTTCGTCATAAAAGAGTGGCCTAAGACGACTCGCCTTCGCTCGATGGCCGGGGTCGGGCGAGGATGCCGATGATGATCCCGGCCGCCACGCGCATCCAGCCGGAGATCCACAGGCCCTCGCGAGTGCCGACCAGGTCGGCCAGCGCCGGGCCGAGCACCGTCCCGGCGAGCGTGCCGAGGTTGAGGACGACGTTGTGCAGCGCCATGTGCGCCGGTCGATCGTTCGATGGCACGCCTTGCATGAGCCAGCCCGTCAGGCTGCCGCCGGCGAGTCCCCAGATCACGCCGCCCAACAGTGAAACGAAGTAAAACAGCCAGGCGTTTTGCGCTTGGGCCGTGATCAGTGGATAGAGGCCGTAGAGCACTGATCCGACGGTCATCAGCCAGTACATGCCGAACCGGGCCGTGAGCGGCGCCAGCGCGAGCGATCCGACCATGAGCGTCGAATAGAACAGGGCATTGCCCACGCCGATTTCGAAGTCGGTCAGGTGGAGGTTCTGCACCCAGAAAACGGGTTGCAGCGGGATCGCCGTGAACTGAGCCAGGTAGAAGACCAGGTACGCCAGCATCAGCAAGCCGAAGCGGCTGCGGACGAGGTCAAGGCGCAAGGCATCGCGCACGCGGGCGCGGTTGAGCCAGCGTGAAAAGCGGCCCGCCTGAGCCGCCTGAGCCGCCTGACTTGCCGCGTCGCCGCCTCGAAAGGGCTCAGGGCGTTTCACACGCGAGACGAAGTAGCTGCTCATGAAACCGCCGAAGGCTCCGATCATGAACAGCACCTGGTAGTTAAGCGGCTCCGGGAGCAGCCCCAGCAACCGGCCTCCGGCGAGCGACGCGATGGTCGAGGCGATCGCCAGCAGGGCGTTGCGTCGGCCAACGACCAGGGCGCGCCAATCGGGCGGAACGACCTCGGCGAACGTGGCATTGAAGCTGATCGCCAGGATCACGCCCGGCAACGCCATGCCGACCACGACCATCGGCAGCACGTCAAGCACCATCGCAGGCGGCAGCAACCAGGGAAGCACGACCATCACGAGATAGCCGAAGCGGTTGATGACCGCCGTGACCTGGGTCATGCGCAGGACGTCGCGATGCCGCAGCCACTGGCCGGCGGGGAGCGACAGGAGCAGATTGATGAAGGCCGGCCCGCTCGTCAACAGGCCGACGCGGAAGGGGTCGGCGCCCAGGCGGACGGCGAAGATCGGCAGGAAGTTGATGGCCGTGCCGGCGAGCACGCCATACCAGAAAATATCCCAGTAAAGTGCTGTGAAGTTGGCGCGATGGATGGGTGGGACGGCGCCGCGGCCGAGGACAGTCATGGAAGTTCAATGATACACCGCCGACGAGCCTGCTACAATCGCCGCCGATGAACTACGATCTCCCACACCGACGCTACAACCCTTTGACGGGCGAATGGGTGCTGGTCTCACCGCATCGCGCCAAACGACCCTGGCTGGGTCAGGTCGAGAAGACCGCCGCCGAACACGTCCCGTCGCATGACCCGACCTGCTACCTGTGCCCGGGCAATACCCGCGTGGGTGGCACCATCGTCAACCCGCCATACACGGGCACCTATGTCTTCGACAACGACTTCCCGGCGCTTCTGACGCCGGAGGCGATGGCGCAGGCCGAAGGCTTCGCCGACGCCGCTGTCGGGTCGCCCGATCTCTTCGTCTCGGAGCCCGTGTCGGGCAACAGCCGGGTCGTGTGCTTTTCGCCGCGCCACGATCTCAGCCTGCCGCAACTGCCGAATGAGCAGATCGAGGCCGTGCTGCGCACCTGGGCCGAACAGACGCGCGAGCTCGGCGCGCTCGACCACGTCGGGTACGTGCAGGTCTTTGAGAACAAAGGCGCGTCGATGGGCGCGTCGAACCCACATCCGCACAGCCAGCTGTGGGCGACCTCGAACGTCCCCCATATCGTCGCGATCGAAATGGAGCGCCAACGCGAATACCTGGCCCGCCACGGTCGGCCCTTGCTTGTGGACTATGTGGAGCAGGAGCTGCGCCTGAAGGAGCGGATCGTCTGCACCAACGATCACTTCACAGTGCTGGTGCCGTTCTGGGCTGTCTGGCCGTTCGAGACCATGGTGGTGGCGCACCGGCCCGTCGCGCATCTCCACGGCCTGACCGATGCCGAATTCGCTGCGCTGGCCGATGTGATGCGACGATCGTTGTCGAAGTACGACAACCTGTTCGAGATCTCGTTCCCGTACTCCTTTGGCTGGCATCAGGCGCCAACCGATGGGGCCGAGCATCCCGAGTGGGTGCTCCACGGGCACTGGTATCCACCGCTGCTCCGGTCCGCGACGGTGCGCAAGTTCCTCGTCGGTTACGAGATGCTGGCCCAGCCTCAGCGCGATCTGACGGCTGAGACGGCGGCCGCACGGCTGCGCGATCTCTCGGACGTGCACTTCACCCAGCGCTGATCGGTCATCCTCCAAGAAAAAAAACGGCGTCCAGGTGGACGCCGTTTTTTGTTTCGGTGGTTTCGGTCAACGGGTGACCGTGTAGATCATCTGTTGGAGCCCCGGCCCATAGTCGGCGAGGCCGTCGAACACCGACTTGGTGAAGTCGATATCCACTTCCACCACTGTGTCGCCCTTCGGCCAGTTCGAGATCACGGCGTAGTAGCTCTGGCAGACGAGCGTGTCGCCCGAAGCGGCATCGGGCTGTTGGCTGCGTCCGACCAGCAGCTGTTCGGGCGGGATCACTGTGTCGCCGATGCGGAACTCGATGACCATGTCGGCCAGGTTCTTTGCCAGCACGTCCTCGCCCTTGGCGCACCAGCCGTAGGCCAGCAGCGCCTTCTGTTCGTCCTTGAGGGTGATGGTGTAGCGCAGGATGCCCGGCACCGTGTTGACGTCTTCGTTGGTGTAGGTGGTGGTCTCGGGCGCCAGGTCGGTCAACGCCGTGACCTCGCCGGCTTCGATGGCCACTCGCGCATCACGCGGCGACGCCACCGTGGGGCCTCCCTCGATCTCGAACGGCCCGACGTTGTCGTCGCCGAGCCCGGAGTTGGGTCCGGGGGTGGTGTTGGCGGGATCCTGGCCGGGGTTGGTCGAGGGCGGCACAGGCGTCAATTGCGGCACGAGCCGCTGAGAGAACGTGGAGCAGGCCAGGTTGGCCCCGGCCAGCGCCACGACGGCCAGCAGTATGGCGCCGGATCGTCGGGCAAGAGCGGGGCGCGGGGTGGGCGTGGTCATACGGTCCTCGACGATTACTTCAGGGTGAAACGGTAGCCTGCGGGTTCGGTGGTGACCGGCGTGATCCCGGAGATCACGACCGTCACCGTCTCGCCGTTGCCGACCGTGATCGGCAGGGCGCCCGCGCCGTTTTCGACAGGCACGCGCTCGACGTTGATGCCGTCACTCGTCTGATGAATCACCTGCACGAGGTAACGCTGCGGCAGGATGTTGTCCATGCGCGCCATGCCGATCAGTTCCCAGCCGCCGTTGTCCTTCTCGAAATCCTCGCTGTACTGGATCTCGGGGATGGCGATGTTGTCGACCAGGAAGCCCGGGCGATTGACGGCGGCGTCGGTGATGTACTCGAAGCGCAGGAACAACGTCTTGCCGGCGTAGGCGCTCAGATCGATCGACTCGTTCTTCCAGCCGCCGCTCTCGTCGGTGAAGGCCCAGCCGAAGTTCTGGCCGCTCGGGTTCGAGTCGGTCATGCCCGGGGCCTTGAGCAGTTGCCAGCTCGTGCCGCCGTCGCCCGAGGCCTCGACGTAGGCGTAGTCGTAGTCGGCCTCGATGCTCCACCAGGCGTCGAAGTTCAGCGTGGCGCTGCTGACCGCGCTCAGGTCGAACTCGCGCGTCATCAGGGTCGTCGACTCGTCGACACGGTTGCCCCAGATCACGTGGCCGCCCGTGGGCACTTCGATCGGGGCCACGGGCACCGTCGCCGAGCCCTCGAAGTTGAGCGTGTACGAGCCGGGGCAGTCGAGCTCGAAGTAGTCGGCGCCGTATTGGGCCACCGAGCCGCTCTCGCTGTGCCCGGCGCAGTCGCTGATGCTGTCGTTGACGCTGACCCGGCCGACTGTGGTGTTGCGGACGTAGCCGAAGCGGCCGTCGCCGAGCGAGGTGTCGTTGACCAGGTTGGTGACCACCCAGTCGGCGAAAACCTCGACATGGGTCAGAGGCTGGCCATCGGAGCCCGTCAGACCCAGGGAGGCCAAAACGCCGTCGACCGACTCCATGCCGTTCTTGGGATCAGCCACGAGCGCCTTCGTCGCGTCCTCGCCGAAGCGGTCGAGGAAGTACGACATGAACAGATAGGCAGCGCCATAGTGCGGGTAGTTGTCGCCCTCGCCCCAGGTCGTCAGCTGCAGGTCGGGATCGTTGATGTAGCTGAAGCCCACGCCGCCGTCGTCGAAGCCGTTCAGTTGCTCGGCCAGCATCGAGCTGCCTTCGTTCATCCACGACGTCTCATTGATATCGTGGCGCCAGTGGATCATGTGCTGGAACTCGTGCGCCAGGACGCTGCGCGCGAATTCTTCTCCAGGGCTGACATTGTCAGCGTTGATGTAGAACATCTCCTTCTCGTTCGAGGACTCGTGTGCGAGCTTCGAGTACTCGTCGTTGGAAGAGTAGTAGCCGGCCAGGTTGCTTCCGAGATTTCCGGCGTACAAGATGTAAAGTCGCGGGTCGCCGTCGACGCCCGGGTTCCATTCCTCGCCGAAGAACTCGCGATCGGTGGGGTAGGCGTGCTGCTGGAAGTCATCGACGAGCGCGCGCACGTCGCCCTCGTTCACATCGACGCCGTTCTCGGCGAAGAAGTAGACGTTGTCGCTCTTGTAGATCAGGCGGGCCGTGATGTTGAAGTTCTCGTTCGTGTCGGTGTTGCTGGCGACGAACGGCAGTTCCTGGCCGATCGGCCAGTCGGCCGGAGCCGTGCCCACGACCTCCGGGATCTCGCCGGTGCCGAGCAGACGCTGAGCGATCTCGCGCAGGTTGCGCGCCGGCACTTCGATGGCCTGCAGCGCCGCGAGCGTGTCTTCACCCGCGCCGGGCTCGGCCGTGGCGAACGGGGTCGGCGTTTCTTCTGGCACGACAGTGTTGTCGGGCCTGACCGTCATCAGGTCGAGCGTCGGGAACGGGATGACGGGCGTCGAACTGCGCGAGGAGATCACGAAGCCGTAAGCGCCGGCCAGCGCGATCGCCGCGCAGCAGCACAACGCCAGGACGCCCGCGCCGATCGCCAGGCCGATGCCGATCTTGCTATTGGTGCTCATCAAATATCCTCCTCGCCGGAAACGCTCACTTGCCCCAGTTCTTTTCCATTTCGAGCTGGACGGCGATTCCATAGAGGAAGTCGAGCCGATCAGCGGCCGCCGTCTGATTCTGTTCGCGCATCTGCGTGCTCAGGTAGTTCACGGTCTGCATGAATTGCGGCGTGATCTCGGCCGATCGCCCGCGCACCGCGGCTTCAGCCTCAACCTCGGTCGGGATGGCCATCAGTTCGTTGATGAACTTGACCTCCGGCGGCGCGGCTTCGCGGATCATGTCGGTGATCAGGCCGTTGATCAGCTGCAGGCGGCCAAGGACGTCGGGCCGGTTGGCGCGCTGAGCAGCACCCATCTGATCTTCGAGCAGGGCCAGGAAGGTGTCGTCGATGCCCTCGATGTTGTCGTTGAGAGCCTTCTTCAGATCCTGCGCTTCCATCAGTTTGCGCAGTGTGCCGGCGGCGACGTCGAGCCGCGCGCGGGCCTCGGCATCGATCTCCTGAGTGAGCGCCAGAAGCACTTCGCGTTTGTGAGCCAGCGCGCTCTTCTCGGGTTCCTCGCTGCGGTCGATGCGGCGCGTCAGCGACTCGAAGAAGGCATAGTCGGCCAGGGGGCGCGCCATCGAGATGTAGACGGCCAGCTGGTCGTCGGACGTGGCCTTGAGCACCAGTTCCATGAATGTGTCGGGCCCGAGCTTGTCGCCGAGCTTGCGCAGCTCATCGGCGGCGGCGTCGGCGACCTTCTGGCGCTCGAGCACCTGTTTGCCGAAGGTGCTGTGCTCGAGCAGGGCCTGCTGAAGGCCGGCGAAGACCTGCACGGCGGCGCTGTTGCCGCTCTGCGCCGTGCGCGACGCCGACGCCGACAGGATCTGGAAGAGCTGGGCGTCGATCTGCGCGTCGTTCTCCTGGATCAACCCGGGCAGGTTGCTCTCGGTGGCCTGCAGCATGCGCTGCAGCAGCTGAGCTTTGGAGCGCTGAGCGTCGAGTTGCTCACGCGTGATCCCGTCCTTTTCGAGGATCCAGTCCATCAGGCCGTTGAGCGTCAGCGCCTGGCGCGGGCTGAACAGATAGGCCTTGCGGCGCTCCTGCGGCAGCTTGTTGACGATCTCGTTGACAAGCCGGCCGATGACGCGCTCGGTCTCCGGCTGGGGCAGGCCGAGCTCGAGCGGCACGTACGAAAGGAGGAGTTCCTTCTCGTTGTCGTGATACACGAGCAGGCTGCTGGCCTGGCCGCGGTAACCGCAGGTCGGGCACTGGATGACGTTGAAGTTGCCGCTCAGGAAGCGCTGCTTGGCGGACGGATCCTGAGTGACGTCGAACAACTGCTCCAACTCGACCTGCACAGGCGTGCGGCACTTGGGGCAGGATGTCATTGTTCGGATTGGGGGCATAACGTTCCTCGAAAGAATGTAAAGATGGCGGGCGCGATCGAGGGAAGGGTGAACTGCCCGCGACTAGCTCGCAAGTTCCCCATTGTATCGTGGCAGCGTCAGCGTAAAGGTCGAGCCTTTTCCGGGCTCCGACTCGACCCTGAGGTCGCCGCCGTGAGCCAGGGCGATCGAACGGGCAAGGAAGAGGCCAAGCCCGGTGCCCTTGACGCGCCGGGTCAGGTCGCCGTCGGCTCGATAGAAGCGCTCGAAAACGTGCGGCAGATCCTGCGCTCCGATGCCTGCGCCCTGATCGCTGACAGCGACCTGGACGACCTCGGGCGTGACCGAGCCCGTGACACGGATCTCGCCGCCGCCCGGCGAGTACTTGATGGCGTTCGAGAGCAGGTTGGCGATCACCTGACGCAGCCGCTCTTCATCGCCGCGCACCTCGGGGAAGTCCGGCGCGAAGTCCGCGGTCAACGTGTGTTTGCTCGTCTGGGTCTTGAACTTCTCGATCAGCTGGCGAGCGAGCGCGTCGACGGCCACGTCGACCAGGTTGAGCTTGAGGTCGCCCGATTGAAGCCGCGACGCGTCGAGCAGGCTTTCGATCAGCTCGGTCAGGCGGTCGGCCTCGTCGACGATGACGGCCAGCGAGTCGCGCACGGTCTCGCGGTCCCAGCGCGCGTCCTCGCGGCTGAGCGTCTCGGCGTAGCCCTTGATCAGGGCGACCGGGGTCTTGAGTTCGTGGCTGACGACCGAGATGAAGGTGCTTTTGAGCTCCTCGGCCTCGCGGATGCGGGTCATGTCGTGGACGTCGGCGATGATGTTGACCAGCCGGCCTTCGCGGTCGAACACTGCCGCGTAGCTGACGCCAACCGGCACGATGCCGCCGTTGTGGCGGAGGAGATCGCCCTCGACGTAGAGCGGGGCTGTCGAACCGGGCAGGGGCCAGCCGTCGGCCATGGCGGCGTTGAGATCCTGCCCCCGGTCACGATGCGCCCAGCGGATGACGTCGTCGTGGTGGAGGCCGAGCGCATCAGCGGCCGACAACGTCGTGATCGTGCTGAGGGCCCGGTTGAAGCGCGTGATCTTGCCGGCCGGGTCGATGATCAGGATGCCGTCGGCATACGAGTCGAGGACGGCGTCCAGGCGGCGTTTCTCGGCGGACACCTGCTGGTAGAGCATGGCGTTGTGGACGGCGATGGCCGCCTGGACGGCGAAGCTCGAGAGCAGCGTGCGGTCGTTGGCCGAGAACTGGCCGCCGTAGCCGCGCAGGATGAAGATGAGGCCGACGACTTCTTTGCGCGCCACCATCGGCAATCCGACGCCAGTCAACAAACCGAGTGAGGCTGCCTCGCCGATCCGGCGCAGCCGACGGCTGACCTCGGGCAATTCGAAGCGCTCAGGGTCGCCCTGATCGGGGATGTCGGCCAGGAGCGGGTCGAGCGCCGGGACGAACTGGTCGGGGATGCCGACGTAAGCTCTCAGGCGCCAGCGCCCGCCTTCACGCAGAGCGATCAGGCCGGCCTGGCCGGCCGTCAACTCGACGGCGGCCTGGAGGATGCGTTTGAGCACCGTCGAGAGATCGAGCTGTTCGGTGATGGCGCGCGAGATCTCGAGCAGGTAATCCCGTTGGCGGACGCGAAAGTCAGGTAGCACGGTGGGATTTTATGCCAGCGGCGGTAAGAATCCCAATAGCGGCCGGATATTGGGAATGGCCCGATGTCGCCGGGTTCCGACCGCGGGGTGGCCGACCGTCCTCGATATCCGGCCGTTCGCGATCTCGCCTCGACCAGCGCGCCGCTTACTCGACTCCCTTCACATCGTTTTTAGTTCACATTTGGATTTGGTTTACAGACGCCGCCGCGGGCGTTGCGTAGAGTGGTTTTTATGTGCTCCACGACCTCCGGGGTCGAAGACCGCGCCGTGCCAAAGGACGAGTCAATGTCGGCAGTTGCCCCTGCGGATGCGCGCCCCGCGAGCGCCACCTACGCGACCCGCCTGGCTGGCTTGAAGGATCGCCTGGCGTCTCGCGTGACCCGACCCTTGTCGCTGGCCTTCATCGGCGTCGGCGAGGTGTCCGACGGCATTCGTCTGGGCGTGCCGGTGGCCGGCTTGAACGCGCTCGGCAACCCGGCCATGGTCGCGCGCAGCCTCGCCGCTCTCGACCTCGATCACTACGACGCCTTTGTGTTCGCCAGGCCGCAGATCTCGGCCAACGGCCTGCGCGACATGCAGCAGATCCGTCGCCTTGGCAAGCGCGTCGTCGTCGACCTGGATGACGATTTCTACGCCATCCCGCCCGAGCATCCCGGCTATCGCGGTGTCGGCCCAGGCAATCCCGGCCGTATGCAGGCCCTCGAGGCCGCGCTGGCGCTGGCCGACGTGGTCGTGGTCGCCACGCCCGTGCTCGCCGACCGCTACCGCCCCCTGTGCAACCGCCTCGAAGTGATTCCGAATGGCTGGTCGCGGTCGAACCCGCTATGGGAACAGCCCGCGCCGCATCACGCGACGTTCAACCTGGGCTGGGCGGGCACGCCGACCCATCGCGCCGACGTCGGACTGGTCGTGCGTGCGGTCGTGGACTTCATGGTCAAGACGCCGCAGGCCCAGCTCGTCATCGGCGGTGACGCCGGGATCTGGCACCTGTTCGCCGACCTGCCCGAGGAGCGTCGCTCGTTCGCGTCGATGATGCCGTTCGACGCTTATCCGTCGTTGCTTGCTCACTTCGACGTGTTGCTGGCGCCGCTGTGCGACAACGACTTCAACAATGCCAAGAGCGACATCAAGCTGCTCGAGGCCGGCATCCGTCGCATCCCATGGGTTGCCTCGCCACGCGCGGCCTACAAAGCCTGGGGGGTCGGCGGCCTGTTTGCCGAAACGCCCCGCGAGTGGGAAGCCGCGTTGATGCGGCTGGCGCACGACGCAGATCTGCGCCGGCAACTTGGGCAGGACGGACGCGAGCGTGCCAACCGGCGCGAGGCCAGACAGATCGCCGAACGCTGGCTGGCCGCGCTGGCCTGACGGACGGGCTGAGAGAACACCCACACAACCGGATGGAGCCGGTGATCCGTTATGAACAATCACTTCAACTGGGACAAGCTGATGGCGGACCGCCGGGTCGAGGACTTTTTGGCCTCCGACGATCTGTGGGGTGATCATCAGGACATGGACACGCCCGGCCGTCAGGTGTGGCGCGACTACCTGCGCCGCCGACTGGCCGAGGGGCAGGGCGTTCGCCTGCTCGAGATCGGCTTCGGCGCCGGCATCGACTATCGCGGGCTCGAACGCGACGGCCTGCTCGACGCGCCCGGCCTCGACTACTACGGCGCCGACGTGACTCACAAGTTCGTCGAGCACGCGACCGAGCACTACAACAAAATGAAGCCGCACCTGATCGACGGCTACAAGCTGCCGTTCCCCGACGGCTTCTTCGACGTCGTCTACATGCGTCACGTCCTCGAGCATCAGACGCACTACGCGGCCTTGCTCGACGAGATGCTGCGCGTCTGCCGCGGCGACGTCTTTGTCATCTTCTTCATCCCGCTCACTCAGTCGCCGGATGATCAGATCAACTTCGACGGCACCTGGCACAACAATCACTACTCGCGGCTGCGCTTCGATCAGTTCATCGCCGAGCGCGGCTGGAATGCCGAAGAGATCGCGCGTTTTCATTTCAACACGGGCTACGCCGACGACCAGCTGATGGTGCTGCGGCGCGCTGAACGCAAACCCGCAGCAGCGCCGCAGGTCGTCGTCGCGTCGACGAAGCCGCTGACGATCGCGTTCGGCACCCAGCACTGGCCGGCGCCCGGTCAGCCGACCGAGGGCATCGGCGCGTACGTCGTCACAGTGGCGCAGGGATTGGCCGCGCGCGGCCATGACGTCCACGTCGTCACCTGCGCGCACCCGGGTCAGCCGTCGGAGTGGATCGACGGTGGTGTGCATGTCCACCAGGTGAGCCTGAACGGGCCCAACGCGAAGGATCCCGCCTCAGTGCGCGCCTACAGCCGCGTCGTGGCTCAACGCCTGGCCGTGCTCGACGAAACTCTGCACTTCGATGTGGTCGAGTTCCAGGAGTGGGCGGCAGAAGGCTGGGCGTTTACGCCGCGGCCCGACCAGCTCTTCGTCGTGCGCACGCAGACGCCGAGCTGGGTGATCCGCGACTTCGAGTACGCCGACGGCAACCCCCAGGAGTTGCAGATCGACGAGCTGGAACGATGGCCGCTCGAACACGCCGACGTCGTCACAGCGCCATCAAAGCTCGGCGCGCGGCGGCTTTCCGAACGGTGGGCCGTGGAGTCGGGCGCCGCGATCGTCATCCCGAACGGCATCAACGCCGCACGCTTCGCGCCGCTTGACACACCGCCAGCCAACGAGCGCCCAGTGGTGCTCTGCGTCAACCGCTACTCGCCGCTCAAGGGCGCCGAGTCATTCGTGCGCGCGGCCGCTCTCGTGCACAACGACTTTCCGCTGGCGCGCTTCCGAATGCTGGGCCGCGACGCCGACTGGGAAGGCATACCCGCTTCGCAGTTCCTGCGTGGGCTGGCGCGTTCGCTCGGCCTGCCAGACGATGTGCTCGAAATCCCGGGCCCTGTGGCGCGCGAAGCGCTGCCGGCCGAATACGCCGCCGCCGACGTTTGCGTCAATCCGTCGCTCTACGAAAACGTGTCGCACACGGCGCTCGAAGCCCTGGCCTGCGGCCGTCCCACTGTGATGACAAGCGGACAGGGCAATGCCGAGTACGTCCATCACGGCGAAGACGCCCTGGTCGTCCCTCCGGGGGACGCAGGCTCGTTGGCCCAGGCGATCTCGATGCTGCTGGGCGACTCGGCCTTGCGCGAACGCATGGGATCGGCCGCGCGGCGCCTTGTGGAGACGACGCTCTCGGCCGACGTGGTGGTGGATCAGACAGAGGCTGTCTACCGCAAGGGCCTGGAGAGCATCGCCGGTCGTGCGGCCATCACGCCGGCTCCGATCACGATCGCGATCCTCACCCACAACGCGCTCGAGCACACGCAGCGCTGCCTCGCCAGCCTGGCCGCGCACACGCCGACGCCCCATCAGATCTTCATCCTCGACAACGCCTCGACCGATGCCACGCCGGCCTGGCTGAGCAGCCTCGCCGCGCCGCACATCCACGTCGATCTCAGCCAGGAGAACCACGGCGTGCCGGGTGGGCGCAATCGCCTGCTCAAGACGATCCTGCCACTCCTGCCCGAAGACGGCCTGCTGGTGTTCCTGGATAACGACGTCGAAGTGCACGCGGGCTGGACCGAACCCTTCGCCCAGTTGTTCAGCACGCATCCGGACGCGGGAGTCGCCGGCGCGCACGGCCACGCGATCGCCGTGCACGCGCATCACCGCGAGTTGCTCCCCGCGCCCGAGATCGGCCCGACGCCCGTCGACGTGGTCACCGGGTTTTGCTTCTGGGTGCGCGCTGGCGCCGCCCGAAGCGTCGGCCTGTTCGATCACAGGCTCGGCAAGTTCTGGCACGAAGACGACGACTACTGCGTGCGCGCGATCGCCGCGGGCTGGGAGGTGTACGCCGTGCCGCAGGCGCCGCTCACGCATCACGAGCACAAGTCCGGCGTCGCCAACGCCGCGACCTTCGAGCAGGGCGGCTCACCCGAGAACCAGCGCTATCTCGTCGACAAGTGGCACCGGCTGGGCTACTTCGACGCGACGGGCTATGTGGTGCGCCGCGGCGGGCGCCTGGCGTCGGAGTCACGGCCGTTCGAGCCCGACCTCGCTGCCGAACAGGCGACGTGCGAGCGCATCGGCGTGATGCTCGGCACGGGCAGGGCGCTGCCGCACGCCGAGCTCGAGCGCACCGTCGCGTTCTTTCAGGACATGCTCAGCAGTTCGGACATCCTCGGGTTCGCCGCGGAACACGCTGCCGAGATCACGCCCGCCTTCATGGCGCTGTTGACGATCAACCTCGAACAGGCGCGCGGCGACGGCAACCTGCAGCTGACTGAAGGCCTCGAGGCCTTGCAGGAAGAGCTCAGGCTCATTGTCGACGAACGCGACGCCGCCGAGAACACTGTGTCGGTGCCTGTCGGGTCCGTCGCTGCTGCGGCGCCGAACGGTTTGGGGCTGAGCACTCACTGGGAGACGCCGCTGCTCGGCTTCAGCGGCTACTGCTGGATGGCACGCACCTCGCTCAAGGCGCTCGACGCCGCCGGCGTGGCCGTCCAGGTGACGCCCTCGATCAGCGAGCCGAAGTTCATCCAGCAGATCACGCCGGCCGAGCGCGGCTACTGGCGCCGTCTGATCAGCCGTGCGCCGGAGCCCGGCGTGTACGTGTCGTTCGCGCAGCCCGTCATCTTCCAGAACGACATGGACGTGTACGCCCTGCAGCGCGAACACAACCCTGGTCATCGCGCCTACGTCGGCTTCACGATGTTCGAGACGGACCGGATCCCGGAGTCATGGGTGAAGCCGCTCAACGAGATGGACGAAGTCTGGGTGCCGAGCGAGTTCAACCGCCGCACCTTCATCGGCTCGGGCGTGGATGCGAACCGCATCTACGTCACTCCCTCGGGCCTCGACCCTGAGTTCTACAAGCCCGGCCTGCAGGCTCCCTGGTCGATCCCGGGCAAGCGCGGCTTCACGTTCCTGTCGGTGTTCGACTGGACCTACCGCAAGGGCTGGGACATACTGCTGAACGCTTACCTGCGCGCGTTCAAGCCCGGCGACGATGTGTCGCTTGTGATCCGTGCCTATCGCGGCGGCGAATCGCAATCGAGCATCAAGGCGCGCATCGAAGCGCACCTGCGCTCGCAGGGTCGCAGTTGGGCGACGAGCCCGCACATCATCCTGCTCGACCAGCACGTCCCGGCGGCGCAATTGCCTGCGCTCTACGAAGCCTGCGACGCGTTCGTCCTCCCGAGCCGCGGCGAAGGCTGGGGCATCCCGTTCATGGAAGCGATGGCGATGGAGCGCGCCGTCATCGGCCCGAACTGGGGCGGCAGCCTCGAGTTCATGCGCCCCGAGCACACCTATCTGCTTCCCGTCGAGGAAGTTGAAGTGGCCGAAGCCGGCTGGAAGGACGCCGGCGCCACATACTTCTTCAAGGGGCATCGCTGGGGCGAACCCTCGACTGAAGCGCTTTCGCATGTGATGCGGACCGTGGCGAATGATCCGGCCACCGCGCGAGCCAAGGGCCGGGCGGCGCGGGCTTTCATCGCCCGCGAGTTCAACGTCGAACGGCCGGCGCGCGCGATGCTGGCGCGTCTCCGGGCGCTCACCGATGCTGCGCCGGCCTGGGCCTCACGTTTCGCCGTGCCGCTCACGCCGAAGACGGCGACGAAAGCTTCCACGCCCGTCCCGTCGGCGAAGCCGGGTCGCGACCGCAAGAGCGGGGCGCTGCAGATCTTGCTGGTCAACCGCCCAGACGCGCTCGAGGTGCCCGGCGGCGACACCACGCACATGCTGAAGCTCAAAGCCGGCCTCGAGGCGCTCGGCCATACGGTCGAAGTCGCCTGCACGTTGACGCCTGACGCCGAAGGCTACGACCTGGTCAATGTCTTCAATCTGCTCTTGCCGCAGGTTGCCCTGCGCCAGGTGACGGCCATCCGCGCGAAGAGCGACGTCCCGATTGTGCTGACGCCGTTCTATTGGGACGTCAGCGAGAGCCTGTGGGGCGAGCGCGTGCTGCCTGAGGCGCTCGGCGTCGTCGAGAACGATGACGAACTGCGGGCCGCGCTGCTCGGCATCGCCAGCGGCCTGCTGCCGGCCGGGCGTTTCACGCGCGAAGGGCGCAACCGCCACAGCGTCGATTATGAAAGCCAGCAGGCCGCAGTGCTTGACCTGGTGGACGCCGTCATCCCGATCAGCGACGGCGAACGCGACCTGATCGCCCTCCGCTTCCCGAATGCGCCAAGGGCCCACAGCATCCCCACCGGCGTTGACGCCCCGCTTGTTGCGTCACCCGAGCCGTTCGCCGAAGCCTACGGCGTGCGCGACTTTGTGCTGGTCAGCGGCCGGCTTGAGCCGCGCAAGAACCAGCTGATGCTGATGCTCGCCCTTCGTGACCTCGACGTGCCTGTCGTTGTCGCCGGCGCGCATGTCAACGCCGATTACGCCAGACTTTGCCGGCAATTCGCGCCGAAGGGCGCGATCTTCACCGAGCGCCTCGACGACGCGATGCTGGCCTCGGCGCGGGCGGGCGCTCGCGTGCACGCCCTGCCGAGCTGGTGGGAGTGCGCGGGCATCTCGAGCCTCGAGGCCGCTTTGGCCGACTGCAACGTGGTGATGGGCAACCGTGCCGCGGAGCCCGAGTACTTCGGCGACGGCGCTTACTACTGCGACCCGGCCAACGTCGACTCGGTGCGCGACGCCGTGCTGGCCGCCTACGAGAACTACGATGCCGATGTGGGGCGGCGCGCCGACCTGCGCGCCGCCATCCAGGACCGTTACACGTGGGAAGCCGTGGCGATCCACACTGTCGAGGCTTACCGCGATGTGCTCTCACAGCGCCGGCGGCCAAGCCTGGCCCCGGCCCGCCGCGACGTCGCGCGTGCTCAGGACGCCAGTTTCAAGGGCGATCCGCAGAAGGTGCTCGACACGCTTGGCCCCTGGATCCAGCGCGGCCAGGCATCGGCCGACATGTTCGCGCTCGTGGCCGAGGCGCTGCTGGCCGGCAACGACGTCAAGACCGCAGTGACAGCCTTCGAGCGCGCCATCGAGATGCGGCCCGCCGACGGCCTGCTGCACTGCCGCCTGGGCTGCACGTTGCTGGCGCAGTCACGCGGCCCCGCCGCAGAACGCAGCCTGCGGCGCGCGATCGAGCTCAACCCCGACGACAGCGTCGCGCGTTACTGGCTGGCGCAGCTCCTGCGCGACCAGAAGCGCTCGTCCGAGGCCATCCGGCTCTTCGCCGAGCTCCTCAACGAGGAGCCGAACAACACGAGCATCCTCACCGCTCTGGGCGACAGTTACGTCACGGCCGGCAACATCGAACAGGCCCGCGTGTGCTATGAAGGCGCATTGAAGTTCAACCTGGGCCTGGCGGACGTGGCCCAACGGCTTCTGGCGATCTCGGAAGGCGGCGCGCTGACCGCGGCGCGCGTGGCCGTTCCGCCAGAGGACGTGCTGCAGCAGTTGCTCGACGCTGACGACATCGTCGCCGCTCTGGAGGCGGCCCGCCGTGACGGGCGGCTGACGCCCGATCTGTTGGCCCTGGTGCGCGGCGAAGCCCAACGCGTGCGGGCCGACGGCGAGGCCGATCTGGCTGAGGGCCTCGACGCCCTGGCCGATCACATCGGCAGCCTGCTGGCGGTGGCGTAGGCCAGTACGGAGACAAATGAAAACGGCCCGTCGCTGTCAGCGACGGGCCGTTTTGTTTCAACGCCATCAGGCCGGGATCTGCTGCGTGATGCAGTGAATGTTGCCGCCGCCGAGCAGGATCTCGCGCGACGGTACGCCGATGACTTGCCGCTCGGGAAAGGCGTCCTGCAACACACGCAGGGCGACTTCGTCAGCCGGATCATTGAAGGTCGGCACAATCACGCCGCCGTTGGCTATGTAAAAATTGACATAGCTTGCCGCCAGGCGTTGGCCGGCATGACGGGCGATCGGCTTGGGGTCGGCCAGGTCGTCAGCCGCGACAGTCACCGGCTTGGGCATCGGGACCTTGAGGACATCGAGAGCGCGGCCGTGTGCGTCGCGAGCGTGCCGCAGCCGCTCGAGCGCATCGCGCGACACGGCGTGCTGTGGATCGGTGGGGTCCGGCTCCCAGGCCAACGCCACGACGCCCGGCCGGATGAAGCCGGCCAGGTTGTCGATGTGGCCGTTCGTATCGCTGTCCCCCACGACGCCTTGGCCGAGCCAGATCACGTGGTTTGCGCCCGTGTACGCGCACAGCAACTCCTGGATCTGATCTCGCGAGAGCGTGGGGTTTCGCGAAGGGTGAAGAAGGCACTCCTCGGTCGTCAGCAGCGTGCCCTGGCCGTCGGAGTGGATGGCGCCGCCCTCCAGCACGAACGGTGCGTGAGCGAGCCGGAGCCGTTCGACCTCGGCGACGCGCGTCGCGACCTCGCGATCGCGATCGTGAGGCGCGTAGAGGTGGCCATACGCGTTGAACTGCCACTGCACGGCCATTCGCCGTCCATCCAGATGGCGCAGCACCGTCGGCCCTGAGTCGCGGATCCATGAGTCGTCCGACGGCACGGCGACCACGCGCACCGACGACGGAAGCATGGCTTGCGCCACGTCCACCTGATCATCATGGGCGCCCATGGTGACGGGCTCGAAGCGCGCGATCTCGGCGGCGACTCGCGCGAATGCGGCCCGGGCGGGCGCAGCGCCGCCTCGCCAGGTTGAAGGGCGCTGCGGCCAGAGAAGCCAGCAACCGGCATGCGGCTCGAACTCGCCGGGCATGCGGAAGCCGCGTTCAGAAGGAGTCATGGTTGCCCCTGGTGAGCGCCGCACAGGGCGGCGCCGGGTTCAGGATGTCGAGGTGCGCGGCTGCATGGCGTGGGCCGCGTAGCCCATGCCCGCGCCGGCGGCCGCCGAAAGGATAGCGCCCAACAGCCCGAAACAAAAGCCGACCCCGAGGCCGCCGATGGCCGCACCGACCAACTCCGGCGACGAGGCGTGGACAAGATCCGGCACGCGGCCGCCGAAGATCTGGGCCCCCGGGCTGATGAAGGAAACAAGGAAGACGGCGCTCACCGCAGCGATGATCTGGCTGATGACCATGATCGCCCCAGACACGCCGCCCGCGACAGCGCCGGCTTCGACGGCCGCGCGCTGCGGACCCAACCCGGCGCTCCGACCGGCGAGATACCCGGCCACGGCGCCGACGGCCAACGCCCAGAACGGACCGCAGAAGCCAATCATGACGCTCAGAAACAGATTGATGAGCCCGCCGATCGATCCAGCGATCAAACCGATCACCCAAGGCCTACGCATAGTCGTGCCCCCCTTAAAAAGATAACGGCGCTTGCGCGCCAGGTCGGCTTGTCGATTGACCGACCTGACCGGGCTCGCCGGCATGCGCGGGCGAGCCCGGTCGGTTGACATCTAAATCAACCCGGTCTCGCGCTCAGCCAGCGTGATGCAGTGTTCGAAGACGTTGAGCGCCTCGTCCATCTCATCCCGGTTGACCGAGAGCGGCGGCGTCAGGCGGATGGTGTTGCGACCACAGCCGAGCAGGAGAAGCCCGTGCTCGAAGCCGTGGTGCACGACGCGATTGCGCACCTCGGGCCCGCGCTCCTTGGTGTCCTTGTCCTTGACGAACTCGACGCCGATCATAAGGCCTTTGCCGCGCACCTGGCCGATCGACGGATGGCGCGCCGCCATCTCCTCGAGGATATCCATGGCGTAGTGGCCCATCTCACGCGTGTTCTCGAGCAGGCTCTCCTCGAGCAGCGCGATCGTCTCGAGCGAGGCCGCGCACGAGATGGGGTTGCCGCCGTAGGTGTTGCCGTGCGCGCCGGCGGGCCAGGTCATCACACTCTTGCGCGCGATCAGGGCGCCCAACGGCATGCCTGAGGCGATGCCCTTGGCCGTGCAGACCATGTCGGGCTCGACGCCCCAGTGCTGGATGGCCCACCACTTGCCGGTGCGGCCCATGCCGCTCTGGACCTCGTCGACGATCAGCAAGATGCCGTGCTTGTCGCAGAGTTCGCGAAGCTTCGGGAAGAACGAGTCGGGCGGGACGACATAGCCGCCTTCGCCCTGGATGGGCTCGAGCAGAATGGCGGCCACTTCATCGGCCGGCGTCTCGTAGGTGAAGATCACGTTTTCGATGTAGTTGACCACAGCATGCCCGTAGTCCTCGCGCGAGGCATCGAACTGCAGGCGCGGGCGATACGAGTTCGGGAACGGCACGAGCGTCACCCCGGGCATGGCCTGGTTGAAGCCGCGGCGCTGCACGGCCTTCGACGACGTGAAGGCGAGGGCGCCCATCGTGCGGCCGTGGAAGCCGCCGTGGAAACCGATGAAGCGCGACCGCCCGGTGTGAAAGCGCGCCAGCTTGATGGCGGCTTCCACGGCCTCGGCGCCGGAGTTCGTCATGAACGACAGAGCATCTTCCTTGAACGGCGCGATGGCGTCGAGCTTCTCGCCGAGCGACACCCACTTCTCGTGGTAGAAGTCCGACGAGATGTGCAGGAACTTCTCGGCCTGTTCCTGGACGGCTTTGACGACGCGCGGGTGGCTGTGCCCGGTCGAGCACACCGCGATGCCGGCCGCGAAGTCGAGGTAGCGATTGCCGTCGACGTCCCATACCTCGGTGCCCTTGCCATGATCCATGACGAAGGGGTAGTCGCGCGGATATGACGGCGAGATGAATTTCTGATCGCGTTCGAGGATGGCCTGAGCGCGCGGCCCTGGCGTGTCGAGACGGGTGACGGGGATGGATGTAGAAGTCATACGATGGCCTCCTGATGAACCAGCGCTGCAGTACCGATAAGTGAACGAACTTTCGGACCACCGACGTGACAGCCTCAAGGCCGTCGCGTCGGTCGCTCGCTTACTCGTCGGCCGTGTGCCACTTCATCAGCGACCCCTGTCCGCGAGCCGGCCGGCGCCCAAGGTGGGCACCAGAACGTGTCGCGCGCGGGTGGTGGGTCGCAAAAGCCACGTTGACCTCAGGCCGCGCCCATGGCGGCAGCGGCGGCGCCGATGAGGCCGGCGTCGTCGCCCAATGCGGCGTGGACGATGGGCATGTCCCGCCAGTAGGTGTCCGGAAGACCGGAGGCGGCCACCGCCTCGCGGAGCGGCTGCATGAACAGTTCACCGGTGAAGGAGACGCCGCCGCCGATGACGACGACCGCCGGGTTGAAGAGCGCAAGCATGCTGGCGACGGCCCGACCGATCCGGCGGCCCGAGGCCTGGATCTGCTCGCGGGCGAACGAATCTCCGGCCGCGGCTGCCTGGCCGATCTGGAGGGTGGTCAGGCGGGTGACGTCGCCGTCATTGAAGGCGCGCAGGGCGCTGTCGGGGCACTCGCCGGCCCGCAGGCGCGCGACGGCGTTGCGGGCGATGGCCGGCCCGGCCGCGACCGTTTCGAGACAGCCGACCTGACCGCAATTGCACACCTGGCCGTCAGGCTCGACCTGGATGTGGCCGACTTCGCCGGCAAGGCCGTTGACGCCCAGGAGCAGACGGTCGTCGGCGATGATGCCGCCGCCGATGCCGGTGCTGACCGTGAGGTACAGCACGTCATGGTAGCCGGCGGCCGCGCCGAACTTCCATTCGCCGACCGCCGCCAGGTTGGCATCGTTGCCGACCACGATCGGGCAGCCAAGCCGCTGGCTGAGCCGCGCGCCCAGGGGCAGGTTCTCCCAGCCCTTCAGGTTCGTGGCGATCACGATCACGCCGGTGCGTGGGTTCACAGGCCCCGGAATGGCGACGCCCACCGCGGTCGGGTGCGCAACCCCGGGCGGGAGCACGGCCTCGACCGCGTGGGCCAGTTCCTCCAGGATCGTGTCATGGCTGGCGGGCTGGCGGGTCGGGACCTTGCGTTTGCGGGCGGGCGTGGCGGATTGGCCGATGAAACTGGCGGAGCGCAGGTTCGTTCCGCCCACATCGATTCCGACGTAAACGGGCTCGATCATGGCTACATTGTACCCAATGACCGCGGAGGGCAGACGGCGCACCGCGGACCATGCGCTCGAGCGAGTGCTCCAGGCGGGATCCTTGCCGCCTATTTCGCGTATTTTGCCGAAGATTCCGGCGCACGAGATCGAGCCCGGGAGGCCTGGGCGCATGTGCGCGCCCTGGGGTGCAGGTCAGATAAAATGGCGCGAACCACGGCCGCGCGACGGCCATCACACATGGGGGAGGACACGATGTCAACGCGGACGCTGACCATCAACGGAATCGCTATCGCTGTGCGCGAGAGCGCCGGCACAGGTTGGCCGATTGTGCTGGTGCACGGCAACTCTTCGTCGAGCCAGACGTTCGTCAAAGAGTTGGAAGGGCCTCTCGGCCAGCGGCATCGTGTGATCGCTCTCGATCTTCCGGGCCACGGCGAGTCGGCCCGACCCGCGGATCCGGCGGCCACATACTGCCTGCCCGGGTACGCCGACATCGTCGTGGGGGTGGCGCAGGCCCTGGGCGTCGAGGAAGCTGTTTTCGTGGGCTGGAGCCTTGGCGGCCACATCGTCCTCGAGGCCAGCCCGAGGCTACAACGCGCCGCCGGCTTCTTCATCTACGGCACGCCGCCGATCGCGTTCCCGCCGGCGATGGCCGAGGCTTTCCTGCCGCACCCGGCCATGGCTGCCTCCTTCGCGGCGGAACTGACCGAGGAGCAGATGGACGCGTATGTCGCGGCCTTCTTCAAGCCCGGCGTCGCCGCCCTTCCGGACTCCTTCCGCGCCGACATCCGCAGAACGGACGGCCAGGCGCGGGCCGGCCTCGGCGGCAGCATCCGACCCGACGGCTATTTGGACGAGGTCGCCGTGGTGGCGTCGCTGAAGCAGCCCTTGGCGATCGTGCAGGGCGAGCACGAGCAGTTGGTCAACGTCGCGTACCTCCACAACCTGAGCGCTCCGACGTTGTGGCGCGGCGCCGTGCAGATCGTGTCGGACGCCGGGCATGCGCCGCACTGGGAGCAGCCGGATCCGTTCAGCAGCTTGATCGAAAGTTTCGTGGCTGATTGCACCAAGGCCTGACCGAATGACAACGGGCCGCGACGCAGGATGGCGTTGCGGCCCGTTGTCATTCCGAGTGGCGATGATGATTATTCGTACGGGCTGACTGTGCCGACATCGACGGTCTCACCGTCGATGAAGACGGGGCTGAGGTAGTAACCGTCCTTGTCGGCCAGGCTCGTCCAACCCACGTCACCCTTCTTGATATAGAGCGTGTACCGGCCGCGCGGCAGATCCGCGAAGGTGAAGACGCCCTTGGCGTCGGTCTTGACCGTCACATAGTCAGGATCGCCCGAGCAAGGCGTGTCGGTGCCGTAGTCGATGGTGCAGGCTTCGAGTTCGGCGTTGCCGACCGGTTTGCCGTCGCCGATGACAGTGCCTGTTAACGACCCGGTCGGCTGTTGAACCAGGGGCGGCATGGGCGGCGTGCCCTGAACAGCGATCCTCGAGACGGCGCTGTCCAGCATGCCTGTGTTGTTCATCCTGAACGAGTGGTATGTGCCGTCGGGATCGATGATGAGCAGGTTGTAGGTCGACCCGAGCCAGAGCGTGCCAGCGTCATCGACAGCCACCGAGTAGATCGTGGCTGCATAGGGGAGTTCGGGCTTCTCGTCGACGGGATACGCCTCGAGGGTCTGGCCCGAGCGGTCGAGCAGGTAGGCGCCAAAGGCGTGGCCGACCAGGATCCGGTCAGCGGTCACGTCAAGGCCGTACGCGCCGCCGGCATCGCCGTTGTCGAGGCGCAGGGCCGTGTCGCCTTCGAAGCTCAGGAGTCCCGAACCGAATGCAGCGACGACGGTGCCGTCCGGCGCCGCGCTGATCTGGGTGAACGACAGATCGTCCTCCCAGTCTGCGCCTTTCTCGAACACCTTCCAGTCCTTGCCGTTCCAACGCGCGATGTTGGCGCTGAAGGCCACCCAGACGGAGTGATCATCGGGCAGCGCGACGTCGACAATGGACGTATATTCCGGATCGTCGTCGCTATCGTACTCGGCCATGTTGAATGTCTGCCACTTTTCGTTCTCGTATAGCATGACGTATCCGCCAGAGGCGACGACGGCCATGCGTTGGCCAGAGGGATCGCAGGCGACCACTTCGGTGCCGTAAGCGTCCTCGGGTAGCTCGAGCGAGAGTTGTTCGAAGGTGGCGCCGTCGAAGCGCACCACGTCGGTGTAATACGCGAGCGCGAAACCGGTGCCGCACTCGGCCAGGTCACTGGCGAAGTCGTCGCCAAGCGCAAAGTCCGCCGACGTGTAAATGGTCAGCCCGCTCGAGTCGACGCAGTGCAATAGGCCGTTCGTGCGGGTGAGGAAACAGGCGCGGCTTGCGCCCAGGGGAGCGGCTGTGGCTTCGATGACGCCCGGTGTGGCTTGATCCGGCCCTTCGGTCGCCGGCGCTTCGGTAACCGACTCAAGAGTCGCCGACATTTGGGTCGCCGACTCTTGAGTCGCCGACCCAGGTGTCGCGGGCTCCGCAGTGGCAACGTCGGCCGGTGTGGGCGTCGCAGCCAGCCCACCGGTGACAGTGCTGCAGGCCAGGCTCGCGATGGACAGGGCGGCCGCCGCGAAGACCCAGCTTCGGGTAGGCAAGGGGCTCACATTCAGGTTCATGACATCTCCGTGGGCATTCAAGACGATGGCGGGCGGGTCCGATTCATGGACCCATTGCTGGGCCTCGTGTTGCAAGTTTCGCACCGCCTGTTTTGAGCGCTGGAGCCATCGGCAGGGTCGGGCCCGTCGCCCGCAGGGGTATCATTGGCGCAACGCCGCACGCCACAAGGAACCGACATGTCTGCCTCCACTCCTGCTCCTCGCGATCTCAACAAGAACGGCAAGATCGACATCTACGAAGACCCGACGCGCCCGATCGATGAACGCGTCGAGGACCTGCTTTCGCAGATGACGCTCGATGAGAAGGCCGGGTTGATGTTCCACAACATCCTGCCGGTGGGCATGGACGGGAACCTGGTTGAGGGCAACACCATGTTCGGCCCGACATCGACGGCCGCGCTGGTTCGCGATCAATACCTCAACCACTTCAACGTGCACGTGCTGCCCGAGCCCCGCCTGGCCGCTGAGTGGCACAACAAGCTGCAGGCGCTGGCGGAGAGCACACGGCTCGGCATCCCGGTGACGATCTCGTCCGACCCGCGCCACGCGTTCAGCAACAACCCGGGCGCCGGGTTCGCGGCCGTCACGATGTCGCAGTGGCCCGAGCCGATCGGGTTCGGCGCCATCGCCGACGAAGCCGTCGTGGCCGAGTTCGCCGACATGGCGCGTCAGGAATACCTGGCGCTCGGCATCCGCGTCGCCTTGCACCCCATGGCCGATCTGGCCACCGAACCGCGCTGGGGACGCATCAACGGGACGTTCGGCGAAGACGCAGCCCTATCGGCGAAGTTGGTCGGCGCGTATGTCAGCGGCTTTCAGGCAGGCCCGCTCGGTCCGCAGAGCGTGGCGTGCATGACCAAGCACTTCCCGGGCGGCGGGCCGCAGAAGGATGGCGAGGACCCGCACTTCCCATATGGACGCGAGCAAGTCTATCCCGGCCACAATCTCGACGGCCATCTTCCGCCTTTCGAAGCGGCCTTCGCGGCCGAGACCGCGCAGATCATGCCGTACTACGGGATGCCGATCGGCACGCACTGGGAGGAAGTAGGGTTCGGGTTCAACAAGAGCGTGGTCACCGACCTGCTGCGCGGCAAATATGGTTTCGACGGCGTCGTCTGCACCGATTGGGGCTTGATCACGGATCGCGAGATGGGCGGTGTGGTGATGCAGGCCCGAGCCTGGGGCATCGAGCACCTGAGCCCGCTCGAGCGCGTCAGGAAGGCGCTCGACGCGGGCGTCGATCAGTTTGGGGGCGAAGCCTGCCCGGAGTTGATCATCGAGTTGGTGCGCAGCGGGCAGATCACCGAAGCGCGTATCGACGAGTCGGCGCGTCGACTGCTGCGCGATAAGTTCAGGCTCGGGCTGTTCGACAACCCCTACGTCGACGTCGACGCCGCTGAACGGATCATCGGCCGGGCGGACTTCCGCGCCGCCGGGAACCTGGCGCAGCGCAAGTCGCTGGTGCTGCTCAAGAACGCGGGCGCGCTGCCCGTGCAGGGCCGGCCGAAGCTGTACATCGAAGGCGTCAAGCCCGAAACCGCGGCGCAGTACGCCGAGGTCGTGTCGACGCCGGAAGAGGCCGACCTGGCGCTCATCCGCATCGCCACGCCGTACGAGCCGCGGAATCGCGAGTTTCTCGAGACGTTCTTCCACGCCGGCGACCTGGACTTCAAGAGCCCGGAGAAGGAACGGCTCCTGACGCTGCTCGGCAAGGTGCCGACGATCGTCGACATCTATCTGGAGCGCGGCGCCGTCATCCCCGAGATCGCTTCCACCGCTGCCGGTCTGATCGCCAACTTCGGCGCGAGCGACGAGGCGCTTCTCGACGTGGTCTTCGGTAAGTTCGCGCCGACCGGCAAACTGCCTTTCGAGATGCCGTCGTCGATGGAGGCGGTTCGCGCGCAGGCGCCGGATCTGCCGGGCGACTCGAAAGACCCGTTGTTCCGCTTCGGCGACGGTTTGACCTATTCGGCCTGATCGTCCACGACAAAGGCCGCCGCGATCAGCATAGCGTGATCGCGGCGGCCTTTCTGATTCGCGTTGTCGTCAGAACAGCAGACCTGCCACCCCTGCCACAGTCACTCCAAGGCCGACCGCGATCATGAGGCGCGCAGCCGTCCACGGTCGATCGGGCTCTTCGATCTCGGCGACGGTGGGTTGTGCGCGGTCGTAGCGGATCGGAACGCTCGCGCCCACCGCATAGGCGGCCGGTCGCGAGGCCCTGAAATGTCGGAAGGTGACGCGCCGCCCATCGGGCAGGGCAAACGAAACGCGCGGCCGCAGCGTGACCTCGGGCCGGGTCACGCCATGTTCGAGGATCACGATCGGAGTCTCGATCAGCTCCTCGACGGTGCCCACAGCCCGACCGCCGATGAGCAGCAGTCGGCAGCAACGCCAGGCCAGCATCGCTCCCGCGATCAGCAGCAGCAGCCCCAGCCCGATCACGATCCAGGGCGTCATAGAGCGGGCCTCGCCTTGTCTCTGGAGAGACGCCTCAACACGCTCACATAGAGCTTGCGCTGGCGTCGGGTGCCTTCCTCAAATGTGTGCTCTGGGTCGGTGTCGGCGAACAGAGCGTTGAGGATGAAGTCCGCGGCGTCGCCCGATGCGATCGGATCCTCAGGCAGTCGGCAGATGGCTTCCAGGATCTCGAGCGCCCGCTGCGTGTCACGAACGGCTGGATCCACCTGGCCCGAGGTCTGAAATTGATAAGGGATGACGCCCAGGATGTCGCCGAGCCGGCTGTACACGCGCCGGTGAAGATCGTCGTCGAGGAACGCGCCGGTCGGATCGACCGCCAACGCCTCGCTGATCTCGTAGCGGAGGTGCCCCACATCGTGGCTGTGCACCAGCTTCCGAAATCCCTGCTCAGGATCCTCCAGCAGACCGCGGCAGTAGTGGCCGGCGAAGTCGGCGAGGTCGACCCCAACCGGGAGCACCGCGATCAACTCCCGGCGCGTCTTGATGAATTCACGAGTGTCCTCGGCCGTCTCGGGGAATCCGTCGTAAAGGAAGAACCCGACGTCGAGCACTGCCTCTGGCAGGCCCAGCGCCGGTGCGGTGCCTGGTTCAGGCATCCGGCCGATGGTGTCGAGCGAGATCAATCGATCGCCGACGACCACCTTGGCCAGCTTTGCTTGGGCGGCCTGCGCGTCGAGTTGCGCAAGGATGGCGACCTTACGAGCCGGGTCGGCGTGAAAGCTCAGCGGCATGGCGGTGAAATGATAAAGCACAGCGACAGGCCCGCGCGATGGCGTGGGCCTGCCGCTGATTGTACGCTCGGCCCCGACTCACTTCATGATGAACGGCAGCAGCACCGAGGGAACGACGTCGACGAGTTCGACGCGGACGATGAACCCGTCCAGGCTGCCGGAATACGACTCCCAGGCCGGGTCAGTGTCTCCCCAGGCCTCGCTGCTATATCCGCCAAGGATCACGGTGCCGGTCGAGGGCTGCGCCGCGAGTGCGGCGCCGACGTCGAGGCCGGGTCCGCCGAAGAACGCGGTGCGCTGGAGCGCGCCAGCGCTGCTCAACTCGGCCAGGAAGGCATCCGTGCCCGTGACGTAAGGGTGCCAGGCGGTGCCGAACGGTCCGTCGCTGTAGCCACTGACGATCAGGGTCCCGTCTGCGGTCACACTTACATCGCTGGCGGACGTGACGCTTGCAGAGCCCATAAAGGTGTGCCACTGCAACGTGCCGAGTGAGCTGTTCAATTGGGCCACAAAAGCATCGTTGCCGGCCGAGTGTGGGGATAGCGGCGAGCCCCAGGAGCTGGCGCTGCCGCCGACGACGAAGAGATGTCCGTTGACATCCTCAGCGACGCCGAAGCCATAGTCGTTGCCCGCACCGCCCAGAAAGGTGTTCCAGATGAGCACACCCTGCGTTGTGATGTCTGCGGCGAAGACGTCATAGCCGCTGGTGAAGTCTCGGATGGGTGTGCCCCAGGTCGCGGCGCTGTAACCCACGATGTGGATGTTTCCGTCGGATGTCGCGCTCAACCGGTTGGCGATGTCTGTGCCGCCGCCGCCAAGAAACGTGTTCCACAAGAGGGCGCCGTTGGTGCCGAGTTTCGCGACGTAGCTATCTGTTCCGGCGGAATAGCCCCGCACCGGTGTTCCCCACGCCGCGAGGCTGGGGCCGGCCACCACGATGCCGCTGCGCGTGATCACCAGACCGGTCGCTCCATCTGAGCTGATGCCGCCCAGGAATGTGTGCCACTGCAACGCGCCGTCAGGCGACAGTCGCGCGACGAAAGCATCGGTCCCGCCCGTGAACGCCCGAACGGGGCTATCCCAACTCGCCGAGCTGTAACCGCCAACGAGCACGTTGCCCGCGGCGTCCAGGGCCAGGCTCTGGCCCTGGTCGTTGGCGGTGCTTCCGAGGAACGTCGACCAGAGTCGTTGCCCGTTGGGCGCATACCTGACGACGATGACATCGCCCAGGCCCGAGTAGGCTCGAATCGGCGTGCCCCAATCGGCATTGCTGGTGCCGACCACGTACGCGTTGCCGTCGGCGTCGATCGCCACGTCTGCGACCTGGTCGTTGACGCCCGTGCCGATGAAGGTCAGCCATTGCTGAGCGCCGGCGCCGTTCAGCTTCACGACAAAAGCGTCAGCTCCGCCTGCATAAGGCGACAGCGGAGCGCCCCAACTGCTCCGAGTGACCCCGGCCACGTACACCGAGCCGCTTGGATCTGTCGCCACCGCGTACGAGTTCGCGTAGACAGTGTAGTCGTCGGTGACAGCCGTGCTCCATTGCAGGCTGCCGTCAGCGGCGCTCAAGCGAGCAACTCCGGGCCCCGAGTTGCCGTGTAGCGGAAGCACCCAGGGATAGCAGTCGCCGGAGATGTACAGGCTGCCGCCCGTCCCGAGCGCGATCCCGGCCACGGCGATGAAGCTGGGTCCCATAAACGTGTTCCACTCAAGCTGACCGCTCGACGTGAAGCGCGCCGCGAACATATTGGAGGTACCGATATGTGGCTGCACCGGCGTGCCCCAGGTGGCGTGGCTGATGCCGGTGACGAAGATGTTTCCGGAAGCATCGATGACGAGACCGTCCGCCCGGTCGTAATCGGCGCCGCCGATAAAAGTGTTCCAAAGGAGTGTCCCGGAGCCCAGGCTGACGCGCGCCAGGAAACCATCGGCGTAACTTGAGTGCCCGACGAGCGGCAATCCCCAGACCTGCGCGCTCGATCCCGTCAGATAGACCGACGTGCCCATAACCTCCACATCCGAGCTCCGATCGTCGGCCGCGCTGCCGAGGAACGTGTTCCAGGTCAGCGTTCCCGAGCCGGCTGTGAGTCGCGCCACCATGACATCAACGTCGCCGGCCGGCGCAACGATCGGCGTACCCCAGGTGCCGGTGCCGTCGGCGACGACGACCACATTGCCGGACCCGTCCAAAGCGATGCCCTGCGGGGTCTCGCGGTTTTCGTTGCCCAGGAAGGTGTTCCACACAAGGTCGCCATTGGCGGCCAGGTGCGCGACAAAGAGGTCGGACGGGCCGCCGGTGAAGGCCCGTGCGGGCGAACCCCAGGGGCCGTAGCTATACCCCAACACTGTCACGGATCCAGCCGCATCGACGGCGAGGCGCGTGCCAAGGTCAACATCGGACCCGCCCAGAAACGTCGACCAGACGACCGCACCACCAGGGGACAGTTTGACCACATAGGCATCCGAGTGGCCCGACCAGACCCTCACGGGCGTGCCAAACGAAAGCGGGGCGTTGCCGACGACGTAGACGTTGCCGGAACCGTCGGTTGCCACGTCGCTGGCGATCTCGTCAGCTGTAGTGCCGATAAACCAACTCCACGCCACGGTGGGATCGATCACCACAGCTTCTCGCGCATCATGGGCGCCGAGCTCGAACCCGATCGTCGAGTCCCGGGCTCCGGGATCGTTCACGAGACGAAAGCGCACGTCGACCATCCTGCGCTGTCCCTCGATTATCTGCCAGGCGATGGGCGCGCTCTCGGTCAACTGACCCGCCTCGTATCGAATGCTCAGCGAACCATCGGCGTTGAGCGTCACAGTTGTGCCATAGACCAACCGAATGTCGGCCACGTCGGCGCCAGGCGCGAGGGTATAGACGCTCTCGGCGATCCCGTCGTCGGCGGCACGATAAGTCAGGCTGATGCCGTCCCAGAGGTTCGACCAGGTCACGGCTTCCAGGCGTCTTGGTTCTTCTCCCGCTCCTCCGGTCGTGCGTGGTTCGATGCTGTGCGCCCCAACAAACCCGATCTGGAGCGCGTGATCGAGCCCGGCGATCACGACACCGTCGGCTCTGGCGCCGAACATGTGAGAGCCGGCTTTATAGGTCTGCTGGCTGCGGGGCTGTTGTTTGGCATGAGCCTGAAGCCCGGGTATTTCTGATGGCCTCGGTCCGATGAGGGCCGTCGCCAGGATGGTCGGCAGGATGAGCGAGAAGAGAGATCGAGTTGGAGTGGGTGTGTTCACGTTGTGGGCCTCTGGCGGCACTTAGCTGACGTTTTGGGTGTTGGGATTCGAGTCGTCGCGTCGACGGGCGCGCCGCTTATGGCGAGCGGTTGCTTCAACGTCCGCTTCAGCCGGGGGGGCAGCGATGGCTCGTGGAGGGACGGCGACCTCCTCGACGGATTCGGTCAGGGTTTGCTCGATCCATGTGATGCGGACTGTGGTCCTGCGACGACGGACGACGCGCTGCATGAAAGGCCTCCAGCCCTCACTGTATGAGCGCGCGAAGCCTCTAAGTTGACTTTTCTTGTCAGAAGCGGATCCGCGTAAAATCGGCCCGATCAGCGTTCAATCGCCGGGGGGATCGTCGGACCTCATGCCCGTCACTGTTGCGGCCCAAACGTTCGGAGAATTCCTGAAGTACCTGCGACGCCGGGTCCGTCTGACCCAGCGCGAGTTGGCGCAGCGCGTCGGTTACACCGAGGCGCACGTCTGCCGCCTCGAGAAAAACGAGCGCCTGCCCGACATGTCGACGGTGGCGGCCCTGTTCGTTCCGGCGCTCGAGTTGGAAGACGCTCCTGCGCAGGTCGAGCAACTCTTGAGGCTAGCCGGCCGGGCCGGCTCGCGGCGCTCGACCGGCAGCGTCGTCGTGCGTCGCACAGGACTGCGCCAGATCGAGATCCAACACGAGGTCATCGAAGACCTCGGCGCTCTGGAGGACGTGCCATCGGCGCCGGCACATTGGGTCGCACGGCCGTCGCTCCTCGAACGCTCGATCGAGTTGTTGCGCACTGAACGGCGTCTGGTCCTGGTCGGGCTGGCTGGAGCAGGCAAAACCGTCCTGGCGGCCGAGCTGGCGCGTGCATCGACTCGACAACCCGTCTTCTGGCTGACTGTGACCACCGGTGTCAGCGACGGCGCCGCCGCCATCGCCCGGGCCCTGGCGTTGTTCTGCCTGACGCTGGGCCAGACTCTCGTGAGGCCCATTCTGGCCGACGCCGCGGCGACCGCTCTGCCGCTCGATCAGCAACTCACCCTCCTGCGCGCCGCCCTCAACACGCGTCCGGTGCTGCTGTGCCTCGACGATGCCCACCTGATCCTGTACGACCCGGCCGGGCGCGCACTGCTCGAAAACCTCGCCGCGACCACGACGGCCACGCTTCTTCTGACCTCGCGCGAACGCCTCCCCTTGTCGCTGATCCATCAGACGGTCGGCGGCCTCGATCCTGACCAGGCGCGGGCCGTCGTCGTCGGCTACGGCTTCGACCCAACCCGGCAGTGGGTCGAGGCTCTGATCGAACGAACCCACGGTAACCCGATGCTGCTGCGACTGGCCCTCGGCCAGCTCGGGCATGCCAGCGTCGATCCCGCGCACTTCGTCGACCACCTTGGATCTCAACCGCAAATCGCTGTGTTTCTCATCAACGGCCTGCTGAGGCGCCTGTCCACCAGCGCCTACTGGTTGATCGAGTTGGTGGCGGTGTTCAGGCATCCGATCGACCTGTACGACGCGACCCTGGCTGAGTTGATCGCGGTCGCCGAGCCATCGATCGCTCTATCGGCGGCCATCCAATCACTGCAGGAGCAGGCCCTGATCGACGACGCGCATCAGGTCATCTTGCATCCTTTGCTGCGCGAACATCTGCTGACCCAACTGGCAACGGATCCGCAGCTCAAGCGCCGGCTCCATCGCTTGGCGGCCGATTGGGAAGAACAGCAGTCTGCCGACATCCTTGAGGCGATTCATCAGGCCGCGAACGCCGGTCAGTATGCGCGAGTCGCTGAGCTGATCAAGGATCAGGAGGAAGCCGTGGCAGCGCGCGGCCTGGCCTCCGCTGCAGCAGAAATCCTCTCGCAGACGATCCGCGCCCTCGGTCGCGGCAAGCGCGCCGAACGCAACTGGCGTACGCTGCGCGACCTGCATACCTCGCGAGGCATCCTGCTGGCCGGCAGCCTTCAAGCCCGTGAGGCCGAAGATGACTTTCGCCGTGCGCTCGATCTGACGGACGATCCGCCCACGCGCGCCGATCTTGCGGCCCGGATCGCAAGCTCGATGCTGGAGCGCAACGCCTACGCCGAAGCGTTGGAGCTGATCTCGGTGGCGCGCGCCGCGCTCAACCCCGGTGATGCTTTCCTGCGCGCGCGCCTCGAGGCCGTGGCCGCCTGGGCCCATTACGATCTCTCACACATCGACGACGCTGCAGACGCCGGCGAGACCGCGCTGGCCTTGCTCGACTCCTTTGGGCGCGCGTCCTGGCAACGCCTGCATGAGACCCGCGCGACGGCTCACAGCGCCATGGCCAGCATCTCGCGCGCGCGACAGGACATGGCCGGCGCGATCCGGCATGCTCAGGACACCATCGATACCGCGGAACGGGGCGGGCTGCGGAGGCTGGCACTCGCGAAGCGAGGTTTTTTGGGCGGTCTCAGCTACGACCGCGGCGATCTGGATGAGGCCGATCGGCTGCGTGGCGAAGCGTTGCAGGCGGCCGAGGAACTTGGCGATAGCTACACCGTCGCCTACATGAACATGTACCTCACCGATCATGATCGCATCCGCCTCGCGATCGACCGTGGACTTCAGCGCCTTGACGTCGCGCGGGAGTTGCTGGATCAGATCGGCGATCGACATGCCCAGGCCGACCAGCAGGCGCGGCGCGGCGCCTTCCTGCTCTGGCGCGGCGACGTCGATGGCGCGCTGCAGTTGCTTCAAGGCCCGTCCATCGGCGGCAACGCCGATCATTCATCGCGGTCGCACGGCTACAACCTTAATCGCTTGGCTTTCGCTCAACTGGTCGCTGATCCCGCTCAGTGGGCGTGCGCGGGCGCGACGCTCGACAGGGCCAAGGCGCTGCCGGGCGCGTCAGATGATCGTCTTCTGCGGTTCAATCTGCACACGACTCTGGCAGCGATGTGGTTGACGGCCGGCGATCCGGCCGAGGCCGGCGCCTGCCTGGCCGCGGCTCCGGCGCTCGATGGCTTCGTGTTGTGGGGGCGGCTCGAACGAGCATTGGTGGCGGCGGCAGCGGAGTGGGCCGCCGGAAACCGACCTGAGGCTGAGCGGTTGTTTGCAGTCCTGCAGGGCGCGACGTCAGCCTATCCGCTTTTCGCCGAACGGATCAAGCGTTTTCGCGAAGAGACGGCCTACGTGCCGAAGCGCATTCCGGCGCTGCTCTGGTGCGGCGACGTCTCAGCTGAATGAGCCCATCACTTCGTTGAAGCGGCTGCCACGGTGCGCCCGATCGATTCGGCGTCCGCTTCGCCGCCGCCTTCGAGCAAGACGACGACGGCCACGCTCGGCGCCTCGCCGGGGGCGGCCAGGCCGAACCAGGCCAGATCGCGCTGCGTGGCGCCCTCGCCGGCCACGGCCCGTGCCGCGTAGCCTTGAACGATCAGATCGTGAAGCAGCTGCGCGCCGGTCGGCGTGAAGGCCGAGACGGTTCCCCCGAGCGGCGCGCGCGCCTGCCAGGCTCCATCGAAGTCCTGTTCAGCCAGGATGAGGCGTGGGGTGGGGACCTCGCCGCGTTGCGCCCAGGCTGCCACGATGCGGGCGTAGTGCAACGGCGTCATCGTCAACACACCCTGGCCAAGCAGGGCGCTGGGCTCGGTGCTCGCGGGCTCGTCGATCGCGGCGGCCGTCGGAAGCCCGGCCACAGGCGCCGTGAACAGACCCAGATCGCGCCAAAGCTGCGCCACACGTTCGCGCTCGAGTTGGCGCGCCAGGGTTTCGAAAGGCGCCGGGCAGCGCAACGCAACGGCTGTCGCCCAGGTCAGATCGTCGCCAGGGGCGCGGCAGCCCAGTTGTGTCGACCCCGCCTGAACCGGTTCGGCGCCGCCCGGAGCCGGCTCGTCCGGGTGGATCAGCCCGGATTGAACGCCCAGGGCATACAACGCAGGATAGAGGGCCGACCCGGGCTGGTACAACGCTGCAGACGCGCGGTTCAGCAACGGCGCAGAGGGATCGGTGGTCAGGTCGGGCCAGCGAGCGTCGAGTTGATTGGGGTCGTAGCCGGGATGCGAGGCAAGCGCCAGGACGTCGCCGCTTTGAATATCGAGGACGACCACGGCGCCGGCGCGCTCACCAAGAGCCAGATCCACCTGTCGTTGCAGATCGAGGTCGAGAGTCAGCTTGAGCGATCGCGGCGTGGGTAGGTCGCCGATGGCCAACCCGCGCACGTGATCCCACGTGTCGGACTCCTGGTCGCCGTGGAGGATCGAGTCGGCTGTGGCCTCGATGCCCGCCGCGCCGTAGAGGACCGATCTATACCCGAGCACCGGCCCCAGGCTGGCGTATGGATAGATGCGGGAGTAGCGATCGTCGACGAAGATCGACTCGGCCAGCACCTGGCCGTTGCGGTCGAGGATCTGGCCGCGTGGGTAGCGCCACTCGAGCAGGGCGCGCCGCGCATTATCCGGGCGGGCGTTGAGTTCGACCCCACGCAGCAAACTCCAGTAGCCCATCGCGGCGCCGAGCAACGCGAAGCCAACGGCCATGAGCGTCGCGGTGAGGCGCATGGCGGATCGACGCGGTGGGGCCATGACCTCGCCACGCGCCCGCGCAGCCACCGGCCGTGATGCGGACGCGGGAAGGCGTGGCCGGTCACGGTCTGACACGCGCAGGACGAGTCCGAGCATGAGGCATTGAGCCAGCAGCGACGATCCGCCGTAGCTGACGAAGGGCAGTGTGACGCCGGTCAGGGGCACGACCCGCAGCGCGCCGCCGACGATCAACAGGGTCTGCATCGCCGACAGCGTCGCAAGGCCGACGGCCAGCAGTTGATCGAACGCCGAACGGGCGCGGAACGCGGCGCGCAGGCTGCGCGCGGCCAGCAGGGCCTGCAGCCCGACGACGGCCAGTGAACCCGAGAGGCCCCATTCTTCGGCGATGGCCGAGAAGATGAAGTCCGAATGCGCGAGCGGCACCAGACCCGGGTTGCCGAGCCCAGGACCGCGGCCCAGGATGCCGCCGGCCGCCTCGGCGATCAGGGCCTGCACGATCTGATAGGCGCCGCCGATCGGGTCGGCGAACGGGTCGATCCAGGCGGCGACGCGTGCGCGCACGACGTCGAACACGATGTATCCACCAAAAGCGGCCCCCAGGATCAGGAGCGTGCCGAGCGCCAGCAGCCGGCGCTGCCCGGTGGCCACGAAGCTGACGACGAGCGCGCCGCCGAAGAGCAATACGCCAGCCCCAAGATCGCGCTGGGCGACGACCAGCACGATGCTGACGCCCCAGACAGCCAGCACCGGCGCGACGTCGACGGCGCGGAGCGCGCCGGGAGCAGGCCGGCGCTCGGCCAGATACGCGGCCAGGAAAGCGATGAGCGTGAGCTTGAGCAGTTCGGACGGTTGGAAGAAGACGCCGACGCCGAGCGCGCCGAGCCACAGGCGCGCGCCGGTCTGCGCCGGATCGAGGCCGATGACGAACGTGAGCGCCGTCAACCCGAGCGCGATGCTGAGCAGCAGGTAGCGGTATCGGCGCAGCGCGCGCAGCACGCCGTCGGTGGCGGCCGAAACCAGCAGCGCGGCAGTGCCGACCACGATCCAGGCGGTCTGACGCAAACCATAGTCGGGCAACAGGCGCCAGATAAGGAGGGCGCCCCAGCCCATGAGCAGCAGCGCGGCCTGCAGCAAGATGGGGTCGTGTTCCGGAAGGCGTCGCTCGAGCACGCGCGTGGCCGACCACGCGCAGATCGCCCACACGCCGACGATCAACCAGGGCTCCCAGGCGCGGGCCGATAGCGGGGCGGCCCAATCGTTCAGGCGCGCGACAGGGCCGAGCGAAAGGGCCAGCGCCGTCAACGCCAGGAAGGCTGTGGCGCACGCCAATCCTACACGGCGGAAGACCGGCGGCGTCTGGTCGTTCTCGCCGAAGCGTTCAGCGATGATGGGTGGGCCTCACAGGTATTTGGCCGTCAGAAGCGACACTCGTTCGCGCGTCTCGGCCGGGATGCTGTCGCGCGCTGTCATGAGCGCGTCCTTGAGCGCGCTCTGGCACGAGCACTCGGGCTGGGGCGTCGCCAGGCGCTTGACGAGATTGACGATCGCGGTCTGCGCATGCGCCGTGTTCTCGTTCAGCGTACGGATGACCATCTCGACGGTCACGGGCTCGGCCGATGTGTGCCAGACGTCGTAATCGGTGACGTGAGCGATGCAGGCGTAGCAGAGCTCGGCCTCTCGGGCGAGGAAGGCCTCGGGCGACGTGGTCATGCCGATCAGGTCGAACCCGAGCTTGCGATAGGCGTGGCTCTCGGCGCGGGTCGAGAAGCGCGGACCTTCGATCGTGACGAAGGTGCCGCCCTGGTGCACTGTAGCGCCGGTCTCGGCCACGGCGTCGTGGGCCAGCTCCGACAGGTGCGAGCAGAACGGGTTGGCGACGCTGACATGAGCGACGAGCCCGCCGCCGAAGAAACTGCGGGCTCGTTGGGTCGTGCGGTCGAAGACCTGATCGGGGATCGCGATGTGCCCGGGCGCGTAGTCTTCGCGCAGGCTGCCGCACGCGCTGACCGCGACCACATGGCGCAGCCCGAGGCTCTTGAGCGCCCAGATGTTGGCGCGATAGTTCACCTCGGTGGGCGTGTAGCGATGGCCGCGCCCATGTCGCGCCAGGAACGCCACGCGTTGCCCGGCCAGCGTGCCGATGACGATCGGATCGCTCGGATCGCCGAAAGGCGTCTGGATCGCGCGTTCTTCGACGTCGATGAGGCCCGGCATGGCATACAGGCCGGAGCCGCCAATGACCCCCAACACAGGCTGTGTCGACATGGCCAGTTTCTCCTTGTCTTCAGACTCGCGCCGACGGCTCGACCACTGCTTCTCCGTTGTCGGTGAAGCGCAGCGTCACGCTGGCGATCGCGATCATATCACCGGCGCGCAGCGGGCTCGACCGCGTCAGCCTTTCCTCGTTGAGGCGCGTGCCGTTCCTGGAAGCGAGGTCCTCGATCCACCAGCGCCCCTCGCGCCGGTGAATGACGGCGTGCTCGAGCGAGGCGGCGTCGTCGGCCACGATCACGTCGGCGGTCGACGCGCGCCCGATCGTGCAGACCGGTCCGACAACGAAGGCGCGATCGATGGCCAGGCCCGACTGCCCGCCGTCGACGACGACGAGCGTGGCGCGTTCGGCGGCGGCGGCGGCCTCGTTCGACGGTCGCTCGCTGCGCCACCACAACCAGAGGAGCAGGCCGAAGAAGGCATAGAGCGTTCCGGCCAGCAGCAGGCGCAGAACGGCGAAGACGTCGAGGGGAGTCATATGTGAACGGCGCGTGCCAAAGCTAAAAGAAAGGGCGAGTGCGATCGTCGCCGGGCTCGAGCGGGCGGCGCCTGCCGGCGTCGCCGACCTCGGCTGGCGCGTTCCGGGCCGCTTGATCCTCGCCGTAGATCAACGATACGCCCGAAAGTCGCAGCACATCGCCGGGCTTCAACAAACATTCCTGCACGCGCTGGTCGTTGACGAAGGTGCCGCCGCTCGAGCCGAGATCGTACACCACGTAGCGGCCAAAGCGCAGGCGGAGTTGCGCATGGACGCGCGAGACGCTGGTGTGCTCGATGATGATGTCATTGTCGAGCCGGCGGCCGATGCTGATCACAGACTGGCGGAGCGGCACCGTTCGTTCGCCGTCGAGCACCAGGAAGGCGGGCGGCAACGCGGCGGGGGCCGGCTCGCCTTCGAGGCGGGCCTGAGGGCCGCCGGTCAGGGTGGCGCCGGGTCGCGCCGCCTCGCCTGTGACGATCAGGCTGCGCGGGTGAAGGTGTTCGTCAGGCAGCAGCACGACCTCGGGCTGCGCGGGCAGGGTGATGTGTGCCTGTCGCGCGCCCTCGACGACGGCGGCCGCCAGTTGATCGGCCAGGCCTGGGTGGTTTCGGGCCAGGTGGGCGACGTCATCGCGATGCAATCGGATGGTGTAGCTCACCGCGGGAGCGCCCTGCGCGGCAGTATCTTCCAGGGTGCGGAGGAGGTGTCGTTGCAGATCGACGGGCTCGAGACGGCCCGGGAGCAGACGCGCGAGCGTGCCCTCGACCAGGGCTTCCATGCGCGCCTCCAGGGCCGCCAGGCGGCTTAGTGGTGGCGTCGGCATTCAGAAGATTATACCCAGACATCGGGAGTCCCCCGAAGTACCCCGATGTAGGCGGACCCGCCTACATCGGGGT
>JBGAGY010000026.1:0-20905 GCA_044226485.1 Anaerolineales bacterium
AGGGGCGAACGCTACTGCGCGGTAGCGTTCGCCCCTCGCCCCTCTGTTTGTTACCAGCCGCGCATGCGCGCGATGGCCCACTCGAAGAGCTGCTGATAGCCGAGGGCCGAGTTGCGCCAGGAAAGATCCTGCGCCAGGCCATTGCGCTGCAGGGCCGCGAAGCTCCCGGGATCCACGTTATAGATATAGATCGCGCGCTGAATGGCGTTCCAGAGCGATTCGCTGTTGAAATCGTTGAACACGAAGCCCGTCACGCCGTCGCGAACGGTGTCGGCCAGGCCGCCTGTCGCGCGCACCACCGGAACGCTGCCATAGCGCATGGCGATCATCTGACCGAGCCCGCACGGCTCGAACAGCGACGGCATCATGAAGATGTCGCTGCCGCCGTAGACAAGCGGCGCGAGCTCGGGCGCATAGGTCAGGATCGCGCGCATGCGATCGGGGTGCTCGCTCTGGAAGCCGCGCAACATCGCCTCGGCCTCAGGCGAGCCGCTTCCAACGATCACGACCTGCGCCTCGCCGGCGCCGCCGTTGAGCAGCAGGTTCAACGGGTGCCCGATGATGTCGACGCCCTTCTGCCAGTCGAGGCGGGTCACCATCGCCAGCAGCGGCGCGTTCGGGCGCTCGGGGAGGCCCAGCCTCTTCTGCAGCGCGGCCTTGTTGGCCTTGCGTGCGTCGAGCGTGTCGACGTCGAAGTGCGTCACGAGCTTCGAGTCGGTCTGCGGATTCCAGACGTCGACGTCGAGGCCGTTGAGGATGCCGTGCACGTCGAAGCTCCGGAACCGCAGCAGCGCGTCCAGGCCCGCGCCGCCCTCCTTGGTCATGATCTCGTGCGCGTAGGTCGGGCTGACGGTGTTGACCATGGTCGCGTGGTAGATGCCGCGGGCCATGAAGTTCGCGCCGCCAAATCCCTCTTCGACAAGGCCATGCGTGATGATGCCCAGGTAGTTGAGCACCTCCCACGGACCTTTGCCCTGATGCGCCAGGTTGTGGATCGTGAACACCGAAGGGATGCCGCGATACCGTTCGTCGGCCTGGCCGGCCGTGGCCAGCCAGGTGACGGCTGCGGCGGTGTGCCAGTCGTGCGCGTGGAGCACATCCGGCCGCCACTGCAACACGTTGCACAACTCGAGCGCCGCGCGGCCGAAGAACGCGAAGCGGTAGACGTCGTCGTCGTAGCCGTAGATGTTGGGCCGATCGAACAGGCCCCAGTGTGCGATGAAGTAGATCGGCACGTCGCTGCCCGGCAGCGTGCTTTCGAAAATGCCGGCCGGCACTGGCCCGTGCCCAGTGGGCACGATCATGCCGCCAGGCCGCGGCGTCAGTTTGCCCTGGCGCCCCTGATCCTCCTGGGCGCGATAGGCGGGCATCACCACGCGCACATCATGCCCGAGGGCCTTGAGCGCCTTGGGCAGCGCGCCGGCCACATCGGCTAAGCCACCGACTTTCGCAAAGGGGGCGACTTCAGCGGAGACGAAGAGGATTTTCATGCGCCGATTGTAATACGGCGTGGTCCACTGTTGCACCAAATCATCTGCCACAAATTCCGCGAATTAGAACGAATTGGCACGAAGGAGGTCGAGGTGGTGATTGAAAGCCAGGGACCCTTTCCGCCCTTTCGTGTCAATTCGTCTCCATTCGCGGAATTCGTGGCAAAGATCTGGACAGACAATAAGACGACTCAGGCCTCGCTCGACCGACGACGATAAATGATCTCGCGACGTTCGAAGGGCACGCGCGACTCGGCGGGGTTCGGCCAGCCCATCGCGGCGGCGACGACCGGCGAAATCATCACGACCTGCGGCTGCGCGTCGTGGCGGCCGTGGTCGTCGTCGATGCACTCGCGCCAGAACGCCAGATGCACCTGATCGATCTCGTGCGGCGACGTCTCGACGGGCGCGCCGTCTTCGCCCTGCACACTGACCCAGGTCAGGTACTCGTCGTCGCCGATCATCTCGCGAAAGATCACCTCGAACTTCATCAGCTCGCGCTCGAGGGTTGCCAGTGTTTCGGGCATGCGATCGTTGAGGGCCTGCAGCCAGGCGTCGACGCGTTCGCTTTTGCCCGGCTTCACTTTGAAGCGGGAGAGTTCGACCAGCATGACGGCCTCCAGTGGGGTCGGCTATTCGCCATCCGCGGCGCGCCGATAAATGCCGCGCTCGCGCGTGAGCAGGCGCGCGCCAATCAGTTCGCGCCGCAGCGAGGCCGTGTCCTCGTGGTAGCGGCGCAGGATCTCGTTGACCTGCTTCTCTGAATAAGACCGGTCCGGCTCGAACTCGCGGGTCAACCGCGCCAGGATCGCGCTCAACTTCTTGCGCTGGGCCGGGATCTCCTTGAGCGTGCCGTCCGGGTTGCTGAAGTTGCGCCAGACCTCGTTCTCGTAGGCGTCGCCGGACGGCTGTGGGGCAAGCGCCGCCAGCGCCGCGCGATCGCCGAGCAGACGGCTGGCCGAGGCATGCAGTGAGTCGAGGCGCAGCGCGTAGGGCTTCTCGTGCCCGCGCGTCGGCTCGGGCGCCACAAGCCCGGCCGCCATCAACTTGTCGAGATGGTGCGACACCGTCGGCGCGCGCAGGCCAAGCGCCTGCGCCAGTTGATCGGTCGTGCGCGGGCCGTTCGCCAGCAGGCCCACGATCTTGAGCCGGGTCTCGTCGGCCAGGGCCTTGAAGAACTCCAGCAGGCCGATCTGGGTTTGTTCTAATTCATTAGACATATATCTAATTGTATAGATGGTTCCGGATTTGTCAAGCGGGTTCGGCGCGACGGTGGCCCTCAAAAGCAAAACGCGCGGGCTGGCCCGCGCGTTTTGCTTGCACCTAAAGGGCCGTCTCTCAGGCCGACGCTACTGGATCGAAGGGTCGGTCGAACCGTCGCTCGAAGACGCCGTTGCGCTTGAGTTGCTCGTCCCAGTAGCCGGTGGCCCACGAAGTATTGACGAAGAGACGGAACACAGGCGCCAGGAGCGCCGGGTAGCGCTCGACACCGGCGACATCGCGCAGGGCCTGCGGGTCGAGGCGGCCCTCGAGCGCAAGGCTGCGGCCAAGGGTTTGCAGCGCTTTGAAGAGTTGGCGGTTGGTCGTCTCCGGCATCAGGCGCACGCCCTCCCCGCCGCCCTTGACGATCGTGCCCAGGTACGGGGCCTTCAGGCGTTGTGCCAGTTTGGCCAGATACCGTTCCACGTAACGCGAGTGTGCTGACTCAGGGAAGCCGGACTGAACCAGAAAGCCGATCGGGGGATTGGACGTGCGCCCGACGAGCGGCTCGAGGTGTTCGATGAAGCCCTTCACGAGGCCCGGCATGGCGTCGGTGTACAGCGGAAAGCCCAGCCAAACGCACTCAGCCTGGGCCACGGCGTCGAGCCAGCGCCCGGCCTCACGCGTGCGGTTGAGGTGGATCAAATCCACCGCCCGGTCCGGCACGTTGCGAAAACCTGTTGCCAGTTGATCGAGCAGGATCGGCGTGTTGCCGCGCCGCCCGCGTGGCGAGCCGTTGAAGATGGTCAGTCGACCGACCGGGGCGACACGCGTGCCCGGCAAGGGGCCGGCCGGTCCCGCCTGCAGCGGCGCCGCATCGATCGACTCGATTTGCGCGACGACCCAATCGAGATCCGCCACCGTCGTGGTCGCGAAGCCGAGCGCGCTCTTGAGGTTGAGGGCCGTTCGGGCCAACACGTTCGACACGATCTCGACGTCGAGGTCGTCGGTGGTCTCCTCAGGCTCGAGGATGAGACCCAGGCGCGGGTAGCGAGCATAGCGCGCCCGATGATGGGCTTCGCCCTTGACGACCTCGAAGTAGGGATGGATCAACGGGATCGATTTGTCGAGCGCGCGCTTGAGGAGCGCGCTCGGAAAGCCCATCCGCAACGGTGAGGCCCAGATCGTCAGGTCCGAGCTGATCACGGCCGCGTCGAGGCTGTGCGACGCATCGTCGACCACGCAGGCGCCGGGCCGCTTCACCCAGCAGCCGAAGCAGCCGACGCAGTCGCGCAGGTCGAGCTCGCGCAGGTGCATCTCGCGCACCTTGTGCCCGGCGATCCGCAATCTCTCGCTCAAAGAACGCAGGTAGCGCGTCAGGCTGTCTCCGCGATCGCCGGGGTCGCCGTTCAGGATGACGATGTCCATGATTGCCTCTCGTCGCAACGCGCTTACCGCGCGCGAATGGTATAGCGGATGGCCTTCTTGGTGCAGCCGTCGGCGCAGGTGCCGCACAGGATGCACTCGGGATGTTCGATCCGCCCGGTCTGCACCAGCGCGCTGACGGGCAGGCTCATCGGGCAGGTCGACGTGCAACTCGTGCACTTCACGCAGGCCGACGGATCCGTCGTCAGTTGCAGCGCGGGCAGGCCGAGCCGATTGCGCAGACCGCGGCCCGCGATCATGAAAGGCGCCATCCAACAGACCGTATGGCAGCCGGCGCGCCTGCCGAACGCGATCGCCAGGCCGACGAACAGGATCACCACGGCGAAGTAGACAACGAACTTGGCCGGCTCATCGACCGAGACTCCGCTCTCTGTGAAGTAGAGCGGGTTGACGGCGTGATAACCGCCGGCCAGGAGGGCAAGAGTGGCGATCAGGATGATCCACGGCGCCCAGATGAACCACTTGATCCAGTCGGCGCGACCGGAAGAGAAAGGCGCGTTGTTGACCACGGCGCCGATCTCGGCCATGCCCGCGCCCGGGCAGATCCAGCCGCACCACAACCGGCCGAAGAACAACGAGCCGACGAAGAGCAGCGCGAACAGGATCAGGCTGCCGTTGACAACGCCTTCCATCGCGCCGGCGACGATCAGGTACGGCGAGAGGAAGTTGAGCGTGATCGGGAACAGCAGAAACGAAGCGAGCACCAGCGCCTTGCGGATGCGCTGCCGAGCCGGCGGTTGGCGGAAGGGTTTGCTCATGCCTGCGGGACCTCGCCTTTCTTGATGCGCTCGATGACGTTCTCGATCCATGCCAGGTTGGCGCGCGATGACATCTGACCGACCTCGAGGGTCAGCATCCAGAAGAAGAACTCGCGCGGCGAACGCGTGTAGTCGCTGTAGGCATCGATCTGCTGCGGGATCGCGTCATACGTGGCCAGCGCGGCGCGCAGCTTTGCGGCGGCGCGTTCGAACATCGCCAGCACCTGTTCGTTCGAGAGTTGGGCCGAGAAGAACACCTGGATCATCTCGGGGCTGCGGGTCGCTTCGGCCGGGAGTTCGGAGACGAGCCAGCTTGTGAGTTCTTCATGGCCCTGCGGCGTCAGACGATAGACCTTGCGGTCGGGTCGCTCGGTCTGCTTGATGAGCTCCATCTCGGCCCAGCCGCGTTCGGCGAGCCGGCTGAGCGTGCGATAGATCTGGCTCTGATCGGCCGGCCAGAAATGGCGCACCGAGGTGTCGAAGATCTTCTTCAGCTCATAGCCCGTCATCGGGCGTGAGTTGAGGAAGCCAAGGATGGCGTGTTCAAGCGACATGGTGACCTTTCAGGTGGACGGGCTTTCGAAGGACGTCGACGATGAACCAGGCATAGGCTGTGGCGAACATGATGCGCTGTAAGAGACCGGCCCAGTCGGGCAGCAGCGACATTGCGAGCGGCAGGACGATCGAGGCCGCCACCCCGGCCACGTCCCATGCGAGGCCGGCGCGATCGCCGGCGCGTCTGAATGCGCGCGTGGTCAGTCCGAAGGCAAACGCGATGCCCATGGTCGTGGCCGCGATCGAGTGCAGCAGATCCTCGGTCGGGTCGTAAGCAGCGCCCGGCCACCAGGGCCGGGTCGAGAAGGCCGCCGCCGCGATCATGAGGATGCCAAAGGCGCCCAGCGCGACGCGTGACAGTTGCGGCCAGGAGCGCCGGCCGTTCAGGGCCAACCAGTTGACCGTCAGGCCGAACAGCAGAAAACCCAGCCGGGCGATCCAGGCGCCGGTGACGCCCTGGGCCGCCGACTCGCTGGTCGTCTGGCGAAGCCAGGAATACGTCTCCGGCATTCCCAGTTGGGCGATGGCCAGGGCGAAGGCGCTTAGTGCCAGGAGGCTAACTGCCAGGCCAGTGCCTGCCGGCTTTGCCAGGGGCTTGTTATAGGACATGGCTTATATAATACTGATCCTATATTGGCGATGAAAGCGCGTAACGTCACAAGATTCCTGGAGAGTCGGCAGCGAAGGCGTTATGACACGCCGATCTGATCGAGGTAGTGGGCGAGGACGGACTTCACTTCAGCCAACACCAGGCCGCGTTCGCGGGCCGGCGACGAGTCGGCCAGGGCCAGCAGCGACTTGAGCATGGTGACGGTGACGGCCGCATGCAGGCGGCGTTGGCGAGCGGTCAGACCCGGATAGCGGAGGGCAAAACCGGCGTCGACGCGGGCGATGATCTCTTCATCCAGCTGGGCGGCGATGGCGGCCAGCCTGGGCGACGCCGGTGAGTGCCAGAAGATTCGGCCGAAGCCGATGTGTGTATCGATGAACTCGGCGGCGCCGTCGATGGCGCGGTCGACAATGACGGCCGTCGGCAGGGTCAGCGTCTCGGCCGTTATCAGGCGCCCGAACAGATCGGCCATCTCGGCGCGGTGCCGGGTGACAACGGCCTGCAGGATCGCTTCCTTGTTCGGAAAAAACTGATACAGCGACCCGATCGACGCACGTGCGCGGCGGGCGATGGCGTTCGTCGTGGCGGCCTCATAGCCCTGGGCATCGAACACGGCGACGGCCGCGCGCAAGATGGCGTCGACGCGGCGTTGGCCGCGCGGCATCTGGGGTTGGCGGCGCATTTTGGTGCGAGGCGTGGAGGCCATCCTGCGATTCTACGTCAAGGTCGCAAGATGAGCGTTCGCTCAGGATGGTTGACAGGCCAGCACCCCGCCGCTAGGATGATGTGAGTATTTGCTCATATCCGCGAAAGGTATTCCCATGTCAGTCGCTCCCGCACCGTTACGCGTCGCCCCCGGGCCGCGCGGCAAGTTTTTGATCGGCAATCTGTTCGACGCCCGCGACAGCGGCCTGCTGGCCTATCACGTCAAGGCCTGGCACGATCACGGCGACGTCGTTCGCTTTCAGATGGGCCCGCTCACGATGCTGCAGATCGTGCGACCCGAGCATGTGCAGCAGGTGATGGTCAGCAACGCCAAGAACTACATCAAAGGCCTCAGCCACGAAAACCTGCGCAAGATCATCGGCGACGGCATCCTCACGGCCGAGGGCGACGCCTGGCAGCGCCAGCGTCGGTTGATGCAGCCGACCTACACGCCCAAGGCCGTCACCGATTTCGCCCAGATCATGGGCGACGCAACCCGCGGCATGCTCAAGCGTTGGGACGAGCGCAAGACCGACGAGCCGGTGATGATCAACCAGGAGATGATGCGCGTGACGATGAGCGTCATCTCGCTCTCGATGTTCGGCCTCGACGTCGGCGAAGATTTCAAGGAAACCGGCGATGGGCTGCGCTATCTGCTCCAGTACGTCTCCGAGCGTGGCCTGAGCAGCATCGATCTCCCGATGTGGGTGCCGACCGATGCGCACCGCAAGCTCCAGGCCGCGACACGCCGCGTCGACGACTTCCTCTATGGCGTGATCCGCGAGCGGCGTCGCAACGGCCTGGGCCAGGACCTGCTCTCGCTGCTCATGACGGCCAAAGACGCCGACACCGGCGCCGAGATGAGCGAGAAGCAGTTGCGCGACGAAGTGCTGATCACGTTCTTCGCCGGTCATGAGACCACGGCTCAGACGCTGACCTGGACGCTGGCCATGCTGGCCCAGCATCCAGAGATCGAACGGCGCCTGTGGGAAGAACTCGATCGCGTCCTCGCCGGGCGCTCGCCGACCGTCGACGACATCGCCTCGTTGACGTACACGCGTCAGGTCATCGACGAGACGCTCCGGCTGTATTCACCGGTGGCTGTGATGGCGCGCGACGCTGTCGCAGCCGATGCGCTCGGCGAATACGCCGTCGGGCCGGGCAACCTGATCATGGTGCTGCCCTTCATGACGCACCGCCATCCCGAGTTCTGGGAGCAGCCCGATGCGTTCGACCCCGAGCACTTCACGGCCGAGCGGATCAAGGCCCGGCCGCGCTATGCGTACATGCCTTTCGGCGCCGGCCCACGCACGTGCCTGGGCATGCACTTCGCCCTGCTCGAGGCTGTGCTGATTCTGGCCGACGTCGCGCAGCGCTATCGTATCGGCCTGGCGAACCCGAAGCAGGAACTCGACTACGACTGGGCCGGCACCTTGCGACCCAAGGGCGATCTGCCGATGACATTGTCGAAACGTTGAGGCGCGTGGAAGGGCGAGCAGACGAATGACGAAGGACGGATGACGAAGGTTGTCTCACACAACCTTCGTCATCCGTCCTTCGTCATTCGTCGTATCAAGGCACGTCGGCGGCGAAGGCCTGTGTTCCCAAAACCGTGTCGAGGGTCCAGACCAGTTGACGGTCGCTGAGTCGCGGCGCGCCGATGGCGCGAATCGACGTGGCTGGCACGTCGGCCGGAGCGAATGGCGCGACCCAGGCTGTGCCGTCGGCGAGCTCGAGGCCGCGCCAGCTCGAGGCGTCGCGCCAGGCCACCAGGTCGCGCGAGACGGCCAGGGCCTGCGGTTGATCGAGCGGTGTCGGCGCGACGACCTCGACGCCGGTGTCGAGGGCGACGACGCGCAGCACCAGATCGCCTGTCGTGTTTTCCGCGTCCACCCAGGCAGCTCGCGCATCCTGGAGGGCCAGCGTCGGCTGCATCGCGCCCGCGATCGCGAGCGCACGATCCGACAGCGTGAGCGAATCACCCGTCCGCAGGTCGAAGACCCGCAGCTCGGCGGCGTTGGCGTGTTCGGCCGAGGGCAGGAGCACAGCCAGCCAGCCGTCGCCCAGCAGCACCTCGTTGAAACGCGGCAGTCGGTCGGCGAGCAACAGCACCTCGCGATCCGTCGACACTGTGTAGGCGTGCAGGCCGCGTTGTTCGGCGGCGACGGCCGGCGTGCAGGCGGAACAGGGCTCGGCCCACACCACATGGTCGGCGTCGCTGGTCAACAGCGTCGCGCCGCCCGCGCTTAGCGTTCGCGTTCCGCCGCTCGGAAGCGACATCGCGATCGCGCCCGTCGGATCCACCGAGACGGTGACAGTGGCGGGCGGCTCGGGCAGATCGGCCAACGCGTGCACAACAACCTGTTGGGGGGCCGGGATCGCCGTCGCTGCCGGCTGAGGCGGGTTAGGGAGCGATTGCGGAGCGCAGGCCGCCGCAACGATCAGGAGCGAGAGTGCCGCGAGAAGGCGGGCTCGGTTCATGGCTCACTCCCCCACCAGAGCGGGAACCACTCGCGCTCGTGCGAATTGTTCACCGCCACGTCGCGATAGGCCTCATGCCAGGCCATCTCGGCGTTGGTGTCGTCGCAATTGAGCGGAGCCGTCTGCGGATCCGCGAACTGGTTGGTGAGGATCCAGACCGCGATGGCATCGGCGGCGCGCTCCTCTTGCATGAAGGTCGTCAACGAGGTGGCCGTCTGTGCGGCGGCCTCTTTATCGGTCAGCGCGTTCACGGGGAACACACACGGCGAGAGCAGATCGGCCTCGGTGATCACGCCCGGCTTTGGGCTTGTCGAGATCGCGTTCTGCAGCCACGCGGGGAAGTACCGAAAGGCGTGATCGTCGACGGCGCCCGGGGCATGGCAGAAGTCGCCGCGCCACGTCTCGTAACCGCTGCGCCAGTAGTTGTGCCAGCTCCAGCCATCGTTCTTGGTGCCGAAGGTCAGGGGCATCCAGTCGTAGCCGGCCGAGTAGGCGGGAGCGCCGTTGACGACCAGGATGGTGGGCGTGCAGGTGCCGAACTCGAAAGTGTCGGCATACAGGTGCTGGGCCATCGGCGGCGTGAGGATGTGCACATTCGGGTTGAGGGCCCGGGCGCGATCATAGACCGCCGCGAAGTAGGCGTCCATGGCTTTCCATGCGCGATGGTCTTCGACCGCCGGCGAGAGGTTGGGGTGGGTCTTGCGCAGCGCCTCATACCACTCGAGGTTCGGCTCGTTGGCCGGCTCGAAGTAGAGCGAGCCGGCCGGCCAGCCATACGTATCCACCACCAGCGACGTGATCGCGGCCATCTCGGCAGCCACATCCGCTGTGGCGCGGAAGAGGGAGCTGCGCCCGTTGCAGTAATCGGGGCCGGCCGGCGAGGCGCCGCTCAGAAGCGTGTGGTTGGGCCCCGGGTTCGCATAGTCTGTGAAGTTTCCGGGCGACGGATAGATCCGCACCACCACCCACGCGCCCTTGTGGATGATGCGGTCGAGAAAGTCGAACAGGTAGGCGTTGCCGATCGTCGCGCCAGTGACGTCGCAGGGCGTTGTGGCCGAGCGCTGAACGGTGAAGACCTGGCTGCTCAACGCCACGACCATGCGCGGCGTGCTGGCCTGAACGTTCAAGTCGACCCGCTGCAGGAAATCGATGGGCGAATCCCAGTCGAGCAAGCGGTTGCCGAGGTGCAGGCCGCTGCGCAGCCGGGTCTCGGGATAGAAGCGCGACAGATTCGGCAGTTGGATGCTGACGCCGGGTGACGGCGGGGTAGCGGTGCTCGATGGAGTGGACGTCGCCGTCGCCATCGGTGTCGCTGAAACGGTGGCTGTGCGAGTCGGCGTGGCGGTCGTGGGTTGCAACGCCGTCGCCGGAGAGATGGTCCAGCCGTTCAAAAAGGTCAACACGGCGAGTGCGGCCAAAAATAGCGTTGATTGTTTCATGCGTTTGAGAACGCGCTCCGTTGAATACCCCCTGCTCAAGTGTTCGATTAACGCCCGGGCACGAGCGTTTATGGTAAGCGCGGATCACGGATCGGTCAATGGGGCGGGATCGCAAGGCGAGGAGCTGGGAGCGTGGGCATCTGTCCTTGGCTCTGTGCCCAGGCGAGTTGTCGGTCGGAGCTTCCGGCCGCCGATGGCGCCGATTCAGCCGCCAGGATCCCTGATAGGTCGTGCTCGCACACCCTTCGCCAACTGTAATCTTTCCGCAAGCTCCATCTATTACAATCTGGCCTAACGATTTGGGAGGAGCGACCATGTCTACTGCAGGTGACACCTACACCGTCGATATCGCCGGGATCAAGCGCGATCTGCGCTTGTTTCAGGTCAAGCCGGGTCTGCGCATCGCGGTGCTCAACATTCTGGGCGACACCGAGCTCGTCGAGGCGGCTGGCAAAGCGTTGGCTGAGCGCCTGAGCTCATTGACCTATGACCTGCTTGTGACGGCCGAGGCCAAGAGCATCCCGCTGATCCATTCGGTGGCCGTACATGCCGCGAAGCGATACATTGTGCTACGCAAGTCCTACAAGCCTTATATGGGCAAGGCGATCGAGGCCGAAACGCTGTCGATCACGACGGGCAAGCCGCAGACCCTGTATCTCGATGAGAAGGACGTCGCGCTGGTGAAGGGCCGCAAGGTCGTGCTGGTGGACGACGTGATCTCGACTGGCTCGACGCTGCAGGGCATGCGCCTCATCCTGGGCAAGGCCGAAGCCGATGTGGTGGCCGAAGCCGCCATCCTGACCGAGGGTGAGCGTTCTCAATGGGAGAACATCGTGGCCCTCGGCCATTTGCCGCTCTTCACTGACTGATCGCTTTCACTCACACGACAAGGTACCCATGCTGGATCGACTATTCGGACGCCGCGATGACGAAGACGAAAAGCGCAAAGAAGGACGCCTGCCGCCGGGCCAGAGCCTGACGCAGCGCTTCCCTGTGCTTCACTACGGCCCCGTGCCGCCGTTCAACCCCGCCAAATGGACGTTGCGCGTCTTCGGCGAGGTGGAGCAGGAAGTGACGTGGACGTGGGAGGAGTTCAACAAACTTCCGCGCACGACCATCACGATGGATCTACATTGCGTGACGCGCTGGAGCAAGTTCGACACGGCCTGGGAAGGCGTCTCGGTGGCGACACTCGTCAACGAGGGCTTCATCAAACTCAAGCCGACCGCGCGCCATCTGATGCAGCATTGCGAGAACGACTTCACCGTCAACATCCCGCTCGACGTCGCGCTGGCGCCGAACTTCCTGCTGGCCACTCACTACGACGGCCAGCCCATCACGCCGGATCATGGCTACCCGCTGCGCGGCGTGATCGGCCAGATCGTGGGCGACAGCCACAAGACGCCTTACCTCTGGAAGGGCGGCAAGTGGCTGCGCGGGCTCGAGTTCATGGCGCAGGATCGGCTCGGCTTCTGGGAGCAGGCCGGCTACCACAACGAGGCCGACGTCTGGAAAGAGGAACGCTTCGCGTACGACTGAACGGTAGAGCGGGCCGCGCGGCCCGCTCTTTTTATCTCGTTGCCACGCATTGTCGCGAATGAACAAGAAGACTGGGGAACAATTCGGCGAAGGAGGGCGCGAATGCCGCAACCTGATCCATTCGTGCAAAATCGACTCGATTCGAGAAATCCGCGACCAAAACCTCCCAGGTATCCGGAAAACCCACCTCGTTTGCTTCTGGTTAGAACCGTGCTATCTTAATCGGGTGCCACGACTCCTCATTATCGACGACGACCCGGATATGGCCGAGTTGTTGGGTCACATGGCTGACGTGCTCGGCCATGAGCACGAGTATGTGCCTAACAGCGACCGCGCCTTCGAAGCCATCGAGCGCAACCCGCCGGATGTGATCGTGCTGGACGTGATGCTCGAAGACACCGACGGCTGGGCCGTGTACCGTGAGTTGACCCCGGTCACGCAGGCGCCGATCATCTTCATCACGGCCTTCCGCACAAGCGAAAACCGCCGGCGTGCCTCGCAGATGGCGGCCGACGGTTTCCTTGCCAAGCCGATTTCGCATCACGATTTCGCCAGCCAGATCACGGCCGCGTTGCAGCAACCCGCGCGGCGTTTGTGGGCGTAACCGACGCAGAAATGAACAGGGAGGCGCGAGGTGGAGACGCAACCGCGTCTCCACCTCGCGCCTCCCTCTTTCGCACTACGCTGCTTCCGCGGGGAAGAACGGCGCCTCGTCGGGATTGGAGGTCGGGATCGGGTCGCCGGCCGGGGTGCCGGTGCGAGCGACCTGAAGACGCAGGATGCGACCGGGGATGCCGCCGAAGCGGAACTTGTAGTCTTCATGGCCGCGCAGGAAGTCGAAGACGCGCCGGCCGTTTGTGATCGACCACTGGATCAGATACGCCAACAGCACCCAGCCCGCCGACAACGCGTTGAAGCGCGGGTCGATGGCCGAGTTGTAGACGAAGAGCCGGCGGCCGTCGTCGAAACTCAGATAACCGGCAGCGGGCGCGCCGTCGACGTCGAGGAAGGCCAGGTGGAGCAGGCCGCGGGCCGACATGGCGCGAATCGTGTCGCGGAACTGCGCGCGCATGGGCGGGGTCAGGAACCGCGCCTTGTCGGGGTTCATGGCCATCAATTCCAGGAAGGTGTCGGTCTCGAGGTTGACGTCGTCATCGGGGCCGACCAGCCTCCAGGTGACGGTTTGCTCGCCGTTCTCGGCCCGACGGAGCTTGCGCCGGATTTCCTGGCGTTCCTTCTTTTCCACCTGCTCGGCCAGATACTTCTCGAAGTCCGTCGGCAGCGGAATGGCGGGCGTCGGCTCGAGCGCCTGCTCGGTCGCGACCCAACCATGCGTTGCAGCGGCACGCGCCAACGCTGAACGCGTTGGCGAACTCGCCTGAATGTTGTAAAGGTCGAGCACATCCCAACCGGGCAGGCCGGCCACATGATCGAGCAGGCCGGCGACGAAGGCGTCGGCCTGCTCGGGCCTCACCACAAGGTCCAGATAATCCGAGATCTCGATGCTGCCCAGGAGCAGCAGGGCCGAAGCGCCGTCGCGGTTGACGGCGTTGAACAACGGAGCGACACCGACCAGTTGCCCCTGGTCATCGCGGGCCGTGATCAGGGCCAGGCGCGCGTCTGGCCACTCTCCGCCGCCGCGGTGGGTCCACCAGGTGCGCAGGTATTCGGGTGTCAGGAACGGGACGCGCGCGACGGATCCGGCCAACAGAGCGTTCCACTCGGCGGCAAGGGTGTCGAAACAGGCAGGGTCTTCGGTGCTTTCGAATTGCATGGGGCTCGTCTATCGCGATGCGGCAGGCCTGGCCGGCCGACGCCGGACACAAAAGCGGAAGCGTGCGCGCATCGACGCGGTCGCTTCCGCGGCGAATCTTAGCACGGATAAGCCGATCGACGCTGTTTGATGCAATCGGTCGGGCTGCCTGCGGGATTCAGAGTTCAGCTGCTTATTTCTCGGAAGGTGCAAGATATTCGTCAGGCACGTCCCGATTGATCAGAGAAATCCACGCCATGCGCGGCTTAATCTCCTCCTTATCCACCCTGACTGTTGGCTCTCGCGCTTCTCTCGCAGGCGGCCGCTAAGGTGTCTCCATCAACGCCGATCGACATATGGCGGCCCATGGATAGGGCCGCATTTGAGACTGCGCAGCGCCTGGAGCGGAGCGACGGACTCCATAGAAATGAGCGGCGAGAGACACACAGGAGTTCATGATGGTTAACACAATCGATTTCGTCACGATCAAGGCGCGCATGAAGGCCAACTGGATGGCCGGCGACTACGCCACCTTTGCGCGCTACATGGAGCAAGGCGCCATGGAGATCCTGGCCGGCTGGGAGATCGCGCCCGGCAGCCGCATGCTTGACGTGGGCTGCGGCACAGGTCAGACGGCCATCCCGGCGGCTCGCGCCGGCGTCGACGTCACGGGCATCGACATCGCCTCGAACTGGATCGACGTCGCTCGCGCTCGCGCGGCGGCCGAGGGCCTGAACGCCACGTTCGACGTCGGCGACGCCGAGCAGCTCCCGTATCCCGACGCCTCGTTCGACGTCGTGATCAGCATGGTCGGGGCCATGTTCGCGCCCCAGGCCGATCGCGTGGCGTCGGAGTTGTTGCGCGTCTGCAAGCCTGGTGGGCGCGTCCTCATGGTCAACTGGACACCCACCGGCATGGTCGGCCAGATGTTCAAGGCGATCGGCCGGCACGTGCCGCCGCCCGCGGGTGTGGCGCCGGCTGCCCTCTGGGGCGACGAGGCCACCGTGCGCGGGCGCTTCGGCGACGGCATCCGTTCGGTTGAATTGACTCGACGCGTCTATCCGTCGTTCAACTATCCGTTCGCGGTGCCCGAGGTCGTCGAGTTCTTCCGCAAGAACTACGGCCCGATGCAGAAGGCCTTCGCAGCGCTCGATGCCGATGGGCAGGCAGCCCTGCGGCGTGACCTCGAGCAGGTCTTCGCGGCCCATAACACCTCGGCCAACGGGACCACGTCGCTGCGGTCGGAATATCTCGAAGTGATCGCGACGCGACGCTGAAAGCGCCAGAGCGGGGAGCGCGGCAGCCTTTGCTCTGCGCTCCCCGCTCTGCACACGACTTTCCGGAAGGTGGCGGATGGCAAACACTCACATTCAACAATCGGTCGAGCGCGTGGTCCAGATGTTCAGCGAACATCCGGAGCGGCGGCGTTCGAAGGACAAGGCCGCCATGGCGGTCGTTGAGCAGGGCTTGCGCTGTCGGGCGGAAGGCCCGGGCGGGGCTGTGCTGATCACCGACATGGCACGCGGCCTTGGCGGCGGCGCCGCGGCGCCGTCGCCAAGCTGGTTCTTTCGCACCGCTCTGGCGACCTGCGACGCTTCCATGATTGCGTTGCGCGCCGCGCAGCTGGGCCTCACGCTTACGACACTTGAAGTGACCGTCGAAAGCGAATCAGATGATGCCGGCTTGCTGGGCATCGACGACTCGGCCCCGGCCGGCGCGCTTCAGGTGCGCATCACCGTCAGGATCGGCTCCGACACCGCTTCGCCGGAACGTCTGCGCGAAGTCGTGGCCTGGGCCGAGGCACATTCGCCGGTGGGCGACATGCTGCGGCGAGTTGTCCCGACCACCATGGCGATCGAGATCGCCGATGGCAATGGCGAGCACCATGAAGACGAAGACGCGCGCCTGATCAGGAAGTTCGTTCCGGGGATCAAGCCGACCCGGGCCAACGCGTCGTCAGAATCGACGACGGCTCAACCGCCGATCATGTTGCTCTTTTGAGGGTGTGAAGCGCTCCGCCAGCCTGCACAGGCGCTGATCTTGCAACCCCTCAGCCGGCCGGTAGAGGCCGGTCAAGGGGGCCATATGGCGAATGCACGATGGGTTCGACCCGGATGGTGGGCGGCGGTAGCGTTGGCGTTGGCGTTGGGCATGGCGGCATCGAGTTCCACCCTGGTCGTTTTTGGCTTCGCGGAGGAAGCCCTGCCTTTCCGTGACCCGCCGGGCCCCTCAGGCCAGGTGGCGGCAAGCTCAACAGACATCAGCACGATCCACGACGATCTCACCTACTATCTGGCGCTGGCGGCCGGGTTCTCGCCCGAGGACGCCAACACCTTGCGCCTGTGGGATCAGTTGACCGACTCTGAGATCCTGACCGGCACTGCCGTGTATACGAACGGCCAGGGAGGCGGCTTCCTTCCGCCAGTGGACCCGGATGACGTGTGCGGGCCGGGGACGTTGAAGCAACTGCAGGCCTGGCCACGCTGGGACGATATGACCGTCAGCAGCAGCGTGACGTCGCGTTTCGGGCCGCTCTCGCCGTTCTTTCACTTCCCGCATCGAACGGGGCCGCGCGCCGCCAGCGAGATCGGCGCCCTGCATGATTGGGGCTGGGGGGACACTGATCATCTGCAAGCATACGAAGCGTATGCCTGGGGCGGCGTTACAGTCATGGCAGCGACCTGTCGCTACACTCGCACCGTGACTGTGCAGACGACCGTGCCCGCCGGTTCCCTCGAAGCCTTTGCGATCTATCTTCACGCACTGGCCGACAGCTACTCACACGAAGATTGTCTGGCTCAGATGGACGCCCTGGGAATGCCATGGGGCACGCACACCACTGTCTCAGACCCGGCGACAGATGCCTGTCTGTACCATCCGCGCAACTACGACGCCTCGGATGTGCATGGCCGTGAGTTCTATACCTACACCGACTCGCTCCGCACCGAGCGCGCCGCCCAGCACATCTACGCCGAGCTGGCCGCGCGCTCGATCCGGCGTGAAGGCGAAACGCTGCCGCTCAGCCTGAGCACGCCCATCAGCGGCAACGAAACGCTCAGTGACACGCTGGCGATCTTCGTCCATCGCTGGACCTACGACCAGCCTGGCGAGCGGCGCGTCTACCTCGACTCGCTGCTGACAAAACTGGGTGAGCTCGATCGGTCAGCCCTGCTGCGGATCTATCTGCCTCGACTCGAGCGCTAGAGCCGGTGCGTTGAAGAGGGAGAAGAGGGAGGTGGAAAACTCTTCTCCCTCCCCCCTCTTCTTCGCTCAGCGCGCCGGCTTGAGATCGTCGATGTTGCCGAAGCCGTCGACGGCGAGGATCCACTCGCTGCCGGGCTCAAAGGCGGCGAAGGCAGTCGAATCGGGGACCGAGTATTCGAACTGTAAGCCGTCGGCGACGGCCGAAAACGTCACGACAAAGCTCTCGCTGTGAGCGCCCTCGCGTTGATCGCTGGCCAGGCTGATCGTCGGCCAGACGGGATCGAGATCCGCGCCCGAGGCCGTGACACGATCCGCCACCTGCCACTCGAGTTGCGTGTAATCGCACCAGTCGTCGTAGACCTGGTAATTGCAGTCCTGTCGGACCTCGCTGACCCCGTTTCCGAGGTCCACTTCATACGGAGTGCCGCAGATCTTTTCGGATCGCCGCCCCGGATCGGGGGCGGAGAGCACCTCGCGCGGCTTGAGTTCGCATTGTTTGACGTCGGCGCCATCGGGGATACCATTGCGCCAGCCTGAGTGCGTGACGCGCACGCGTTCTTCGATGGCGATGATGCGCTCCCAGTGGACGCCGCTCACCGTGGCGTTGACATCCGTCGTGTTCGTCGTGGTGTTGAAGTACCAGATTCCGACGATGACGCACAGCATGAGGAACACGGCGCCAATGGCCACACCGATCCAGGGCAGCATCGTGCGAGCCGCCGAGGCAGGCTGAGCGGCGCTCGCCGAAGCTGCAGCCGGAGCGGCCAGCGTGGCAGGCGCTTCGGCCGTGGCCCCGAGCGGACGGCCGCAATTGACACAGCGCGCCGCGCTCGGCGCATTGGGTGTGCTGCAGCTCGGGCAGGGCACGGGTTCAACCTTGGATTCGACGTGCGCGCCGATGACGGCGCCCGCTTCGCGCCGTTGCCCCTTCGTCAGATCGCCCTGACATTGATGGCAGATCTTGGCGTCGCCGGGGTTGCGCGCGCCGCAGTACGGGCAGTGGATGTCGGCGCCCTTCCGGGCCGCCTCGATCTTGGCCTGATCGGTGAGCAATGCGCCCTCGGCCGGACGCTCGAACTTCTGATCGGCGGGCATGGGCGCGCCGCAGCTCACGCACGTCCGATCCGTGCCCTTGTTGCGCGTGCCGCACTTTCCGCACGTCCATTCCATCTCGACATAGCCTACTGTTTCAGTCGGCATCGTTCCTCCGTTGGGGGCGCCAGTCGCCGACTTGAGGTTAATGCAAGGCGTTGTGAAGGACAAGCACAGAAGGGAGGCAGGCGGAGGGTCTCGCCTCCCTCCTATATGACACTGGCACAGAATTTGCGAGGCTTGTTGCCATGGTCGCTGCTTCACCTATAATCACCGCTATGCCCGCTCGCCTTGAACCGGATTATGTGCTGCTGAATGTGGCCGACGGCGTCGTCCTCGAAGAGGCCGCGCCGGGCCTGGCAGTGACGGCTGCCCCGCGCCGGGCGGCTCGAGGGCGAGAGAAAGACATCCTGTTCCTTTGCCTGAGCCTGCGGAGCCGCTCGCCGCTGGCGGACGCGCGTTTCGAGCAACTGCTCGAGCTTGGCGCGTCGACCTTCTTCAGCCAGTCTGGTTCGGTGACCGCGGCGGCCCGCCTGGCGGTGATGGCCGTGAACAAGGCTGTGCTCGAGAACAACCTGCGCGAAGGCACGCCGCTTCAGGGCGGTGTCACGCTCGGCGTCCTGCGCGGAGCCGACTTCTACGCCACACAGGTCGGGCCGGGCGCCGTCGTGGTTGCGCGAGGCATTGGCCTGCAGCGCTTTCCGGCGCTCGTCGGCCGGCCGTTGGGCGTCAGCGACAACTGCGAAGTTCAATACTTCCACACGGCCGTCGAACCCGGCGACTACATCGGCCTGAGCCCCAATGCCGCCTGGCCCGAAGCCGGGTTGGCCGGCCTGGGCGGATTGAACACGCTCACGAGCGTGGTCGAGCGGCTCAAGGCCACCGCCGGCGGCGACTTCAGCGCAATCGTCATGCGCCTTGAAGCCGAAGGCGCCGGCGCCGCAGCGCCGCAGGTGAGCAGCGCGACGGTGCGAACCCCCGCCGCCAGCGTTCAGCCCGCGCAGCGCCCTGCCCCGACGCAGGCGCCCGTCGAAGACGACCTCGACGACGAGGAGCCTGAAGAAGAACACGTCGTCGTCACGGCCTCGCACCTGGAACGCGACACCGACGCGCACGCGGCCGCCTACGACGAAGACACGGATGACGAGTATGAAGACGAGGACGACGTCGAGGAGACGTCGTCGGCGACTCCCACTGGCGCTCGTCTGCGCGCCCGGCTCGAGCCCGTCAAATCCGGCGCGGTCTTCGGCCTGCGCTCCTTCGGGCGCGCCACAGGCGTCACCCTCACCGAATTCTTCCGCAGCCTCAACCGGTTGACGGCGCGCTCGCTCCCTGAGGGCATGCTTCAGCAAGACGGCATGCTCGCCATCCCGGGCGCTGCCATGCTGATCGCGGCCATCGCGATCCCGCTGATCATCGTCGGCCTGGCGGCTCTGATCTACATCCAGCTTGGTCAGCAGGAGCAGTACGCCAACGCCATGCAAGAGGCCCAGCTCGAGATCTCGCGGGCGACCGCGGAGACCGATCCTGTGGCTGCGCGCCCGCACTGGGACACGGCGGTACGGTTCATCGAGATCGCCGAGCGCATGCGGCCCGGTCAACCCGAGATCGGCGAACTGCGGCGACAGGCCGAAGGCCAGCTCGATCAGATCGATCAGGTGCAGCGCCTGACCTTCCAGCCGCTGCTGGCCGGCGGCGTCGGCGGCAAGCTCGGCAAGGTCGCGGTGCTCGGCAACGACGTCTACGCGCTCGACACGACCGGCAATCGACTGGTGCGCATCATGTACACCACGGCGAACGGCTACGTGCTCGACCCGGCCTTCAAATGCTCGGCCGGCGTCATCGGCTCGACCGAGGTCGGCAAGCTGATCGACTTCTTCATTCTGTCGGGCCCGATCGAACTTGGCGCTCAGCCCGGAGAATCGGCCGCGCCCGACGCGATCGTCGGCCTCGACACGACCGGCACCCTGATGTACTGCTTCCCTGGTCGCAACCCGATCGCGAGTCCGCTGGCGACGCCCGACACGGGCTTCGGCCAGGCCGTGGCTGCCGATCTGTTCGGCAGCCGGCTGTACGTGCTCGACACTGGCCGCAACCAGATCTGGCAGTACGACTCCACGGGCGGCGCTTACCCGCAGCGGCCCGTCGGCTACTTCAGCGAGACGATCTACGATCTGAAGGACGTCATCCATTTCACGATCGCCAACGACCATCTCTTCCTGCTTCGCTCGGATGGGAGGGTCATGACCTGCGTACGCGATCTGCAGACCGCGCCGCCGACCTGCACCGTGGCCTCAGCCTTCACCGACCCGCGCGTCGGGCGAACCTCCGGCACGCGGTTGGCCGACGCCGTGTCGCCGACGCGGCTGATCTACGACACCGCCCCCGAGCCGTCGGTGCTGATGGTCGACACCGGATCCGACTCCATCTTCAAGCTCAGTATGAAGCTGAACCTGTACGGGAAGTACAAACCGTCCACGGACCTCGCCGGGCCGATCACGTCTGTCGTGGTCGACGCCGCCGAGCGCCTCTTCGTCTCGGCCGGCGACAACGTCTACCGCGCCGATCGGCCCTGAAAACCATAGGCGAGAAACAGGTGTGCTCCAGGGCCAGGGCTTAGCCCTGGCCCTGGA
>JBGAGY010000027.1:0-20086 GCA_044226485.1 Anaerolineales bacterium
GGGGGGGGGGGGGGGGGGGGCGGCGCCGCGCCCCCCCCCCCCCCCCCGCCGCCGCTCCTCGCTCTTCTCCCTCTATCTCATCTGTTTTGCGGTTTCGCCAGCGACACGGCTTCGGCGAAAATGGGAGGATGGGCATCGCATTTGGCAACGCGAGGAGGCGACAATGGTGAGTCGAGGCGGCCGGTGGTGGGGGATCGTGGGCGCCGTGGTGGCGCTGGCGGCGTTGAGCGCGGTCGCGCGCTCGCAGAGCAATGTGCGCCTGTACCTGACGTCGGTGGCGCGGTTCTCGCCGGCCGGTGGCGCAAGCGCGGAGTGGCGCCAGGAAGGCGGCAACGCGCAGCGCACCGGTTACATCGCCATCGAACCCCGCACGCCGTGGACGTTCCTGTGGAGTTGGAACGCGAACGACAGCAACGGCGGCGCGACCTGCACGAACGGGAATCCCGAAACGGGCCACTGTTATTCGATCAACCGACAAGCCAACGCGATCGCGGGAGGCGGTTACATCTTCGCGCCGGCCGGCGCGCACGGCCTGTATGCCATTCACGATCACACGGGCAAGGCGGCCTGGCATCTCACCGGCACCTTTCATGGTTCGCCGGCCTATGCCGACGGCTACGTCTACGCGGGGAGCGCCGACGGCAAGCTCTACAGGGTGGATGCGGCCACGGGCGTTGCCCAGACCTACGATGCCGGCAGCCCGATCAACCGCGGCATTCTGATCGCCGATGGCGCCGCGTTCGCGCTGACCGAGTCGGGTCGTGTGCACAAGGTCGATCCGGTCACGCTGACGGCGCAGTGGGTGTACGACTCGGGCGCGACGGCCGTGAACGGCACCGGGCTGGCGCATTCAGCCACGCGCGACATCGTGATCTTCGGCGGCGACGACCTCAATGTCCACGCCATCCGCGCCGCCAATGGCACGCGGCAGTGGCGCGTCAAGCCGACGCCCAACACGCCTGGCTTCCCGAACCAGTTCATGTTCAACTGGCCGGTCGTGGCCGAGATCAACGGCGTCGTGATCGTGCGCATGCGGTTGGCGCACCCGGACGGCCTGTGGGGCTTCCCGCGAGTGCAGACCAATGCCGAGGCCCGTGACTTTCTATCGGCCAACCCGGCTTCACAGAACGTCTTCGCGCTCGACCTCGACGATGGGACCAAGCCCTTCCTGCCGGCCATCGGCTTCTCGGGCCCTGAGTACCAATCCACCGATCCGCTGGCTCTGCCGACCTGTCAATCGACGACGAGCTGTGCGTACCTGATGGTCGGGCCGGCGCCGGTCGTCAAGGTGACGGCTGACGGGGCCGAGGTGGCCTACGTGCCGTTCCGCAGCCAACAAGGCAATCCGGACGACGCGCGTTGGGACACGCACCTGGGGGAGATGGTGCTCAACAATTCGACGGTGCCGGGCCTCGTCGCCGGCGATCTGCGCTTCGTGCAGATGGGCCGGCGTGACTCGTACATCCACATCGCCGACGAGCTTGGCGATCTCTCGATGGCCGGGAACATGCTCTTCCATGCGCACTGGGGCGCGAACGAGACCATCCAGATCCTGGATCGATCGGCGACGCGCGGCCTGACCGATGCCAATCCGATCACGACGTCCAAGCTCCCGACCCTGATCCGTCAGATGCAGCCCTGCGGCGCGCCGAACGTCGCCACGCATTACACCACCTGCGGCATGCTCCAGTTCGGCGACACGCGCTACTGGGCGTCACCGGGCTACTGGATGTACTGGAATGCGTCACCGCCCAACCGCGGCGGCGGCTATCCCGGCGATCCCAACGACAAGGGCTATACCTTCGTCACCGGGGATCTCATCGTGATGCAGGCCAGGGACGGCGAGTTGATGGTGTTCCTGCATTCGTGAAGGGCGCGAGGCTACCTCCAGGGAACTCGACCGCCGTGCCATTGCCTTAGCTCAGTGAAGTGATCGTGGTGGACGAGTGCTCCACGGATGGCACTCAGGTTGGGCCCCAGGAGTGTCTGGCATACGGAAGCATCAGAGTGGTGACTCACGAGGCGAACTGTGGAAAGGCCGCGACACTACAAATCGGTTTCGCGGAGGCACCAGTAACGCGAACAACGTTCAGGATGCCGAAGTCGAATACGATCCGGACGAATAGCCCCGATCCCGTTGCTTGGCAATCCAGTTGCTCAACAGCGGGTTGACGCGGTTCAAGGAACTCCTGGATTTGCTGCACCATTGGGGCGGAAGAATTCCCGTCAGGGTTGGCCGCCACACCCCCGGTCAGTTGATGTACAAACCCTCTTGCGCCTTACGACATGATTTGTGATTATTCGTCGCTGATGTAGGCCAGTGGGCTCGGTCCGTTACTGTTGATGAAGACGCGCTCGTGTGGCTGGGCGCAAGTTTTGAGCACCGTTCGAGTTTTCGTAATGGATACAGGTGGTGGTCATCGTGGCTCCTCGATGGACTGCGCATTTCAGTACTTAACATGAGGCCCGGCGAATACATGCGCGATGTGTGCTGCCACCGGCAAGACAAGCTGCGACCCTGGCATGGCCCTCTGCCAGATCCAAAACCTTCACGGAGTCTGGCCCATCGGCGACCGGACTGTGGCCGGGCAGGTGACGGACTGATGACCGCCGAGGCCTGGATGTTGGCATCCGAACCAGATCCCGCGCAGCCCGTCAACAAGCTTCACTTCCTACCCTGGAAGCGATCCGCACCCAGTGCAGTGGAGATCGTGCTCGTGGCCATGGCGGTCATTCTGTCTTTGGGGTGTACTTTCGAGGTTCTGACACTGTTGACCAATGTGTGGGCAGGCTGGGATGCAGGGAGTCCGTCGCTCTTGTTATCGGTGTCGCTCAGCGGTTTCGGCGCACTCTCGTGTGTGTGGCTTGTGTGGCGCCTGAGTTCCTCTCGCAACTCTCGAAGTGACCGCGTGGTCGCGCGAGAGTCAGCGCGCACCGGGGGCTTCGCCTCAAGCCGGTGGCTTTCTGTATTGCGAGCGTGACCAAGTCGTGTTTGAACCGACCATCACCCAGGCCGAGCCTGCGATAGTCAATGAGACCCTTGTGAGGTAGCGGCTTGGACATTTAGAAGAACGGTTCTTCGGTGGCGTGCGGACGGGCAGCACCCTTGCCACCCCTGGTTGCTGCGCAATGCTTCACTCGGCGATGCCAGGCGCCCGCAGGTTTTATTTCGGTTAGAATCGACTGCGGCCATCAGTAGCGGTATTTGAACCGACAGAGATCGATCTCCATGGAAGCGCGCATTCGTGAACGGCTCAGTCAAGCGGTGCTGGACGAAGTCCATACACGCTACGGCATTGCGCGGGGTGGGCTGCGCGAGGTCGGAGCCCTCGAGAGCTTCGTGTTCGCGTACGAGTTCGAGGGCGAAGGTCGGATCCTGCGGCTGTCGCACAGCCTGCGGCGCAGCGAGGCCTTGATCCGCGGCGAGCTGGATTGGATCCGACATCTCGTGGCCGGCGGCGTGGCAGCGGCCGAGTCTGTGCCGTCAGAGGGTGGAACCTTTGTCGAGCCGATCGACGACGGGCAGGGCGGCCGGTTCCTGGCGACCGCCTTCGTTCGCGCCGAGGGAAGCCCGCCGCGCGCTGCCTGGACGCCCGAGCTGTATGAGGCCTTCGGGCGCCTGATGGGGCGCATGCACACGCTTTCGGCGCGCTATGTCCCGGCGGATCCGGCCTGGAAGCGGCCTGAGTGGGACGATGCCGCGATGGATTACCCCGAGCGCTATCTGCCGGAGAGCGAGTCGATCGCGAAGGCGAAGTACGCTGACCTGTGCGCGCACGCCCGCACTTTGCCGCGCGATAGAAGTGCCTATGGCCTGATCCACTTCGACGTGCACGGTGGCAACGCCCACGTTGACGACGCCGGCACCCTCACGATCTTCGACTTCGACGACTGCACGCACAGCTGGTACGTCAACGACCTGGCCATCTTCCTCGATCATCTCGTCAGCGGCGAGCAAGATCCCGAGGCCCGGGCCCGCGAGGTGTTGCCTCCGCTCCTGGCCGGCTACCGCCAGGAGCACGTGCTCGAAGCGCGCTGGCTGCGCGAGATCCCGGCCTTCCTCAAGATGGGCGAGATCTTCTATTACGCCGTCCTTCATCGCGACGCCCTGCCCGGCGATGAGGAAGGCCTCGCTCAGCGCCTCGCCCTCAAGACGCGCATTGAGCGCGACATGCCTGTGCTCGACCTCGACTTCGAAGCGTACGCGTAGCACCTGATTGCGTGCGGCAGGCTCGCACTTCACGCTCTTGACGCGTGCCAGGCGCCTCGCGCAAGGCCTCTAAAGGCAGGTCCTGAGGATCCCGAAACTCACCGTCTTGCGGACTCCTAACACCCGAGTCCTTGCGGGGCCAGGGCCGTGGTGCTACAGTCGACAGTGCGTTTCCGGTTCACTACATTTTCTCGGGGTAGGGGCGCAGCGGCCCCATGCATATGACAACAGCACACATCACCTTGAAAGCCACCTGGATTCACGCGGCCCGGCTGGGTATTGCCTGCCTGCTGGCCCTTGGCCCGAGCATCGGCGAAGTCGCCATCGCGCAGGACGATCCGCCGCCGCCGCACCCGGCCCGTGGCCCGGAGCCTGTTACGGCGCTGCTGCCCTCCGCGAACGAGGGCGTGTCAAACAACGGTCCGATGGCGACGACCGAAGGCATCCAATCCGTCGCCGGGCGACTGGCCTTTCAATCACTGCGCGACGGCAACTGGGAGGTCTACGCCGCCCATGATGACGGCGTCACGGCGCTGACACGCCTGACCGCCGACCCGGCCGCGGACGTCGAGCCGCGCCTCAGCCCCGACACCAACTGGATCGTGTTTTCTTCCAAGCGCAGCGGCAACTATGACCTGTGGGTCATCAACGTCAATGGTTCGGGATTGCGCCAGCTGACGAATGATCCGGCGTCCGACTCGGCCCCGGCCTGGTCTCCCGATGGCACGAAGATCGCCTTCGCCAGCGATCGCGGCAGCAACATCGACGTGTACGTGATCAACGTTGACGGCAGCGGCCTGACCCGGCTGACGACTCAGGCGGGCTACGACGGCGAGCCAACCTGGTCGCCCGACGGCACGCAGATCGCCTTTGTCTCGAAGCGCACGAGCGGCGCCGCCGACTACTACCTCTATACGATGACGCCCCAGGGTGGGGCGCAGACGCTGCGCAGCCCGATGTCGTATGTCAGCCGGCCGACCTGGTCGCCGGATGGAGCCCAGATCTTGTTCGACGCCGCCAATGCACAGGGCTGGCAGCGCCTGTATCTCTACACTGTCGCCAGCAGCGCGACGCAACCGGTTGATCTGTCGGGGATCTACGCCGCGAATTATGATGTCTGGGCCGGCAGCTGGGGCCTTGGGGCTCAGGCCTTTGCCACAGTGGTGAGCTATGTGCTGTATCAGGGCACCTGGTACATCGAGTACCTGAGCATCCTCACGGTCGACACGGTAGCACGCACGGCATCCGGCATCAACAGCAATCGTCGCGACGGCCTGCCCGACTGGCGTAACGCCGATACCCTGCCGCCCATCACGTCTTTGGCACCAACAAACCCGTACGTGCTCTCGAACGTTAACGGCATCGGCATCTCCGGCACTATAGTGGATCAGGGCATCGCCGGCGTAGACCGGATCGAAACCCAGTACAAGTTCGCGACCGGCGATTGGCAGGCCAGCACGCTGTCGTGCTTCATGACGCTTCCAACGTTTGGCTGCCTGGGATGGTCGCCGATGCAGGATGTGCAAATCCGCGCACGCGGTGTCGATCGTATGGGCAACGCCGAGGCCTGGCCGACCGACCCAAATCAGTGGGTGACCCAGCACCGCTACCGACTCCGCATCGATGGCCAGGTCACGGACCAACGAGGACTGCCGCTGACCAACGTGCCGTTGATCGGAGCGCCAACCATTGACCCGAACCCGGCCACGCGAAGCGACGGCCGGTACCGCCTCTACGTGCGCGACCTCCCGGCGCCTATCGTGTTCACGATGACCGCAGCGCTGCCCGGCGGCGCTACGAGCGCGCTGCGGCCCTACTCACTCGAAGCGCTCTCGTTGGGCTACGGCCAGGGCGAGGCCATCGAAGATTTCAGGTTGCGCCAGACGGATCAGGTACTGGCAGATCCGAGCTTCGACACCCCGCAGAGCGTCTGGGCCGCGGCGGATGGCCTGGCACCGCAATGGGTGGCAGCGCAGCTTTGGCCGCCGCAGCCCACGCGGATGCAACTGGGCTGGGGGGATCGGCTCTGGTCCCTGGCGACTGGCCAGATGCCCCCGGTTGTCGCCACCAACCCGAGCGGGGGCTTCATGGCAGTGGTGGCGGACATGAATCAATCCTCCACCTTCGTGAGTTGCTCGGACGATGCGCTCTGTGCGACGCCGGAACCGCTTGGCACTGGATATCCCCTCGCACTAGGCCTGTCGCCAAACGGCACTGCGGCCTATCTGGCGCAGACCGCGACCGATCAGGTCACGGTCCGCTTCCGCTCGCCAGCCGGCGTGTGGTCCGATGCCGCGAACTTCCCGTCGCCCGTCGGCACGAGCTATCGCCTGTTGGCGGACTCGGGAAACGCGTGGCATGCCGTGTGGACGGGTCCTACCAACCGGGTGCTGCTCAGTCATCGCAATCCGGACGGCACCTGGACCGCGGCACTTGACACCGGCGAAGGGTTCTATCAGTCAACGGCTGTGTTCGATCACGATGGTCGGCTGCACATGCCGCGTTGCATGTCTTCGGGTGTCATCGACATGACCTGGTCCGTCGCCGAGGGTCTGCTTGGACCCACAGCCCTCTCACCTGACACTTGCTACAACCGCACCGTCCAGGTCACGCTCGTCGACGACGCCGGAGCTGTCTACTACGCCTGGACGATGGGCGGCGATCTGAAGGTTCGGCGGCAGTCGCCGGTCGGTGTCATCACGACGATCGCGCCTGTGGATTACGGCACCTATGAGACGGTCGGCGTCGTCGCAGGGCAGGGCGGCCGACCGGCCCTGATCCTGCAGGCCTGGAACGGCCAGGGCCTATCGATCGCACAACTGACGCCCGGCGCAACCTGGGACATCACGCCGCTGAATATCCCTGGAGCCGATGCTTACAAGATGTGGACGTATCTGTCCTGGCGTCAGGGCGCCGGACGCCTGCTCGCGATCCGCACCGATTTGCATACGACGCCGCCCGTCTACACGGTCGGCGAACTCGGTCTGTCGGCTGTCGGTGACACGTCCGCCGTGAGCAAGGCACTGATTTTGAGTCCCAGCATACATCGCCCGTTGTTGTCGCTGGAGTATCGTCAGGAGGATCCGGCAGCGACGGTGACGGTTCAGGTTGAAACCGCGCCGGGCGGATCGGCCACACACAGCCAGACTCTTCCCGCGGGGACCGGCTGGCAACACGCCTGGCTGGACCTTTCATCTTTTGCCGGTCAGGCTATCACCCTGACGGTACAGGTCCAGGGCCCAGCTGGCACCTGGCCCGTCGCTGACCTGGATGAGATCACGTTGGGGTCATGGACGACGCCGCTTGTCACGAGCATCTCACCGGCTGTGCTCGATGGTCCGTCGGGTGTCGTGACACTTATCGGCGACAACTTCATCGGCACGCCGGCGGTCACTATCGGAGGACTACCCGCATCCGTGAGCGTTGTCGACGAGCAACATCTGAGTGTCACGTTGCCGGGCGGGTTGGGGTACGGGCGTCACGCGGTGGTCGTCACCAACCCTGACGGGTTCGCGACGACGTCTTCGCAGCCGGTTCAGGCCGGGCACGACCTTCTGTTCATCCCAGCGCTGCTCCGCCTGATCCCGGGCGGTTGGACAACGTATTTCCCGTAGTATGACGGCCTGCGACGGTTTGATCGCGGATGAACAAGCGGGGCGACGCATGCGTCGCCCCGCTTGTTTAGGTGGCTGCAATGTCGGAGGTCGACGCGTGCGTCACGCTGCCCTTTGTGGTCGGGCAGCCGCTCTGCACGCCTCGCTGCCCGCCCCTACAACACCTCACCATGTGGCTTGCGGGCAGTCCACTTGCCTGAGCCGGGCTTGCCGAGCCAGGCGTCGCCGTCAACGATCAACTCACCGCGGCGGAAGACCTTGACCGGCATGGCCGGAGCCTTCCAGCCTTCGTAGAGGTCGTAATCCGTGCGCATGTGGTGCGTGGCTGCGCTGAAGGTGTAGTCGGCCTTCGGGTTCCACAGCACGATGTCGGCGTCGGCCCCGACGGCCAGCGTGCCCTTCTTCGGGTAAAGGCCGAAGATGCGCGCCGGGTTGGTGCAGCACAGTTCGACAAAGCGGTTGAGCGAGATCCGGCCTTCGGCCACGCCCGTCGCCCAGAGCATGGGCATGCGGTTCTCGATCGCGGGCACGCCGTTCGGGATCTTGCTGAAGTTGCCCTCGCCGAGCTCCTTGCCCGGGATGCGCACCGGCTTGCCTTCGTAGACCAGGTCCTTCGTGCCGTCCATGAAGAACGGGCAATGGTCGGTGCTGACGTGCTGCAGGCTGTTGTTACGGATGGCGCTCCACAGCGCCACCTGATCGGCGGCCGTGCGCATCGGCGGCGAGCAGACCCACTTGGCCCCGTCGGGCTGACGCAGGTTGTCGATGCTGAAGTGGAAGTACTGGATGCAGGTTTCGCCCATCACGGGCTGACCTGCCGCGCGCGCCGAAGCGATGGCGTCGACGGCCTTGGCACACGTGACATGCACGACGTAGAGCGGGGCGCCGGCCATGGCCGCCATCGCCGCCGCGCGGTTTGTCGCTTCGCCCTCGGCCCAGTCCGGGCGAGTCAGCGCGTGCCACTCGGGTGTGAGGTTGCCGTTGGCCAGCGCTTCTTTGACAAGGATGTCGATGACGTCGCCGTTCTCGGCATGCACCATGGTGAGGATGCCGTTCTTCGCCGCCTGGCGCGCTGTGCTGAAGAAGGTCGCGTCGTCGATCTGCAGGTTGTTCTTGTAGGCCAGGAAGAGCTTGACCGACGGCATGCCCGCCGCCGCCAGCGAGCCGATCTCGTCGAACACCGCCGGCGTGAGATCGGTGATGCCGACATGGTAGCCGTAGTCGATCACAGCCCTGTCGGCGGACTTGGCGTTCCAGCGTTCGATGGCGGCCTGCAGGGTCTCGCCTTTGGTCTGCATGGCGAAGTCGACGTGGAACGTGGTGCCGCCGAAGGCCGCGGCTTTGTGGCCCGAGTAGAAGTCGTCGCTCGAGACAGTGCCGCCGAAGGGCAGCTCGAGGTGAGTATGCACGTCGATGCCGCCCGGGAGCACATACAGGCCGCTCGCATCGACCACGGTTGCCCCGTCCGCCGACAGCGATTGCCCGACCGCCGCGATGGTGCCGTCGACGATGAGCAGATCGGCCTGGAACGTGTCGGATGCCGTCACCAACGTGCCGTTCTTGATCAGGGTCTTGTTCATGGATGCCTCCGCTGAGGTCGTGGGTTGGCCCGATTGTAGCCCAGGCCCGTGGGAAATGAAGGCAAGAATGGGCACGCCCAGGCGAATCGTCAGGTGCGGGACCTCGCCGCGAATGCCGCGATGGGATCCCTGGCAACCTGCGCGCGGTTGTCTCGTCCCACTCACGGCATTCGCGGGCAAATGCCCGGCTGAGCGTGCCGGCACACGCGTGCGACGGCGACGCGTCTCCGTCAGACCGAGGTGACCGACTCGGTCAGGCTGAAGCCGCGTTTGCGCAGCTCGGCCGCGTAACGATCGGCGGGCACCGCGAGTTCGGCCGACACCACGCCGCGCGGGGTCACGCCGTGGGCGTTCATGATCGCCTTGATCGCGCCATCCCAACCTGTCGTGCGCTCCATGGCCGTGAAGCCGGTGGCCGGGTCGTAGCGGTCGATGAGCTCGACGAGCGCCTCGGCGGGCTTGCCGCCTTTGCGCCCTCTGGCCAGCACGCGCACGATGACCAGATCCGGGTCACCGGGCTGGGCGCGCAGCTGCGGGTCGAGAACGGCGTGCAGGACATCGCGCGGCGCGACTTTCACGCCACCGACGTCGATCGGCTCGGTCTCGAGCAGGCCGGCCTTCATGTACGCCTGCCACTCGGCGAAGTGGCCGGGCCAGCGCAGGGTCTTGTTCCACAGGGTCTTGAGCTTGCCCTCGAACGTCCAGGGCATGGTCGAGGTGCCGCCGCCGGCGACGAAAGCCTCCATGCGCCCGATCGGCTCTGGGAAGTCGACGGTCTCGTAGTCCTCGTCGAGGAAGGTCGGCACGTCGACGACCTTGCCGTCGCGGATGAAGTGGGCCACGCCGTAGTACTCGTTGGTCAGCCCGGCGATGTTGAAGGTCAGGGTGTAGTTGAACGGGGGCTTCGGGTGCAGCGGGTTGCCGCCATCCCACATCAACACTTCATCGGCCTCATCGAGCAGCGACATCGCGTACACGCTCAGACACGTGCCCATGCCGGGCACCTGGCCGCAGTCCGGGATGATGGTGATGCCGGCAGCCTCGGCCAACGGGCTGAGCTTGAGTTGCTCGCGCACGAGGTCGGTCTTGCCGCCCAGATCGGTCATGCAGGCTTTGGCCTCGATCGCGGCGCGCGTGATCGCAGGGTTGAGCCAGTACGGCACCGCCGAGAGAAACGAGTCGACGGCGCTCAGGAACGCGGTCAGTCGCTCAGCATCCGTGACGTCCAGGGCGTGGGCCTCAGCCACCGATCGCCCGACCAGGTCGTTGACGCGCGAGGCGGCGCGCTGGGCGGCTTCGAGGCTCGCGTCGGCGATGTGGACCCGGGCCGCATCGCCGTGGCGCGCCATGTCGTAAGCGGCGGCGGTGCCCTGTCGACCACCGCCAAGGACGGCGTACACGTAGCTCATGAAGGCTCCTTCAGCGGTCGGCTGTCAGCGTTCAGCCTGGCGCTCGTATTCGTTGACGATGTGGCGCAGTTGATTGGCGCAGGCCAGCGGCTGTGGCATGTAGCCGTCGAGGCGCTTGAGCGTGTCGTTGCGTGGATCGCGCCGCCGTGCCGGTGTCTGTGCTGCGACCGGGCTCTGGAATCTGCGCGCGAGCTGACGCGCGCGGTCGGCCGGCGTCGGGCGGTCGCGATCGACCCAGTCTTCCCACGACATGCGTTCGATGATGGTCGGCTGCCACAGGTCGCGCATGTGCGACAGCGTGTGAGGGGTGGTCAGGTAGTTGTTCTGCGGCCCGATCTCGACGATCTCGTCGAGGGCCAGCGTCTCGGCGTCGACGGCGTAGCCCTGGCTGACGGCACGCAGCAGGTCGTAGATCTCGCAGTCCATCAGGAGTTGTTCGGGCGAGAAGACGCGCGCGCCATTGAGCAGCCCCGCGCCGCACATCATGTCCACGCCCGTGAACTGGCTGACAGCGCCCGAGATGCCGTTCTCGACGGCGGCGTGCCAGTTGCTGGCCTTGGCGCCCGTGGCGAACGTGCCGATGTTGGCCGGCAGTCCGTAGGCATGCGCCAGCTGGCAGGCCGCGGCTTGCAGCCAGAAGTCCTCGGGCCCGCCTGAGGTGATGCCCCCGGTGCGCAGATCCATCATCGTCGCGTACGAGCCGTAGAACGTCGGGGTGCCAGGGAAGAACAACTGGAAGAGGACGATGCCGGCCAGCACTTCGGCGTTGGCCAGCGCCGCGCTGCCCGCCGGCGTGATCGGCGCGGTGGCGCCGCCGATCGGCATGCAGATGAAGCCGGTCGGGAGCCCGGCCTCGCCGAAGACGAAGGCGGCCTCAAGCGCATCTGAGTGAAACGAGAGCGGGCTGACGCTGCTCAGGAAGGTCGAGACGAGCGGCCGGGCGCGCAACGCCTCGCGCCCGCCGGCGACTTCGGCGGCCATATCGACGGTGCCGCTCGCGTTGAGCGCGTTCACGGCGGTCATCGCCTGAATGTGCTTCGATGAGTTGAGGAAGAGCGCCTCGAGCTCATGCAGCGGCTGCACTGCCGGCGGACAGTCCTGCGCGCTGACCGCCGGCCATAGGAACGAGATCTGGGGCAGGGCGTCGGCCAGACGCACAGCAGTGGCCAGGTCCGCTTTGGTCGACGGCCGCGCCTGGCCCGAGGCAGGGTCGAGGACGGCGGTGCCGCAGCCGTCGAGACACATGTAGCCATGCTGCCCGTCGAGGTCGAGGTCGTTCTCGGGGTCGCGTGCGCACAGGGCGTAACGCCGCGGCGCCTTTGCCAGTGCGGCTTCGACGATCTCGGGCGCGAAGTAGACGCGCTGCAAGGCCGTGTCGATTCGGAGCCCGAGGTCTTGCGCCTGACGCTGGCGGGCCGCGCTCAGCGGCATCACGATGCCGGTGTGCTCTAGGATGCGCAGGCTGGCTTCCTGAAGGGCGCTGACAGATTCTGTGGGAAGCAATTCAAGACGGGTCGACCAGCGGATCGGATGAATCATTCGCCCCCCTTCGCCTGTGCGCGCTCCCCACGCGATGGCGTGGCCATCGGTGGCGCTTATGTGTGTATGTGGAAGTCAGTCCGGATCGGCTCAGCCGGTCGAGACCCGACGCACCTGTGGAAAGCTAGCCGTGCGTCATTCCCGTTCGAGTGGTCGCAGCTAGACAGATTGTAACGGGAGTTTGGAGTCGGTTCTGACGATGTCGGAGGAAAGACCAGGGCGGCCAACCGGCCGCCCGCGTCGATCGTCACTATGGCGTGTCACACCGCTCGGTGATCACTTGCTTGAGACATCGCTCATCTCTCTGGCCCGAGTTCGGCGCCTGCGGATGGCGGCACTGAACCCCAGGCCCAGCGAGAGGCCCAGCGTCACTCCCAATGCAATGTTATGCAACGCGGCACCGAGCGCGATGCCGAGCGCCAGGCCGGCGCCTATACCGGTGCCATAACGAACTACGTTTTGTGAAGGAGTGGATGTCGAAGTGTTCATAGTTTGAGTTCGGCGTGGAGCGCCGACAGTGAACACTACGGCTGCAAGGATGCGATGGTTGCGAAAAAGCGAAGGGCGTGGAGCGATCGATATCGCTCCGCGCCCTTCGCTTTTCGCTTCTTGTTGTTCAGTTCTGACTCGGTTGGCGATACGCGTGCCAGATTTCGGGACCGGCCATCAGTTCAGGACGGACGCGACGTTCGACGATGCGCATCCGGGCGGTGCTGGTGTCGGGGTCGCGCTCGACGCACTCCAGAACGAGCTCCCAGGCGCCGTCGAGCATTTCGTGCCGGCTGCCAAGGGCCAGGGGCGCATCATCGATTTGGAAGACCAGGATCGTGTCGTTTTGATGCATCGTTCGTCGCAGCCTCGCCAGACGTCAGGAAGCCCCAGAGTGCGGCGGCGCCAGACGTTTGACCAGTCCCTAGGATAACGCGAATCGCCTCGGCGCGCGAGCCGGACCCCGGTCCCAGGGCGTGCCAGGCTTGCCCGCACTCGCCGACCGCCGCGGCCCGCAAAAACGCCAGCGAAAGCCGATTCGTGCGGTTTTTCGCGCTGGCCAGAAGGCGATCGACGGCCAAAGTAGGCCACGGGTCGGCCACCACTCCGGCGTGCCGGGCCAGCAGACGGCCGACCAGGACGTCGTCTCCGGCGGGTGTGAGGCCCGGGCCGAGGCCGAGCAGCGCCTCGGGCAACGGGCCGGTGGCCGCCGCCAGCACCTCGGGTGCCTCACGGCGAAGGAGCCCCTCGGCCGCGCGAAACGCGTCCTCGGCGGCGAGGACGAAGGCTTCGGCATCGAACCCCGACCAATCGGGGCGAGGAGACCAGGGCCGCGCAGCGCCGAGATCCAGCGTGCCCGTGAAGAGCGTGTTTCCGGGTTGGAGATCGGGCAGGGCGGAATCCGACGCCAGCTGTGCGCTGAGCGGCGTGAGCGGGATGACGGCGTCGGTCAAGGCCACGATGTCGCCCGCACAGTCGAGATACAGGCCGCCCGAGAAGCGTCCGAGCACATGCGCGCGGTCAGATTGGCGCAGCGCGGCGGCGGCGCGCGGCGCGATGACATCGACGCGAGCTCTGCCTGAAGCCATGCCCCGATTGTAGTCGGCAGACTCGAAGTCATGGGGACTTCATTGCATCGCGTCAGAATATCTCCTACAATTCGGCCATCGCAGAGGACGACGACAGCCGGTGCAAGACCGGCTGTTCGTTTCCATTGGATCCGGCCGGGCCGACCGTCAGACAGTGAGCGTTGATCGTGAAGCTGTCACCGCCGTTTCGCATTACCCTCATTTACTTGATCGCGGGCGGATTGTGGATTTCGCTCTCCGATCGCCTTGTTGCGCTCGTCGTCTCGGACCCCGCCAGCATCACGTGGCTGCAGACGACCAAGGGCTGGGCTTATATTCTGGCGACCGGGGCCATCCTATATGTGCTCGTTCGGCGCGACTTCCACCGGATCGTGCAGGCCCAAGAAACGCTCGAGCATAGCTACGATGCAACCCTGCAGGGCTGGGCCCGCGCGCTAGACCTGCGCGATCGCAGCACCGAACAGCACACGTCGCGTGTCGCCGACCTGGCGATCGACCTCGCGCGCGACATGGGCATCGGCGAGCCTGACCTGACGTACATGCGGCGCGGCGCGCTGCTCCACGACATCGGCAAGATGGGCATCCCCGACAGCATCTTGCTCAAGCCTGGCCCACTCGACGCCGGTGAATGGGTCATCATGCGTCAGCACCCGAAGTACGCCTATGACCTGCTCCTGCCGATCGCGCATCTGAAACCGGCGCTCGACATCCCCTACGCGCACCATGAGAAGTGGGACGGGTCCGGCTATCCGCGCGGGCTGGCCGGCGAACAGATCCCGCTGCATGCGCGCATCTTCGCCATCGCCGACGTCTGGGATGCGTTGACGTCGAGCCGTCCGTACCGTGAAGCTTGGCCGCCCGAACGCGCGCTCGCCTACGTGCGCGATCAGTCCGGATCGCACTTTGATCCGGCCGTTGTCGCCGCGTTCGAAAAGTGGCTCCTCCGGCGCGGAACGATCCAGACGTTCGAAACCGCCTCCCAGTCTCAGGCCGAGAGCATCAGCCGCGCTTCGCTTCCTCGCTCGTGATCCGACAGATTATGTCGGAATTTCGGCGGGATTGGGCAGAACAGCGGCTCGGATCTCCATATTTGTAGGGAGACAAACTCAATGGGCTGATGGTTGGATTCTGGATATCAATTGTTAGAAGATGACATGGGCGTCTCAAGACGGTACCCTCTTGGGCGCGAGGTATGGACCTGATGAAGCAACCCTACTGGCTGATACGAGGAGGCCTGATCGCCGCGATCGGCATCGGCTTCTTCCATGCTGAGACAATCGCGCAGTCCACACACGGGCTGTTCCTGCCGACGTTGTCGCGTTCGTACGCGCCCATCACGCAGCCACCCCTTGTTCCGCTCGGCACAGAGGAATGGACTCAGGAAGCCCACGACGCTCAGCGCACGGGCTATAGCCCGGTCACTCCGGCGACGCCGTGGACGTTGTTATACACGTTCAACGCCTCCGACTCGCAGGGTGGTTCGTCCTGCCCGAACAACGATCCGACGAAGGGCCACTGTTACAACGCCGCTCGCGAGGCTCACACGGTTACCGGTGGCGGCGCGCTTTTTGTGCCCGCCGGGCAACGCGGGCTCTACGCCCTCAACGTCCGCACTGGCGCGGTCCGCTGGCAGTTCACAGATGCCACCTTCAACTCGACGCCGGCTTTCTCGAACGGCTATGTCTATGCCGGAAGCGCCGAGGGGCGCCTGTATCGAATCAACCTCACGAGTGGCGACGCGACGTACTACGACGCCGGCAGTCCGCTCAACCGCGGCATCCTGATCGTCAACGACTCGATCTTCGCGCTGGCCGAAAACGGTCAGTTGCATAAGGTGAACGCCACTTCGATGAGCCGCGTCTGGGTCTATAGTGCGGGCTCGTCGACGACCGAAGGCACAGGGATATCCTATTCGGCGTCGCGCGACATCGTCCTCTTCGGCAGCAATGACCTTTACGTGCACGCTGTCAACAACAGCGACGGGTCACGCAAATGGCGGGTCAAGCCCAGCCCGAACACAGCCGGCTTTCCGAACCAGTTCCTGTACTACTGGCCGGTTGTGGCCGAGAAGAACGGCGTCGTGTTCATCCGCATGCGCCTCGACCATAATGTCGGCCTGTGGGGTTTCCCCACGGTCACGTCGAACTCGGCGGCGCGCTCATTCTTGAGCTCCAACCCCGATAAGCAGAGCCTCTTCGCCCTGAACCTCGATGACGGCTCCAAGAAATTCATCCCGGCTGTCGGCTATGGCGGGACCGAGGACATGGTCACCGGGAACGGCTGCACCAACGAGTCGTCGTGCTCGTACCTGGTCACGGGTCCGCCGCCGGTCGTCAAGACCTGGGCCGACGGCTCCGAGGTGGCTTACATTCAGTTCCGCAACAATCAGGGCAACACATCGGACGCGCGCTGGGATTCGCACCTGGGCGAAATGGTGCTCAACAACTCGACCATCAACGGCTATCAGGCCGGCGACTTGCGCTTCGTGCGGATGGGCGGTGATAACAAGTCGTACATCACGGTCACGGATGAGCAGAACCCGTTGACGATGGCCGGCAACGCCATCTTCCATGCTCATTGGGGCGCGAGCGAAGGCATCATGATCCAGGATCGGAGCAGCAGCCGTGGCGGCAGCTTCGACAACCCGATCACCTCGACCGCGCTGCCGCCGGTCATCCGCCGCATGCAGGCCTGCACAGGCTTCAACGCCACGACCCATGCCACCAACTGCGGCATGACGCTCTATGGCGAGACCCGCTACTGGTCTTCGCCTGGCTTTTGGACCTACTGGAACACGTGGGATCCACCGACCACGTCGAAGGCCGCCGGCGCTTACAGTGACGGCCTGTTGCCGCGCTACACCTACGTCTCAGCCGACCTGCTGGTCGTCGAAGGCAACGGCGGCGACCTCATGGTCTTCCGGCACTCCGGGCCCTAGATTGGGGCGCAGGAAGTAAGGCCGGTGTGTCGGCCGTTTCCTGCGCCCGCCATGACTCGAGGAGCGAAGGGCGAGGGACGAGAAGCGAACGCTGCCGCGCTGTAGCGTTCGCTTCTCGTTCGTTCGCTTCTCGTTCCTCGCCCTTCGCTCTTCGCCCCTCGTTTTCTACGGCGTCCAGAGCGTGCCGTCGGGCCAGCGGCTCTGAGTCCAGTCGATCACGTTGACCGTGATCGGGTACTTCGCGGCCTTCTGCTCGTCGAGGTCGATGCCGAAGCCGGGCTTGTCATTGGGCCAGAGATGGCCATCGCGCAGCTCGGGCGTGCCCGGGAAAACCTCCTTCAACGGTTCACCGAAGAAGATGACCTCCTGGATGCCGAAGTTGTGGCAGGCCAGGTCGAGGTGCAGGTTGGCGGCGTGCCCGACCGGCGAGACGTCGCCCGGGCCGTGCCAGGCCGTGCGCACGCCGAACGACTCGGCCAGGGCCGCCTGCTTGCGCGCCGGCGTCAGACCGCCAATCTGCGAGATGTGCGTGCGGATGAAGTCGATTAACTGCTCGGCGATCAGCGGCCGCCACTCGAGCGGATTGTTGTGCAACTCGCCCATGGCGATCGGGGTCGCGCTCTGGTCGCGCAGCCGCCTGAACCATTCGATCTGATCGGGAGCGAGCGGGTCCTCGAGGAAGAACAGGCGATACGGCTCGAGCGCCTTGGCCATGCGGATCGCGTCGATCGGCGCGAGGCGCTCGTGGATGTCGTGTAGCAGGAAGAGCGAGTCGCCGATCTTGCTGCGCACGTACTCAAACAGCGGCGGGATCGAGCGGGCGTATGCGTCCGGGTCATAGTACGCGCCGGGGAAGGCGCTGGCGGGTTTCTCGACCGCCTTCTTGCGATGCGTGGCCTGCGGCGCTTTGCGGCTCGGCCTGGCGTTTCGCTTGTTGATGTCCTTGACCCGTCCGCCATAGCCGCCCATCTGGCAGCGCACGGCCAGCGCGCCCTCAGCCTGATACTTGAGGACGTTATCCAGCACTTCCTTCGGGTCGCGGCCATCGGCGTGTCGGTAGACCATGGCGGCGTCGCGACACTTGCCGCCGAGCAGGTCGTAGACCGGCATGTTCGCGACCTTGCCCTTGATGTCCCACAGGGCCATGTCCACGCCGCTGATGGCGTTGTTGAGGACGCCGCTGTTGCGCCAGTACGAGTTGACGTACATCAGGTGCCACAGGTCCTCGATGTTGGCCGGATCTCTACCGCGGAGCAGGGGGTCGAGATAGTCCTCGACGGCCTTGGCGACCACGGTGGCGCGCTGCGTGAACGTCGCGCAACCCAGGCCGTACAGGCCATCCTGGTCGGTTTCGACCTTGACCACCACCAGGGCGATGCCGTCTGGGGCAGTCAGAATCGCACGTACCCGAGTGATCTTCATGGAGGCCTCCTGAGTGAGTGACCGCGGGCCGCGGACGGCGGACCGCAGATCGATCAATGACGAATGACGAAAGTTCACTGACGATGGACGGAGACGCTTCTGGCCGGGCGCCAACCCCCGCCGTCTGGGGTCTGCCGTCCGCCGTCCCTTTGGCAGCTTCTCTAGGGAAGTTCGTCACCACCCAGGCGTGACCGGGCCCACTGGCGACGCGGCGAGCCGTCCCCGTATCCTACAAGGCACATCCCATGCCCTCCTGGCGCGATCTGCGCCCAAACTCAGAGAGCAGCGAGGTCGCCGACCTCGCTCCGGGAAGGATGCCTCATGCCCGGTTTCACTCCTGGTCGACGTTGGCAGCCCGCCTATTACCCCTTCCACGACGAACCGCTTTTCGACAGATTCGTGGAGTTCGTCGAGCGCTCGGTCAAGGGCCCGCTCTTCGGCTGTCGGATGTGCGGCAACTGCCTGCTGCAGGAAACGGCCTTCATTTGCCCGATGGAATGCCCCAAAGGCCTGCGCAATGGACCGTGTGGCGGGTCGACGCCCGAGCACTGCTACGTCGACCCAAAGCGGCCGTGCATCTGGTACAAGATCTACGAGCGCGCCGAGGCGATGGGCCGCACGGAGCGGCTGCGCGAGGTGCTGCCGCCGCTCGACTGGGAGAAGGTCGGCACCGACTCGTGGATGGACGTGTACCGGCACTGGGTCGAGGTCGGCGGGGTGGGCGGCATGCTCAAGGCTGCGCGCCTGCCGAAGGCTGAGCGTGACGCGGCCTGGGAGAAATTCTTCTACGACGTGCGCCAGCCCGAATGGTGGGGCGGCGACGACAAACCGCACCCGGCGCCCGCGCACGAGCCTGTATCGAAGCTCGAGGCCAAACTCACGGCCGGCGAGTTCGCGATCACGGCCGAGGTTTCGCCGCCGCTGGCCGGCGCGACTGACGAGATCGTCAAGAAGCTCGACCTGCTGCGCCCGTACATCGACGCCGTCAACTTCACCGACAACCCGTCGGCCACGCCGCGCATGTCGTCGCTGGTCTGCTCGGCCGTGGCGGCTCAGAACGGCGTCGAGCCCGTGATGCAAATCGCGGCTCGCGAGCGGACCCGCATGGGTCTGCAGAGCACGGTGCTTGGCGCTGTGGCTTTGGGCATCCGCAACGTCCTCTGTCTCACCGGCGATCACCCGCGCCTTGGTCCCTCGCCGCACGGCCGGATGGACATCTGGGACATCGACTCGATCCAGATGCTCTGGATCCTGCGCCGGATGCGCGACGAGGGCCACTTCCTCGACGGTCGCGACCTCAAGGCGGCGCCGCCGCTCTTCCTGGGCGCGGCAGGCTCGCCGTTCTCGTCGAACCCGCACTTCCAGTCGCTGCGCGAAGAGAAGAAGGTCAACGCTGGCGCGCAGTTCTTCCAGACCAACCTCATCTACGACGTGGAGGTCTTCGGCCAGTGGCTCGAGAACCTCGACAAAGTAGGCGCCCTGCCGCGCGTGCATGTCCTGGCTGGCCTGATGCCCATGCGCTCGTTCAAGGCGGCGCAGATGATCGCGCAGGTGCCCGGTGTCAAGGTGCCGCAGACCCTGCTCGACCGCATGGAGCACGCCACCGATCCCAAGGAAGAAGGCGTTCAGATCACGCTGGAGCTGATCGACAAACTCAAGCGGCTGCCTGGCGTTCATGGCCTGCACATCATGGCGGTGGGCTGGGAGAGCATTGTGCCGAGGCTCATTAGCGAGTCGTCGGTTCGTTGATTCGAAAGACTTAGGCCGGGGGTTGAGGGCTGATCGCCTATCGATCAG